>DASZTV010000052.1:0-94834 GCA_035548125.1 Mycobacteriales bacterium | reverse complement strand
CGGCCGTCGCTGACCGCGATCACCGATCCGAACTCGGTGCCGGCGTAGATGTGGGTGATCCGGGCCTGCGGGAAGGTGTCGCGGAGCCGGGCCAGCAAGTCCGCCCCGACCACCTCGCCGCCCAGGGTGATCTGCCGAAGCGGCAGGGACCCGGGCTCTTCCGTCTGGCCCAGCAGCAGCCGCCACAACGTCGGAGTGCCACTCACGTGCGTGACGCCGTGCTGCCGGATCGCGTCCACGATGTCTTTCGGGCGACGCGACGCCGGGACCACCACCGTCGCGTCGTTGACGATCACGTGAAGCAACAGCTGGATCCCGGCGAACTGGTTGGTGTTGTACGTGAGCAGCCAGGTCGCGGCGCTGCGGTCCTGCGCGACACCGGCGACCAGCCGCGACCAGCGGTGGTGGGTCGCCTTCGGCTTGCCGGTCGTACCGGTGGTGAGGATGAGCAGGCCGGGGTCCGCGGTTGGCTCGGCCGGCGGGCCGGCGGGCGACGCGACGAGGTCCTCAACCGACAGCACCTGCGAGGCCTTCGGTCGGTGTGCCGACTCGACGACGAGAGGAGGGTTGCCGAGCGAGCCGACCAGCTCGTCGAGAGCCTCGCTGTCGAGATACGTCGGAAGGACGCAGATCTCGGCTCCTGCAGCCGCGGCACCGCACATCACCGCGATCAGGATCGCGACGTCGTCGACGAGGCAACCGAGCCGCCGGATCCCCCGACCCGCGAGCTGCCCGGCGACCGCCTCGGCCATGGCGACCGTGGATCCGACAGTCACCGACCCCGCATCGGTGACGACGAGCGGCCGGCCTGGGTCTCGCTTCGCGCCCTCACGGAGCAGATCAAGCAGCATCGCCGATCCCGCAGGCGTCAGCTGCTGCTCGTGGCCTGATAGAAGGCGAGCACCTCGCGCGGAGTCCGCGCGAGGGTTCCTGCGGTGTACGGGTCTTCGCCGTACTCCTCCTCCAGGACCGCGGACAGCTCAGCGATCTCGAGCGAGTCCATCTCGAGGTCGTCGATCATGTCGGAGTCAAGGGTGACGGTGGCGGTCGTTCCGGTACGGCGCTCGACCATCTCGCGGATGGTCTCGATCACCAGTGACTCGTGGTCTCGCATGGCGCGATGCTAGTTGGTGGCCGTGCCCGCCGAGGGACCATGGCCACTCCTATGCTTGCGCCGTGGATGACGAGCCACCGCTGGCACAGAACGCGGAGCTGCTCAGCCGCGCGAGGCGCATCACCAACAGCCTTCGGCGCACGCGCAACCTCTGGACGCAGGAACCGATGTACCGCGTCTACCTGCGCCGCCGCCTCGTCGTGCCGTACTACCGCCGGCGGTTCCACGACTTCGGCAAGAACGTCACGCTCGACAAGCCGCTGTGGCTCTACGGACCTCGGTTCATGTCGATCGGCGACGGATCGATCATCCTGCGCGGCGCCTGGCTCTCCGTCGAACGGGCGGCGTGGCGCCAGCCCGCGCCAGTGCTCGACATCGGGAAGCGGTTCGCGGCGCGGCCGTTCGTGACGATCTCCGCAGCGAGCTCGATCGTGATCGAGGACAACGTGGGCGTCGCGTCGTTCTCGACGATCATCGACTCGGACCACACCTGGAATGAGGCGAGTACGCACGTGCTCGACAGCGGCATGAGCGGATCGCCGATCCGGATCGGCGAGGGGACGTTCATCGCCGAGCGTGCCGCGATCCTTTCCGGCGCGCAGATCGGCAAGCAGTGCTTCATCGGCGCGAACTCGCTGGTGAAGAGCAACGTGCCGGATCATTCGATCGTCCTCGGCGTCCCGGGACGCGTGGTCGGCTCCACCTTGCCGGGCAGCTGATGGCAGCGGACTCGGTCGAGCCCGGACAGCACTACGACCGGGTGACCGCCGCATGGCGGCTGATCTTCGGACCCCAGCTGCACTACGGCGTGTTCGATCCGGGCGACTCCCTCGACTCCGCCACCGATCGCCTGACGGCGCTGATGCTGGAAACCGCAGCGATCGGCTCAGCCGGAGCCGAGGTGCTGGATGTGGGCTCGGGCACCGGCGCGATTGCATGCCGGCTCGCAACCGAAGCCGGCGCGCGCGTACTCGGCATCACCACCAGCTCCGTCGGCGTCGAGATGGGGCGCGCGACCGCTGCCGAGCTGGGCGTCGACCGGGTGAGCTTCGAGCTCCGGGACGGCACGGACAATGGGCTGCCGGACGCGTCGTACGACGTGGTGTGGGTGCTCGAGTCCTCGCACTTGATGCGGCAGCGTGAGCGGCTCGTCGCGGAGTGTGCGCGCGTGCTGCGCCGGGGTGGGCGGATCTGTCTGTGCGACATCATGCTCCGCCGCGACCTGTCGTTCGCAGAGGTCAAAGCGGCGCGCAAGGACCTCGCGCTGTTGCGGGACGTCTTCGGTGACGCGCACATGGAGCAGTTGGACCGCTACGCCGGCTGGCTGGCCGACCATGGGGTGACGGTCGACACGGCGGTGGACCTGACCGACCGCACCCGCCCGACGTTCGCCGCGTGGCGCGCGAACATCGACGCGCATCGCAGCCGCATCGTCGAACTGATGGGCGAGCCGTCGACAGAGGCGTTCGTCGCGGCGACCTACGTGCTCGAGCGGCTGTGGGACGAAGGGATCATGGGCTACGGCCTGATCGGGGGGACGCGGCGATGACGACGCGGACGAACCGGGTGTCGGCGGGCTTCTTCAGCCTCACTCCGCCGCCACCGCCCGACGACGACGGCAGCTACCTGCGCTGGCATCTGCTCGACCACATGCCAGAGCAGTACTTGCTGGCGGGAGTTGTCCTCGGTTCTCGCTGGACGGCGGACGGCGAGTACGCCGATCACGTGATCACCGCGAACGACCCGTTCGAGCGAGTAGGCGGTGTCGTCAGTTATCTGTTCGGCGAGCCGGTGCAACAGACCTACGACGACTTCATGGCCCTGGGCGCTCACCTCGCCGAGATCGGCCGGTTCCCGGAGCGGCGCCCCTCGCTGTCGACGCGGCTGCTCGCGCTCGCGGGCGCCTACGCCGCGCCCCGCGCACTCGTGTCGGCGGACGTCGTGCCGTTCCGGCCCAACCGCGGCATCGTGCTCCTGGTGGAGCAGCCCACTGAGGACCTGGGCGCATGGGAGCGGTGGCTGCGCTCCGAGCACTACCCCGCAGTTCTCGACACCGCGGGAGTCGCCGGGCTCTGGTCGTTCCTCTCGACGGACGCCTGGCAGGTGTTGCCGACCTGCGAAGGTGAGCCGCAGGCGACGACCGTGATCTACCTCGACGCCGATCCGTTGCAGACCACGCAGCACCTGGCGCCACTCCTCGAACAGCGCTGGAGCTCCGGCGCGGTGCAGCCGCTGTTCGCCGGTCCGCTTCGCAGCATGGTCCGGTGGGACGCGTGGCCGGAGTAGGGCTCCGGCTCGCGATCGTCACGCCGGCGCTCACGATGATGCCCGGCGCTCATGCGCGGTGGGAGGAGACTGCGACGATCGACGACGTCGCGCGAATCGCCGAGGCGGCCGAACGACTCGGCTACGACCACCTGACCTGCAGCGAGCACGTCGGCGTGCCGGCGAGCGAGGCGCCGCGGCGAGGCGCGACGTACTGGGACCCACTCGCGACCTTCGGTTACCTCGCGGCGCGCACCGAACGGATCCGGCTGGCCACGAACGTCCTGGTGCTCGGCTACCACCATCCACTGGAGATCGCGAAACGCTACGGCACGCTCGATGTCGTCAGCGGGGGACGACTCGTTCTCGGTGTCGGCGTCGGCACGCTCCGTGAGGAGTTCGAGGTGCTCGGAGCGCCGTTCGACGATCGCGGCGCACGCGCCGACGATGCGTTGCGCGCATTGCGCGCGTCGCTGTCGCAGGCCGAGCCTTCCTACGACGGGGCGCATTTCTCGTTCAGCGGGCTCATCGTCGACCCGCACGCGATCCAGTCGCGGGTCCCGCTCTGGATCGGCGGGCGCACGCTGCGCTCGCTGCGTCGCGCCGTCGAGCTCGCCGAAGGGTGGACGCCGTTCGCCGTCACCGCCGAGCAGGTCCGCGAGTGGCTCTCGCGGTTCGACCTCCCCGACGGCTTCGAGGTCGTCCTCCCGCCGCAGCGGCTGCTGGATCCGGTCGCCGAACCCGACGCGGCGGCCGAGGAGCTGGCGCGACTCGGAGCGGCCGGCGCGACGATCGTCAAGGCGAGCCTGGTCCACCACTCGCTCGCCCACTACGTCGAGCAGCTCGAAGCACTCGCAGCCCTGGTCTGACCGCCTGCTATCGACGGGCGGCTTCGCGCACCGCGCGGTTGACCTCCGGGTTGTAGCAGGCGCCCGGCATCCCGAGCATCTGGGCCGGGACGCAACGGTTGGAGTTCTTGCAGGCGCGGTCCCCGGCGTGGTTGCCGAGGATGTGCGCCGCGACGTCCGGCTCGGCGTAGAACGGCCGTCCGATCCCGACCACGTCGGCCTCGCCGGAGTCCAGGATGTCGTTGACCTCCGCGGCGGTACGGATCCCGCCCACCGCGAACACCGGGATCGTGACCTGCTGCTTGACCGCGGCGAACAGCTCCCGGTTCCAGACCGGCTCGAACGGCGCGCGCTTGCCCGCCCACCAGTACCCGAAGCGCAACGACGCGCGACGCGCCCGCTTCGGCGCAGCGCGCCGCAGCCGCTCGACCATCGCCTTGTTGGTGCGCAGGTTGGTCGGCGCGTCACCACGCGCGAGGGTGGTGTCCGGCAACACCGACACGGTCACGGGCGTGACGGCGTCGAACCCCCACTCCTGCACCAGCCGCGCGAGCTCCAGCGCCTCGTCGCGAGTGGCGTGCGGGAAGCCGAGCGGTGCGACCTCTGCCGGGACCTTCACGGTGCACGCGAAGTCCGGGCCGGCGCGTTCCGCGACCGCCTCACGGATCAGTCCCAGCACCCGTGCCCGGTTCTCCAGGGTGCCGCCGAACTCGTCGCGACGCCGGTTGTAGAACGGCGACAGGAACTGGTCGAGCAGCTTGGAGTTGGCCGAGCCCAGCTGGACGCCGTCGTACCCGGCCTCCCGAGCCCACGACGCGACCTCGCCGTAGCGGGCCGCCATGTCCCGCACCTCGTCAGCCGTCATCACATGGACCGGGATCCCGCGGAACGACGGCCGGAGGAACCACGGCAGCCGCGACGCCGCAAGGATCGGTCCCTGCCGCTCGGAGGCGTACGGCTCGTGCCAGGCCTCGATCGCGTAGATCCCGGCGTGCCCGAGCTGCAGGTGGATCTTGGCGCCCGCGGCGTGCACCGCCTCGACCATCGGTGCAAGCCGAAGCGTCTTCTCGCGGGTGTCGACACAGGTCATGCCCGGTGAGGACCGGCCCTCCGGCCAGATGCACGACGAGCCCTGCACGATCAGGCCGACGCCGTGCTCGGCGTTGGCGACGAAGTGGCGCTGGTAGACCGCCGCGGCGTCGTCGCCGCTGCCGGCGCCCTCCAGGACCGGCGCGCGATAGAGCCGGTTGCGGATGGTCGAGCCGCCGATGCGCAGCGGGGTGTGGAGCAGTGTTGACATCCCTCTAGTTATCGCACAACCGGGAGGATCACGGCTCGCAGAGCTCGACCCGAGCCTGCTCGGCGGAGCGGACCCGGTTGCGGCCGGCGCGCTTGGAGGCGTAAAGCGCCCGGTCGGCGGAGCGAAGCAACGTCGCGGACTCGGCCCCGTCGAACGGGTACGTCGCGACCCCGACGCTCGCGGTCACCTTCACGTCGGAGGGAGCGTCCTGGACGGCGAGCCGCAGCCGGTCGGCGAGGGTGAAGGCAAGTCCGGCCGAGCAGCCCGGGAGCACGGCGGCAAACTCCTCTCCGCCGTACCGTGCGATCGTGTCGTAAGAGCGCACCGAGCGCTGCAGCGCGCGGCTGATCTGCCGCAGCACGGTGTCGCCGGTGACGTGGCCGTGCTCGTCGTTGAGGGCCTTGAAGTTGTCCACGTCGATCAGCACCACGGACAGCCGGCCGTCGGCTCGGGCGGCGCGGCCGATCTCGCGCTCGAGCGCCCGGTCGAACGCGCGCCGGTTCGACAGCTGGGTGAGCCCGTCCGTGATGGCCAGCTGTCGCACCCGGGCGAGCAGCTCCGCGCTGCGCAGTGCCACCGCGGCGTGGCTGACGAAGCGCTCCGTGGTGGCGATCACGCGCGCTTCGGAGCGGCTGTCGGCCCAGCGGCCGAGAGCCACCACGAGCACGCCCACCACGCCGTCGGCGACCAGCGGCACCACCACGAGCTCGCGACCGCCTGGCAAGGTGGCCGCCAGCCACGGATCGGCCTCGGAGTCGAGCTCGGCCACCCGTCGGACGTTCCCGGCATCGATCGCCTGATGGATGACCGACTCAGGAGTCAGGTCCGCAATCTCCGACGGAGGGGTCACGCCGCTCGTCACCAACGGTCGCGCGATGCCCTGATCGACCTCGAACAGCACCATCCGGTCGAACCCGAAAGCGTCACCGAGGGCAGCCAGCAACCGCTCGCCCACCGACGTCGCGTCCTCGGCGTTCTCCAGCTCACGGCCGAGGTCGACCAGCCGGTCGAGCTCGTACCGCTGCCGCCGGAGGTCGGCCTGGTTGAGATAGGCCAGGATCGCGGTGACGATCGTCAGCACCCACAGTGCCGCGAGGAACGCGGCGAACCGCGACCACTCCCGGCCGTTGGCCGAGCCGCCGCCGAACCCCTCGAGCCAGTCGGCCCGCTGGGCCAGGAAGAAGGAGAGCTGGGCGACCGACTGCCAGACGGCAGTCGCCAGACCGGTCTGCCACGAGCCGAGCAGCGTGATGACCGTCAGGTAGACCAGGACCAGGTAGCGCACCGGCCCGGTCGAACCGCCGGACAGGTAGGTGGCGGCGGCGAGGTACGCCCCGTCGCACGCGAGGGCCAGCCAGAACAACCAACGGTAGAAGCCGCCGGTCAGCCAGCGCGAGAGCGCCTCCAGGCCGTACGTCGCCATCAGGTAGCCGCCCGAGAGCAGGACCACGCTCAGCAGTGACGTGCGAAGCCCGTGAGGCAGCAGTGACGCGTACAGGACGGTGGTGACCGCGAGGACGGCACGCAACGACCGCAGGTAGAGCGGCCGCTCGCGCAGCGGATCCAGCTCCCTGCTGAGCGGAATTGCCGATCTCGCGGCAGATGCGACGCGCATTTCGTACCTTTTCGGTGCCCGCGGGACCTGATCTTGACACCCAAACAGGTGCCAAACGAGGCGGCAACTGGCTCAGGCCTGGTGCGGGTACCGCCACTCCGTAGCCGGGTGCTCGGTGCGCTTGATCACCCGCGGGCTGGTCCAGCGGAGCAGGTTGTACGCGGAGCCCGCCTTGTCGTCCGTCCCGCTCGCCCGCGCGCCGCCGAACGGCTGCTGCCCGACCACCGCACCGGTGGGCTTGTCGTTGACGTAGAAGTTCCCGGCGGCGTAGCGCAGCCGCTCGGTCGCGTGCGACACCACCGCCTCGTCCTGGGCGAAGATCGCGCCGGTCAGCGCGTACGGGGTCGCGCCGTCGACCAGGTCGAGCACGTCGTCGAAGGCGGCGTCGTCGTAGACGTGGATCGCCAGCACCGGGCCGAACAGCTCGGTGGTGAAAACCTCGTCGCGCGGATCGGTTCCCACCAGGACGGTCGGCTCGATGAAGAACCCCTCGCGGTCGTCGGCGCCGCCGCCCGCCACCACCGACAACGAAGCGGTCCGGCGGGCCCGGGCGAGTGCACCGGCGAGCCGGTCGAAGGCCCGCCGGTCGATCACCGCGCCCATGAACACCGAGAAGTCGGTCGGGTCCCCCATCGTGATCTCGCGCACCGAGTCGACCAAGTCGTCGCGCAGCCGCGGCCACAGCGACGACGGCACGAATGCGCGCGACGCCGCGGAGCACTTCTGGCCCTGGTACTCGAAGGCGCCGCGGAGCAAGCCCACGCGGAGCGCGTCGAGGTCCGCCGAGCCGTGCGCGACGACGAAGTCCTTGCCGCCGGTCTCGCCGACCAGGCGGGGATAGTCGCGATAGTCGTCGAGATGGTCGGCAACGGTTCGCCACAGCCTGCGGAACGTCGCCGTCGAGCCGGTGAAGTGGACGCCGGACATCCGGGGATCGACAAGGGCCACCTCGCTCACCGCCGCGCCGTCCCCCGTGACCAGGTTGATGACGCCCGGAGGCAGACCCGCCTCCTCGAGCAGCCGCATGATGAGGTGCGCCGCGAGACCTTGCGTCGGTGACGGCTTCCAGACGACGGGGACGCCCATCAGGGCCGGCGCGGTGGGTAGGTTGCCCGCGATCGAGGTGAAGTTGAACGGCGTGATCGCGACCACGAACCCCTCGAGCGGTCGATGATCGAAGCGGTTCTCGACGCCTGGCATCGACATCGGCTGCTCAGCATGAATGTCGCGCGCGAACGCGGCGTTGAACCGCCAGAAGTCGATCAGCTCGCACGCGGAGTCGATCTCCGCCTGGTAACAGGTCTTCGACTGGCCGAGCATCGTCGCGGCGTTGAGCCGATCCCGCCACGGCCCGGCGAGCAGGTCGGCCGCCCGGAGGAACACCGCCGCGCGCTCTTCCAGTGCGCTACCCCGCCAATCGGGTCCGGCGGCGATCGCGGCCTCGACCGCCACGGCTACCTCGCCGGGCGTGGCCTGCCAGGTCCTCCCCAACCGCGCGGCGTGCCGGTGCGGCTGCACGACGTCGATCAGGTCACCGTCGCCGGCACGCTGCCGCCCGGCGATCGTCGAGGTGAGATCTACCGGGTCGGCGCCCGCGAGCGTTGCCAGCTCACGCTGCAGCGAGGCGCGCTCGGCCGAGCCCGGCGCGTAGTCCCGAACCCGCTCGTTCTCGACATCCATCACAGGCCAGCCAACCGCTAGTCGACGAGGTGAGCAAGCTCCTGGACTGCGTACCAGCCGAGGTCGGCGGCCTCGACCTCCCCGAGTGCGAAGGCGACGTCGTCCGCGGACGCCGACCGGTCGCGGAGCAGCGCGAGCGCAGCTTCCACAGCCACGCCGGCGGACGGATCGTCGACCAGCGCGCTCGCCCAGCGCGTACGAGGCACCGGCTCGTGCACGCGGAGCGCGCCCCGCTCGTCGAGGTCCGGCGTGAACCCGCCGTCGTCCACGTCGACGGCGAGCACGACTCGGCGGGTCGGCGCGGTGAGGTCCGCCGCGAGCAGTTCGAGCGAGGCCACGGCGGCGAGCTGAGCCGCAGCGTGCTCGAGCTCCTCCAGGTCACCTTCCCGATACCACTCGCGAAGGGTGGGGGTCACGGCGTAGGCCGCACCGGACGGCATCGCACTGCCCGAGGACAGCCACTCCCGCAGGAGCGGGATGGTCGCAGGGAGGTAGAGCCTCATCCCGCCGCGGACAGGGGTGGCGGGGCGGAGTCGGCGAGTGCCTCCGCCGTGGTGCGGAGCGCGACGTCGAGGACGGCGCCACGGCGAGTGTGATCCATCAGGTTGACGCCGATCGCCTCCAGATCCTCGCGGCCCGGAGCGAGAATGGTCACCGGCGTGCCCGAGCGCCGTACCTTGCCGGCTTCGGACAGGATCCGGCGGGTCATCGCCCGACGGAAACGCCGCTCCATCCGCGTGACGAGAGTGGTCGGGTCGTCGTAGTCGAACGACGCCATCGGGGCCAGCACGATCACCTCGTCCAGGCCACGGCCGGCGAGCAGGTCGAGCGAGGTCGGCGAGAGCGTGCCGCCGTCGACGTAGCGGCGCCCGTCGACGTCCACCGGCGCGAACCAACCGGGGATCGAGCACGAGGCCATCACGGCCTCCGCGAGTCCGATCGGTGGCGCACCCGGCGCGCCGAACGGGACCCGCTTCCCGGTGTCGTAGTCCATGGCGATCAGCCAGGCCGCGGGATGTTCCGGCCAGTTCCCCTCGGGGTTCACCTGGCGCACCAGCTCACCGACGGCGGCGAGGGTCCCCCGGCCACGCGGCGCCAGCCCGGACAGCGCCGCGAGCACCGGCAGCTTGCGCGGGTGCAGCACGCTTCTCGCGACCAGGCCCGCCGAACCGAGCCGAAGCTGCGGTCGCGGCGGCAGCGTGCCCCCGCTCGCGGTATCCGGATCGAAGCCGATCTCAGGGTCGCCCGGCGCGACGATCCCGCGCTGGTGGTTGACCAAGGTGTCGACCCCGAGCCCGCACGCGAGCATCGCGCCGACGACGGAGCCCGCAGAGGTGCCCACCACGACCTCGGACTCCCGAGGGTCCCAGTCACGTGCGTCGCGCAACGCCGACAACGCGCCGATCATCCAGGCGGCACCCAGCACGCCGCCGCCGCCGAGGACCAGCCCGATCCGGGACGGCGTCGGCTCGTTCGCCGCCTCCGGGCTCACTTCGCAGTCTCCAGCAGCTCTGCCAGCGAGTCCTCGATACACGTCGCGAGGACGTCGATGTCGGCCATCGCATCACGATCACAGTTCATGCCGTAGTAGACGCCGCCGTTGTAGGACATCAAGCCGATCGTCACTGCCTGCCCCTTGGCGAGCGGCACGACCGGAAAGCAGTCGTCCATCTGCGCGCCGGCGGCGTACAACGGGAACTGCGGTCCCGGCACGTTCGTCACGATCACATTGAACAGGCGCCGGGACAGCCCGGCGCCGAGCCGCGCCGCAGCGGAGTGAATGGTCGGCGGTGCGAACCCGGTGAGCCGCACGAGCGCGTCGGCGCCCACCGACTGGCCTGACTCCTTGTGGCCCTTCATCGCGTAGCTCACCTGATGCAGTCGCACCACCGGACTCGGCTCACCCACCGGCAGGTCGACGAAGTACGACGAGACCCGATTGCCCAGCGCGCCCGACTCCGCGTCGTTGCGCACGCTCACCGGCACCATCGCGCGCACCGTGGTGCTCGGCACCACCGCCTCGCCGCGGGTCAGCAGCCACGCGCGAAGCGCGCCGGAAACGGTGGCGAGTACCACGTCGTTGACGGTGCCGCCGTGAGCCTTGCGGATCCGCTTGTAGTCGTCGAGTGCGGTGGAGGCCATCCCGAACCGCCGCTGCTCGCCGATCGTGGCGTTCAGCGGGCTCTCCGGTGCTGAACGAAGCGAGGTCCGCGCAACCGAAGCGATGCCGCCCAGCGCGCCGAGGGTCCGCCCGGCCGTCGCCTTGGCGTCGCTCAAGCTCGCGCGGACGGTGTCGATCGCGACGGTCGGGCGCCGCAGCGTGTCGGTGACCGCTCCCAGCACGAGGCCGGCGCGACTCGGCTCCGGTCGCGGCACCCAGTGGTCGTCGGGCGCGTCCTGCGGCGTCGGCGAAGCGTCGAGCAGCACGGTGCCGATGTCGACGGCACTGATCCCGTCGACCATCGCATGATGGGTCTTCGTGACGATCGCGAACCGACCGTCGGCGAGACCTTCGACGAGGTAGATCTCCCACAGCGGTCGCGACCGGTCGAGCTGACGCGACTGCAGCCGCCCGACCAGAGCGCGCAGCTGATCGTCGTTTCCCGGCTTGGGAAGCGCGCTGCGGCGCACGTGGTAGGTGATGTCGAAGTCCTCGTCGTCGACCCAGACCGGGTTGGCGAGATGACCGGGGACCCAACGGATCTTCTGCCGGTACCGAGGGACGAGTGAGATCCGGCGCGACACCAGCGCGCAGAACGCGTCGTAGTCGAACGACTCACCAGCGGGCGGGGTGAAGCGCGCCACGCTGCCGACGTGCATGGCCGTCGTCGGCGACTCCAGGTAGAGAAAGGAGGCATCCAGAGCAGAGAGCCGCTGCGTCATGTCATCGTGCCTAGCGGGTGCTCGCGCGAAGGTCGATCCCGAGCAGCCCCTCGAGCTGCTCGATGGTCTGCTGCGGCGTGACGTGATGGATCCCGACCATGCCGACCGCTTCGGCACCGCGGATGTTCGGCGCCAGATCGTCGACGAAGACGCATGCCTCGGGCGGCAGCCCGAGCTTGTCGGCAGCGTGCTGGTAGATGCGCGCCTCGGGCTTGCGCATCCCGACCTCACCTGAGATGACGATGACGTCGAACAGCTCGTCCCAAGACTCGCGCGGATAGTCCAGACCCCACGAGTTCGACAGCAGAGCGGTCCGCAGGCCCGCCGCCTTGGCATGGCGCAGCACCGCGGCCATCGCGGGCTCGAAGCCGAATCCCGCGAACATCCGGGTCAACAGGCCCTTCGCCTCCACCGGGCGGCCGTCGATCGTCGTCAGCCGCGCTGCGAGCTGTCGCTCGAAGTCGGGCACCTCGACCTCTCCCCGCTCCAGCGCGTGCACCGGGCTGTCGGTGGCGTCGGTGCCGTACGAGAGGCCGAGCCACTCCCGCATCGCGTGACGAAACGACTCGGGGTCGATGCCGTCGGTCTCGACGAACGCGTCCATCGTTCCAAGCAGCGGCGAGGTGAGCACCCCGCCGTAGTCGAAGATCAGCGCCTGAATGTGAGCGGCCACGGTTCGAGGCTACGGGGCGCAGGTCGGGCTGGCCGACGCGGACGGGCGCGGCGTGGGCGAGGCGAGAATCGCCCGCTCGGCCGCTTGGGCCTGCGCCACCGGCACGAGCGACCGGTACTTCGGTCCGATGTCGAGCTCGAGCACCCCGCTTCCCGCCATCGTCTCGAGCGTCGCGCCGTCGAACTGCGTCGCGAGCAGCCGCGCCGCCTGGTCGCGGTCGGTGGAGTATCGGATGGTCGCGACTCCGCTGCCCCGGAACAACGTGTTGCCGATCTTGCCGATCCGGAAGTCGCGCCGCTTGAGCGCGTGAGCCACCTCCGCGGCGAGCCCGGTCTTCAGCGTCGCGTTGCGCACCTCGATCCGCTCCGTCAACGCGGCCGGGGGCGTCGGCGTCGTCGACGGACATGGCCGGAGAGTCGCGACCGGGGTGGTCGACCCGCCCCTGGTGAAGTGGTAGCCGGCGTACCCGCCGCCCGCCACGACCACCACGACCGCGAGCACGGACAACCGGCGCCGCCAGTTGCGGCGCTTGCGTCGGGGCGAAAGATCGCCGCGTCCGGGGATCGTCACGGCCCTCGATGTTAGAGGCCCGCCGGTCTGCGACAGACTGTGCCGGGACTACTAGCAGGAGGAGCACATGGACTTCGCCTTGTCGGCCAAGGCCGAGGACTACTCAAAGCGCCTCGGCGACTTCATGGACTCCCACGTCTTTCCGGCCGAGGCAGTCTACCGCGAGCAGCGCCATGCCCTGGTCGCCGAAGGAAAGGGCCAGTACGTCCCGCCGATCGTCGAGGAACTCAAGGTCGAAGCCCGCAGCCGTGGGCTTTGGAATCTCTTCCTGCCCGCGGAGTCGGGTCTCACCAACGTCGAGTACGCGCACCTGGCCGAGATCACGGGTCACTCGCCGCACATCGCACCCGAGGCGCTGAACTGTGCCGCCCCGGACACCGGCAACATGGAGGTGCTGCACCTGTTCGGCACAGCCGAGCAGAAGGAGCGTTGGTTGCGGCCGCTGCTCGACGGCGAGATTCGCTCGGCGTTCGCGATGACCGAGCCTGCGGTTGCTTCGTCCGACGCCACGAACATCTCGACCGAGATCAAGCGCGACGGCGACGACTACGTGATCAACGGCCGCAAGTGGTGGATCAGCGGTTCCGCCGACCCGCGTTGCGCCGTCATGATCGTGATGGGTAAGACCGACCCTGACGCGCCGGCGCACGCGCAGCAGTCGATGATTCTCGTGCCGATGGATGCTCCGGGCGTCACCGTCGTACGGCCGCTACCCGTCTTCGGCTACTGGGACCAGCACGGTCATTGCGAGATCGCGTTCGACGACGTCCGGGTGCCGGCGTCGAACCTGATCTCGTCCGAAGGCGCCGGCTTCGCCATCGCACAGGCACGACTCGGGCCGGGTCGGATCCATCACTGCATGCGTGCCGTCGGAATGGCGGAGCACGCGCTCGACCTGATGTGCAAGCGCGCCGCGTCACGAGTGGCGTTCGGCAAGCCGATCGCCCAGCAGGGCACCGTGCAGGCGCACATCGCCGAGTCACGGATGGCCATCGAACAGGCGCGGCTGCTGACCCTCAAGACGGCGTGGCTCATCGACACCGTGGGGGCGAAGGGTGCACGCACTGAGGTCGCGGCCATCAAGGTCATCGCGCCGCGCGTCGCGTGCGAGGTGATCGACCGGGCGATCCAGGTACACGGCGGCGGCGGCGTGAGCGACGACTTCCCGCTCGCCGAGATGTACGCCCACGCCCGCACGCTCCGCATCGCTGACGGTCCGGACGAGGTGCACATCCGATCAGTGGCGCGCCAGCAGCTGGGCCCCTACCTGCAGTAGCCGCCGCCGCGGGCGCGGCGCCGACCGCGGACC
The DNA here is from genome assembly GCA_035548125.1 of Mycobacteriales bacterium. Classification (GTDB taxonomy): domain Bacteria; phylum Actinomycetota; class Actinomycetes; order JAFAQI01; family JAFAQI01; genus DASZTV01. Next base: position 80,577 of record DASZTV010000052.1, on the reverse strand, counting down.
CGAGCTCTCGATCCGCCTCGCGAGGTCCCTGACCGCCAGTCGCGCCGGGGCGGTCGTCGACACCTCCGACCAGGTCCGTCCGGCGCGTAACGCGGCGTCGGCGGTTACGAAGTCGGCCGGGACGATCGCGACGTCGGTCACGCCGACATGACGGGTGAACGCAGCCGTCACCTCGCGGGTCGCGTCCCCCCGGCCGACGAGGCCTCGCCGGACGCGGTTGACCACCGCGATCGGAGTGCACCGGCAGGGCAGATCGCCGATCGACTGTGCCAGCCGCACGATGCCGATCGGATCCGGACACGACACTGCAAGGACGGTGTCGGCCGCAGTCAATGCCGTAACCGTCGCGCCGTTGCGGCGAGGAGCGACGGTGTCGTAGGCAAGGTCCTCGTCCTGCTCGAGACACGGGCTGACGTCAAGGACGACGAAGTCGTACGCCGCCTTGCCGACGGCGATGAGCACCTCGAGCGCGGTCGGTCGCAGCTCCGCCCATCGCGCGGGTGAGCCGATCCCCGTCAGCAGACTCAAGCCCGGACGGACCTCTACCGCTGTTTCGCGCAGGCCGTCGGGGTCGAGCCGACCGTTGTTCGCGTACCGGCAGGCGGTGGCGACTCCCGACCCCTCGTCGATCAGCAGGCCCGCGAGCTGACCCAACGAGGGTCCGTAGGTGTCGAGGTCCGCGCAGAGCACCTGCCGTCCCAGGACGGACAGCTCGGCGGCAAGGTTCAACGCGATGGTGCTGCGGCCCGGCGCGCCGCCGGTGCCCCACACGGCGACGACCCGGCCCCGCTCCGGCTCGTCCGGGGATACCGGCGGCGCGGTGTGGTCCGGCGTCCTCACCGCGTCCAGCACCGCGGCAGCCAGTTGTGCGGAGGGGAGCGCGCCGCTGACCAGGCGATTGACGCCGAGCCGGTGAAGCCGCTCGTGGGATTCGACGTCGTCCGTCGTGAGCCCGACCACTACGAGCCCCGCGTCGGCCAGCCGGCGAACCGCAGTCCGATCGAGCTTGCGCAGGTCTGCCGACAACACCGCGACCTGCGCCAGACCGGCGGTCGCAGCCGCGAGCAGGTCCGGTAGGTCGACGCAGCGGCGGACGACGGTCACCCCAGCGGCCGAGTCACTCAGGCCGGCCGCCACTTCGGCCTCCCGGCGCGGGTCGCCGATCGCGGTGAGAACGGTGACGTTCACGGGCTAACGGTCGCGGTCGGTGTGGGGAAGGTCGCCGCGCCGACCGCCGCGTCGGGCACGCGGACCACGTCGATGGTGCCGGACTCGATCGCCTTGACGGTCGCGACGACCAGCTCCTCCGGCACCGCGAGAACCACCGAGACAGTGCCGCTGCTCGCCAGGGCTCCCGACCCGGCCACCGACTCGACCGGGGCCGCCGCAACCACCAGTTTCGGCGCGGCTGCGGGCCGCCCGGCGGGCGACTTCTGCGACACGTAGACGTCCACGAGGTTGCCACGGGCGAGCGCAGCGGGCACGTGGCCCATGCCGACCGGCAGGGTGATGAGCCGGCGGGCGAAGGCCGCCGGACCCGCCACGGTCAGCGCGCCGAGCGGCAACAGCTCGCCGGGCGCCACGTAGCGGGTGACGAGGTACCCGATCGGCGGTCGCCCGGCGGCCACGTACCGCGAACCCTCGCCCGCAAAGCGGACTCGGCCGACGGTGAGGTCGGCCGCACTCACCTGCTGCCCCGGGACGAGTGGGAGCCGGGCGATGTAGACGTCGGCGTACCGATCGGCGGACGCGAGCACCCGGGCACCGATGAACATCGGCGCGACGACGATCACGATCCCCACGACGAGCTTCGCGTTGAACCACCGAGGAGACGACACACGCTTGGCCGGTACCGGCGAAGGGGTGGACACGGTGGCGGATCCTCACACCATCGACCGGCCACCGGGGGAGCTCGTCCACAGGCCTCGCTTCGTGCCGCGTGCGGGAGAGGCAGACTCGCCGGGTGCTCGACTCACGGTTTCTTCGACTTGCCGATGTCGCGGAGATCCTCAACGTCTCCACCGCCCAGGTCTATGCGCTGGTGCGCAGCGGCGAGCTGCCTGCGATGAAGGTGGGTGGGCGCGGGCAGTGGCGCGTCGATCCCCGTGAGCTCGAAGCGTTCGTGAGCCGTGCGCATGCGCGGACGCGCGACTTCGTCGCTGCGCACCCGTTCGGACGCGACGATCTGTTCAGCGGATAGGGCGCAACACCGCGACGGCGGCGAACGCGAGAGTCCTGGTCATCGTCACCGTGTCCCTTCGGCGCAGCACGTCCAACGGGTGCTCTGCGATGTCGGCGTAGTCCGCGCCGACGCGGTCGACGGTGCCGGTGAAGCCGGAGCCGTCGACGAGGGCGATCGACAACGGCGTCCGGTCACGCGCAAGGACGCGCAGCACGTGACCAAGTCCCAATCCCGCGACCGCCGGTCCGCAACCGGCAGCTGACCTGGCCACCACGGGGAGCTGCCACACGCCGACGACGGCGCTCGTCGCGACGATCGTCGTCGAGGAGACCGGTTCGTCGACGACCAGCCAGCCCTGCCCGACCTGCCGGACCACTCCCGCGACCCGTCCGGCGCCTCGTACTCCGCATGCAACCCGCATCCCGATCGCCCCGCGCAGCCGGTCCTCGAGGGACGTGGCCGCGAGTTCGCTGCGAATCCGCTCGGCGACCTCGGCCTCCAACGCATCGGCGTCCGCCGCATCGAAAGCCGCGGTCAGGTCGTCGAACAACCGCTCCCAGCGCATCGCGGGAGTGTGCCATCGCGCCCGCTGAACACAGGAATCCGAAGCCGGTTGACCGCAACCGCATGCAAACCGCACCCTCCGCGGCCATGACGAACCAAACCAACGACCTCGCACCGGTCTTCGGGCTGCGGCGAGCCCCCCGGATCGACGGTCCGTACGACGACGAGCGGCAGGACGTCCTCGTGCCGGTGGTCGACGGCAGCCTCGCCTTGGCGTTTCCAGCGGTGACCTCGACAGCTGTTCCGCTCCGACTGGTCCCGCCCGCCGGCGGCGTCGACCAGGCCTCCGATGAGCCCGTCCCCCGGGGCTCGGCCGGCCTGGACCCGCGACCACTCGTCGGCCCGATGGCTCAGGCGGTCGCCGAGGTGCTCACCGGGTTCCGGCCACCGCATCAGCTCTCACAAGTCGCCACTCTCGACGTGCTCGCTCAGCTCGAACGGAACGCGGGGCGGCTCGCCCCCCGAGGCACGCGGACGCCGATCAGGCCGCGCGTCTCCTCGCTCCGGCTCTGCGAGCCGCGAGCCGGCGTCGCCGAGATCGCGGCGGTGATCGACCTCGGCATGCGCCGGCGCGCGCTCGCGCTGCGGTTGGAGGCGCCGGGCGCCCGCTGGCGCTGCACAGTGGTGCGAGTGGGCTAACCCCGCGTGTCCACTCGCTGCCACTGCCGGACGCGGCCGTCCAGATTCACCTATCGGCTCTGGTGACCGGCTATACGGCGTCTCTATCTTCCGCCCGCCCACCGGCCCCGCGGAAGGAGAACCGAACGTGACCTCGATGCTCGTCGACTGGCTCGAGCAGCCTCGACCCCACCGCGCACTACGCCTGGTCGGCGGAACCGGTGTGGCCCCGGCGCCGCCACGCCACCGTGATCCGCGACCGGTCGCCCAGAACTTCGCGCGCGGCGTCGCCGAGGTGATGGCGCGTACGCGCCCCGTGGACCAGCTGCGCGACCTGGCGACGTTCGAGGTGGTCAGGCTGGTCGAACGCGCCGCCACCCGTCAGCCACATCAGGGTGGGCAACAGCGGATGAGACCCCGGTTGCGATCGGTCCATCTCGCGGCCGTGTCCGAAAGCGTGATCGAGGCCTGCGCCGTCATCGATGGTGGGGTACGAAGCCGGGCTCTCGCGTTTCGAATGGAGAGCACCGGCAACGGCTGGAAGGCGACCGTCGTGCAGCTCGGCTGACCGGCCGGCTAGGCCTGACCCTGCGGCGCACCATGGCATCGCTTGTACTTGCGACCCGACCCGCACGGGCAGGGCGCGTTGCGCGACGCGTTGGCGAAGCCACCCTCGGCCGCCACAGGAGCAGCGGAGCGCTGGACCCCTCCTTCGCCGTCGACGGTCGGAGCGGAGTACTGCAGGTTGGCTGCCGGCGCGCGACTCGGCGCACCGATGGCACGGCCGATCACGTCTTGGACCTTGTCGCGCTCGGTGTCCCCCGACCCCGCTTGCGGCTCGGCCGGCTGAGCCTCGAGCGCCGGCGACTCCATGTCGGCGGCGTACTCGACGGCCGCGGCGGGCTGCTCCGGACTCGCGATGTCCTCGACGTTGAGCTGGACGTAGAAGAGGAAGCCGACCGCCTCCTCCTTGATGCCTTCCATCATCGCGGTGAACATGTCGTAGGCCTCGCGCTGGTACTCGATCAGCGGATCGCGCTGGCCGTACCCGCGAAGCTGGATGCCCTCCTGCAGGTAGTCCATCTCGTAGAGGTGCTCACGCCACTTGCGGTCAAGCACCTCCATGAGCACGCGGCGCTCGAGCTCGCGCAGCAGCGGCTCGCCGTCCGGACCGGTTCCGAGCGCAGCCTCGCGCTTCTCGTAGGCGTTCTGGGCGTCGGCGCAGAGCTCGTCGACGAGATACTCCGTCGACATCCCGCCGCCGGAGCGCTCCTCGAGCTCCTCGGCGGTGACGCCGACCGGGTACAGCTGCTTGAGGCCGTTCCACAGTGCGTCGAGGTCCCAGTCCTCGGCGTAGCCCTCTGCGGTCGCACCTTCGACGTAGGCACTGATGACGTCGTCGATCATGTTGCGGATCTGCTCGTGCAGGTCCTCGCCGGAGAGCACCCGGCGACGCTCGTCGTAGATGACGGTTCGCTGCTTGTTGAGCACCTCGTCGTACTTCAGGACGTTCTTGCGGATCTCGAAGTTCTGCTGCTCGATCTGGGTCTGGGCTGAGCGGATGGAGCGCGACACCATCTTCGACTCGATCGGGATGTCTTCCGGAAGGTTGAGCCGGTCCATGATCGCCTCGACCATGTGCGCGTTGAACAACCGCATCAGGTCGTCGCCGAGCGAGAGGTAGAAGCGGGACTCCCCCGGGTCGCCCTGCCGCCCGGAGCGGCCGCGCAGCTGGTTGTCGATCCGTCGCGAGTCGTGACGCTCGGTGCCGAGGACGTAGAGCCCGCCCAGACCGACGACCTCCTCGTGCTCGGCGGCGACCGCCTGCTGGGAAGTGTGGAGTGCGGTCGGCCAGGCCCCTTCGTAGGACTCGGCGTCCTCGACCGGTGACAGCCCGCGACGCGAGAGCTCAGCGGCGGCAAGCACCTCGGGATTGCCGCCGAGCATGATGTCGGTCCCGCGACCCGCCATGTTGGTGGCGACGGTGACGGCACCCTTACGACCCGCCTGCGCGATGATCGCGGCTTCCTTCTCGTGGAACTTCGCGTTGAGCACCTCGTGCGGCACGCCGCGACGGAGCAACAGCCCGGACAGCAGTTCGCTCTTCTCGACGCTCGTCGTGCCGACCAGGACCGGCTGGCCCTTCCCGTGCCGCTCGACGATGTCGGTGACGACGGCGTCCCACTTCGCCTGCTCGGTCTTGTACACGACGTCCGGGGCGTCGATGCGGATCATCTCGCGGTTGGTCGGGATCGGCACGACGCCGAGCTTGTAGACCTGGTCGAACTCGGCCGCCTCGGTCGCCGCGGTACCCGTCATGCCGCCGAGCTTGTCGTAGAGCCGGAAGTAGTTCTGCAGGGTGATGGTGGCGAGGGTCTGGTTCTCCTGCTTGATCTCGACGCCTTCTTTGGCCTCGATCGCCTGGTGCATACCTTCGTTGTAGCGACGCCCGTGCAGGATGCGACCGGTGAACTCGTCGACGATGAAGACCTCGCCGTCCATGACGACGTAGTCCTTGTCGCGCTTGAACAGCTCCTTCGCTTTCAAGGCGTTGTTCAGGTAGCCGACGAGCGGCGTGTTGACAGCCTCGTACAGGTTGTCGATGCCGAGCTCGTCCTCCACCCGCTCGACCGCGGACTCGAGAACGCTCATGGTGCGCTTGGCTTCGTCACACTCGTAGTCGACGTCACGGGTGAGTCGGTTCGCGATCCGCGCGAACTCGATGTACCACTTCGCGTTGTGCTCCGCCGGGCCGCTGATGATCAGCGGGGTACGAGCCTCGTCGATGAGAATCGAGTCGACCTCGTCGACGATCGCGTAGTTGTGCCCGCGCTGCACGAGCTCTGCTTCGGACCACGCCATGTTGTCGCGCAGGTAGTCGAAGCCGAACTCGTTGTTCGTGCCGTACGTGATGTCGCAGGCGTAAGCGGCGCGACGGACGTCCGGCGTCTGCTGGGCGAGGATCACGCCCACCGTGAGCCCGAGGAAGCGGTGGATCCGGCCCATCCACTCCGCGTCGCGCTTCGCGAGGTAGTCGTTGGTAGTGACGATGTGCACGCCCTTGCCGGACAGCGCGTTGAGGTAGGCCGGCAACACTCCGGTCAGGGTCTTTCCCTCACCGGTACGCATCTCGGCGATGTTGCCGAGATGGAGTGCGGCGGCGCCCATGATCTGCACGTGGAACGGGCGCTGCTCCAGCGTCCGGGTCGCCGCTTCGCGCACCACCGCGAAGGCTTCGACCATCAGATCGTCGAGGGACTCACCATCGGCGTAGCGCTTCTTGAACTCCTCGGTCTGCCCGCGGAGCTCGTCGTCCGACATCGCCTGGTAGTCCTCGGCGAGCAGCTCGACCTGGCTGGCGATCGATTCGAGCCGGCGCAGGATCTTCGTCTCACCGGCTCGCATGATCCGGTCGAACACGGCCACTGGGCGGCACTCCAGACACGTTCGGCGATAGGGAAGTCGCAGGCCGGGCGGGGCCTGAACCCATCCTAGGCCGGGCCCATCAGCCCCACCAGAACGAAGCGGCGACCACGCCGTACAGCGCGAGGAGCGCAACGCCCTCGAGCCAGAGGTACTCGCCGTCGATGATCACGAAGCTCACGGCCAGGATCGAGGCCGCGACCGTGGTCACGAGCAGCGGACCGAAGACAAGGGTGAAGGACGCCCCGCCGATCAGCGGCGACGCGATGACGAGCACCGGCGCCAGGACCAGCGCGATCTGGATCGGCGAGTTGAGGATCACGGAGAGTGCGTGGTCGGCACGACCCTTCGCAGCGAGCTGGATGCCGACGACGTTCTCGACCGCGTTGCCGGCGATCGCGACGATGACCAGGCCGGCGAAGGCCTGGGTGATGTGAAGGGAGGTCAACGCGGGTTGCAACGCGTCGACGAACCAGTCGGAGACGAACGCCGCGAGCGTCCCCGTGACGGCGAGGCCGCCGATGGCGAGCGGAGCCGGCCACAGCGACCCGTGCGGTTCCGCCGCGACTTCGCCCTCGCCGCGCCGCAACGAGTCGGGCAGGGACACTGCGAACACCACGAGCAGCAGGATCGACGCGATCACCGACAGCGCCCGCTCGTGGTGCGAGGCAGGACTGTGAACGTAGGACGCGAGGCTCGGCACCAGCATTGCGGCAACCGCGAGGATCATCATCGCGACAAGGGTGCGGGCGCGACTGGCGTCGAACCGCTGACGCCCGTGACGGAGGCCGCCCACGAGGAACGCCAAGCCCAGCACGAGCAGGGCGTTGGACAGGATCGACCCGATGATGGCCGCCTCGACGACCTTCACCAACCCTTCTCGTAGCGCGAAGATGCAAACGAACAGCTCCGGCAGGTTTCCCAATGCGCTCTGCACCACGCCGGTCGCACCCGAGCCCAGCCGGTCCGCCACCTGCTCGACGCATCGCCCGACGAGTGCGGCAAGCGCGGCCAGCGCAACCGCCGAGACCACGAACGTCGCGACGTGCGAGGCGTGTGAGTAGAACAGGTCCGCAGAAACAGCGGTCAGCGCGAGAGAAGACCCGACGATCAGCCGGTCCGACCGGGTAAGCACCAGGCGTCAGTCAGGTGATCTCGAGCAGCTTCTCGCGGACGGCGTAGACGACCGCCTCCATCCGCGAGTGCAGCTGAAGCTTCTCGAGGATGTTGCGGATGTGGTTCTTGACGGTGTTCTCGCTGATGAACAGCTGCTTGGCGATGTCGCGGTTGTTCATGCCCTTGGCAACCAGCCGCAGCACCTCCATCTCCCGGTCGGTCAACCGCGGGACCGGCACCTGCTGCCGCTCTTCGCCGCGCTTGATCATCGAGGCGAACTCGTTGAGCAGCTTGGACGCCATCGACGGGGAGATCAGCGACTGCCCGCCGTGAACCGCACGGACGGCGGAGGCGACCTCGTCGATCGGGATCTCCTTGAGGAGGTAGCCCATGGCGCCGGCTTTGATGGCGTCGTAGAGGTCGGCTTCCTCGTCGCTGATCGTGAGCATGATGATCTTCGCGCTCGGCACCGCGTCCTTGATCGCAATGCAGGCGTCGATCCCGCCCCGCTTGGGCATCCGAACGTCCATCAACACGACGTCAGGCGTGAACTCGATCGACTTCTCGAGTGCTTCGGCGCCGTCCTCGGCCTCACCGACGACGTCGATGTCGGGCTCCTGCCCGAGCACCATCTCCAGCCCACGACGGAACAACGCGTGGTCGTCGACCACCAGAACCCGGATCGGGTCACCCACTCCTGGCGGAACATGCCCAACGGTGCCGCTGTCCGTCATGTCGGTCACCGGCTCATAATCGCACGACGAGCGCCCGCGCTTAGCCCGAAACCTCCGGGCTGATCTCGCTGGTGATCGTCCGAGGGGCGCGCGACCCGTGGTGCACGCGCCGCCGGTCCGCTGCCTTGCGAAGCTGGTGCTCGAGTTTCTCGACGGCGACGTCGAACGCGGCGAGTGCGTCGGTCGCGGCCCCCTTGGCACACAGCAGCGGGCCTCGGGTGTGGCAGGTCAGCTCGACGCGCACCCGCGAAGCGGACTGCCGGGGGTTGCGCTCTTCGCACACCTCTACGTCGACCCGGTTGGCCTTTTCGTCGAGCTTGGCGAGCCGATCGAGCTTGTCCTGTGCGTTCGCCTTGAATCGCTGGCCGACGACTGCGCGGCGGGACTTGACGACGACATCCATACCGGGCGACCTCCTGGGCTGCTGTCGGACTCTCTAGGTGTTCCCTGTTCCTTTCCGGCGACGTAGTAGTCCCACGATGTCACTGGAAGTCACAGACCACTAGTGGCAATCCCGATCCCAGCGTTGCGTGGCGGCGACCGCCGCGGCGCCGAGCACCCGGGCCCCGACCGACTGGACGGCCCGGCTCGCCTCGACCAGCGTCGCGCCGGTGGTGACGAGGTCGTCGACGACCACTACGCAGGAGCCGCCGAGAACCCCGGCGCGACCGGGCCGGACGGCGAGCGCACCGTGCAGGTTCGCCGCCCGAGCTGCCGCGGACAGCCCGGCCGAGTCGGCGACGTGCCGCCGCTGCGACAGCGCGGCGACCGCACGGCATCCGAGCCCGGCCGACCGGAGCAGCCGGGCGGTCCGCGAAGCGAGCAGAAACACGACGTCGTCGCCACGTGCCCGGACTGCTCCGCGTGCGGACGGCGCCGGCACGAGCAGCAGGCGTGCCACGGGCTCCCCGCCGACCGCGCACCGGACGGCCTGCGCCAGGGCGGGCGCGAGCGCTGCCGCCACCCCCACCGCCCCGCGCTCCTTGAACGCGAGCAACAGCTGGCGGGTCGAACCGTCGTAGCGCGCCGCCACCCACAACGGCGGCAGGCCGACGGGGCAAGGGGTCGGTCGGTGCCGCTGCGCGGGCATCGACAGCGCCTGCCGACATCGCGGACACGCCGGACCTCGAGGCGCCCCACAGCCTTCGCACGCACTCGGGCAGATCAGGTCCAGCAGCGGCATCCGGCCATCGTGGGCCGCGGGCTACCCGCCGGCGTACGACGGTTGGGTGCCGGTGGACAGTCGTCCCCAGCGGTGGCCGACGAGCTGCCAGGTGCCGCCCGGACCGCTCGCCAGCACGTGCTGTCCCGGCGAGGCGGCAACCCAGTCCAGATCGCCGGGCATGCCAGGCGCAGAGAGCGACTGCATCTGGAAGCCGTCCAGGCCCACCTCCACGACGTCGCGGCGCCCCTCACGAGCGATGGTGGTCACCAGCTCCCCGGCGTTGAGCCACGCCACCCCCGCCGCGTGGTCCGCTGCCGGCAGCACCCGCCGGGACGCCCGAAGCGACGGGTGCGCGGCGCTGCCGCTCAGCATCGCGACCACGAGCGATCCGTTCGCCAGCACCATCGCGACCCGGGCCCCGTCTCTGGACACCGCCACGGCTCGGATCGACGTGCCGGCGAGGTCGGCGGGGAGGGCCACCGGCAGCGCCCGCCCGGTACGAGGCAGGGCGTACAACGCCTCCCCCGCCGCGACGAACAGCCGCCCGTCGGGGGCGAACGACGGGTTGGTGAGGCCCGGAGCGCGCAGCCGCACCGTCAGCGTGGCGCTGGTCGCGGCTGCCGTCGCGAGCTCGCGGATGGTCCCGTTCCCGCGTACGGCGGCGACGGTGGTGCCATCGCTGTCTCGTACGGCATAGGACAGGCCCGTGCCGGCAAGCGCACGGGGCACGGTGGTGCCGGAGCCGATCACCCCGCCGCGATGCACGAGCAACGAGCCGGTGCTGCCCGGCGGAACCGCGGGATCGAACTGCGGCCAGGAGTGCACCGGCTGCAGGGCCGGCACCCCCGGCGCGGTCAGCGCATCACCGTTGACCAGCAGCCGCACGGCGCTCACGGAGGTCAGCTGGCGCAACGTCCACACCACCTGCGCCGACAGCCGGACCAGCTGCGCAGACGTGACCTGGCGCGCGTTGGCGGAAAGGTCGACCTCGGCAACCCCTTCGGTACTGATCGGGACGTTGCCCAGTAGCGAGGTCCCGCGAGGTATCGCGGTACGCACCCCGGGGGCGACCGACGGGCCAGGGCCGCTGACCAGCGCACGCATCAGCGTCGTCGCGAGGCCCGGCTCCTGCGGCGGCTCGAGCACCGGCTCGGGAACCACCCGCCGGCCGTCTGGGGTCAGGAAGTACAGCGAGGCCGGTTGCAGCAGCCGCTCGGCATCGTTGGCGGACAACAGCACGCCCGGCGCGAGCCGGTTGATCCGCCATTGCCCGTCGCGCCGGGCCAGACCGAACAGCTCGGTCACGCTGCCGGGCGCGACCCGGAAGGCACCGCGAGGCCCGATGGTCCCGAGCCGCTTCGCCTGCACCATCACGGCACCGGAGGACCCTTTCGCGACCCGAGCCGGGTCGGCGTAGACGGTGAGGCCGGCGCTCGTGTTCCAGGTCGTGCCGGGAGCGAGGTAGCTCCGGGCGACCCCGTAGTCGTCGTCGCTGTCGATCATCGCCCGCAGGAAGCCGGTCACCAGCTCGACCCGGCTCGCGCCGGGGAGCGGACCCGCCGGCACCTCGCGTACGGTCGCATCCGTCAGGCCTCCTCCCGCGGGGGCCACCGGTCGACCGAGATGCAGCGGTCCGGAGTCCGGGACACCGGCACAGCCGGCAAGTGTCGCCACGAGCACGCCGCACCAGGCCAACCGGCGTCTCACGGTGACCCGGCCGGTACGGACTCGGTCACCGATCCTGCGTCGTCGGGCTCGAGGGGAAGCGGCGAGGTGACCAGCGTGCCGCCGACGTGCCACGGCAAGGTCACCCGGAACAGCGAGCCGAGGCCCGGTTCGCCCCACGCCTGCAGCCAGCCGCCGTGCAGCTGGACGTCCTCGAGCGCGATCGCGAGACCGAGCCCGGTGCCGCCGCTCGTGCGGGCCCGCGACGGATCCGCGCGCCAGAACCGACCGAACACGAGCGCGGCCTCTCCGGGGCGCAGCCCGACCCCGCGGTCACGAACGGTGATCGCGACACCGTCCTCGCCGGCACGCAGCCGTACCTCGACCGGCTGACCCTCGCCGTGCTCGACAGCGTTGACCACCAGGTTGCGCAGCACCCGGTCGATCCGGCGCGCGTCGACGTCGACGACGACTGGCTCGGGCGGCAGGTCGGCGACGATCGGCGCGTGCCGGTTGTCGGACAGTGGAGTCGCGAGACGGATGACCTGACTCACCAGCTGCACGAGATCGATCGGTTCTGCCTCGAGCATCGCTGCCCCCGCGTCGTACCGGCTGATCTCGAGCAGGTCCGACAGCAACGACTCGAAGCGGTCGAGCTGCGCCTGCAACAACTCCGAAGAACGGGTCAGCTCGGGCGGCAGATCGGAGCTCGAGTCGTGCAGGACGTCGGCTGCCATCCGGATCGTCGTGATCGGGGTGCGCAGCTCGTGCGACACGTCGGCGACGAACCGCCGCTGCAGCCGGGACAGCTCGCGCAGCTGGGAGATCTGCTGCTGCAGCGTGTCAGCCATCCGGTTGAACGACGCGGCCAGTGTCGCCAGATCGTCCTCGCCGCGCACCTGCATCCGCTCCTTGAGCCGGCCGGCAGCAAGTCGCTCCGCGGTCGCCGCCGCTTGCCGCACCGGACGCACCACCTGACGGGTGACAACGGCAGCGATCCCGACGAGCAGCAGCACCAGCGCGGCGCCCGCGAACAGCATGGTCCGCTCGACCAGGTTCAGGGTCTCGGCCTGCCGACTCAACGGGAACAGGTAGTAGAGCTGGTAACGCACCGTCGATGCCTGGACCGGTGCCCCGATCACCAACGCCGACACGTAGTGCGAGCCGCTGGGCATCCTGGTGAACTGCCACGCCTCGTGGTCCGAGCGGCTCACCGCCCGTTGCAGCTCCGGCCGGATCGCGCCGACCGCGGCCGCCGGGCCGTAGGACGCGAAGCCCGGACTCGAGGGCAACATGACCACGGCGTGGTCACCCTGGTCACCGGAGAGCTCGGTGACCACGGCGTAGGCGGTGCGCTCGACGGCGTTGGCGTCGTCACTGGGCAGCGCGAGGAACTGGTCCTGTGCACGCTCCACGCCGGTGCTGAGCTGGCTCTGCGCCGAGCGGGTCGCCGAGCCGAGCAGGCCGCTTCGCACCTGGTGCAGGATCGTCGCGCCGATTCCGACGCTGACCGTTCCCGACAGGACGAGCGTGGTCGCCACGACCCGGGTCTGCAGCGACGCTCGCCACCGGTGGCGGACCGCGCCGGCGATCTTCACCGGCGTGCCCACCACGGCGGATCGACCGGTCACGTAGGCCCGGCCTTGTAACCCACCCCCCGCACGGTCACCACGACCTCCGGGTGCTCCGGGTCGCGCTCCACCTTCGCCCGCAGCCGCTGCACGTGGACATTGACCAGCCTGGTGTCGGCGACGTGGCGGTAACCCCACACCTGTTCGAGCAGCTGGTCCCGGGTGAACACGTGGCGTGGCTTGCGGGCGAGCGCGACGAGCAGGTCGAACTCGAGCGGAGTCAGCGCGATCGGTCCGCCGTCACGACTCACCACGTGCCCTGAGACGTCGATGGAGACATCGCCGATTGTGAGGACCTGGCCCACGGCGTCCTCGTTGTGACGCAGCCGGGCCCTGATCCTGGCCACGAGCTCCTTGGGCTTGAACGGCTTGACGACGTAGTCGTCCGCGCCCGCTTCGAGCCCGATCACCACATCGACCGTGTCGCTTCGTGCGGTGAGCATCACGATCGGAGCGCCGCTCTCGGCCCGGATCGCGCGACACACGTCCAAGCCGTCCGTGCCCGGCAGCATCAGGTCGAGCAGGACCAGGTCCGGCTTGGTGGCGCGGAACGCCTCGAGAGCGCCGTCACCGTCCCCGACGAACGACGGCTCGAAGCCTTCGTTGCGCAGGACGATGCCGAGCATCTCGGACAGCGCGGGGTCGTCGTCGACGACCAGCACACGCGCCTTCACCCCACCATCGTGACATCGGGACGCACCGTCCACAGCCCGGGCGCCGAGGACTGCGCCGGCCGGCTTCCGGTCGGGATCGGCAGGCACGCTGCACTCCGTGAACGGATCCGGGACCCACGGAGGGCCGCTCGTCGTCGTGGACGAGCGTTCGCTGCTCGTCTACGCGCCGCCCGACCTGAGCGCGGCCGAGGCGGCCGATCTCCGGCGCCGGGTGGAGCGACAGCTGTCCCGGGTTGCCCGTCGGCTGGCACGGCGACCGGGCATCGAGGTCGTCGTTCAGTAGCGGTATGCGTCGCTCTTGAACGGGCCGTCGATAGAGACGCCGATGTAGTCCGCCTGCTCCTGGGTGAGTGTCGTCAGCTTGACACCGAGCGCGTCGAGGTGGAGCCGGGCGACCTTCTCGTCGAGGTGCTTCGGGAGCACGTGCACGCCGATGGGGTACTCGTCGGTCTTCGTGAACAGCTCCACCTGCGCGATCGTCTGGTTCGTGAAGGAGTTGCTCATCACGAACGACGGGTGACCGGTGGCGTTTCCGAGGTTCAACAGGCGACCTTCGCTGAGCACGATGATCGAGTGGCCGTCCGCGAACACCCACTCGTCGACCTGCGGCTTGATGTTCACGCAGCGGACGCCGGGCAGCGCCGCGAGTCCGGCCATGTCGATCTCGTTGTCGAAGTGCCCGATGTTGCCGACGATGGCGCCCTGCTTCATCCGGGCCATGTCGGAGGCCTTGATGATGTTGAAGTTGCCGGTGGCCGTCACGAAGATGTCGGCGGTCTCGACGACGTCTTCGAGGGTGAGGACCTGGAAACCGTCCATCGCGGCCTGCAACGCGCAGATCGGGTCGATCTCCGTGACGATCACGCGAGCGCCCTGACCGCGCAGCGACTCCGCGCAGCCCTTGCCGACGTCGCCGTAGCCGAAGACGACAGCGACCTTGCCCCCGATCAGCACGTCGGTCCCGCGGTTGATTCCGTCGACAAGCGAGTGACGGCAGCCGTACTTGTTGTCGAACTTCGACTTGGTCACGGAGTCATTGACGTTGATCGCGGGGAACAGCAGCTCGCCGCGCTCGTGCATCTGGTAGAGCCGGTGCACGCCCGTCGTCGTCTCCTCGGTGACGCCCTTGATCGCGCCCGAGACCGTCGCCCACCGGGTCGGGTCCTCCGCCAGCGACTTGGCGAGCAGCCGCAGGATCACGGCGTACTCCTCGGAGTCCGCGGTCGAGGCATCCGGAACGCTGCCGGCCTTCTCGAACTCGACACCTTTGTGCACGAGCAGGGTCGCGTCACCACCGTCGTCGAGCAACATGTTCGGGCTCTGCCCGTCAGGCCAGAGCAGCGCCTTCTCGGTGCACTCCCAGTACTCCTCGAGCGTCTCGCCCTTCCACGCGAACACGGGCACGCCGGCGGGCGCGTCGACCGTGCCGTTCGGACCGACGACGACCGCGGCCGCCGCGTGGTCCTGCGTCGAGAAGATGTTGCAGGAGGCCCAGCGGACCTCGGCACCGAGCGCGACCAGCGTCTCGATCAGGACAGCCGTCTGGATCGTCATGTGGAGCGAGCCGGTGATCCTGGCGCCGGCGAGCGGCTGCGCCGCGCCGTACTCAGCCCGCATCGCCATCAGCCCGGGCATCTCGTGCTCAGCCAAGGAGATCTCCTTGCGACCGAAGTCGGCCAGCGCAAGATCAGCGACGCGGTAGTCCATCGGGGCTCCTAGAACGGGTGATGCCAGATCGGGGGAAGACTGGGTCCCGACAAGGTTAGTGGTCCGCGGCGAGACGCGCCTTGAGCTCGACGATCGGGGAGATGGGCGTGGGGTCGATGCCGTTGGCGAGCGCGAGGTAGACCGTCGCGAAGTCGATCACCCCGATCAGCGAGGCGAGCCGTTCGACCGGACTGCCGCCCTCCGCGGGCAGGACCGACAGCGCGATGCCGCGCGACTGCGCGATGGTCGCAGATGCCGCTGCCCGGTGCGCCGCGAGCGAGGAACCGTCGTCGTCACGCAGCAGCACCAGCCGCAGCCGCAGCGCCTCCTCCTCCTCGACCCGGTCACGAAAGATGTCGTCATCGGACCGGCCTGCGGCCATCGCGCCGTCGAGCGCGACCGACTGGTTGTGGTGCGCCTCTGGCAGCGCGCCCCAGACCGCGGGAAGCTTGGCGTTCTCGTTCAGCTGACAGGCGGTACGCAGCGCCGCAACCGGACCGACCTGGCCGCCTCCCCAGACCATCGGAAGGGTGCCGATCAGCTCGGCGGCCAACGTCTTGGCCGGGTTCACGAACGACTCACGGTCCGGCCGGCAGGTCGACGCGATCGACTCCAAGCGCGTCGCGGCCGCCTCCACGTCGGCGTACGACGGGCCGAGGTCGAGCAGCCCGGCCCGCTGGGCCACGACGAGCAACGGCACCGCGACCGCCCACATCGTCGCCCGTGGCGCCACCTGCGTCGTGACCGGCACGACCACGCCCCGCGCGTCCCTCACTCGAAGGTCGAGTGGTGAGTCGACGGCCGTGACGCCGAGCAGCCGCGCACCGCGTCGAGCCGCCTCGGTCGCGCTGCTCAGCGTCTCTTCGGTCGACCCGGAGCACGACAAGGCCATGACGAGGTCGGCGGCGCCGACCCAGCCGGGCAGGCCGTAGCCCCGATGCACGACCACCGGAATCGGGCAGGCGTCGACGCACAGGGCGGCGAGAACGTCGCCCGAGACGCCGGAGCCGCCCATTCCGGCGACGACGATCGCGCGCGGGCGGGTGTCGAGGTCCAACGCGTCGAGGGGCGCCTCGAGGACCGCGCTCAGCGACGAGCGGACCTGCGCAGCGGCGGTCGCCGTCGCGCGGAGCATCTCCGACGGGTCGGTCGCCGCCAGCGCGGCGACGTCGTCCAGCCGGTCGAGCGGGTCCTCCGTCATCGACACTGAATCAGGCGTCGGGCTTGCGGGCCTCGTCGATCAGCAGCACGGGAATGTCGTCCCGTACGGGGTAGGCGTAGCCGCACCCGGTGCACACCAGTTCGGCCGCCGCCTCGTCGACGCGCAGCTCGGCGCGGCAGTTCGGACAGGCCAGGATCTCGAGCAGCGCCGGGTCAAGGTTCACGGGGCGTGAGCCTACTGCCGCAGCGCCCTACCGGCGGATGACGTCGAGCACCTCGTCGCGCAGCTTCGCCATCGTCGCCTCGTCGGGCGCCTCGACGTTCAGCCGCAGCAGGGGCTCGGTGTTGGAGGGCCTGACGTTGAACCACGAGCCGTCGCCGAAGTCGACCGTCAGCCCGTCGAGCTCGTCGACGGAGACGCCGTCGCGACCCGCGAACTCGCTGCGTACCGCGGCCAGCGCCGACGCGGTGTCGGCGACCTCGCTGTTGACCTCTCCGGACCCGGCGTAACGGGCGTACGTCGCCAGCAGCTCGGACAGCGAACGGTCCCGGCGATCGTCCTGGTTGCCGAGCGCGGCCAGCACGTGGAGCGCGGCGAGCATGCCGGAGTCGGCACGCCAGAAGTCCCGGAAGTAGAAGTGTCCGGAGTGCTCGCCACCGAACACCGCGCCGGTCCTCGCCATCTCCGCCTTGATGTAGGAGTGACCGACCCGGGTGCGCACCGGAACGCCACCACGTTCGCGCACCAGCTCCGGCACTGCGTGGGAGGTGATCAGGTTGTGAATGACCGTCGCACCCGGCTCCTTTCCGAGCTCGCGATCCGCGATGAGCGCCGTCAGCACCGAGGGGGACACGATCTCGCCCCGCTCGTCCACCACGAAGCAACGGTCGGCATCACCGTCGAAGGCAAGCCCGACGTCGGCGCCGTCGGAACGCACTCGCTCCTGCAGGTCGCGCAGGTTGGCCGGGTCGATCGGGTTCGCCTCGTGGTGGGGGAAGCTGCCGTCGAGCTCGAAGTACATGGCGGTCAGCTCGATCGGCAGCGTTTCGAACACCTTCGGGACGGTGAGCCCGCCCATCCCGTTACCGGCGTCGACGACGACCCGAAGCGGCCGGATGTCTCGCATCCCCGGAACCAGGTCGATCAGGTAGTCGGCGTAGTCGTCGAGCAGCTGGCGTTGGCAGACCCTGCCGGACGAGCCGGCTGCGTCGGGCACCCCTGCGGCCGCGAGGTCGCGGATGTCGGCCAGCCCGCTCTCCAGACCGATCGGCGCGGCACCCGCCCGGCACATCTTGATCCCGTTGTAGCGAGCCGGGTTGTGGCTGGCCGTGAACATCGCCCCCGGTACGTCGAGCGTTCCGGACGCGTAGTAGAGGAGGTCCGTCGAGGCGAGCCCGGCCTCGACGACGTCGGCACCCTGCGCCGTCGCGCCTTCGGCGAACGCCGCTGCCAGCCCCGGGGAGGAGTCCCGCATGTCGTGCGCGGTGACGATGCGCGGTGCGCCGAGCAGCCGGACGAATGCCGCGCCCAGACTGCGCGCCGTCGGTTCGTCGAGCTCGTCCGGGACGACGCCCCGGACGTCGTAGGCCTTGACGATCGCGTCGAGTCGGCTGCTAGTCATCGCGGCCCGACGTTACCCGCGCCAAGTGGCCGCTAAGCGCCTGCTCGGTCAGCGCTTGGCAGTGCGGACGAGCACGTCCGCGAAGTCCATCGCCCCGGCGGCGTCGGCCCAGACCCGGTGCTCGCAGTCATGGCAGGAGCGGAAGGAGACGGGGGTCCCGTCGGTCAGGGTCATCGCGAGAGAGGTGACGCGCTCACTGCCGCACGACCCGCAGCGCTGGCCGGCCCGGGCACCGGGGCGGGTGAGCGACGGCGCAGATCCGCGCAGCTCGAGCGTGGCAGCGTCAACGGACTTCATGGGGAAGCCTCCAGGTGGGCACCGGGGGGTGGATCGGCTGGGACCCGACGTACATCGGCGATCGCGGCCCGGACCTTGAGAAGCCGGCGTTTCTAGGACAAACCGGACAGGCCGGGCTGCTAGGCGGTTGGCGGGATGACGCGCAGGTGGCCCCGCCGACCAGGCTCCCCCGGGTCGGGGGGCACGGTCACGGCTACCTCGGGCGCGGGACGCGCCGCCTCGCGCACCGCCTCGGCAAGTGCAGCGAGGTCGTCCTCGCCCGGCATCGCGGAGTCGACGTCGACATCGAGGCGCACCACCTCCCAGCCTCGGGGGGCGGTAAGCCGGTCGGCGTGAGCGTCGCACAGGTCGTACGAGTGGGGCTCCGCATAGGTGGCCAGCGGGCCGACCACCGCGGTGGAGTCGGAATAGGCATAGGTGAGCGTGGCGACCGCAGGGCGGCCGCAGGCGGTCCGCGAGCAGCGGCGCAGAGGGCTCACGCCGCGACGGTACTCGCGTGCACCGTCGCTAGGCCATCACCGACGCCCGTGTCGCGAAGGCTTGTTTCGACGCTCCCGGCCTGACGGCGCGCCGTACGCTTCGCCCGTGAGGCACGATCGCGGTGGCCATGCGGCGTGACCGTCACGGGCGCGGCGTCCGGGGCGCGCTCGCCCCGCGATCCGTGCCGCTGGCGGTCTCCCCCGGCGACCGCTTCGACCGGATCGCGAGCGAGGCGGTTGAGCACGTCGAGCACCGTTGGCGCCACCAGCTCGCGGACGTCGAGTTCGCGGTCGATCTGGTGCCTCCGGCGGATGCGGTCCTCGACCAGGTGGCCGCGGAAGGGGCAATCGAGTCGGGCGGCGTCCTGCTCGCCCAGATCGTGCCTGCGCACGGGGCACAGAAGACCCACATCGTCCTCTACCGCAAACCGATCGAGCTGCGGGCACGCGACGCCGAAGACCTCGAAGACCTGGTGCACGACATCGTGGTCCACGTGATCTCGAACTATCTCGGGCTCTCCCCCGACGTGGTCGATCCAGGCTTCGGCGAACCCGACGGCGAATAGCTCAGCGACGTACGACGGCTACCGGACCGCGATCCGGGGGTCCTGGCGCACGCGCGGCAACGGGATCGGGCTCGGCAGCGGCGCGATCGGCTCGGTGGTCACCAGCGCGCCGTGCGCGCCGGAGAAGTAGAGCTGACGCGTGGCGTAGACCGGCGCGTCGCCGATCGGAGTCACCACGAACGGCCAGTCACCCGACTTGGCACGGACCGTGTCGGTGATGTCGACGGACACGCTGTGCCGCGCGTCGACGTGCACGACCTGGTCCCCGCCCGACGGCGTGGTGATCCGGACGGAGGCATCTCCTTCCGGAGCGCTCAGCATCAGCACGCACACCCCGCCATCCGGATCGCGCCCGATGGCAACCGCCGCCGGGCCGCTCAGCGGTTGGGTCGCAGCTGCCCAGGACAGATCCGGCCGGAGCTTGGGCCCGGACGGAACGATCATGGTGCGGACCTGGGCGAGCACCGGATGATCGCTGTCAACCACGACCGCACCACTGCCCGTGCCGAACGCCTTCGTCAGGTCCGCCGTCGCAGTCCGGCCGGGACCGACGTCGATCGGCTTGACGCTCGAGGGCGTGTACTCACCCTGCGCCGTGACCACCTTCACGGTGACGGTCGTGTCCGAGGTTCCCGGGTTTGCGACCACGAGCGTGCGCGTACCGGTGCCCGCGGGCAGACCGGCGACGACCTGGTGCCGGTTGGGCGGCAACGTCGGCGGGACGAGGTCGCCACCGTTGGAGTTAAGCCCGGAGCTGCGCCGGTCCACGATCGCGGCCGTCACCGCGCCACTCTCCGCATGTACGTGCATCGCGACGGTGTCGATGTCCGGCGCGACGGCGAGGATGCCGATGCTCTGGCGGGACAGCGGCGGGATCCGAATGTCGGCGAGCCGGGGCGGTGCGTCGACCCCGTGCGGGGTCCACACCGTCACGGCGACGTTGGCCTGGCTGTTCGACGGGTTCGCAAGGATCAGCCGGTCGGTGAAACCGAGCCTGCCGTTGCCGCCGGCGAACCACCAGTCGGTCTGCGGCGCGAGGCAGCCGCCGCCGGCGAGCGCGCGATACCGGCCGGACGAGGTTTCGCTGACCCCGTCGGCGACCACCGTGCCTGCGATCGTTCCGGTTGCGGTGATCGCGACGGCCTGGCTCACGTTGGCCTTGCTGTGCACCGCCGCCGTCGGCGCCGGGCGCAGCTTCCTGGCCGGAGACTTGCCGATCCCGGCCAGGACCGTTGCGGTCACGGTGCCCGCGCCGCGCACCGGAGGTGACAACGCCGCGCCGACATCGGCCACGACGCCCGACGCCGTCGTGTGCAGGGGCAGCCCGTTGATCACCGGACACACCAACGTGCGGCCGGTGACCGGTGCCGTCCCGGCCGACACCACCTTGCGATGCGCTGCCGTCGCGCCCGTGAAGAACGAGACCAGCACCGCGATGACCACGGCGGCGGCGAAGACCGGAGCGTCGCGTCTCACACGTGCCCCCGCCGGCGAGGCTGCGATCCGGCGCCTGCCCCAAACAGGAGCACGCCGATCATGAACAGCAGCTCGATGAGGAGCCACCAATGACGCGAGCCGCTGTCATAGCTGATCGCAAGATGCCCGCCACCCTTCGGCAGCTCCCAGGCCTGCGCCCATCCGTATGCCTGCCTCGACGTGAGCGCGTGGCCGTCCACCGTCGCCTTCCAGTGGGGCGAGGCCGGCTCGGCCATGACCAGCAGCCGGTCCTGCGCCGAGGGCGACACGGCTGCCGTCGGGCTCGCCTGACCACCGCCGATGCGCAACACCTGGGGCGCTGTGCTCGGAGTTCCGCCGCCTTGCGCGATCGCGACATCGGCACCGGACAACACGGTGAGCTCACCGGTCGCGATCGTCGAGTGCCAGACGGTGGCGCCCGGAACCGGGATGACGGTCAGCGTGGGCGCCTGACCCAGCTCCGGCGCGATGGTCTTCGCCGTCACCGCAGGGGCCACGATGTAGCTCACGCCGAGCGGCACGAGCTCGGCAGCTGCCCCCGGGCGGGCGGCAACCAGGTCGCGCACGGCTGCGGCGAGGCGTGCCCCCGCGACCTTCGTCGCCCCGCCGCTGGTGAGCGGCAGGTCGCTGACTCCCAGGTGGGGCCCGTCCGAGCTGCGCACGAGGGCGTAGCGCACCGAGTGGTTGGTGCCCTCGAGGATGAGCGCGCGGCTGGTTGTCGACACGTCGAGCTCGGCCTGGACGTACGCCGGCAGCACCGTCGGATCGCCCCCCCGAAGCGGGTGGGCGCCGCCCTTGACCAGCCAGGTGCCGACCATCGTGACGGTCGACACGAGCGCGAGGCCGACGACGACGACCGCAGCGGGCTGTCGCCAGCTGAAGCTCTGGTCGCGCAGCGCCGGCCGGGCACCCACCGCCGCGACGACGGCGACCAGCAACGCTCCCGCGCCGGCGACCAGCAGCGCGAGGCCGGGCCAGTGCCGCGTGGTGGGGAAGCCGGTGGTCACCGCCGCGCCCCTGGTCTGCAGGATCGCAATCGCCAGGCCGAGCACGAAGACCGCTGCGCCGATTCGCGCCGCCGCGACCCTGCTGTCCCGTTGCAGCCCGAGCACCACCGCCGCGACGATCGGGATGCCCACCCAGAACGGCGGCTGTCCGGAGCCACCTGCCCGCAGCAGCGCGAGAGAGATGCCGGACGGCGGGTTCCGCGCTCCGTAGAACTCCGGGAGGCCGACACCAGAGAACAGCAGACTCGGGTGCGCGATCACGCTGAGCGACCAGGGAAGGAGGACGAGCAGCGGCACGGCGAGGATCACGCCGGCCGCCATCAGGCGGTCGAGAACCGGCATCGCCGCCTCGGTCGAATCGACGGCGTCGCCGGAAAAAGCGGTGTAGGCCGCTGCGACGACTGTCACGCACACCACCGCCGCAATCACCCACAGCAGCGGCGCGAATGCGGCACCGATCGCCAGCCAGAGCCCCGCCCGCACGCACCGCCCCCGCAGCGTGCCGGGCGCGTCCGGCGTCCAGGCGACGAAGATCCCCCGGACGATGCGCGGCAGCACGATTGCGCCCACCACCACGTCGACGCGACCGGTCGCGACCGCGCCGGTCACCGCGGGGAGCAGTGCGTAGACGACCGACGCCCAGACCCTGACGCGCACCGCGGTCGTGAACGCCCGCAGCGACGTGAAGGCGGAGACCGCTGCCAGCGGAACCGCGCCGAGGAACAGCACGTCGATGGCGAGCCAGACCTTGCCGAGCAGGATCGAGGAGAGCAGGGCCAGCAGCGCCGTCGATGCCGGTGCCGGGGACGTCGAGCCGACACCCGAGGGATGCCACGCGTTGAGATAGGACGACCACAGGTCGCCGGCGCCCGCGGGAGCGGGGAGCAGCCGGCCGCCGTGGAGGTCGCCGGACAGGTTGTGCCGGTTGGCCACGATCGCGAGCAGCGCCATCACGATCAACAGCAGGGAAGCCGGGCGCCGCAAGAACTCGCCGAAGGCGCTGAGCTCGTCGCCGAGTGACTCTGCTTCGTCGGAGACCGGCCCCGACTCGACCGCGACCCGGCGACGTCGGATGACCGGTGCGTCGGCCGGGGCGGTGGAGTGGGCGCGGACGCTCAGCATCGCCGCGACCCATCGGCCCGCCGGCGGGAACAGGCGGCGCAGGTCGCCGTGCGAGACCTCACGGTTGGCTGCGCGCGCGCGCCGCGCCGCAACGATCGCATTGGGGGCGCCGAGCACCTGCCCTATCGCGACGAGCTCGGCCGCGGCGTCACGTGGCCGTCGCGACAACACCACGAGCGCGAGCGCGTGAAGCAGTCCGACGACGACGTAGCGGACGAGGAGCAGCGGCACGAGCCAGCCCGCCGTGTTGGCCAGGACGATCTGCATGCCGTTGCGACGACGGGTCGCCTGAGCGCGGACCGCGGGGCCGGTCGGCTGGTCACCCGGACAGCCCGCACCCGCGTGCCTCAGCACCGCGCGGGGGACGACCACCACGCGGCCGCCGGCGGCGTTGACCCGCCAGCCCAGATCGATGTCCGCGCCGTACTCCGACCACGTCTCGTCGTAGCCGCCCAGCTGGTCCCACACGTCGCGCCGGATCAGCGAACCGGCGATCCCGACCGCGAGGACCTCGTCCACGTCGTCCAGCTGGCCCTGGTCGGGCTCGTGGCGGTCCACGCCGGTGTCGATGTTGCCCGCCGCGTCGATCGTCAGTCCGGCCCGCACGAGCAGCTTGTCGTCCCAGTCCCGAACCTTCGGGCCGGCGAGCCACACCGACGGCGAGTGGCTGACCCGGAGCAACAGCTCGTCGAGGGCGCCGGGGTCCGGCGCGCTGTCGTCGTGCAGCACCCAGATCCACTCGAGCGGCGCGTCGTCACGGCCTCGACGGTCGGCCCGACGGGTGACCAGCTCCAGGCCGGTCTGCACGGCGTACGACGTGCCGACCGGGACCTCGAACGCGGCAACCTGCTCGACGCCGAGCCGGTTGGCCGCAACGGACACCGAACGGTCGCTGCTGCCCAGGTCGATCGCCACGACGTGGTCGGGAGCGCGGTCCTGGGACTCGATCGCATCGAGCGTCTTGGCCAGCAGCTTCGCGTTGTCCCGGCACAGCACGACCGCGGTGACGATGTGGCCCGGGTGCCGGGAACGTGAGGTCGCAGACATAGGAGAGAGCCGGGTCGACCGGCCTCAGGAGCCTATTGCAGCCGACCCCGCGCCGAGTGCGGTGTCAGACGACGCGGCGCTTCAGCCTGCGGCGCTCACGCTCGGAAAGACCTCCCCAGATGCCGAAGCGCTCATCGTGGGCCAGCGCGTAGGTCAGGCACTCGCCTCGAACGTCGCAGCGGCCGCACACCCGCTTGGCCTCACGGGTCGAACCGCCCTTCTCCGGGAAGAAGGCCTCGGGATCGGTCTGCGCGCACAGCGCCTCGACCTGCCAGGGCAGCGGCAGCGTCTCGTCCTCAGGGCCCAGGACTACGAACGGCTCGGTCATGTTGCCTCCACGTCACTGCTCGCGGCCGATCCGGCGGCTCGCGAGGCTCGGCGTGTCCGGGGAAATGACACGGGTGGAATTACATGCGCGTCGTAGCCCGAAAGTCAAGGGGGGTGGTGGTAATTGCTGAAACTCCCGACCTGGGCTAGGACTCGTCGGCAGTCGCCTCGGGGACGCTCGGGACCTCGGGAGCAGGGACCGGCGGAGCCGTCTTCTTCACCGTACGGCGGGGCGCCGATGTCGCCTTCTTGGTGACGGATTTCCTTGCTGCAACAGGCTTTTTCGCCGGAGCTGCCGGCTTCGCCGACGTCCGCTTGGTGGCGGTCGACCGCTTCGCCGGTGCCGTGGTCCGCTTCGCGGGCGCTGCCGATTTCGAGGCGGCGGGCTTGGCTGCCGGCCGCAGCGAGGAGCGTCGCACCGGCGCCGCCGTTCGGAGCGGTCCGGGCTCGGGGAGCGGCTCGTCGAGCCTCGCCACCAACGACGGAACCGGCGGAATCTCGGGCTCGGGAGGGGCGGCCTTGCGGAACCTGGCGGCATCCCGAGCGTCGCGGCGCCGATCCACGGCTTCGCCGACACGGCTGGCCACCGCCCGTCGCTCGCGCGGCGAGAGCCCCTCGGCGAACTCCTCGAGCACCTCGTGGAGCATCCGGTCCCGCTCACGTTCGAGCATCCGGTCACGCTCGCCGAGATAGGCGAGGAGTGACTGTCCGGCGGCGACGAGGCGGTCCGTGCCGCCGCTCAGGTAGCCGGTGACCGTACCGATCGCACCGACCTGGCCGTCCAGGGCATCGCGGAGGTCGGCCATGGCCCGCTGCACTTCGGCCTGCACCTCTTCGAGCACGCTCCGCGCGGCGGTACGCCCGTCCTCCACGACGGCCTCGACGCGCGGCCGCCACTCCCCTTGCATGTCCGCGAGTGCCCCGGCGACGCTCTCGGCCGAGGTCTCCACCGACTTCTCGACGTGCTCGCGCATCTCGTCGATCGCGTCGGCAAAGTCGCTGCGCAGCTCGTTGAGCTGGTTGTCCACATCGTCGCGGGTCGCGACCGTTGCACGCTCGAGGGCCTCGAGGGTGCCCCCGAGGTCTTCGAGCAACCGGTCCCGTGCCGCCGCGAAGCCGTCGAGGATGCCGCCGTGCATCGACGCCAGCTGGTCGTCGATCGGCCGGGTCGCCTCGTCCACGGCCGTCATGACCTCGGTCAACATCGCCTCGAGGTGGCGACGATCCGCCTCGCGCGCAGCCGGGTCCTGCAGCTGCTCGCCGAGCGTGCCGAGGCTGCTCGCCACCGCGTCACCGAGGTCCTCGAGGCCGGCCCGGACCGCTTCGGCCCACTCGTCGAGCGCCGACGCCTGCTCCTGCAGCGCCTCGGTGGTCCGCTCCCGATGCTGGCCGGCGGCGGCCCGCTCGGAGCTGATGGACTGCATCAGCGCCGCCAGCCGGTCGTCGAGGGACACGATCCGCGACTCGAGCCGCTCGGCAAGCGCGTCGACCGTGTCCTCGATCGCCGCGAGACGTTCCTCGAGACCGGTCATCTCGGCGCGCAGGCCGGACAGCGAAGCGGCGACGACGGGCGCCACCGGAAGCCCCGAGTCGGCACCTGCGGCCGGAGCCACCACCAGCGCATCCAGCCGGCTGCGCAAAGAGATCGGCTCGCTGAAGGTCTCGCTTTCCACCCTGGCTCCCCTGATCCGGTTCCGTTGGTTGAGAACCCTACGCGCCGAGGAGCCGCGGCGGATACGAAAGACTGCGCGACGTGCGCGTGACGGTGTTGTGCGGCGGGATCGGCGGTGCCCGCTTCCTGCGCGGCCTGCGCACTCTCGGCCACGACGTGACCGCGATCGTCAACACCGGCGACGACATGACGATCCTCGGGCTTCGGATCTGTCCCGATCTCGACAGTGTCGTCTACACGCTGGGCGACGGGATCAGCCCGGAGCGGGGGTGGGGTCGCGACGGCGAGACCTTCCGCGTGCGCGACGAGCTCGCGTCGTACGCCCAGGCGGTCAACGCGGCGGAGCCTCTGGTGCCGTCGTGGTTCGGGCTCGGCGACCTCGACCTCGCGACCCACCTGATCCGGAGCAGCTGGCTCGCTGACGGCGTCTCGCTGTCGACGGCGACCGCCTGGCTGTGCGAGCGGTGGCGGACCGGGATCACTGTCGTCCCGGCTACTGACGACTCGATCGAGACGCACGTCCATCTCGACGACGGCACGTCGATGCACTTCCAGGAGTGGTGGGTGCGGCTTCGCGCGCAGGTGCCGGCCACCCGGTTCGAGCTGCGTGGCGTCGCTTCGGCCAAGCCCGCGCCCGGGGTGCGGGAGGCGATCGCCGAGGCCGACGTGGTGCTGTTCGCGCCGAGCAACCCGGTCGTGTCGATCGGCGTGATCCTCGAGGTCCCGGGCATCGCCGCCGCCGTTCGCAGCACCGCCGCTCCGGTGGTCGGGCTGTCCCCGATCGTCGGCGGCGCGCCGGTACGAGGTATGGCGGACGCCTGCCTTTCGGCGATCGGCGTGACCACCGCTGCCGACGCGGTCGCCCGCCATTACGGGGCCCGTCGAGCCGGCGGCCTGCTCGACGGCTGGCTGGTCGACGACGTCGACGCGGCCCAGGTCGCGGCGCTCAACGACGCGGGCGTGCGCGCCCGCGCGGTACCGCTCCTGATGACCGACGTCGACGCCACCGCCGCGATGGCGCGCGCGGCGATCGACCTGGCGCTGGCAGCCGCCGAATGAGCGGGACCATCACCGTCTGGGCGCCCGACGGGATCCCCGAGGTGACCGAAGGCGACGACCTCGCCCAGCTGATCGTCGACACGGGCGCCGCGCTGGCGGACGGCGACGTGGTCATCGTCACCAGCAAGGTGGTGTCGAAGGCCGAGGGGCGTCTCGTTCCAGGTACCCGCGAGGAGCATCTCGCCGCCGAGACGGCCCGGGTCGTCGCCCGGCGCGGCCGTACCCAGATCGTGCAGACCCGCCACGGTTTCGTGCTGGCCGCCGCCGGCATCGACGCGAGCAACGTGCCGGCGGGAAGTGTCGCGTTGCTTCCGCTTGACCCGGATGCCTCCGCCGGCCGGATCCGGGACGGGTTGCGGGAGCGTCTCGGGGTCGACGTCGCGGTGATCGTCACCGACACGATGGGACGCCCGTGGCGGGACGGCGTGGTCGACACCGCGATCGGCGCCTCGGGAATCGAGGTGCTCGACGACCTGCGCGGCAGCACGGACACGTTCGGACAGCTGCTCGAGGTAACCGTGACCGCGCTCGCCGACGAGCTCGCCGCCGCCGGTGACCTGGTCAAGGGCAAACTCGCCGGGAGACCCGTCGCGATCGTGCGCGGGCTCGACTTCCGCAGACCTGTGCTGGACCGAGGCGCCCGGCCGTTGATCCGCCCCGCTGTCGACGACATGTTCGCCACCGGTACCCACGACGCGCAGGTCGGTGTGGTGCACGACAGCGCACCGATCACGATCTCGCCCGACGACGGCGGGGCGAAGGTGGCAGACATCATGCGTGCCGTCGAGGCGCTCGGTGACGTTTCCGCAGAGCTGACGGTCCACGAGGACGGCCGGTGGGTGACGGTGCTCGGCGACCCGCTCGAGGTCGGCTACACCATCGGGCGACTGATGGCCGCGCTTGCCGCGGAAGGTATCCGGGCGAGCACGCCGCAGGCCGTGGCGGCCGGTGCCCAGATCCGGGTCAGGGAAGCGGGCTGAACCGAACGGCGGCGTCGGGGATGACGGCGTCGTTCCAGATCCGGATCCCCGAGCTCAGCTCGTTGTTCGCGCCGATCACCGCGCATTCACCGATGACGGCGCTGTCCACGACGGTGCGCTGACCGATCACCGCCCGGCGGCCGACGAGCGAGCCGACGACAGCGGCGCCGGCTTGGATGTGGACGCCGTCACCGATGACCGACCCGGTCACCTGCGCACCGGCGTCGACGCGCGCCCGCGGTCCGATCACCGACCCGCCGTTGACGACGGCGCCGGCGTGCACCAAGGCCTCCTCGAGGACCAGCGCCTCACCCGGGGGACCCGGAAGCGCGGGCGAGGCGAGCACCCCGGACACGACGTCGGCACTCGCAGCCACGAACGAGGCAGGCGTCCCCACGTCGAGCCAGTACGCCGTCTCGACGTACCCGAGCAGGATCTCGCCCGCCTCGAGCAACCCCGGGAAGGTCTCGCGCTCCACGGAGACCGGGCGACCTTCCGGGATGGCGTCGATGACACTGCGGGTGAAGACATAGCACCCCGCGTTGATCCGGTTGGTCACCGGCGCATCGGACTTCTCGATGAAGGCTGTCACGCGGGCGTGTGAATCCGTCGGGACGCAGCCGAAGGCGCGGGCGTCCTCGACCTCGACGAGATGCAGCGTCACAGCCGCCTCGCGCCGGCGGTGCAGGTCGAGCTGGGCGCGGAGGTCGTGTCCGGACAGGATGTCGCCGTTCAGCACGACGACCGCGTCGTCGGGTCCGGACTCCAGGCGACGCGCCACGTTGCGAATGCCGCCTGCCGTGCCGAGCGGCTCCACCTCGGTGACGAAGTCGATCCGTACGCCGAGCTCCTTGCCGCTGCCGAAGTACTCGTGGAACACCTCGGAGCGGTACGACGTCGCCAGCACGATGTGGTCGACGCCGACGTCGCGCAGCCGGCTGAGCTGGTGGGCGAGGAACGGCGCACCGGCGAACGGCAGCATCGGCTTCGGCGTGCGAAGGGTCAGCGGCTGCAGCCGGGTGCCCTGTCCCCCGACGAGGACGACCGCTTCCACGCGTCTGCCCGGTTACGCCCGGGAGGCGGCGCGGGCGTACGCCGCGATGTGCGCCTCGGCGCTGGCCGACCAGGTGAACTCCTGCGCGCGGGCGAGTGCCGCGTCACCCAACGCGCGGCGCCGGGTCTCGTCGTCGAGCAACGCCGACAATGCGGCCCCGATCGACGCCGCGTCGGGTTCGGTGTAGGCGACCGCGTCGCCGCCGACCTCCGGCAGGGACAGCCGCGGCGTGGTCAGGACCGGGGTGCCACACGCCATCGCCTCCAGCACCGGCAGGCCGAACCCCTCGCCGTGGCTGGGAAACGCGACGACCGTCGCGCCGCCGAGGTAGCCGGGCAGGTCGGCGAAGCGGAGGTAGCCCGGCCGCACCACCCGAAGATGCGTGGGGACCTCGGCGACCGCGGCGTCGACGTCCTCATCCCAGCCGCGACCGCCGGCGAGCACCAGGGCCGGCGGGTCGTCGCGCCAGCTCACCGCCTCCACCCAGCCCCGGATCAGGGCCGGCACGTTCTTGCGCGGTTCGAGCACTCCCAGAAACGCGACGTAGTCGCCGCGGATGCCGAGCCTCGCCGCGACCCGGGCCTTGTCCGTGTCGGTCGGCGGGTGGAACAGCTGGGGGTCGACCCCGTGGTAGGCGACGTCGACCATCGTCGGATCGGCGTCGAGGACCCGGACCAGCTCGTCACGGGTTGCCTTGCTCGGGACGATCACCCGCGTCGCGCGACGCAGCGCGGTACGGATCGCCGACCGGAAGAAGGTGCCCTTCACCGCGGCGACGTCCTCCGGCGCGGTGAAGAACGTCGCGTCGTGGATCGTGACGACCACGGGGCGGCCGGCCCGCAGCGGCATCGTGTAGTGCGGGGAATGAATCACGTCGACGCCGAGCTGCTGCGCGACGAGCGGCAGTCCGGTCTGCTCCCACGCCAGTCGAGCGGGTCGATGCGCGATGGCGGGCGGGCCGGGGACCACCGTCGCCTGCGGCGCGAGCAGCGCATAGCGCTCGGCATCGGCGCGCTGACAGACGACAGCGAAATCGGCGTCGGCGGCGCCGAGAGCGCCCAGCAGGCCGTCGACGTATCGCCCCACCCCACCGCGATCAGCGGGTACAGCGGTCGCGTCGACCAGCACTCGGGGGGCCACGAGCGGCTCCCTCCCCGTCTGATCTCGTACGAAGTTTTCGTTGCTTCCGATCAGCGTAGCCCCGCCGGACCCGCGACACGTGCATCCTCGATGAGGTGACGACACCTCCGGATTTGCTGGCCCGCGAGCTGCGCCTCGACGGCGCCCGTCCGCTGATCACCTGGTACGACGCAGCGACGGGTGGCCGGGTGGAGCTCTCAGTCGCCACGACGGCCAACTGGGTCGCCAAGATCGCGGGCTACCTGGTCGACGAGGTCGGTGTCGAACCGGGCGACGCGTTGTCACTGGACCCCGAGCCGCACTGGGTGACCGCCGTCGTCCTGCTCTCGGCCTGGTCGGTCGGCGCGGCGGTCGACCTCGACGGAACCGGGCAGCGCCTCGACCTCCCGCTGGACCCGATGGGGGCTGGTCTGTCAGCCCTCGTCGCCGCTTATCCCGACTCGTTCGTTGCTTCCGAGGCCTCCGGCGCGGAGCTGGTGAACGCCGTCCCGGAGGTCCCCCGCGGGGCACGGCTGATGAGCGCCCTGCCACTCGACGCACCCGGGACCGGCTGGGGCCTGCTCGCGCCGCTCGCGGCGGGTGGATCGGTCGTCTACGCCCCTGCCGACGCCAAGGCGGCGGACCGCGCCGCCGCGGAGCGAGTCACTCACACCGTCGGCGTGGACGTACCAGGCCTACCGCGTCTGGGCGAGTGAGACGAAGGGGGCCAGCGACGCCGGATCGGCGAGCGCGCCCTTCGAGACCGCGCGATCCACGGGTACGCCGGCGAGAATCCGCTTGACGGGCACCTCGCACTTCTTGCCGTTGATCGTGCGCGGGACCGTGTCGACGGCGATGACCTCGTCCGGCACGTGGCGCGGCGAGAGCTGCGAGCGGGTCAGTCGCCGGATCTCGTCGGTCACCTCGTCGAGCGAGGCTCCGTCGGCGAGCACGACGAACAACAGCAGCCTGCCCTCGACGCCCGCCGCCGAAGTGTCGACCACCAGCGAGTCGACGACGTGCGGCAGACCCTCCACCACCCGATAGAACTCCGAGGTCCCCATCCGGACCCCGCCGCGGTTGAGGGTCGAGTCGCTGCGGCCGTAGATGACACACGATCCGTCGGACTCGAACTTCACCCAGTCGCCGTGTCGCCACACGCCGGGGAAGGTGTCGTAGTACGACGCGAACAGCCGCGACCCGTCGGGGTCGTTCCAGAAGCCCACCGGCATCGACGGCATCGGCTCGGTGATGACCAGCTCCCCCACCTCGCCGACCACCTCGCGGCCGTCCTCGTCGTAGGCGGCAACGGCGCAGCCGAGCAGCTTGGCCGGAATCACCCCGGCCCGCACCGGCAGGGTCGGCGCGCCCCCGACGAAAGCGGTGCAGACGTCAGTCCCGCCGGACAGCGAGGACAGCATCACGTCGGAGCCGACCGCGTCGTAGACCCAGGCGAACCCCTCCGGCGGGAGCGGCGCCCCGGTCGAGCCGACCGAGCGGATCGCGGACAGGTCAACCTGCTCCGCAGGCCGCAGGCCTGCCTTCTCGCACGCCTGGATGAACGGCGCGCCCAGACCCAGGCACGTGATGCGGGTGCGCGCCGCCAGTCGCCACAGCGCCATCTGGTCCGGGAACGCCGGATTGCCGTCGTACAACACGATCGACGAGCCGACCGCGAGTCCGGACACCAGCAGGTTCCACATCATCCAGCCGGTGGTGCTGAACCAGAAGAACCGGTCACCGCGGCCGAGGTCGAGATGCAGCGCCAGCTGCTTGGCGTGCTCGATCAGCATTCCGCCGTGTCCGTGCAGGATCGGCTTCGGCAGCCCGGTGGTGCCCGACGAGTAGAGGACCCACAGCGGGTCGTCGAATGCCATCGGCTCGAAGGAGACGCTGCCCCCGACCGAGAGCAGCTCCTGCCACGATGCCGAGTCCGGCAAAGTGGCGGCCTCGTCGAGGTACGGCACGAGCACCGTGTCGCGGAGGGTCGGCAACGCATCTCGCAGCTCTGTGACGGTCCCGCGGATGTCGAACCGCTTCCCGCCGTAGTGGTAGCCGTCGACCGCGAGAAGCAGTGTCGGCTCGATCTGGGTGAAGCGATCGGCGATCGCGGTCGGGCCGAAGTCCGGCGAACAGCTCGACCAGATCGCGCCCAGCGACGCGGCCGCGAGCATCGCGACGAGAGCCTCTGCTCCGTTGGGCAGCAGGGCGACGACCCGGTCGCCGCGCGCGATGCCGCGACCCGCCATCCAGTTGCGGACGCTCGCGACCTGGGTGCGCAGCTCGCGCCAGGTGAGCTGCACCTCCTGGCCGTCCTCGCGTACTGCGATGACGGCGACGTCCTCCAGCTCGACCCGTTGCAGCGGATAGAGAAGGTGCTCCGCGTAGTTCGTCCGACCCGCGGGGAACCACGTCGCACCCGGCAGCGCCCGGCTCCCAAGCACCGCCTCGTACGGCGTCGACCAGCGGATCCCGATCCACTCGTCGAACGCCCCCCAGAAGTCGTCGAGGTGCGCCACGGACCAGCTGTGCAGCTCGTCGTAGGCCGCGAAGTCGAGGCCGCGCTCGGTGCGAAGCCACTGCTGGAACTGGCTCAGCCGGGAGCCCTCGGCTCGCTGCTCACTCGGGGTCCAGAGCAGGTCTCCTTCATTGACCACCAGCGAACGCTAACGACTCAGCAGCCGGCAGCAACCCGCTGGGCAGATGTCGTGCGCAGGTCCGAAGCCGGACAACGCACGGCGCGGCGCGTTCGGGTCGAGCTGCTCGGCCACCAGCTCGCGCACCATCGCGACGAATCTCGGGTCGGCGGCCGGTGGCGCGGTCCGGTGAAACGACATTCCGGCCGCCGCTGCCGTCGCCGCCGCTTCGACGTCGAGGTCCCAGCGCACCTCGATGTGGTCGCTGACGAAACCGATGGGTACGACGACGACGTCGGTCACGCCGTCCGCCACGGCAGCTCGGATCGCGTCATTGACGTCCGGTTCGAGCCAGGGCACGGCCGCCGGGCCGCTGCGGCTGGAGTAGGCAAGGCGCCACGGCAGGTCCGGAGCTGCGCCGGCGACCAGCGCCGACGCTGCCTCGAGCTGCGCGACGTACAACCCGCCATCGGGACCGGCAGCGGCCGCCATCGCCTCCGGCACCGAGTGGGCGACGAAGATCAGCCGGGTCGTCCTTCGACGCCGCTCCTCGATGGCGGCAAGGGCCACCCGGACCGCATCCTGCTGTGGCTCGATGAAGCCCGGGTGGTCGAAGTAGTGCCGGAGCTTCTGCAGCCGCGGCGCACCCTCCCCCGCGGCTTCGGCAGCGGTGGCCAGGTCGTCCTGGTACTGCCGACACGCGGAGTACGACGCGTATGCCGACGTCACGAACACGAGTGCGTTGCGGACGCCGGCAGCGGCCATCTCACTGACGACGTCACCGACGTAGGGCCGCCAGTTGCGGTTGCCCCAGAAGACCGGCACGTCGATGTCGCACGTCGCGAGCTCCGAGGTGACGGCCGCGACCAGGGCCCGGTTCTGCGCGTTGATCGGAGAGACGCCGCCGAAGTGCAGATAGTGCTTCGCCACCTCGGCCAGCCGTGCCGCCGGCACGTCGCGGCCGCGCGTGACGTTCTCGAGGAACGGCATCACGTCGTCGGGGCCCTCCGGGCCGCCGAACGACAGGACGAGCAGCGCGTCGTGCGGAGCGGATGTGCCATCCGCCCCCCTATCGGGGGGTGTAGGTGCCATCCGCTCAGCGAAGCGGATTCGCCTTGAGCAGGTTGCGCGACATCACGACCCGCAGGATCTGGTTGGTGCCTTCGTAGATCTGCGTGATCTTCGCGTCACGCATCATCCGCTCGAGCGGGAAGTCGCGGGTGTAGCCGTAGCCGCCGAGCAGCTGAACGCCGTCCGTGGTGACCTCCATCGCCGCGTCCGAGGCGTAGCACTTCGCGGCCGCCGACATGAAGGTGAGGTTGGGCTCGAGCCGCTCGGACATCGCGGCGGCGCGGTAGATCAGCGATCGCGCGGCCTCTGTCTTCATCGCCATGTCGGCGAGGATGAACGAGACCCCCTGGAACTCCGCGATCGGCTTGCCGAACTGCTTGCGCTCCTGGACGTAGCGGGTGCAGTAGTCGACGGCTCCCTGCGCGATGCCGAGTGCCTGCGCGCCGATCGTCAGCCGGGTGTGGTCGAGCGTCCGCAGCGCGGTCTTGAACCCCGTGCCCTCGTCACCGATCATCCGGTCGCCAGGGATCCGTACGTTGTCGAAGTAGACCTCAGCGGTAGGCGAACCCTTGATGCCGAGCTTCTTCTCCGGAGCGCCGAAGCTGACGCCGGCGTCCTCCTTCTCGACAACGAACGCGGAGATGCCGTTCGCGCCTTTGTCCGGATCGGTGACCGCCATCACCGTGTAGTACTTCGAAACTCCGGCGTTGGTGATCCACCGCTTGGTGCCGTTGAGCACCCAGTCCTCACCGTCACGCGTCGCGCGAGTCTTCATGCCCCCCGCATCGCTGCCGGCCTCGGGCTCGGACAGGCAGTAGCTGAACATCCCTTCGCCCGCGGCGAGCTTCGGCAGGTAGGCCGCTTTCAGCTCCTCGCCCCCGGACAGCAGCAGGCCCATGGTTCCGAGCTTGTTGACGGCGGGGATCAGCGACGACGCGGCGCAGGCCCGCGCCACCTCTTCGATGACGATGGCCGACGCGATGGCGTCGGCGCCGACCCCGTCGTACTTCTCCGGAACGTGCACCGCGTGCAGCTGTGCCGCGACCAGCGCGTCGTGCACGTCCCACGGGAACTCGGCGGCCTCGTCGATGGCTGCCGCGCGCGGCGCGATCTTGTCATCGGCGAGCTCGCGCACCGTCTTGCGGAGCAGCTCGTGCTCCTCCGGCAACGTGTAGAGGTCGAAGCCTGCGTTCACGGCTCAATCGTAGGCGGGCGTGATCACCGACCGACCGCTTACCCTTGCCGGGTGGCTGCGCCCCGCCTGACGGTTCTCGGCACCGGTTACCTCGGTGCCACCCATGCCGTCTGCATGGCCTCACTCGGTTTCGAGGTGCTCGGGCTCGACGTCGACGAGTCGAAGATCGCGCGGTTGTCGGCGGGCGAAGTCCCGTTCTACGAGCCCGGGCTCGAAGCCCTGCTTCGCAAGACGCTCGCCTCGGGCAGGCTCCGCTTCACGACCTCCTACCAGGAGGTCGCGGAGTTCGGCGACGTGCACTTCCTCTGTGTGGGCACGCCGCAGAAGGAGAACGAGTACGCCGCCGACCTGGAGTACGTCTACACGGCAGTCACCAGCCTGGCGCCGCTGCTCACCCGCCCGTGTGTCTTCGCGGGGAAGTCCACCGTGCCGGTCGGCACCGCCGAGCGGATCGCGAGCCGCATCGCTGCTACCGCACCCGCCGGCGAGGCCGTCGAGGTCGTGTGGAACCCGGAGTTCCTGAGAGAAGGGTTCGCCGTCGAGGACACCTTGCACCCGGATCGGCTGGTGTTCGGCGTGAGCTCGGCGCGCGGCGAGCAGGCGATGCGCGAGGCGTTCAAGCCGGTGATCGACAGTGGGACGCCGGTGGTGGTCACCGACCTCGCGACCGCGCAGCTGGTCAAGGTCGCGGCCAACGCGTTTCTCGCCACGAAGATCTCCTTCATCAACGCGATGGCCGAAGTGTGCGAGGCGACGCACGCGGACGTGACGAAGCTCTCCGAGGCGTTGTCCCACGACACCCGGATCGGCGGTCGTTTCCTGCACGCCGGACTGGGGTTCGGTGGCGGCTGCCTGCCGAAGGACATCCGGGCCTTCATGGCTCGCGCGGGCGAGCTGGGAGTGGACCAGGCGCTGACCTTTCTCACCGAGGTCGACGCGATCAACCTTCGCCGCCGGGCGCGCATGGTCGACCTGGCGCGCGAACTGCTCGACGACGCGGTCGCCGGCCGACGCATCGCCGTGCTCGGGGCGGCCTTCAAGCCGGACAGCGACGACATCCGCGACTCCCCCGCCCTCGATGTCGCGGCGAAGCTGCACAGCCTCGGCGCGGAGGTCACGGTCTACGACCCGGCTGCGATGGACAACGCCCGCCGCCGCTATCCGGATCTGCAGTACGCCGACTCCACGCTCGCCGCCGCTGACGGCGCACACCTGGTGCTGCTGCTGACAGAGTGGCTGGAGTTTCGCGAGGCCGACCCCGCGGTGCTCGCAGGAGTGGTCGCGACGACGAACATCGTCGATGGCCGCAACGCACTCGACCCCGAAGCTTGGCGCTCAGCCGGCTGGACCTACCGCGCTCTCGGTCGGCCATAAGGGACTAAGCCCGGCTGGGAGGGGTAGGGGTGCGGCGTGACCGACCGGAGCTCTCCCCAGCGAGACCCTGACATCGGCGAGTTGGCGACGGCGCTGCGGCTGCTGTCCGACGGCGTGCCGCTGACGCTCCTGCTCGACCTCGCCGGCCCGTTGCACTCCCGCGACCTCTACCGCGAAGAGGTCGGCGACACCGGCTGGCTCGTCGGCGTCGCCTGACCTGCGAGCCGGGCGACCGCCGCAGGGTCCGCCTTCCCGGACGGCAGCCGGGGTAGTGCGGCAACCACCACGACCTGCCGCGGCAACGATGCCGCAGGCAGCACCCCACGACACCAGTCCCGCAGCTCTTCGAGGGTCGGGACCGGCTCGGTCGCCTCGATGACGGCGACGACGCGGTGCCCCCACCGTTCGTCGGGGATCCCGACGACCGCGACGTCGGTCACGGCGGGGTGGGTTCCGATCGCGGTCGCGACCGCCCCGGCCACGACGTTCTCCCCGCCACTGACGATCACGTCGTCGAACCGGCCGGTGACGGTGACCGTGCCGTCCTCGACGGTGCCGAGGTCCGAGGTGTGCAGCCAGCCGCCGGCGAGGGCCTGCGCCGTCAGGTCGGCGCGTCCGCGGTAGCCCGACATCAGCATCGGCCCGCGGATCGCGAGCCTGCCGTCGGTCAGCACCTTCACCTGCACCCCGTCCAGCGGCCGGCCGTCGTACACGCAACCCCCGGCGGTCTCGCTCATTCCGTACGTCGTGACGATCGCGGCACCCGCCGCCCGCGCCCGGGCCAGTAGCGAAGCGCTCGCCGCGGCGCCGCCCAGCAGGATCGCGCGGAACCTCCGGAGGTCGACGCCGGCGTCCAGCAACGCCGCGAGCTGCGTCGGTACGAGGGAGGTCAGGGTCGCCTCGGCCGCCGCGAACCGTTGGGTGTCGAACCGGTCGTGCACGACGAGGGGGATGCCGAGCCGGCGCGCCCGCAGCATCACCTGCAGACCGCCGATGTGGTGCCAGGGCAGGCAGGACAGCCACACGTCGTCGGCCTCCCGCCCGAGGCGGGCATGCGCAGCATCGATCGAGGCGTCCAGCGCCTCCCGGCGCAGCTGCGCCCCCTTGGGCTCTCCGGT
Source organism: Mycobacteriales bacterium (assembly GCA_035548125.1). GTDB lineage: Bacteria > Actinomycetota > Actinomycetes > JAFAQI01 > JAFAQI01 > DASZTV01. The sequence goes on along the minus strand of DASZTV010000052.1, from coordinate 42,716 downwards.
CGATCCGGAAGTCGCGATGACCAGCGCGACGCCGACCTCGACCGGGTCGTCCGGGCGCATCGCCGCGAGCAGGTTGTCGACGACCGCCGGCGGCGCATGGGGATCGACCGGAAGGACCGCGTCCCCGGCAGCCCAGGCCTGTTCGAACGCCGCGATGAACTCCTCGCCCGGCGGGAGCGCGAGGCTGATGAGTCGGCGCGTTGGGGCGGCTGGCATCGTGGTACGACGGTAAACGCCGGCGACCCGGACCTGAGGAGGCGAGGTGGGAGCGCTGTCGGTATGGGTGGAGGCTGCCCGCCCGCGCACGTTGCCTGCCTCGCTCGCTCCGGTGCTGGTGGGCACGGCGGCGGGCGCGCGGGTCGGCGGCGGCGTCCACCTGCGCGGCGGCCGGCTGGGGCTGGTCGTCGTCGTGGCCCTCGCGGTCCAGATCGCTGTCAACTACGCCAACGACTACTTCGACGGCGTCCGCGGGGTCGACACCGTCCAGCGGGCCGGACCCCGGCGAGCCGTCGCGAGCGGGCTGGTGTCGCCTCGCGCGATGCGGGTCGCGATCGCACTGGCGATGACGGTGGCGGCGGGCGCCGGCCTCGCCCTCGCCGCGCTCGTGTCGTGGTGGCTGCTGCTCGTCGGAGCCGCGGCCTTCGCCGCGCTCCTCGGGTACAGCGGCGGCCCCCGCCCCTACGCCTCGGCCGGCCTCGGCGAGGTCTTCGTGTTCGTGTTCTTCGGTCTGGTCGCGACCCTCGGCTCGTGCTACGCGCAGCACGGCAAGCTCCCGGCGACGGCATGGCTGGCAGCCGGAGCGACCGGGATCCTCGCGGTCGCGATCCTCGTGGTGAACAACCTGCGCGACGTACCGACCGACGCGGTGGCCGGCAAGCGCACGCTGGCCGTGCGGATCGGCGAGACGCGCACCCGCCAGCTGTTCGTGGCCGCGATCGGCATCGGGCTCGCGCTGGCGGTCGTCGGCGTCCCGGTGGCCGCACGGTCCGCCTGGCCACTGCTGGCGGTGCTGGCACTACCGCTCGCTCGGGAGCCGATCGCGGCGGTTCGCGGCGGCGGTGTCGGGCGCGCGCTGATTCCGGCGCTCGGCGGCACCGGTCGCCTGGAGCTCGCGGTCGCGGTGCTCCTCGCCGCCGGTCTGCTGATCCGATGACGCGGGGCGTGCCAGGGCACGTCTTCGACATCGCCATGCGGGTTCGCTTCCGCGGACAGCAGCGGCGCCGGGGGGTGCTGATCGAAGGGCCTGCGGGCTGGGGCGAGTTCTCGCCGTTCCCGGAATACGACGCCGCAACCTGCGCACGCTGGCTCGCCGCCGCCCGCGAAGCTGCGAATGACGGCTGGCCGGCACCGGTGCGCGACACCATCCCGGTCAACACGACCGTGCCGGCCGTCGGACCCGAGCAGGCGCACCAGCTGGTCGCCGCGTCGGGCTGCTCGACGGCGAAGGTGAAGGTCGCCGAACGCGGCCAGTCGCTCGCCGACGACATCGCGCGCGTCGAAGCGGTACGCGACGCGCTCGGTCCGGACGGCGCCCTGCGGATAGACGCCAACGCCGGCTGGGACGTCGGGGACGCAGTGCGGGCACTGACCGAGCTCGGCCGTTTCGAGCTCGAGTATGCCGAGCAACCGGTCGCCACCCTCGAGGACATGGCGGAGCTGCGACGACGGGTCGACGTGCGGCTCGCCGCCGACGAGTCGGTGCGGACCGCCGAAGACCCGTTGCGGGTCGCCGGCCTGGAGGCCGCAGACATCGTCGTGCTCAAGGTGCAGCCGCTCGGCGGCGTCCGCGCGTGCCTCGCGGTCGCGGAGGCCAGCGGTCTTCCGGTCGTGGTGTCGAGCGCGGTGGAGACATCGGTGGGGCTGGCCGCGGGGGTCGCGCTCGCCGCCGCGCTTCCGGAGCTGCCCTACGCGTGCGGTCTCGGCACCGCGACGCTGCTCGCCGCGGACGTGTGCGAGGACCCGCTGGTGCCGGTCGACGGCCAGATCGCGGTTCGGCAGGTGGTGCCGAGTGTGCGGCTGCTCGCCGCACACCGTGCCGACGTCGACGAGACGGCATGGTGGCGGGAGCGGGTCGATGCCGCGCAGGGGGTGCTGGATGGCCGCTGAGAACGCCGGCCGGGCCTTTGCCCTGGTGCTGGCCGACGAGCTGGCTCGACGCGGCGTCGCGCACGCGGTGATCGCGCCGGGGTCGCGGTCGACGCCGATCGCGCTCGCACTGCTCGAGCACCCGAAGATCACGGTGCACGTCCGGATCGACGAGCGGTCCGCGGCGTACCTAGCGGTGGGGATCGCGAAGGCGACCGGTCACGTCGTGCCCGTGCTGTGCACTTCCGGTACTGCCGCGAGCTACTTCCACGGCGCGGCGATGGAGGCCGACCTCGCGCGCGTGCCGTTGCTGCTGCTGACCGCCGATCGTCCGCCGGAGCTGCACGGCATCGGCGCCAACCAGACGGTTGAGCAGTCCGCGCTGTACGGCGCCGCGGTGCGGTGGTCCCTCGACGTGCCGGTACCGCAGGCGGACCCGGATGCAGTGGACGCGTGGCGGGAGACGACGCGACGTGCTGTCGAAGCCTGCCTGGGCCGCGACGGCCTACCGCCCGGGCCGGTCCACCTGAACCTGGCGCTGCGCGAGCCGCTCGTCGCTGTCGACGACGGCACCGGGTTCGGCTACGACCTAGGACTGGACCGCGAGCGTGCGCTGACGGTGGCGGCGCCGCCCCATCCTTCCGGGGATCTCGCCGCAGCACTCGACGGCGTACGCAACGGGGTCGTCGTGGTCGGGGACAACGCGGGCGACCCCGAGCCGTTGGTGAGCTGGTGCGGGTGGGCGGGCTGGCCGCTGATCGCCGAGCCGCACAGCAACGCGCGTTACGGCCCCAACGCGTTGCGCGCCGCCGACGCGGTGCTTCGCGACAGCCGGTTCACCTCCGCCCACCGTCCCGACCTCGTCGTGGTGGTCGGCCGGATCGGCCTGTCGCGACCATTGCAGGACTGGCTGCGCGACACGCCGCACATCGTGGTCTCTCCGGACGGCGGCAACTGGGACGTCACGCGATGCGCACGCGCGGTGGTCCGTTGCGAGACCGCCGGGTTCGACGGGCTCGACGTCGACGCGCACCGCGCGGACCCGGCATGGTTGACCGAGTGGCAGGCCGCGGCGGCGCGGGCGGCGCACGCGATCGACGACATCCTCGACGCGACGGACGAGCTGACCGAGCCGCGCGTCGCACGCGACGTGGTGCGGCTGCTCAGGCACGGCGGCACCCTCGTCGTCGCCTCGTCGATGCCGATTCGCGACCTCGACCTCGTGATGGAGCCGCGTGACGACATCACGATCTACGCCAACCGCGGGGTCAGCGGCATCGACGGCTTCGTCTCGACCGCCCAGGGCATCGAGATCGGTAGTCCTGGCGGCACGGTCGCGCTCTGCGGGGACCTGTCGCTGCTGCACGACGGCAACGGCCTCGTGCTGGGACCGGAGCCGCGTCCCGACGTGACCTACGTCGTCATCAACAACGACGGGGGCGGCATCTTCTCGCTGCTCCCCCAGGGCACCGCGGTGGACCCGGCGGCGTTCGAGCGGCTGTTCGGCACTCCGCACGGAGTCCGACTCGAGGCCCTCGCGACGGCGTACGGGATAGGCCACCAGCAGGTGACGACCGCCGGGCAGCTGGCCGAGGCGCTCGCCACGCCCGACGGGCTTCGGATCGTCGAGGTACGAACTGATCGAGCCGCCAACGCGGCATTGCACGCCCGGCTCCGGGACGTTGCGGCAGCGTCGTAGGGTCGGACCATGACACACGAGCACGAGGACAACCCGCGGCAGAACGTCGACTTCCCGAGCAACGGCGGCCACGCACACGGCTACCTCGCGGTTCCTGCGTCAGGCAGCGGGCCCGGCGTGATCGTCATTCAGGAGTGGTGGGGTCTCACCGACTACATCGCGGGGATCGCCGATGCGCTCGCCGCAGAGGGGTTCGTCGCACTCGCTCCCGATCTCTACGGCGGCAAGACGACGCACGACTCCGACGAGGCCGGCTCACTGATGATGAGCCTCCCGGTGGACCAGGCGGCCCTCGACCTCGCGGGTGCCGTCGACTTCCTGCTCGGGCACGAGGCGGTCACCTCGACCAAGGTCGGGGCCATCGGCTTCTGCATGGGCGGCGGCTTCGTGCTGATGCTCGCCGCGCAGCAGGGTGAGCGGATCGCTGCGGCCGTGCCGTTCTACGGCGTGGGACCCGCCGTACCCGACATGTACGCCGGCATCACCGCCGCCATCCAGGGCCACTACGCCGAGAACGACGACTTCTTCCCGGCAGAACAGGCGCGCACCCAGGCCGAGACCATCCGCACCGAGTCGGGCACCGAGGTGGAGTACTTCTTCTACCCGGCGGGGCACGCGTTCCACAACGACGAGAACCTGCTCGGCACGTACGACGAGGAGCAGGCCGGCATCGCCTGGGGCCGCGCGGTCGACTTCCTCAAGGCCAAGCTCGGCGGCTGACCCCGCGCGCTACGCGGCGACCGGCACCGCGACCCGGCCGTCGGCTCCGGCCGGCGCCCAGCCCGGGTGGCGGAAGACGTAACCGAGTACGTGGCGGAACGAGCCGGCCTCCCGCACGTCCCGGTACATCGCCACCCATTCGTGAGTCTCGATGCGCAGCGGGTTGTACGTCGCGATGTTCTTGGTCAGCCCGTAGACCACCGGCTCGACCTCGGGCTCGAACGAGCCGAACATCCGGTCCCAGATGATGAGGACGCCGCCGTAGTTCTTGTCGAGGTACTGCGGGTTGGAGCCGTGGTGCACCCGGTGGTGACTCGGGGTGTTGAACACGAGCTCGATCGGCTGCCACATCCGGCCGACGACCTCGGTGTGGATCAGGAACTGGTAGAGCAGGTTGATCGCGAAGCTGGTGAGGATGAGCTCCGGCGCGACGCCGAGCACCGCCAGCGGCGCCAGGAACGGAAGCGTCGACACGACGACCCACGGCTGGCGCAGCGCGACCGAGAGGTTGTAGCGCTGGCTCGAGTGGTGGGCAACGTGGATCGCCCACATCACCCGCGACTCGTGGTGCAGCCGGTGGTACCAGTAGTACGCGAGGTCGACCCCGATCATCGCCGCGGTCCAGGCGAGCCAGCCGCGATGCAGGTGCACCGGCGCGACCCGGTACAACGCGGCAAGGGTGGCGACCTCGACCAGCGCCCACGGCGCGCCCAGCACCTGGCTGCCCGCACCGGCTGCGATGTTGGCCCACGTGTCACGCGGGGTGTAGCGGGCCTTGCGGCGTCCTCGGATCGCGAACCGTTCGATCACGATGCTCAGCAGGAAGAACGGGCCGGCGGCCAGCAAGATCAGTTGCGCCGTGGTCATGACGTCACTCTGACATGACTGGTCCAACCAGTCAACCAGTGTCGCCTTCGGTGCTACGTTGAGCCCATGTCGCTGGCCCCTGTCGCTGCGGCGCCGCTCTCCGAGCAGGTCTACCGACGACTGCTCGACGCCATCCTCGCCGACGAGTTCGTCGAGGGCATCCTGCCCTCCGAACGCGATCTGGCGGCGACCTTCGAGGTCAACCGGCACGCGGTACGCGAGGCCCTCAAGCGGCTCCAGCAGGCTCGGCTGGTCGAGGTCAGCCAGGGCGGCTCCACGCGGGTCCTCGACTACCGCACCGAGGGCCGCCTCGACCTGCTCGCGGACCTGTTGGTGCGGGCCGGACAGGTCGACTGGAAGGTCGCGCGGTCGGCGCTGGAGATGCGCGCCTCGATCGGCGCCGACGCTGCGGCGCTGTGCGCGAAGCGAGCCCCGAAGACCCACAAGTCGCTGCTCAGGACGGCAGCCGCGATGGAGACCCATGTGGACGACCTGCGGGCGCTCGACGCGGACAACGTCGCGTTCTGGACCGCGATCGTCGAAGGGTCCGCGAACCTGCTCTACCGGCTCTCGCTCAACACCCTGCTCGACGGGCTGAAGATCCTCGACGCCTCCCTCGGGAACGACAGCGTCTATCAGCTGGCACGGGACGAGTACGTCGAGGTCGACGAACTACGCGAGGTCGCCGACGCCATCGGAGCAGGCGACTCGGAGCGCGCCAGGCAGTCGGCGTACGCCCACCTCAGGCGCACCGTCATCGCGGCAGGCGGCTAGCGCCACCTACAGCTGCGCGGCCAGGCGCGCCGGCGCAACCGCGCGGTAGGCGTCCTCCAGCAGCTCGGCAACCTCGTCCCAGTCGATCCTGCCGTCGAGGCGATAGCCGACCCAACCACGGTGGCCGACGTAAGGCGGCCGAAAGCATGGCGCCGAGGACTCGAGGAGAGTCGCCTGCGCACCTGGCGCCGCCGCACACCACAGATGCGGGAACTCGTTGTCGTGGTGGCCGTTCGGCCACACCATCGCGAACTGCTTGCGCACGAAGAAGGCCGGAGCGCCGTGACTGACCTTCTCCTCCACTTCCGGGAACGCCAGACAAATTTCGCGCACCCGGCTCGCGACGGCGCCCTTGCTTTCGCGCACTCAGTTCTCCAGAGCGGCGGCGAGCCGGTCCAGCGTGCCGGTCATCGTCTGGCGGTTGCGCTCCGTCCGGTCGTCGATGCCGGACATCTGCTTGCTCATCTCCAGCGCCGACTCGGGGCGAAGGTCCTCGGTCCATTCGGTGACCGTGCAGCCCGAGGGGGTCGGCTCGATCCGGTATCCCCACGTCGAGAAGTGGAAGTCATACATCGAGCACTCGAATACGAACGCGCGCCCGGGATCGGCTTCGATCACCTTGCCTTGCGAGGTCCATTCCTTGTCGCCGTTGCGGTTGTGGCCGTCAAACGTGGCCCCGACCGCCGGACCGTCGTGCCCGTCGTGCCACGCGCAGGAGTGACACTCCAGCGACCACTCGCCCATCCGGGTCACGTCAGAGATGGCCGCATAGACCGCCTCCGGTGACGCGTTGATCTCTCGCGATACCTCGACTCGTTCACCCATGTCAGGTATTCAAGCGCAGCGGGTCACCCGCCCGCCGACCACACGACGAGGAGGCCGTCGTCCAAGGCTCAGAGCAGCGCGGAGAGGACAGCGTCGAACTTGGCGGTGGTCTCGGCCACCTCTGCGTCGGGATTGGAGTCGGCGACGATGCCGGCGCCAGCCCACAGCCGTGCCGTATCGCCCGACAGCTGGGCGCAGCGCAACGCGATCGCGAACTCGCCGTCACCCTTCGCGTCCATCCAGCCGACCGGACCCGCGTAGCGACCGCGCGGGGCCGCCTCCAGGTCGCTGATCATCGCGAGCGCCTCGCTCCTGGGCGTCCCGCCCACCGCTGCGGTCGGGTGCAGTCGTGCCGCAAGGTCGAGCGCGGTGGGCGCGTCGGCACCGAGCCACGCCTCGACGTGTGTCGCGAGGTGCGTGACGTTCGCCAGCCGCAGCAGCTGCGGGGAGCCGTCGCTGACCATGTCGGCAGCAACCGACCCGAACACCTCGCGCACCGACTCAGCGGCGTAACGATGCTCGGCGGCGTCCTTGCGGGAGGCCATCAGGGTCCGCTCCAACTCGGCGTCCTCCGCCGCACCACCGCCGCGACGAACGGTGCCGGCCAGGACCAGCGACTCGGCGTGGCGACCGATGCGGCGCACCAGCAACTCCGGCGAAGCGCCGACGAGTCCGTCGCAGACGAACGTGAAGCAGGAGGGGAATCGCGCGGCGAGGCGAGCCGCGACCGCTCGCGGGTCGAGGGCGGCGGGCGCGGTGACGTCGAGCGCCCGCGCGAGGACCACCTTGTCGAGCTCGCCTGCCTTGATCGCGGCGACCGCTCGTCGGACCGAGTCCGCCCACTCGGACTCCGCGGGAACGGCCGCGGTGAGAGTCGCTGGTGGTGCGCTCGCGGCGGCGACCGGCCGGCGGCGCAACGCCGGCACCTCGACGGCCCCGGGCGGGTTGACCAGCGTCAGCCACGAACGTCCCTCGCGGCGGCCCAGTACGACCTTCGGGACCACGACGACGGAGGCGTCCGTCGCCGGGTCGAACCCGAGGGAGACGATCGCGACCGGTCCGCAGCCGGGCAACCCGACGTCGTCGCGGACCGTCACCGCGGACAACGCGGCGGAGACCTCCCCGGGGTCACGGGTGGTGAGACGGACCGCCTCGCCCCACCCGACGATTCCGTCGCCGCCGCGCAGGAACCCGAACGCCCGGCCCGCGGGCAGCCAGGTCAACAGCTCACCCGGGTCGTCGACCTCGACCGTCCAGCCCACCAGCCCGGCGGCCTCGACCTCGGCTACCGCGTGGGTCACCCGCTACCGCCGAACTCCGACTGCAACGTCTCGTTCTTGGCACGCGCGGTGTCAGCGAGGGACCCCTGGAACTTCTCCATTGCGGCACGCAGTGACGGATCGGAGCTGCCGAGGATCCGAACCGCCAACAGCCCGGCGTTACGCGCGCCGGCGACCGACACCGTCGCGACGGGCACGCCGGCGGGCATCTGCACGATCGACAGCAACGAGTCGATCCCGTCGAGGTGGGCGAGCGGGACGGGTACCCCGATGACCGGCAGCGGCGTCACTGACGCGAGCATCCCGGGAAGGTGCGCCGCGCCGCCCGCTCCGGCGACGATCACCCGCAGCCCCCGGTCGGCAGCCGTCGCGCCGTACTCGAGCATGTCCTTCGGCGTCCGATGCGCCGACACGACGCGCACCTCGGTCTCGACCCCGAACTCGGCGAGCGCATCGGCGGCCGGCCGCATCGTCGGCCAGTCCGAGTCGCTCCCCATCACGATCCCGACGACTGCAGCCACGTCCACTACCCCGCCCTCCACCCATTGATGGAGCCGGCAACGCCGGCTCTGATCACGCGTCCCCCCTCAGCACTGCGACGGCGGTACGCGCCCGCTCGCGGGTCTCTTCGAGCTCGTTGCCCAACGCGGTCACGTGGCCGAGCTTGCGACCGGGTCGCGCCGACTTGCCGTAGAGGTGTACCGAGCAGTTCGGCACGGCAGCCAGCGCGGCGGGAAGCGACTTCGCGAGGTTCGTGGCCGAGCCGCCGATCAGGTTGACCATCACGGCGTACGGCGCGTGGATCCGGGTGTCTCCCAGTGGCCAGTCGAGCACTGCGCGAAGGTGCTGCTCGAACTGGCTCGTGGTGGATCCCTCGATCGACCAGTGCCCGGAGTTGTGGGGGCGCATTGCGAGCTCGTTGACCAGCAGTCCACCAGGCACCTCGAACAACTCGACCGCGAGGACGCCGACGACGCCGAGCTCCTCGGCGATCCGGATCGCGAGAGCCTGCGCCTGCGCCTGCATCGTGTGGCTCAGCCGCGGCGCGGGCGCCACAACCTCCACGCAGATGCCGTCCTGCTGCACCGTCTCGACAGCCGGCCAGCAGCGCGTTTTGCCGGACGGCGTGCGCGCAACCTGCACGGCAAGCTCGTGCACGATCGTCACGCGCTCTTCGAAGATCAGGTCGCCGCTGGGCAGCGGGTCGCCTTCGTTGACAACCCAGACGCCGCGACCGTCGTAGCCGCCGCGTACCGCCTTGGCGATGTACGGGCGGGGCAGCTCGTCGGGGTCGTCGGTCCACCGAGGGATCGCGATGTCGAGGCCGGCCAGCCGCTGCCGCATCGCGCGCTTGTCCTGCGCGTAGCGCAACGCGGTCGCCCCGGGGCGCATCACGGCGCCGTGCGCGGTCAGCGACGCGATCACGTCGTTGGGCACGTGCTCGTGGTCGAAGGTCACGACGTCGCAGGTCTTCGCGAAGCGCTCGATCGCATCGCGGTCGGTGGCGGACCCGATCTCCACCTCCGGGGTGACGATGGCCGCCCCGTCCTCAGGCGTGTCGGCGAGCACTCGCAGGGTGAGCCCGAGGGAGATCGCGGCCTGATGGGTCATCCGCGCGAGCTGACCTGCTCCCACCATGCCGACGACCGGCAGCCCGGCGCCGCGAAAGGCAGCCACGTCAGAGCCCGAGGTCGCGGGCGATGAGCATGCGCTGGATCTCCGAGGTGCCCTCGCCGATCTCGAGGATCTTGGCGTCCCGCCAGTGGCGCGCCACCGGGAACTCGTTCATGAAGCCGTAGCCGCCGAACACCTGCGTTGCGTCTCGGGCGTTGTCGACAGCGATCGTCGAGGAGTAGAGCTTCGCGATCGCGGCCTCACGCTTGAACGGTTCCCCCGCGAGCATCCGGGATGCCGCATCGAGGTAGGCACACCGCGCGACGTGGGTACGTACCTCCATGTCGGCGATCCGGAAGGCGACTGCTTGGAAGCTGCCGATCGGCGATCCGAACGCCTCGCGCTCGCGGGCGTAGCGGACCGACTCGTCGACGCAGGCCTGCGCGAGGCCGACGGCCAGCGCCGAGATCGCAACCCGGCCCTCGTCGAGGGTGGAGAGGAACTGCGCATAGCCACGACCGCGTTCGCCCAGCACGTTGGCGAGCGGTACGCGGCAGTCCTTGAACGACAGCTCACGCGTGTCGCTCGCGTGCCAGCCGACCTTGTCGTACTTCTTGGAGGGAGCGAAACCGTCGTGCGGAACCGGCACCATGATCGAGGTCAGCTCCGGCTTTCCGTCAGCCCGCTCACCTGTCCGGCACAGCACCGTGACCAGGTTCGTGATGTCGGTGCCCGAGTTGGTGATGAACGCCTTGGTTCCGTTCACCACCCATTCTTCGCCGTCGACCACCGCGCGAGTGCGCGGATTGCCGGCGTCGGAGCCGCCGCCCGGCTCGGTGAGGCCGAACGCGGCGAGGTTCTCGCCCCGGCACAGCGAGGGCAGCCACTCGTTGCGCTGCTCCTCGCTGCCGAAGCGATAGATCGGCATCGACCCCAGTCCGACCGCAGCCTCGAGGGTGATGGCGATGCTGGAGTCGGCGCGCGCCAGTTCCTCGATCGCGAGGCAGAGCGCAAGGAAGTCCCCGCCCATGCCGCCGTACTCCTCGGGGAACGGCAGCCCGAAAAGCCCCATCTCACCCATCTGACGAACGACGTCGTAGGGGAACTCGCCGGTGCGGTCTGCGTGCTCAGCCTGCGGCGCCACGACGTCACGCGCGAACGTTTCGACGCTCTTACGAAGCGCCTCGTGCTCGTCGCTCAGCCGATGGTCCACTCCTCGATTTTCGCATGATTTCAGCGACCGACTTCAGGGCGGCCCGTACCCTCGACAGAGTGGTCGCGGCCCCGATCCGACGCTTCTATGCGACGTTCGAGCAGCTGATCCACGAGATCGCGAAGTTCGGGGTCGTCGGTGCGGCCGCGTTCGTGCTCACGACCGCGCTGAACAACCTGTTCCACTTCAGCGCAGGACTCGGTCCCCTGACGAGCTTCGGCCTCGCGACCATCATCGCCGCCACGCTGTCCTACTTCGCAAACCGCCACTGGACGTGGCGCCACATCGACAGCAACGGGGTACGCCGAGAGCTTCCGCTGTTCCTCGCGCTGTCAGCAGTCGGCGTCGCCGTCTCCGAGATCCCCGTCGGAGTCAGCGAGTACATCCTCGGGCTGCACTCACCACTCGCCTACAACATCTCCTCGACGCTGGTCGGGACGATGCTCGGCACCGTCTGGCGGTTCTGGGCGTTCCGGCGCTGGATCTTCACCTCAGACGGGCGTGACCCCGTGGCGCCTGCGGGCGAAGGCGCGGTCCTTGCCCCGGTAAGCGGCAAAGCGAGCGATTAGCTCGGACCGAAGTTCCTCCGGTTCGAGGATTGCGTCGACGACCAGCTCGCTCGCCAGGTGGACGATGTCCACGTCCTCGTCGTACTCCGCGCGGAGCTTCGCGACGTACTTCTCGCGCTCGGCCTCGTCGGTGATCTTCTGGATCCGGTTGTAGTAGACGGCGTTGACCGCGGCCTCGGCACCCATCACCGCAATCTTCGCGGTGGGTAGTGCGAGAGTCGCGTCCGTGCCGAACCCCGGGCCGGCCATCGCGTAGAGGCCCGCGCCGTACGCCTTGCGCACCACCACCGAGATCTTCGGAACCGTCGCCTCCGACACCGCAGTGATCAGCTTCGCGCCGTGCCGGATGATGCCCTCCCGCTCCACCGCGGTGCCGACCATGAAACCGGGAACGTCAGCGAGGAAGAGCAGCGGCACGTTGAAGGCGTCACAGAGCTGGATGAAGCGAGCCCCCTTGTCCGCGGAGTCGACGAACAGCACCCCTCCCTTGATCATCGGGTTGTTCGCCACGACGCCGACCACCTGCCCGGCAAGCCGGCCGAAGCCGACGATGAGCTCCTTCGCCCAGAGCTCGTGGATCTGGAAGAACGAACCGTCGTCGAGCAGCGCCGCGACGTAGCGGCGCATGTCGTAAGCCTGCCGGTCGTTCTCAGGAACCATCGCGCGCAGGTCACCGCCACCCGCGTCCACAGCAGGTGCCGCCGGCGGCTCGCCCTGCCAGTTCGACGGCAGATAGGACAGGTAGCGCTTCACCGTCTCGATCGCGCTCGGTTCGTCCGGAGCCAGGAAGTGACCGACGCCGGAGACGGTGCAGTGCATCCGGGCACCGCCCATCTCCTCGAGCGTGGTCTGCTCGCCGACGACCATCTCGACCATCCGCGCCGAGCCGAGATACATCGAGGCGTTGCCGTCGACCATGACGACCACGTCGCAGAACGCAGGGATGTAGGCGCCACCTGCGGCGCTCGGACCGAACAGGGCGCAGACCTGCGGGATCTGACCGCTCGCCTTGACCTGGTTGTGAAAGATCTTCCCGGCACCGCGACGACCCGGGAACATCTGGACCTGGTCGGTGATCCGCGCGCCCGCTGAGTCCACGAGCCACACCATCGGTACGCCGAGCGAGATCGCCCGCTCGATGATCCGGATGATCTTCTCGACGGTGCGCGCGCCCCACGAGCCGGCCTTCACCGTCGAGTCGTTCGCCATCAGGCACACCTGGCGTCCGGCGATCCGCGCGATCCCGGTCACCACACCGTCAGCGGGAAGATCGCCTGCCGTGGCGTTGGCGAACATGCCGTCCTCGACAAAGCTGCCGTCGTCGACAAGCAGCCGGATGCGCTCGCGCGCGAACAGCTTGCCGGACTCCGCGTTCGCCGCGTGGTACTTCTCCTCACCCCCGCGTTCGATCTGCTCGCGGAGCTTGTGGATGTCCGTCACAGCGCACACTCCATCCAGAGGACGTCCCACCACGCGTCGAACTTGCGCCCAGCCTGGGTCAACGTTCCCACCTCGACGAAGCCGAACTTGCGATGCAGCGCGATCGACGCGGGGTTCGGGACGGCGATACCGGCGTACGCCCGGTGCAGTCCTTCGTCACGTAGCTCGGCGAACAACCGCTCGTAGAGCGCCGATCCGACCCCGCCTCCGGTCGCACCCGGGTGAAGGTAGATCGTCACCTCGATCGAGGTGTCGTACGCGGGCTTGGGACGAAATCGGCTGCTGCTCGCGTAACCCACCACGGTGCTTCCGTCGACCGCTACCAGCAGCCGGTGCGGGCCGGAGCGGGCGTAGTGGTCGAACCACGCCTGGCGCTCCGTGACGTCGAACTGGGTGATGTCGAACGTCGCGGCGGTGTGCAGGACGTAGTGGTTGTAGATCTCGGTCAACGCCGCCAGGTCCGACTGTTCGGCGTATCGAATGCGCAGGCTCACGCCGTAGTCGTGCGTGTGCGAGGGCCGGCCCGAAGCACCTGGCTGGGCAGCGTCCGTCCGACGATTCGCTCGGCGGTCTCAGCCGCGTCGATCATGGCGTCGAGGTCGATGCCGGTGTCGACGCCCATGTCCTCGACCATGTGGATGAGCTCTTCGGAGGCGACGTTGCCACTCGCGCCTGGCGCGTAGGGACAACCCCCGAGGCCACCGACGCTTGCGTCGAAGTCGTCGACCCCTAGCTGCATCGCAGCGAGGACGTTGGCGAGCCCGGTACCCCGGGTGTTGTGGAAGTGGAGGTTGACCGGCGTCGCGGGATGCGCGGAGCGCAGCTCGCCGATCAGCCGGGTGACCCGACCCGGCGTGGCCATCCCCGTGGTGTCGCCGAAGGAGATCGCGTCGGCGCCGTCGCTGATCGCCCGGCCCGCTACGGCGAGCACCCGCTCGACCGGCACATCGCCTTCGTACGGGCAGCCCCACGCCGTCGCCACGACCACCTGCACACTGGCGCCCGTGTCGTGGGCGAGCGCGATGAGCTCGGCGATCTCGTCGAGCGACTCCTCGGTGCTGCGGTTGACGTTCTTGCGGTTGTGGGTGTCCGACGCCGAGACGACGACCTCGATGTCGCGGAACCCGGCGGTCAGCGCGCGCTGCGCGCCGCGCAGGTTCGGCACCAGCGCCGAATAGCGGACGTCGTCGTTGCGCGTGATGCCCGCCCAGACCTCATCGGCGTCCGCCATCTGCGGGATCGCCTTGGGATGAACGAAGCTCACGGCCTCGATCCGGCCGACGCCGGTGGTGGACAACGCGTTGACCAGCTCCACCTTGGCGGCGGTGGGCACGGGGTCCTCGTTCTGCAGGCCGTCGCGCGGCCCGACCTCACGAAGGCTGATCCTCGCCGGCAGGTCGCTCACAATCGTGAGACTAGGACGAGTCGGCGCGTCTCAACCGAAGGGGCTGCAACAACGCGTAGCCGCGGACCGGGCGGGGTGGCACCCGGCGCAGCCGCCAGGCGGCGTTGCCGTCGATGGCCTCGGCGAACTCCCGGTCGACGAGCACCGAACCCGGCCGCGCGATCGAGGTGAGCCGGGCGGCGATGTTGACCGGCTCGCCGTAGACGTCGCCCAGCCGGGACAGCACCGTGCCGTACGCCATCCCGACGCGCAGCTCCGGCAGAGATGGATGCTGCGGGACCTGTTCCGCAAGGCTCGTCCCGATCTCCGCGGCGGTAGCGACGTCGTCGGCGACGAACAGCACCTCGTCCCCGATCGTCTTGATCACCCTGCCGCCTCCCATCGCCACGATGTTGGAGGCGAGGCCCTCGAAGCGCTCGACGAGATCCGCGAGCTCCTCCTCATCGATCTCGCGGGTGAGGCTCGTGAACCCGACCAGATCGGCGAAGCCGACCGCGACGGTTCCGGCCGCGAACTCGTCCCCGCTCGCGGCGAGCAGCCGGCCCGCGGCGGCCGCCAGATGACGGCGCCACACGTAGCCGATGAGCTGCTCGACGACCGGCACCAGCTCCTCGGCCCGCCGCATCGCCTCGTTCGGAGCGCTTGCCGGGTCGAACATCCCGCTGATCGTGCCCAGCTGCCAGTCGGCGAGCCGCGACAACGACTGGCCGAGGGCGCGGGCCATCGACACCTGCATGTCCTCGGGAAGCCAGCCCGCGTCACCGAGCGCTGTCACCGTCTTGACGGCCCAGACGTCACGATCGGTGAAGGCACACGCGTCGTCGTCCACGTCGGCGAAGCCGAGTGCGTGCCAGAACTCGGTGCAGCGCTCGATAGGCACTCCTGAAAGCTCTGCCACCTCGAGCCGCGTGTAGCGCCGCTCGCCGCCCAGCAGCTCTCGCTCGAGCGGACCGGGGTCGAAGTCGGGAGGCCGCGTCATCCGCCGAGCACCCGCGCGACGGCAGCGGCGAACCGTTCCTGTGACGTCGACGGATCCCCGAGTGCGTCAGCGATCAGCGCTCGCCTTGCTCGCTTCGTGGGATCGCGGCGCCCGGTGGTCGCAGCGACGAGAGCGTCGAGCCCGGCCAGGTCCGCGCCGATCAGGAACCCGCCGGAGGTCGACGGGTAGCTGCGGGTCATCCCGCGCCGGCCAAGCCCGCGGGTGTCCGGCACGGCGTACGGCCGGTCGTACGGCAGGTACTCGGACACCACGCTGGAGACGTCACAGACCAGCGCGCTCGCGGCGGCGGCGGTCACCGCCATGGGCTCTTCCGCCGGCACCCGCCCGATTCGCCGGACGATGGCCTCGTGCGCCTTGCGGACTGCCGGGTCGCGGCGGCCGGTGAGCGGGTGCGGGCGGTAGCGGACCTGTACGCCGGGCGTGGCAAGCAGGGCATCGACGAGCGCCTCTCCGACGTGCGGTAGCGAGCTGTGGTGCGGGTCGTCGCCCCACCCTTCCCACGTCGGCGCGTAGACGATCAGCGGCGGTTTCGCCGGAGCCTCGGCGGGGACGAGGAACTGCGGCCGCCCGATCTCGTGCACCGCGTCGTTGCGGACGCCGATCGCTGCGTCCGCGTAACGGCGACGGCCGAGCGGACCGGCCACCCACACCTCGTCGTAGACGCGGGCGTACGGGTTGGCGCTGTCCGGCTTGTCGCTGTCGCCGTGACCGATGAACACGCAGTAAGTCTCCGGGCGACGCAGCATCGACAGGTTGTTCCCGCTGTGGGTCGGAAACAGCGTGAGCACCTTGGCCGGAAGGGGCAGCGCCGCGATCGTGCCGTTGTAGACCGACGAGATGACCGGGAACGGCGCGTCGTGAAGCTCATCCATCGCGGCGTCGCTGCGCACCACCACGAGCGGGCGCCGACCGAGCCGTGCGACCGGCTCGAACCACATCCGTAGCTGGTAGAGCTCCTCGACGCTGCCCGAGAAGTAGAGGAGGACGTCCGGCGCGAGCTGCGCGACGGCCTGGCTGACTGCGGCAACCGCACGCGTGCGCAGCTTCGACCGGTGGTCACGAGCGAGCAGCGCCGCCAGCCCCGTCACCCGCGCGACCGCAAGCCCTGCGGAGACCACCAGCAGGGCGATGGCGACGCCGTGGTGGGCCGTTCCCGACCGCCACACCAGGACACCGGCGAGCAGCGCGGCGACCGGCAGCCATTCCGCACCTGCCGGCTCCATCAGCAGTCGCGGCGGGAGACGCGGCGGGCGGAAGTCCGCGAGGGGGAGGTTGCGCGAGCGCAGCGGAGTTCGCCGCATCCGCGTCAGCAGGGCTCGAAGGCGGTCCGCCGCGGCCGTGCTCACGGCGACGAGCGCCGCGACCACCGCGACCGCGGCGGTGAAGCCCGCGGTGCCGACCCGTCCCGACAAGGCGGTGATCCCGAGGCACGCGACGGCGACCAGGATGGCCGTCTCCAGCCCGACCTGGTCGAGCCGGGAACGAACAGCTTGTGCGGTGTCGATCACTTCAGCCGCTGCGCCTCGTCTTCGACGAGCTGGTAGATCTCACGCTGGACCGCTTCGACGTGCGGGACGTCCGTGAGGGTGACCTGGCCGCGTTCACCCGCCGACTCGATCACCAGCGTTCCGGAGCCGAACAGCCGCTCGACGACGGTGTGCGAGAACGACACGTCGTTGACTCTGCTCATCGGCACGTCACGACCGTTTCGGGACAGCACGCCCTGCCGCATCAGCACTCGCCGGTCGGTGATGACGTACCTCGTGGTCAGCCACACGAGGAACGGACGCAACGACCACCAGACCAGGATCACCAGGGCCGCGGCAAGGATGATCCACCGCAGCACCTTCCGCGCCGAGTTGTCCGGCAGCGAGAACCAGCCGTAGGACGCCAGGCCGACCACGATCGGCGCGAGGATCACCGGGCCGACCACCCGCCGCCAGTGCTGCCGCAGGTTGCGCACGACCTTCTCATCGTCGTCCAGGACGTTCTCGGGAAATCCCACTACTCACCCCTCCGTACGTGCGTCACGTCGCCGACCAGCCAGGTGTGCTCTTCGCCGGTCGCCTCGTCGACGACGACCAGCCGACCGACGTCGTCGACGTCGACCGCCGTACCTCGCGCGACCCCTCCGTCGGGAAGCGTGAGCTCGATCTTCGCGCCAATCGTCTCGCATCGCTCCCGGTATGCCGGTAGCACCGACGCCGCGTCACCGGCGGCGTCGGACCAGACCCGATAGCGGCGGACGAGGGCGCGCAGCAGCTCCTTGGCGAGGGGCTCGCGGTCGGTGACTCCCCCGGCGATCAGCAGGCTCGTAGCGGTAGCCACCGGCAGCTCTTCCTCGCGGGTGGACACGTTGAGACCGATCCCCACCACGGCGGCATCGCCCGCGAGCTCGACGAGCAGGCCGCCGAGCTTGCGATCGTCGACCAGCACGTCGTTGGGCCACTTCAGCGTCGCGTCGACATAGCCGACTGCCGAGACCGCCTCGAGGACGGCCAGCCCGGCGAGCAACGGCAGCAGGCCCCAGTGGGCGATGTCCACTGTCGGTCGCAACAACACCGAGAGCGTCAGTCCGGCCCGGGGCGGCGACTCCCATTGGCGGTCCAGACGGCCACGGCCGGCGGTCTGCTGCTCCGCGATGACGACCAGACCCTCGGCCGCTCCGTCTCGCGCCGCCGCCACGACGTCGGCGTTCGTCGACCGGGTCTGCTCGACGACCTCGATCCGAGTCCCGAATCCGTCACGGGCCAACGCCCGGTTTAACCGCTCGGCGGCCAACGGCGGTCGCGACAGGTCGCTCCACACGCCCACCGGCCCACCTGCCACCCGTCATCGGAGCCGGCCGTGCCGGCGCTGCTTCCTCGGGCCGTACGCTACGGCCTCATGACGGCAGAACCGGCTTCCGGCGACGACGGCCTCGACCCGCGCTCCACGGCGGGCAAGCTCGCCGAGCTCGAGCGGCACATCGACGAGGCAGTCCATGCCGGATCGCAAGCCGCGATCGAGAAGCAGCACGCCAAAGGCAAGATGACCGCCCGCGAACGGATCGAGGCGTTGCTCGACCCTGGTTCCTTCGTCGAGCTCGACGCGTTCATGCGGCACCGCGCCCACGACTTCGGGATGCAGGAAAAGCGACCGTTCGGCGACGGCGTCGTCACGGGGTACGGCACGGTCCACGGCCGTCAGGTGTGCGTCTTCAGCCAGGACTTCACGATCTTCGGCGGAGCGCTGGGCGAGGTCTACGGCGAGAAGATCTGCAAGGTCATGGATCTCGCCATGAAGACCGGGTGCCCGGTCGTCGGAATCAACGAGGGCGGCGGCGCACGGATCCAGGAAGGCGTCGTCGCACTGGGCCTCTATGCCGAGATCTTCTACCGCAATGTCATGGCCTCAGGAGTGGTCCCGCAAATCTCACTGATCATGGGCGTGACCGCCGGCGGACACGTGTATTCCCCCGCCTTGACCGACTTCACGATCATGGTCGACCAGACCTCCCACATGTTCATCACCGGTCCGGACGTCATCAAGACGGTCACCGGGGAGGACGTGACGTTCGAAGAGCTGGGCGGCGCGCGAACCCACAACACCAAGTCGGGTGTCGCGCACTTCATGTCCTCTGACGAGTCGGACGCGCTCGAGCTCACCCGGGCGCTGCTGTCGTTCCTGCCGAACAACAACATGGAGCAGCCGCCGTCTTACGACGAGACCGACCTGGACGTCGAGCAGCCCGAGGCGTTTCTCGACACGCTCATCCCGGACTCGGCGAACCAGCCGTACGACATCGTCACCGTCATCGAGCACGTGGTCGACGATGGCGAGTTCCTCCAGGTCCATGCCCTGTTCGCCCCGAACATCGTCTGCGGGTTCGCCCGCGTGGACGGACACTCCGTCGGGGTCGTCGGCAACCAGCCGATGCAGTTCGCAGGGACGCTGGACATCGATGCTTCGGAGAAGGCAGCGCGGTTCGTCCGCACCTGCGACGCTTTCAACATCCCGGTCCTGACGTTCGTCGACGTGCCGGGCTTCCTTCCCGGGACGGCGCAGGAGTGGAACGGCATCATCCGTCGAGGCGCCAAGCTGCTCTACGCCTACGCCGAGGCGACGGTCCCGAAGGTCACGGTCATCACGCGCAAGGCGTACGGCGGCGCCTACGACGTGATGGGTTCCAAGCACCTGCGCGCCGACGTGAACCTGGCCTGGCCAACCGCAGAGATCGCGGTCATGGGAGCGCAGGGAGCGGTCAACATCCTGCACCGGCGCACGCTGGCCGACGCCGCCGATCCGGATGCCACCCGCAAAGAGCTGGTCACCGACTACGAGGACCACTTCGCGAACCCCTACATCGCCGCGGAGCGGGGCTACGTGGACGCCGTGATCAGGCCGTCGGCGACTCGAGTCGAGGTGATCCGCGCACTGCGGCTGCTGCGCAGCAAGCGTGAGTCGCTCCCGCCGAAGAAGCACGGAAACATCCCGCTGTGACGGAGGAGAGTGCGCCGCCGCCGGTGCTCCGCGTCATCAACGGTGGCGAGCCCACCGACGAGGAGCTCGCGGCGCTCGTCGCAGTAGTCGCGCTTCGCGGCAGCGCAGCATCGGACCAGGAGCGCCCGCTGCGCCCGGCGCTGTCGCCGTGGGTGGCGAGCGGACTGGTGAAAGGCACCCGCACCAAGGTCTGAGCTTCGTCTGCTCCGTTGCGTTTCGTTGTCGGATTGGCGTGTCTTACTACGGCGTGTCGACACGCCAGATCTACAACGAAAGCCGGACGGAGCAGATCAAGCCGCGCGGATCGCAGGCCGCTCCTTGGTCCTAGCCGCTTTTGACGTTGACGTTGACTTTGCCTACTGGCCGGCCCCCGCCGCGACTCGGGTCGGGACGGCGGCCACCACGGCTTCGTACGCCGCGTCTACCGCGGCTTGGAACCTGGTGAAGGCGTCAGGTTCGGCGGGCCCGAGGAGGTACTCCTTGAGACGCCGTCGTGCCGGCGCCAGCGGATCGTCGCCACGGATCTGGGACAGGATCGCGTCGAGTCGCTCGGAGCGCTCGTCGAGCAGGTACGCCTCCCCGGCGCTGGGGAACTCGCCGCGGAACTCCTCGTCGGGCAGCGCGGTGAGGTTCGTGACGATGTAGGGCTTCTCGCTCGCGATGAAGTCACTGAGCACGCTCGAGATGTCGGCAACGAGAACGTCGGCGTCGTTGAAGCACTCGAACAACGACGGCGACGGTCCGGTCACGGTGGCGTGCGGCGCTCCGGCGCGCGTGACCAGGGACCTGATCGCCGTGTCGGCCTTCGCCGCCGCCATGGACACCGTGCCCGTCAGCGGGTGCGGCTTGTAGACGAAGCGGATGTCGTCGCGTGCAACCAGGCGCTTCGCCAGCTCCGCGCCGGTGCGGACGATCGAGGTGTGAGCCGGATCGCCGGTCCAGCCCTCCCACGTCGGGGCGTAGAGCACCGTCATGCGCGTCGCAATCGGGCCGGAAGCGCGAGTGATCCCGCCGAGCTGCGGCCGGCCCACCTCGATGATGTCGTCGTCGTGGATCCCGACGCCCGCCTTGCTGTAGCGATCTCGTCCGCCTCGCCCGGCGACCCAGATCTCGGAGTAAACCTTGCTGAACGGGTTGGACGACGCGGCCTTGTCGCTGTCGCCGTGGCCGATGAAGACGTGACGAACGCCAGGTTCGCGCAGCATGTGGATCGTCTTGCCGACGTTGGCGGTGTACATCGCCACCCGCACGCTGGGCAGCGTGAACGTCATGAAATCCACCGGATCCGGGATGCACACCGCCGGCGAGGTGGTCGCGCCGAGTTGCGCGAACCCATCCCGCTCACGGACCACGACGAGCGTCCGTCGCGAGAGCCGGTCGACCGTCGACAGCCACATGTTGACCTGGTAGGCGGTGTCCTCGGTCCCGGAGTGGTAGAGCATCACCTCGGGCTTCAGCTCGTTGACGCGGCGAAGCACGGCCGCGTGCAGCCGGTCGCGGACGACGGCTCCCCGTGATCGCATCAACCAGACCACTGCCCAGCCGACAGCCGTGGCCTCGACGAGCACCACGGAGCTGACCACCGCGTAGAGAGCCTCCGGCGTGTGGCTGGCCACCCCGACGCCAGCGCCGACCAGCGCGACGGCCGACAGCCCGTGGAACCGCTCGGACAGCCGCCGGCGAAAGAAGTCGGCCACGGGCGGCGCGAGGCGCACCCCAGACATGTCGATGTTTCGCGTCTCGACCGGTGGCATCGAACGGCGGCGCACCAGCACGAACAACAGCTGGTAGCCGTACCGCAGGCCGGCAACGCAAAGCACGAGCACGGCAGCGACGCGAGCATCGGCACGACCCGCCCAGGCGGCCGTGAGGATCAGCGACACGACACCGAGCTCGCGCACGAGCGAACGAGTCGCAATGCCGAAGTTGCCGCGGGCCAGCGCGGCGCGGACGTCCTCGTTGCCGACGATCAGCAGGTCAAGCCCCTGGCTGACCACCACCGCGACCAGAGCCGCCACCGACCAGGCGAAGACCCCCGACAGCACAACGGTCACGTAGCAGGCAAATGCGGTCAGCGCGATGCCTCGGGTGCCCAGCGCCGGCATTCGCGGGTCGCGGTCTCGAGGAGTGGACGTATCCGCTTCGGCTGGTTCCCCCGGAAGGGCAGTCGGCTCGGTCACGGTGCCGTGTGGTCGCGGGCCGCCTCCGCCGCCGCCTCCTGCTCGGCGAGCTCGACCTTCGCTGCCACGCCTTCGGCCGGGTTGCCGCTACCCGCTGATGTGGTCGTCACGGGTCGGCGTACGTCGATGACCTGGCCGGTGATGTCGGAGACCAGGACGTCCACCGAGCTGCGCGCCACCTCGGCGGCGTCGAGCAGATCCTCTGGCGGCTCGACGCCGAACGCCTTGGTCCGCATCGGCGTCGCCGTGCGCTCCGGATTGATGCAGTTGACGCGCACGCCCGCGCCCAGCCACTCGTCGGCGAGCGCCTGCGTCAGGTTGACGACGGCGGCCTTCGTCGAGGAGTAGAGGCTGTACCCAGCGCGGCCGCGGGTGTAGCTGCTCGAGGTGAACAGCAGCAGCTGGCCCTTGGTCTCCTCGAGGTAGCCGACGCCGAGCCGGGCGACCTGCACCGGGGCGACGTAGTTCACGCCGATCATCTCCTCGACCGTGGACTCCTCGACGTCGGCGAGCGCGCCGGTGCTGAGGATGCCCGCAGTCATCACGATGTAGTCGATCCGGCCCGCTTCTGCATGGGTCGCCTCCAGCGCAGCGCGGATGTCCTCCGACCTGCCGACGTCGGTGTTCGTCGCCGACCGGCTGAACGACCGCACCGTCGCGCCGTACGAGTCGAGCAGTCGGACGATCTCCGCACCGATGCCATAGCTGCCGCCGAAGACCACGGCGACCCGGCCACGCAGCGCCTCGCGGTACGCCTCCGGGGACGCGAGCGGGTCGACGGAGGACGAGCCCAGCTGGAACAGCTTGTCGGCGATGAACAGGTCGACCGGCGCGGTGACCTTCATGTTGTGTTCGGAGCCCTCGACCATGTGGATCGGCACGTCGGGCAGGTACTTCAGCACCACGCTGCAGTCGTCCGTCGCCTTGAAGTCCGGGTCCTGCCACGCGATCTCGTAGGCGCGGCGGATGGTCGAGAGCCGGAAGCCCTGCGGCGTCTGCCCGCGGCGCAGTCGCGAGCGGTCCGGGATCTCGGTGATCACCTCGTCCTGGTCGACGACGACGATCGTGTCGGCCGACGGGATCCCGACGTCCACTGCCTCGTAGGTCCGCAGGGCGTTGACGCACTCGCGGATGATCCGCTGGCTGACGAGCGGCCGCACCGCGTCGTGGAACAGGACGTTGCACTCCTGGGTCCCGAGGTGGTCCAGCGCGTTCCGGGTGGAGTCGTTGCGCGTCGCGCCGCCCTCGATGACGGCCGTGACCTTGCGGAACCCCCGGTTGGCGACGATCGCGTTGATGTCGTCGAGGTAGCCGGGCGTCATCAGGACGACGACCTCGTCGACCTCGGGAGCCGCCTCGAACGCCGCCAGCGTGTGCTCGATCACGGGCTTTCCGGCGATCTTCAGCAGCTGCTTCGGGATGGCCAACCCCACCCGGGTCCCCACCCCGCCGGCCAGCACGACGCCTACGGTGCGTAACCCGGTGGACCTCGCTGCCATGACGCGGCGAAGCCTACCGGTGGACCCGGGGCGGATCGGACCGGCGCGAGCCTGAATGGAGTTCAGGTTCCGTGGATACGGTGATCATGTGGCCGTGGTCGTGGTGATGCCCACGTACAACGAGCGGGACAACATCTCCCGGATCGTGCACGCCGTCCTCGAACGGCCCTGCATGCCGCACGTTCTGGTCGTGGACGACAACAGCCCGGACGGCACCGCCGAGATCATCACGCGGCTCGCCGAGGAACATCCGGGCCGGGTCAGTCTGCTCTCGCGGCACGCCAAATCGGGACTCGGACGGGCGTACGGCGAGGGTTTCGCGCTCGCCCTCACGGAGCACGCGCCGGACGCCGTCGTGCAGATGGACGCCGACGGGTCGCACGACCCGGCGGACATCGACCGGCTGGTGGCCGCCCTGGACACTGCGGACCTCGTCATCGGGTCGCGCTACATGACGGGCGGAGACGTGATCGGCTGGAGCAAGCACCGGGAGGTGCTCTCGAGAGCGGGCAACCTCTACGCCCGGATGCTGCTCAGCAGCCCCGTGCGCGACCTGACCGGAGGGTTCAAGGCGTGGCGCGCCACGCTCCTCGCCAAGCTGCACGCGGAGACCACCGAGAGTCACGGTTACGGCTTCCAGATCGAGATGACCACCCGGGCGCGAGCCAGCGGCGCGACCATCGTCGAGATCCCGATCGTGTTCCGGGAGCGGGTAGCCGGGTCGTCCAAGATGTCGACGCGAATCGCCCTCGAGGCGCTGCGCGGAGTGCCCGCGATGCGCCGCATCCTGCGGTAGCGCCGCTACACCACCGGCGGCCGACCCAGCCGGGTGAGCCGCCACACTGTGCGCCACCGGATCGGGCGGCGCTCGCCGCAGTCAGACCGCATCCCGCCGAGGAATCCGCGAATGGCCGACGCCCCGCCGCCCCGCACCAGCGTCGCGGTCATCCAGACCGCGAGGTAGGCCACGACCAGCAACCCGGGAAGGTTGCGACGGGCGACCCACACTCGGTTCCTGGCGTCGTAGAAGCGGTGCTGCGGACCGCGGAACGGTGCCGCCGGAGGGTTGCGTACGACGAGGTCTGCGGCGTAGCGGATCCGAAAGCCTGCGTCCACGAGGCGCCAGGCGACCTCGATGCCCTCATGTCCGTAGAAGAAGTCACCTGGCCATCCCCCGACTGCCTCGAAGGCGGTACGACGGATCAGCGACGCACCCTCCCAGAACCATGCGACGTCGCCGGAGCGTTCCGGGTCGGCGGTGCGCAGTCGGGGAACGTGGCGGCGCGCCGTCGTGCCGTCGTCGGGGTCGACCGCCCGAGGTTGCACCACGGCAAGGAGGTCATCCGACGCGAACCGAGCGACCGCGCCGGCGAGAAACTCCTCGCCGACCAGCTCAATGTCGTCGTCGAGGAAGAACAACACGTCACCGATCGACGCCTTAGCGCCGATGTTGCGCCCTTCGGGAACACCCACGTTGTCGACCAGGGCGATGGTCGCGACGTCATCCGGGAGGCCGGCAGGGGTCCACCCGTTACCCACCACCGTGACGTGGACGTCGACATCGCGCTGGGCGAGCACGCTCGCGATCGCCCGGTTGAGCTCCGCCGGTCGGTCACCCCGGCTCAGGATGATGCACGCCGTGCTCAGCCCGGGCGTCACCGCAGCCGATCCGACAGCAGCGTCGCCAACAGATGGCCCGCGACGACGATCAGCGCGATCACGAGGAGCACCACGTCAAGCACGCGCATCGCCTGCAGACCGCCGCGTCCGGCGTCGACGGACGTGGCGACGACCGCGAGCACGGTGAGTTCCAGCGCGAGTAGCGCACGGTTGAACCGAAGCGTGGCGACGAGGCGTCGCAGCCTGCGCACCAAGCCGGCGCGGGGCCGGGCGACCTCGGCGGTGTCGGTGATCGGCGGCTTGCCGGACTGAACGCGCGCGACGTGCACCAGATCGGTCTCGGCCTTGGTGATCAACGCGACGAATCCGGCTGCCAGGCCGACCGTGGTCCAACCCGCGATCGAACCGAGGCCGCCGTCCGCGTGCACACCGACCGCCACGGCAAGGCACCCGTCGGTCACGTAGTGTGCGATCCGGTCGAGGTAGACGCCGCTGGCGCCCCGCTGGTCCCGGTAGCGCGCGAGCTCCCCGTCGACACAGTCCAGTGTCCCCTGCACCTGGATCAGCGCGAAGGCGGCAAGCGCACCCCACAGGTGAGGCACGGTGAGGACCACAGCGGCACCGAGGCCGCACAGCAGCATCACCCAGGTGACCGCATCCGGAGTTACGCGCGTCGTGACGAGCGCCCGCGTGATGTGGATCGAGATCCGCCGCTGGTAGAGCTTGCCCGCCCAGTGCTCGCCGCTGACCCGGCCGACCACGGACTCCGGCTGGGCGACGGCCCGAAGCTCGGCGATCGAAGGACGGCCCCTCACGTAGCGGGTCTCAGACCGTGTCGTCGTCGGCGTAGTACATCTCGATGATCTCCTCGATCGGGCCTTCCACCGGCGGCTGCTCCCGCCGCAGGTAGATGCCGCGCTCGCACCAGCGCCGCAGGTCGTTCTCGTTGTGGGACACCAGGAGCATCGTGCGGCCTTCGCTGAGCATCCCGTCGATGACGACGCCGCACTTCTTGCGGAACGCCTTGTCGCCCACCGCGAGCACCTCGTCGACCAGGAGGATCGGCTCCTCCATCCGCGTCACGATCGAGAACGCGAGGCGGGCGCGCATTCCGCTGGAAAAGTGCATCACCGGAGTGTCGACGAACCGCTTCACCCCGGCCCAGCTCATGATCTCGTCGAACCGCTCGTCGGTCTGCTCCCGGCTGAAGCCGTGCAGCGAGGAGATCAGGTAGACGTTCTCGCGAGCCGTCAGATCCCCCACGAATCCCGCGGACAGCTCGATCATCGCGCCGACGCCGCCGTTGACCTGGATGGTGCCTTCGTCGGGCAGCATCACGCCCGCGACGAGGCGCAGCAACGTGCTCTTGCCGCACCCGTTGCGACCGACCAGCCCGACGGACTCACCCTTCTTGACCCGGAACGAGACGTGCCGAAAGGGCCAGTACTCGCCCACCCCGGTGGTCGCCGTCCGGCCCTCGATGAGCAGATCCTTGACGCCGATCCGCCGACGGCGGTTGATCGCGAACTTGATGCCGACGTCCTTGACGACGATCGCGTCCTTCTTCTTCGCGGGCACCGCCGTTACAGCTCCTTCAAGACGGCGCGCTCGACCCGGGCGAAGACGCTGAAGCCGACTACCAGGAACAGAACCGCGCCGACGGCGGAGTACAGCACCGGTTGCCAGCCGGTCCAGTAAGCGGGCATCCACACTGCCCGGTTGAGGGCGAGAATCCCGACCATGGGGTTCACCGACGCCAGGTGCTGCATCTTCGGAGTCAGCTGAGACAACGGGTAGAGAACTGCGGACAGGAAGAAGAGCATCCGAACGACGATGCCGATCCCCTGCTCGATGTCGCGCAACACCGTGTTGAGAGAAGACACGAGGAGAGCAAGTCCGACGCACAGCGTGAGCTCGAGGACGAATGCCAACGGCCATACCAACAGATAGGCGGAGGGCTTCACGCCGTAGATGAGCGCCAGCACGATCAACACCGGCAGGCTGAGAATGAACTCCACGGTCTTCACGCTGACCTCGGCGAGCGGATAGATCTCCCGGGGAAGCGCAATCGAGGTGATCAGCCGCGAGTTCTTCCGCAGCGTGCTCGTCGAGGAGTTCACGACGGACGCGAACCACTGCCAGGGCAGGATCGCCGACCCCACGAACAGCGGGTACATCGGATAGCTGCGGTTGAAGATCTTCAACAACACGAAGTAGGTGAGCACGAACGCAGCGGGCTCGAGCATCGACCAGGCGTAACCGAGGACGGAGTTCGCGTACTTGTGTCGCAGGCCGCGATCGACCAGCATCCGCAGGACGTCGCGGCGGTCCCAGATGTCGTAGAGGCGGTCGACGATCGGCTGACCCACCGCCGATCGAGTCCGGGTCCCTTCGTGGAGTCGGCGAAACCGAAGCCCCGCAAGGCCTAGAGAATCCACGGGTTCACGGTATCCGGGTGAGCAGCTCCGGCCCGATATCCGACAGGCTCTTGCAGCCGGCGAGTGCCATCGAAAGCTCCAGCTCGGCGAGGAGCGAGCGCACTACGTGACGCACGCCGACCTCGCCGGCAAGACCCAGGCCGTAGATGTACGGCCGGCCGATGAGCACCGCCTTTGCGCCGAGCGCGATCGCCTTCATCACGTCGGAGCCGGTGCGGATTCCGGAGTCGAACAGCACGTCCGCCCGGCCGTCGACCGCCTCGACCACACCGGGAAGCGCGTCGAGCGCGGCGATCGAGCCATCGATCTGCCGGCCGCCGTGGTTGGAGACCAGTACGCCGTCCATGCCGGCGTCGATCGCGCGGCGCGCGTCGTCGGGATGGAGCACGCCCTTGAGCGCGATCGGCCCGTCCCAGTGCTCGCGGACCCACGCCAGGTCGTCCCAGGTGTTGGACGGATCCCCGAACATCGACTGCCAGTGCATGACCGAGGCCGTCGGGTCCTCGTCCGGGCTGACCGACAGTCCGGCGAGGAACGCCGGGTCGGACTCGTAGTTGGCCAGCCCGAGCCGGGAGAGGAACGGCAGGTACGCGTTGACCAGGTCGCGCGGTCGCCACGCGAGGATGAAGGTGTCCAGCGTCACCAGCAGCGCCGAGTAGTTCGCCGCCCGGGCGCGGGCGAGCAGCGAGGCGCCGACCTCACGGTCCCGCGGCCAGTAGAGCTGGTACCAGTGGGGCGAGTCCCCGCACGCCGTCGCGACGTCTTCGAGGGTGTACGACGAGACCGTCGACAGCGCCATCGGAACCCGCAGGTCAGCGACCGCCCGCGCGACCGCGATCTCCGCGTCGGGGTGCACGATCCCCTGCACTCCGACCGGGCCGAGCACGATCGGGGCCGGCATCGCGGTTCCGAGAACCGTCGTCGACAGGTCACGGACCGAGACGTCCTGACCGAGGAACCGCGGCACGATCCGGTGCCGTTCGAAGGCCGCGCGGTTCGCGCGGGCCGTCGACTCGGTGCCGGCGGCGCCCGCGACGTAGCCGAACGCCTCGGGCGAGAATCGCTCCCGTGCCGCGGCTTCCCACGTGTCGGGATCGATCGGCAACTCGGGACGGACGCCGAACATTCCATTGAGGTAGATCTCGGACTGGTAGTTCGAGAACGGCTGCTCGCTCACGCGGCGGAGCATATGGCCCCACAAATCGTTACGGCCCGGTACGCAATAGAGTCATGCCATGCGCAAGGTGCTGATCGCCAACCGCGGCGAGATCGCGATTCGGGTGATCCGGGCGTGCCGCGACGCCGGCCTTGGCAGCGTCGCGATCTACGCCGACCCCGATCTCGACGCTCAGCACGCGAAGCTCGCGGACGAGGCGTACGCCCTCGGCGGCTCGACGCCCGGCGAGACCTACCTCGACATCACCAAGATCCTCGCCGTCGCGGCGCGGGCGGGCGCCGACGCGGTGCACCCGGGCTACGGCTTCCTCGCCGAGAACGCCGACTTCGCACAGGCGGTGATCGACGCCGGGCTGACCTGGATCGGCCCGCCCCCTGCGGCGATCGACGCCCTCGGCGACAAGGTGAAGGCTCGCCACATCGCGGCTAAGGTCGGCGCTCCCCTCACGCCCGGCACCCCCGACCCGGTCGCCAACGTCGACGAGGTCATCGCCTTTGCCGACGAGCACGGGCTGCCGATCGCGATCAAGGCGGCGTACGGCGGTGGCGGGCGGGGGCTGAAGGTGGCGCGGTCGCGCGAGGAGATCGCCGATCTGTTCGAGAGCGCCACCCGGGAGGCCGTCGCGGCGTTCGGTCGCGGCGAGTGCTTCGTCGAGCGCTACCTGGACAAGCCGCGGCACGTCGAAACCCAGATCCTCGCCGACCAGCACGGCAATGTGGTCGTGGTCGGCACCCGGGACTGTTCCCTGCAGCGGCGCTACCAGAAGGTCGTCGAAGAGGCGCCGGCGCCGTTCCTCACCGACGACCAGCTCGAGCGCCTGTACTCCGCCAGCAAGGCAATCGCCAAGGAGGCCCGGTACGTCGGGGCCGGGACCTGCGAGTTCCTGGTCGCCCCGGACGGCCTGGTCTCCTTCCTCGAGGTCAACACCCGGCTGCAGGTCGAGCATCCGGTGACCGAGGAGGTCAGCGGGGTCGACCTGGTGCGCCAGCAGTTCGCGATCGCCGACGGAGCCGTCCTCGACTTCGCCGACCCGACGCCCCGCGGCCACTCGATCGAGTTCCGGATCAACGCCGAGGACGCCGGGCGCGGCTTCCTTCCCGCCCCCGGCACCGTCACGGAGTGGAGCCCGCCGTCCGGACCCGGCGTACGGATGGACGCCGGTTACGTGAAGGGCGACACCGTCCCGGGGTCCTACGACTCACTGCTCGGAAAGCTCATCGTCACCGGCGCGACGCGGCAAGAGGCAATCGAACGGTCCCGCCGGGCGCTCGCCGACTTCGAGGTCGGCGGAATGCCGACGCTCATCCCGTTCCACCGCGCCGTGCTCCACGAGCCGGACTTCATCGACGAACCGTTCCGGGTGCACACGCGCTGGATCGAGACCGAGTGGGCCGGCTCTGTCGCGCCGTACGACGGCGACAACGCGACCGCGGACCCCGGCGAACGGGAGCACATCACCGTCGAGGTGGGCGGCCGGCGACTCGAGGTCTCGGTTCCGGGCGGCATCGCGTCAGCGGCACCGGCGAAGGCACGAGGTGGGGCGAAACCGCCGTCGGCCCGCAAGGCGACATCGTCGGCGTCAGCCGCGAGCGGCGACGCCCTCACCGCACCGATGCAGGGAACGATCGTGAAGGTTGCCGTCGCGGACGGTGACAGCGTCGAGGCGGGCGACCTGGTCGTCGTCCTCGAGGCCATGAAGATGGAGCAGCCGATCAACGCCCACCAGGCCGGCACGATCACGGGCCTCGCCGCGAACGTGGGGGACGTCGTCGCCTCCGGCACGGTCGTGTGCGAGATCACCCCGGCCGGCTAGCGCAATGGCGACGTAAGACCTTGGTCTGATCTTTTCGCCGACCGAGTCGGTTCTGAACAAACCTTCAGGTTGCGCTGCGACCTTGCTCGGGCCGTGTCCGAGGAAACCCCCCGCGTATCGCGCGGTCTGCTGATCGCGCTTGCCGTGGTTGCCGTAGCGCACGCGCTGTCGCCGCTGATCCTTCGCGGCATGCACAGCGGACTCGGCTGGGACGAGACCGTCTACGTCAGCCAGATCGACCCGCACGTCCCTGCCGGGACATTCAGCGCTCCGCGCGCCCGTGGCCTGACGTTGCTCACGGCACCCGCGTCGCTGATCTCCTCCTCGCTGGTCGTGCTGCGCTGGTGGTTGGCGCTGCTGTCCGGAGTCGGGCTGTTCCTCGCCTTCCTGCCCTGGCTGCGGGCGCGGCCCCGTGCGGTCGTGCCGCTTGCCGCAGCCCTGTGGTCGGGCCTGTGGGTGTCGACGTACTACGGATTCGAGGCGATGCCGAACCAGTACGTCGCCTACGGCGCGGTCGCCGCTGCCGGTTGGCTCCTGCTGGCGATCCGGAATCCCCAACGACGACGTCACGTCTGGTACGCCGCAGCCGCAGTCGCGTTCACCGCCCTCATGCGGCCGAGCGACAGCGTCTTCCTCTTCCTTCCGCTCATTGCCGCCGTCGCGACGTGGCGCGGACTGTCCGCGCGAGCGAAAGCGAGCTTGGCCGCTGTCCTGGCAGCCGGAATGCTCGCCGGGCTCGCCGAATGGATCATCGAGGCGTACGTCCGGTTCGGCGGGCCGGTTGCGCGGTTCCAGGCCGCCAGCGCGGAGAACACCGGCGGGCTGCACTGGTCGCTCGGCGCTCAGATGCGGACGCTGGCGGGGCCGATCCTCTGCCGCGGCAGCTGCCACGCCTCGGCCCCCGTGGAGTACCGCCTGTGGTGGTTCGCACTTCCGGTGCTGGTTGCACTGGGCGTCTGGATCGTCTGGCGCCGGGAGCGCACCGTTTCGCCGTACCTGCTGGCGACCGCCTCAGGGCTGAGCATCGCGGCGGAGTACGTCCTGGCGATCGGGTACGCGGCCCCGCGCTTCCTCGAGCCGACGTACGCGCTCCTTGCGCTGCCGGCCGCGGAGGCCGCGTTGTGGCTTTGGCGGCGCGTCTACCTGTCCGCCAAGCCGCTGGCCGTCGCGGCGGCTGTCGTGGTCATCGCCGGGCAGGAGGTCTCACAGGTCCACCTGCTCCGCGTGGCCGACCGGCACCAGGACCTGAGCGCTTCGAAGGCCTCGCTCATGGCGGACTTCCTCGCCGACACCGACGTCCACCGGCCGTGCTGGGTGGGTGGAGCCGAGGCCGGGCAGATCGCCTTCCTGGCTGGATGCCACGTCTTCGCGCCGGATCACCCGGTGAGCGAGCAGGTTCATGTGGCCAACGCGACGTTGGCCGTCATCGAGCCGGACCGTCGAGCGCCTAGCGCAGCCGTGGCCGGGTGGCCGGCCCACACGATGCGCGAGCTGTCGGTGGTCCACGGGTGGGCGGTGTGGCGGTTGAACCCGACGCGCAGCACGCCCGTCGAGCCTTCGATCTAGTCCTGCACCGATAGGTGGAGCTGGCGCGCGGCCTCGGTGACGCTGCCGCTGATCGAGGGGTAGATCGTGAAGGTGTGTGCCAGCTGGTCGACCGTGAGGCCGTGCTGCACGGCTAGCGAGACCGGAAGGATCAGCTCGCTCGCGCGCGGTGCCACCACGACTCCGCCGAGGACCATGCCCGTACCCGGCCGGCAGTAGAGCTTCACGAAGCCGTCCTCGATCCCCTGCATCTTGGCCCGCGCGTTCGTGGCCAGCGGGAGCTTGATCTCGCGGACCCCGCTCCGCTCGGCGGCAGCGTCGACGGCAGGCAAACCCACCGTCGCGATCTCCGGGTCGGTGAACACGTTGGCCGCAACCGTCGCCAACCGCAGCGGCGTGACGGTGTCACCGAGCGCATGCCACATCGCGGTGCGTCCCTGCATCGCTGCGACGGACGCGAGCAGCAGCAGTCCGGTGCAGTCACCGGCGGCGTAGACACCTTGCACGTTGGTCCGTGACACCCGGTCGACCTTCACGTAGCCGGCCTCGTCGGTCGCGACGCCGACCGTGTCGAGTCCGAGATCTGTCGTGTTGGGCACCGACCCGACCGTCACCAGGCAGTGCGAGCCGGTGACCGTGCGCCCGTCCTTCAGCGCGACCTCGACGCCGTCGCCGGTACGGCGCACCCCCGCGGCTCTCGCCTGCTTGATGATGCGCATTCCGCGACGGGTGAAGACGTCCTCGATGAGCAATGCCGCGTCGGCGTCCTCGCTCGGCATGACCCGATCCCGGCTGGACACCAGGGTCACCTCGCTGCCCAGCGCGAGAAAGGCGCTCGCGAACTCCGCGCCCGTCACGCCGGAGCCCACCACCACGAGATGCTCGGGAAGCGACGGGAGGTCGTACACCTGTTGCCAGTTGAGGATGCGTTCGCCGTCCGGCTCGGCGCCCGGCAGGACCCGGGGCGAGGCTCCGGTCGAGATGAGCACCACGTCGGCGGCGATCTCCTCGACCCCGTCCGCGGTCCTCGCCTCAACGCCACCGGGGCCGGTGAAGCAGCCGGTGCCGTGGATCACGCGCACCCCCGCCGAGCTCACCAGCCGGGTGATGTCCGCGGACTGTGCCGTCGCGAGCGCCTTGACGCGGCGGTACACCGTCGAGGCGTCGACGATCAGATGCTCGCTGGCAGCACCGCCGTCGCGTGGCCGCAGCCCCAGCCGCTCACTTCCCTCCAGCGCCGTGACCGACTCGCTGGTCGCGATCAGCGTCTTCGACGGGACGCAATCGGCGAGCACGCACGCTCCGCCGATGCCGTCGCGCTCGATCAGCACCACCTCGGCGCCGAGCTGGACAGCCACCAGCGCCGCCTCGTAGCCGCCGGGCCCCCCGCCGAGGATCACGATGCGCGTCACGCCATCCATTCAACCCGCAGCGACGATGCGCGCGTCGCTTCCTCCTACAGTTCACAGTCGTGGCGGTGTACGCGGCGTACGGGTCGAACCTCGATCCCGCGCAGATGCACGAACGCTGCCCGCACTCCCCGTGCCGCGGGCCCGGCTGGCTGGAAGGCTGGCGGCTGACCCTCGGCGGCGAGGACCTCGGCTGGGAGGGAGCGCTCGCGACTGTCGTGGAGGAACCCGGAGCGCGGGTCTTCGTGATGCTCTACGACGTCGAGACCTACGACGAGGCCACGCTGGACGAGATCGAGTTCGCGACCACCGGCCTCTACCGAAAGCTGCGAGTGCGGGTCCAGACGCTCGACGGGGTCCACCTCGCCTGGCTGTACGTCCTCGCCGGCTACGAGGGCGGCCTGCCGTCCGCGCGCTACCTCGGGGTGATGGCCGACGCGGCGGAACGCGCCGGAGCGCCGGCCGACTACGTCGCCGACCTGCGCGGCAGGCCTTGCCGCACCGTCGGCGAAGATCACTAGGTGGATCACGACAAGACCGGGCACACTCCGCTGCAGCGGCTGCTCGGCATCTACTACCTCGACGACCTGAACAACCCGCCGGAGGACGGTTCAGCCACTGTCTCCGGCGACATCCGGGACGAGTTCAAGGGGCCGGCCGGCTCGCTCGAAGGCGGCCTGGTCGCCACATTGATCGACACGGCGGGTGCCACCGCGGCCGCCCGCGCGCTCGACGGGCTGGTCGCCACGCAGTCGATGACGATCTCGTTCACGGCGCCGGTACGGGTCGGGCCCGCCGTGGCGAGGGGGGTGCCGGTCCGGGTCGGGAAGCGCGACGCCGTGGTCGAGGTCCACCTGACCGACGCCGGCAACGGCGACCGGCTGTGCGCGACCGCCCTGCTGACCGTCGTACGAATCGGGGACCGTCCCGCGCTCGGCGCGGACGGGCTCGCCGCGGGATAGCCGGGCTCAGCCGATACGGTGGAACCGATGCCCCGACGCCTCGCCGCTGCCTGCCTTGCAACGGCTCTCCTCGCGCTGTCCGTGTCGGCCAGCGCTGCTGGAGCCTCCCCCAGACGCGTCTCGCCGAAACCCGCCCCGACCACGATCGGCGGGCCGCTGCTCGCCAGCAGGGGCCTGGTCGTCAACGCCGGCCGGGACGCGCCGCCGCTGCCCCCGGACTCTCAGCTGCCCGCCGCCTCGTGGATGGTCGCGAACCTCACCACCGGGCAGGTCCTGGCCGCCAAGGCGCCGCACGAGAAGTTCCTGCCGGCCAGCACGCTGAAGATGCTCACCGCCGCGACGTTGATCCCCCGCCTCGACCCTGACGCGACCTTCCCGGTGAGCTACCGCGCCGCGTCCGTCGACGGGACCAAGGCGGGCCTGTCGGTCGGGATGAAGTACAAGATCTCGACGCTGTTCCAGTGCATGCTCGAGATGAGTGCCAACGACGCCGCGGTGGCGTTGGCCGAGGCGTACGGCGGGGTCAAGGAGACGCTTCGCGCGATGAACGCCGAAGCGCAGGTCCTGCAGGCAAACGACACCCATGCCGACACCCCGAGCGGCCTGGACGGTCCGGGCGAGACGACGTCGGCGTACGACCTCGCGCTGATCGCGCAAGCGGACTTCCGGATTCCGGCGTTCCGGCACTACATCTCGCAGCTGACCAGCCGGATCCCGGCCGCGCACCACAAGCACTTCCAGATTCAGAGCCACAACAACTTGCTCTACTACTACAAGGGCGACATCGGCGGGAAGAACGGCTACACCGTCGCGGCGCAAGCGACGTACGTCGGTGCCGCCACCCGACACGGCCAGACGATCGTCGTCAGCCTGATGCACGCCTACCCCCGCTGGTGGCCGATGGCCGCAAAGCTGCTCAGCTGGGGCTTCAAGGCCAACGGCAAGGTCACCCCGGTCGGCGAGCTCGTCCAGCCGCTGCCGCCGCCCGCCCTCCCGGTGGAGCACGTTGCCGCGGAGGTTGCTCCCGCAGCAGTTGCGGATGCAACCCACCACGATCGGACCACGAGCCTGATCGAGACCCTGGTCGTGATGGTGACCGCCTTCGCGGCGGGCATGACGGCGGTGCGGCGGATCATCCCCCGCCGTCGCAAACCGACGTTGAGCCTGCCTCCGCTCTGACCGATTCGGCTCCGCTCGCACCTCTCGCGCCCGGTGCGGTTCGCGTGTAATGTCCTCGCCAACCTGCTCCACCCCGGAGCACGGACGATCACACTGGGGTAGTTGTGGCGCAAGGCACCGTGAAGTGGTTCAACGGCGAGAAGGGGTACGGCTTCATCGCCGTCGACGGCGGTAGTGACGTGTTCGTTCACTACAGCGCGATCGAGATGGATGGTTACAAGACCCTCGAAGAGGGTCAGCGCGTGGAGTTCGAGGTCACCCAAGGGCAGAAGGGCCCGCAGGCCGATAAGGTTCGCGCCGCTAGCGCGTAACCAGCGAGCGCGGCCACTTCCGGTCCTGCTTCACCACATTCACCTGCACGGCGAGCAACAACACCTGCGCCTGCAGGAAGAACCACGACAGCAGCACGATCACGGTTCCGAACGAGCCGTACGTCGACGACACATGCTGCAGCTTGTGAGAAATGAACGCCGACGCGGCCGCTTGCAAGACGGCGAGCACGGTGGCAGCGAACACCGCGCCGGGCAGTACGTCGCGCACCGACAGCACCCGAACCGTGAGCCAGCGGAACACCAGGACGAGCACGGCAGTGTTGAGCACGGCGGAGACGACGACGCCGAGGATCGTGATCCCCCAGCCAACCGGAATCCCGAGCGAGTGCCCGCTGGTGACGGTCCCCGCGATCAGCGTGGTGGCCACGAGCGCCAGTCCACCGCCGACCACGACCCGCAGCGCGCGCAGGTTCTTCTGCAGCCAGTTCGGCCGGTTGTCACGCTCCACGCCGTACACGGTGTTGAACGCCTGCTCTGCAGCCTTCGCGACGGCGAGCCCGCTGTAGAGCGCGAGCAACGCGCCGATCACGACGACGACCACACTGCCGTGGTGCGGCAGCGGTGACCCTTTGATCAGCGGGAGGTTCTGCAGCGCAGACCCTTCGATCTTGCTCTGCCAACTCGGATTCCCGGCCAGCACGAACCCGAGCACGGAGGACAGCGCGAGCAGCAACGGGAACACCGAGAAGAACGCGTAGTAGGTGATGAGCACGGCAAGGTTGCCGGAGTTGTCGTCACCGAACTTCAGCAGGACGGCGACCGGGAAGGCCAGCCACGGTCGTTCCTGCTGGTAGGCGTCGAGGCGGGACTTCAGCCCGCCGAGGTCTACCACCCTTCGTCGGTGCGTGCGAAGCGTTGCTCCGGCGGCCCCGGCAGCCCGCCCGAGGAGAACGCGAAGTCCCGTTGGGGCCGCCAGTGCAGGTCGGGCCCCTGCTCGAACAGCGAAAAGCCCCACACCTCGAAGTGCGCGTCGTAGCCCGACAGCTCGTGCAGCGCTCGGTAGAGCGCCTCGTCAGGAAGGTCGTGCGCCACGGTGACGTGCGGGTGGTATGAGTAGTCGAGCGGGCGGGTCAACGGTCCGGACCTCACCTGCGCCTCGATCTGCTCGCATTCCGCAATGCCCTGCACAAGAGGAACGAATACCACCGAAGACACCGGAAGGAACGTCGCGGACCCACGCAATCTCAGATCGAACGGTTGGAATCTCGCCGCGACCCGGCGCAGATGCTCCTCGATCTCGGGCAGCGCACCGCTTCCGACGGCGGTCGGCGGGAGCAACGTCACGTGCGGCACGATCCGCAACGCGTTCGGGTCACCGAGGCGCTCACGCCATCCCTGAAGCTCCGCGCCGAACGGTTCCGGGATGCCGATGGCGACGCCGATCTTGCGCGTGTCGGGGTGGAGTTCGGTCATCAGCGCGGCGGCAGGAAGCCGACCGCGTCGTACGCCGCGGCCAGCGTGACGGAAGCAACCGCGCGGGCGCTGGTCGCACCGGCGGCAAGCACTTGGTCCAGCGCGTCGTCGTCTGCCAGCCACTTCTCGGTGCGCTCGCGGATCGGTGCCAGGTAGTCGACGACGACCTCGGCCACCTCGGTCTTGAGCGCGCCGTAGCCCTTTCCGGCGTAGGACTCGACCAGCTCGGCGACCGTCCGGCCGGACAGCGTGGCCTGGATGGTGAGCAGGTTGCTCACGCCAGGCTGGCCGGCCGGGTCGAAGCGCACCTCGGAGCCGGTGTCGGTGACGGCGCGCTTGATCTTCTTCGCGATGGCGGCGGCGTCGTCGAGGATGTCGATGACGCCTGCCTGCGACTCACTCGACTTGCTCATCTTCGATCCCGGGTCCTGCAGGTCGACGATCTTCGCCGTCTCCTTGACGATCAGCGCCTCGGGCACGACGAACGTCTCGCCGAAACGCGCGTTGAAGCGCTGCGCCAGGTCGCGGGTGAGCTCGATGTGCTGACGCTGGTCCTCGCCGATCGGCACGCTGGTGGCCTGGTAGATGAGGATGTCCGCCGCCTGCAGGATCGGGTAGGTGAAGACTCCGACCCCGATCTTGTCGGTTCCGTAACGCGCCGTCCGGTCCTTGAACTGCGTCATGCGGCTGGCCTCGCCGAAGCCGGTGAGGCACTCGAGCACCCAGGCAAGCTCCGCGTGCTGCGGCACGTGGCTCTGCACGAACAGCGCGCACCGGTCCGGGTCGAGGCCTGCCGCAAGCAGTTGCGCTGCCGCGATCCGGGTACGCCGGCGAAGCGTGGCCGGATCGTGCGGGTTCGTGATCGCGTGCAGGTCGACCACGCAGTAGAACGCGTCGTTGCCGTCCTGCAGCGGCACCCAGTTGCGGACCGCGCCGAGATAGTTGCCGAGGTGGAACGAGTCGGACGTCGGCTGGATGCCCGACAGCACTCTGGTCACTCCGGGTCGGGCCGTCATGCGTCCATTGTCCCGTCCGAAGCCGCCTGCTGAAGAACGGTTACTCGCACCCTCGCGGCGCGCCGGCCGTCAAGCTTGGTGACCTTCAGCCGCACGCCGGTGAGCTCGACCGCGTCGCCCACCTTGGGGAGCCGCCCGAGCGTCGCGACGATCGCTCCCGCGACGGTCTCGTAGGGACCGTCCGGGAGCTCCACACCGACGGCGTCGGCGAAGTCATCGAGGTTCAGCAGACCGTCGACGTCAAGGTCGCCCCCTCGCAGCTGGCGGGCCTCGTCGTCGGCGGCGTCGTACTCGTCGCGGATGTCGCCGACCAGCTCCTCGATCAGGTCCTCGAGCGTCACGATGCCGGCGGTGCCGCCGTACTCGTCGACGACGACGGCCAGGTGGTCCCCGGACCGCCGCATCTCCGACATCGCCGCGAGGACCCGCTTCGTCGACGGGATCATCGGGACCTCGCGCGCGAGGTCGGCAACCTTCACCCCGCGTCGCTGGCCGGTCGGCGGGCGGAACAGGTCACGGACGTGGATGAACCCGATGACGTCGTCCTGCGAGCCCCGGAACACCGGGAATCGGCTGTGCGGCGAGTCGTGGGCGGTGCGCGTCGCCTTGGTCAGTGACCAGCCGGCCTCGAAGAACTCGACCTCGGTGCGCGGAACCATGATCTCGCGGACCTGGCGGTCGCCCGCTTCGAAGACGTCGTCGATGAGCCTCCGCTCCTCCCGCGACAGCGCCTCGTGGCCGACGACCAGGTCGCGGAGCTCGCCCTCGCTGATCATCTCGCGATTGATCGACGGATCGCCCCCGAGTGCACGCACCGCAAGATCGGTCGACATCGACAGCAGCCAGATCACCGGCCGCATCAGCGCGGCGAACCGGTCGAGGGTCGGTGCGACGGCACTGGCGACGCCGCCCGCGCGCTGCAACGCAAGCCGCTTCGGCGCGAGCTCACCCACGACGAGCGTGACGTACGCGATCGCCAACGTCACCAACAGGAAGCCGATCACGTCGGCAAGTCCCTTGCCCATGCCCGCGTCCCGCAGCCGGTCGGTCAGTGAGTGAGACAACGTGACCGCACCGAATGCGCTGGACACCAGCGCGGTCGTCGTCACACCGATCTGGACCGCGGACAGGAACCGGTTGGGGTCGGCGACGAGAGCGGCGAGCCGCTTGCCGCGCCTGCCGCGGGCGGCGAGTGAGGCGACCTGCCCCTCCCGCAGCGTGACGAGGGCCATCTCGCTGGCGACGAACAGGGCCTCGACCAGGATCAGCACGAGGACGACGATCACGCTGAGCCACCAGGTCACAGCTGCGTCCTCTTCACAGCGACCGCGCCCGTCCTCCGGTCCGTCCTAGAGATTGGCGACGTCGGCCTGTTTCGCGCGAACCGCCTCGGCCGCCTCGAGCAAGCCGGCCTTCTCGGTGTCGGACAGGTCACGCTCCACGACGCGGCGTACCCCGCCTGCCCCGAGCTCGGCTTCGACGCCGAGGTAGACCCCGGAGATGCCGTACTCGCCGTCCACCCAGGTGCACACCGGCATCACGGCGCCGCTGTCCTCCGCGACGGCCTTGGCCATCCGCGCCGCAGCCGCAGAGGGCGCGTAGAAGGCCGAACCGGTCTTGAGCAGCGCAACGACCTCGGCGCCGCCGTTGCGCGTCTTGTCGACCAGCTCGTCGATCGTCGCCTGGTCGAGCACGTCGGACAGCGGCTTGCCGTTGACCGTGCAGGCGCTGGGCACCGGCACCATCGTGTCGCCGTGTGAGCCGAGGGTGAGCGTGGTGACCGCGGCGACGTCGACGCCGGCAGCCTCCGCCACGAAATTGGTGAAACGCGCCGTGTCGAGCATGCCGGCCTGACCGATGACCCGTTGCTTCGGGAAACCGGTGACATTGGCCGCAAGCGCGGTCATCTCATCGAGCGGGTTCGAGACGACGATCACGACCGCGTTGGGCGAGTGCTTCGCGACCTGCTCGGCCACCTGCCGAACGATCTTGGCGTTGGTCTCGATGAGGTCCATCCGGCTCATGCCCGGCTTGCGCGGCAGGCCTGCGGTGATGACGACGATGTCCGAGCCGGCAGTCTTCTCGTAGCCGGAACCGTCGGTACCGGTCGTGACCCCGACGACCTTGGTCTCGAAGCCCTCGACCGGCCGCGACTGGTTGAGGTCGAGCGCCAGACCCTCGGGGCGCCCCTCGAGGATGTCCGTCAGATAGACGGTGTCGAAGATGTTGTACTCGGCGAGCCGCTGCGCGGTC
This sequence comes from Mycobacteriales bacterium, assembly GCA_035548125.1. Classification (GTDB taxonomy): domain Bacteria; phylum Actinomycetota; class Actinomycetes; order JAFAQI01; family JAFAQI01; genus DASZTV01. The sequence goes on along the minus strand of DASZTV010000052.1, from coordinate 1,907 downwards.
GTCGAGCCGTAGAACCCGGCCCCCACAACGGTGACGTTCTTGCCCACTAGGACTTCATCCCTTCGAGACGTTCGATGATCGCGTCGGCATACTGCGAGGTCCCGACCGCCGTCGGGTCGTCGCGATGCGGCTTCAGGTCGTAGGTCACGCTCTTGCCCTCGGCGATCACGTCGGACACCGCGCGCTCGAGGTTGTCGGCGGCTGCGGTCTCGCCGATGTGGCGGAGCATCATCTCGCCGGACAGGATCATCGCCGTCGGGTTGACCTTGTTCTGACCCTTGTACTTCGGCGCGGAGCCGTGAGTCGCCTCGAAGACCGCGGCGTTGGTGCCGATGTTGGCGCCCGGCGCCACGCCCAGACCGCCCACCATGCCGGCGGTGAGGTCGGAGAGGATGTCGCCGTAGAGGTTCGGAAGGACGAGTACGTCCCATTCCTCGGGCCGCTGGATCAGACCCATGCAGGTCGCGTCGACGAGGTTCTCCCACGGCTCGATGTCCGGGTAGTCCTTGGCCACCTCGCGGAACACCGCGAGGAACAACCCGTCGGTGTGCTTCATGATGTTGGACTTCGTCACGCAGTGAACGCGCTTGCGGCCGTTGCTACGGGCGTACTCGAACGCGTAGCGGATGATGCGCTCCGAGCCGAACTCGCTCATCGGCTTGATCGAGATCCCTGATCCTTCGCGGATCTTCTTGTCCTGCAGCCCGTTGAGGAACTCGATGACCTTGTCGGCGGCCTCGCTGTGCGCTTCGTACTCGATACCGGCGTAGAGGTCCTCGGTGTTCTCACGCACGATGACCACGTCGACCTTGTCGAAGCGGGTACGCATGCCCTCGTAGGTCTTGCACGGTCGGACGCACGCGTAGAGATCGAGCTCGTAGCGCAGGGCCACGTTGACCGATCGGAAACCGGTGCCGATCGGGGTCGTGATCGGGCCCTTGATCGCGAGCCCGGTGCGGCGGACCGACTCGATCGTGGCGTCGGGGAGCGGCGTACCGGCCGTCTCCATGATGTCGACGCCGGCTTCCTGCTGGTCCCAGGTGAAGGTCGAACCGGCGGTCGCGGCGGCCGCCTCCAGGACGCGGCGGGTGGCCTCTGTCAGCTCAGGACCGGTCCCGTCACCGGGAATCAGCGTCACCTCGTGGGTGGTCATTCAGGCTCCTGCGGTTGTCAGGCACGGGTTGTCCGGCCCGGCCACGAGGTTAGTGCAGGCCGATCAAGCGCCTACCGGGTGGTCCGTCAGCCCTTACCGATGGGGAAGGGAGTGACCGCGGCCAGGACTCCGAGCGCAATCGCCAGGGTCGCCATGACGACGACGTCGAGCCGCCGCATCCGGACCACCAGAGAGCCGGCATCCCGCTCCCTCAGCACCGCACGCAGCACGGCGGCTGCCGCGAGGCCGCCGCACACCACCCACATGCCGGCCTGCGGCTGGTGGAACGCCGTCACCACCAGGCCGGCGGCGACGACCGCAACGACCACCAACAGCGGGTCGATGCGGCGTCGCATCGCCGAACGCTATCCCTTGAAGTGGCCGTGCTTGGTCCGGGTGTTGCCGGCCCGGTCGTGCGCGACCGCCTTCCAGTGCACCGTGACCACACCGTGCTTGACCGTGGAACGGCGAGTGATGTGGCAGGTCGCGCCGTGCGACAGGCTGTCGTGCGCGTGGCACACCAGCGAGTTGTGGTGGCGCGTGACACTCAGGCTCGGCGCGGTGCCGTCGATGTTGAACGGACCCACCGTGAGCACCTTCGTGCCACCGTCGGTCTGAGTCACGGTCACGGTCACGGTCCGGCCGACGCCGTTGTGCCGCAGCGTCCGGGTGCCGGGGCAACCAGCCGCGTCCAGCGGTGCGGTGTTGGGCGTGCACGTGAAGGACACGTGGACCGCGGAGCGGTACCAGCCGC
>DASZTV010000051.1:0-124231 GCA_035548125.1 Mycobacteriales bacterium | reverse complement strand
CCGGACGGGGACCGCGCGTGGCAGCAGGTCGTCATGGCTCCCGAGGTCAACGACCGCTGGCACGCGAGCTTCCGGCCCGACGGCGTGGGCCGCTACGAGTTCCAGGTCCGGGCCCGCGTCGACCGGTTCGCGACCTGGCTGCGCGACCTCCGCGCGCGGGCCGCCGCCGGGCAGGACATCACCGGCGAGCTGGAGGTCGGCGCCCGGCTGGCCGAGGAGGCATCAGGCCGGGCAAGCGCCGGCCACGCCAAACAGCTGCTCGCCCTGGCAGCGCGGGTGCGGACCGGCGACGTACCCGGGCCGGGCGACGCGGAGTTCGCCGAGCTCGGCGCGCTCGTGATGCGCTACTCCGCGGCAGCTGCGACCACCTCCCCGACCTACGGCGTCTGGGTGGACCGGACGCGGGCCCGGTTCAGCACGTGGTACGAGCTGTTCCCCCGCTCGGCGAGCACCGTCGAGCACCGCCACGGCACGTTCCTCGACGTCATCGACCGTCTCGACTACGTACGGCGTCTCGGTGCCGACGTCGTCTATCTGCCGCCGATCCACCCGATCGGGACCACCAAGCGCAAGGGCCGCAACGGGACGGTAATCGCCGAGGAGGGGGACGTCGGCAGCCCGTGGGCGATCGGGTCCCCCGACGGCGGCCACACCGCGATCCACCCGGAGCTCGGGACGCTGGAGGAGTTCGCGAAGCTGGTCGGCGCGGCGCGCGACGCGGGCATGGAGCTCGCCCTCGACGTCGCCTTCCAGTGCTCCCCCGACCATCCGTGGGTCCACGAGCACCCGGAGTGGTTCAGGCATCGCCCGGACGGCACCATCCGGTTCGCGGAGAACCCGCCCAAGAAGTACGAGGACATCTACCCGCTTGACTTCGACTCCGAGCAGTGGCGCGAGCTCTGGCAGGCGCTGCACGGCGTGTTCGAGTTCTGGATCGACCAGGGCATCACGATCTTCCGGGTCGACAACCCGCACACCAAGGCGTTTCCGTTCTGGGAGTGGGTGATCCAGACCATCCACGAGACGCACCCCGAGGTGCTCTTCCTCGCCGAGGCGTTCACCCGTCCGAAGATCATGAAACGGCTCGCCAAGCTCGGCTTCACGCAGTCCTACACCTACTTCGCGTGGCGGACCGAGAAGTGGGAGATCGAGGAGTACCTCACCGAGCTCACCCGCACCGAGGTCGCGGACTACTTCCGGCCGAACTTCTGGCCCAACACCCCGGACATCCTCACCGAGCAGCTGCAGCACGGCGACCGCCGCACGTTCGCGATGCGCGCGGTGCTGGCGGGCACCCTCGCCGCCAACTACGGGATCTACGGACCCGCGTTCGAGCTCGGCGAACGCGCGCCGCGCCACGAAGGGTCCGAGGAGTATCTCAACGGCGAGAAGTACGAGCTCCGCCACTGGGACATGGAGTCGGCGACTAGCCTCGCGCCCTTTCTGAGCACCCTCAACGAGATCCGGCGCAGCCAGCTCGCCCTGCAACACGACAAGACACTGCGTTTCCACCGCGCGGACAACGAACGCGTGATTGCGTACTCCAAGACGGTGCCGGGAGCCGTCGACCCGTCCGACGGGCTGGCCGCCGCGCCTGTGCTGGTGATCGTCAACCTCGACGACAAGTTCCGGCAGTCGTCCTGGCTCGACCTCGATCTGGCCCTCCTCGGCTTGGCCGACGTCGCCGCGTACGACGTCAACGACCTGCTCACCGGCGCGCGCTACCGGTGGGAGGGCGGGCACAACTTCGTGATGCTCGATCCCGACGTCACGCCCGCCCACATCTTCCGCATCGAACCTGCAGCGGCGGCGACCTCATGAGCGCGGCGACGCCGCTGATCGCGGCCGACCCGCAGACCGCGCTCTGGTACAAGGACGCGGTCATCTACGAGGTGCACGTGCGCGCGTTCGCCGACAGCGACGGCGACGGCATCGGCGACTTCCGCGGCCTGCTCGGCAAGCTCGACTACCTGCAGGAGCTCGGCATCACCGCGCTGTGGTTGCTGCCGTTCTATCCGTCGCCGCTGCGAGACGACGGCTACGACATCTCCGACTACCGGAAGGTCCACGAGGCCTACGGCACGCTGCGGGACTTCCGGGCGGTGCTGCGCGGCGCGCACGCGCGCGGCATCAAGGTGATCACCGAGCTCGTGCTCGCCCACACGTCGGACGAACACCCGTGGTTCAAGCGGGCCCGGATGGCGCCGCCGGGGAGCACCTATCGCGACTTCTACACCTGGAGCGACACTCCCGACCGCTACGCCGACGCGCGGGTGATCTTCTCCGACTTCGAGACCTCCAACTGGGCGTTCGACCCGGTCGCGAAGGCGTACTACTGGCATCGCTTCTACTCCCACCAGCCGGCGCTCAACTACGACAGCGAGCACGTGCGCAAAGCGATGTTCGACGTCGTCGACTACTGGCTCGAGATGGGCGTCGACGGGCTACGCCTCGACGCGGTCCCCTACCTGTACTCCCGCGAGGGCACCACCTGCGAGAACCTGCCGGAGACCTACGCGTTCCTGCGCGACCTGCGCCGCCACATCGACTCGCGGTTCTCCGATCGGATGCTGCTGGCCGAGGCCAACCAGTGGCCGGAGGACGCCGTCGCCTACCTGGCCGGCGGCGAGGGCTGCCAGATGGCGTTCCACTTCCCGCTGATGCCCCGCATGTTCATGGCGGCGCGGCAGGAGGACCGGTTCCCGATCGTGGACATCCTCAACGAGACGCCGCCGATCCCGGACAACTGCCAGTGGGGCCTGTTCCTTCGCAACCACGACGAGCTGACGCTCGAGATGGTCACCGACGAGGAACGCGACTACATGTACAAGGTGTACGCCGAGGACCCGCAGGCGCGGGTCAACGTCGGCATCCGCCGCCGGCTCGCACCGCTGCTCGGCAACGACCGGCGGCTGATCGAGATGATGAACGGCCTGCTGTTCTCGCTGCCGGGCGCGCCGATCGTCTACTACGGCGACGAGATCGGCATGGGCGACAACATCTATCTCGGCGACCGCAACGGCGTACGCACCCCGATGCAGTGGGATGCCGACCGCAACGCGGGGTTCTCCTCGGCCAACCCGCAGCGGCTCTACCTGCCGGTGATCATCGACCCCGAGTACCACGCGCAGGCGGTCAACGTCGCGGCGCAAGAGGCCAACCCCAACTCGCTGCTGTGGTGGATGCGGCGGCTGATCGCGCTGCGCAACCGCTACCAGTCGTTCGCCCGCGGCAGCCTCGAGATGCTGTTCCCGGAGAACCGCAAGGTGCTCGCCTTCCTGCGCCGGCTCGGCGAGGAGACGATCCTCGTGGTCGTGAACCTGTCGCGGTTCACCCAGGCGGTCGAGCTCGACCTGTCCGAGCACCGCGGCGCCATTCCGGTGGAGCTGTTCGGCTCGACGGAGTTCCCCGAGGTCGGCGACCTCCCGTACTTCATCACCCTGGGCGGCCACGGCTTCTACTGGTTCTCCCTGGAGCAGCCGACGCCCTCGGAGCCGCGAAGCGCGCCGGTCGTCGTCACCGGTGCGTGGACCGACGCGTTGCGCGGCGGCGGCCGGGCGCCGATCGGCCGGGTGCTCCCCGCCTACCTCGCCTCACGCCGCTGGTTCCGGGACAAGTCGCGACGCATCCGCTCGACGTCGGTGGTGGACGTGATCGAGGTTCCCCCCGCCCCGGGCATGGGCAGCCAGCCGCCCGGCTACTTCGTGGTCGTCGACGTGCAGCTCGACCAGGGCCTGCCGGAGCGCTACGCCCTCGCCGTCGGGCACGCGCTCAACGACGAGGCCGACGAGATCTGCAAGTGGCGGCCGGACAGCGTGATGTGCGACGTCCGCTCCGCGGACGGCGACGGCGTGCTCTACGACGCGCTGACGATGACGCCGTTCAGCAAGGCACTGGTCGCGGCGATGGGCCGCCGCCGCTCGATCAACGGCAGCCGCGGCCGCCTCGAGACGCTGCCCACCCGCGAGCTGCGGCGGCTGCGCGACGGCGTCGATGCCGACACCCCGGGCGTACCGGTCTCCACCGAGCAGTCCAACACCTCGGTCATCCTCGGCAACCGGGTGGTGGTCAAGGTCATCCGGCGGGTCGAGGAAGGCGTCAATCCCGACGTCGAGGTGAGCGGCTTCCTCACCGACACCGTCCGCTTCCCCTACGCGCCGAAGCTCGGCGGTTCGATCGAGTACCGCGCCAACGGCGACGAGCCCGCGACCGTCGCAGTCGCCCAGGAGTTCGTCGCCAACGAAGGCGACGGCTGGAGCTACGTCCTCGACGCCCTCAGCCGGGTGCTGGAGGAGGTCATCACCCATCCCGCGCCCGACGAGCTGCGTCTCGCGACGTCCCCGGATCCGCTGGCAGCGGCCGAGGTCGAACCACCGCGCGAGCATCCGCTGATCGGCCCGCACCTGCACTGGGCGGAGATCCTCGGGCGGCGCACGGCCGAGCTGCACCTGGCACTCGCGTCCAACGCCGGCGAGGAAGCGTTCGCCCCGGAGCTGTTCACGGCGGTCGACCGGCGTTCCCTGCACCACGGCGCGAAGAGCCTGCTGCGCCGCTCACTTCGCTCCGCGCGCAGCGTTCGCGAGCCGAGCGAGGACGTGACCGACCTGCTGGCGCGTGAGCCGCAGATCCTCGCCCGCCTGGAGCAGGCGATGCGTACGCCGATCACGGCACGCAAGATCCGCTGCCACGGCGACTACCACCTCGGCCAGGTGCTCTGGACCGGCAAGGACTTCGTCATCATCGACTTCGAAGGTGAGCCGGCCCGCCCGCTGTCGAGCCGGCGGCTCAAGCGGCCGCCGCTGGTCGACGTCGCCGGGATGATCCGCTCCTTCCACTACGCGTCGCGTGTCGCGAGCGGCCGGCTGGCCCGTGACCTGACCCTCGCCGACGAGGCCGAACGGCTCGATCCGCTCACGACGCTGTGGTATCGGTCGATCACCGGAGCGTTCCTGCGCTCCTACCTGGACTCGGCGCGCGGCGGCGGCTTCCTGCCCGACTCCCGCGAGGAGCTGTCCGCCCTGCTGGAGTTCCTGCTGCTGGAGAAGGCGATCTACGAGGTCGGCTACGAGGCCGACAACCGGCCGGGCTGGATCGACATCCCGGCGCGCGGCGTCCTCGACCTGCTCGGTGACGCGCCGTGACAGCCGCCGGAACCCGCCGCGACCTGCGACGCCTCGCCCGGCTGCGTGGCATCCAGCTGAGCTACACCGGGCACGACGGTCGAGCGGTGCACGCCACTGCGGAGACGCTCGCCGGGGTGCTGGAGGCGCTCGGTTACCCCGTCCCGAACGCGGCGGCAATCCGCGACCAGCTGCGGCTCGCCGAGTCGGAAACGGCGGCCGGCCCGCGGGACGGCCGGTCCACCGACCAGTGGCCGGTCCCGCGGCGACTCGACCCGCCTGCCCGCGGCCTGGGCGTGAACGCCCCGCTGTACGCGCTGCGCAGTCGCGACGACTGGGGCGTGGGCAGCTTCCGCGACCTCGCCGGCTTTGCCGAGCTCGCCGCATCGTGGGGCGCCGACCTGATCGGCACCCTCCCGCTGTTCGCGATCTCGACGGAGTCGCCGATCGACCCGAGCCCGTACCTGCCGATCAGCAGACTGTTCTGGAACGAGCTGTACGTCGACGTCGGCCACGCGGCGGCCCTCGCCGGCTGCGACTCCCCCGCCGAGCTGCGGCCGACTCCTCGGGTACGTGCCGCCGACGCGGTGGACTACGACACCGTCGCCGCGGCCAAGCGGAGCGCCCTCGAGGTCTGCGCCGCCGCCATGCAGCAGGCGGAGGGGCGCCGTCGTACCGACTTCGAACGGTTCGTCGCCGAACACCCGGAGCTGGACGGCTTCGCCGAGTTCCGGGCCAAGGGCAACGAGCGGGACGCGCAGTACCACCGGTTCGTCCAGTACGCCGCGTCGGTGCAGCTTGCCGAAGCGGCGAGCCGCGGCGAGCAAAACGGCGTCGGCCTCTACCTCGACCTGCCGGTCGGGGTGCATCCCGACGGCTACGACACCTGGGCCTACCCGGACCTGTTCGCCGACGCGCAGGTCGGAGCGCCGCCCGACTCGTTCTTCGCGGGCGGTCAGGCGTGGGGGTTCCCGCCGCTGCACCCGCAGCGGCTGCAGGCCAGCGGGTACCGCTACTTCATCGACGGGTTGCGCGTCGCGCTCCGTCACTCACGAGCCGTCCGCATCGACCACGTCCTCGGCCTCCAGCGCCTCTACTGGATCCCGCCGGGCGCCGACGCCACGTCCGGCGCGTACGTCCACTACCCGTTCGAGGAGCTGCTCGCGATCATCACGGCCGAGGCGGACCGCGCCGGAGCGGTCGTCATCGGCGAGGACCTCGGAACCGTCTCGCCGCAGATCCGCCGCGCGATGGATCGCGCAGGAGTGCTGCACTCGTTCGTCTACCAGTTCGACGCCGACGCGACGACCCCGTTCCCGCAGCCGCGACGGCCGTCGGCGGCGTCGCTGGGGACGCATGACCTGCCGCGGTTCGCCGCCTTCTGGCGCGGCCCGGAACAGCGCGACCTGGTCGCGGCGGTCGGCGAACCCGACCCGGCACGCGCGGTTGCGACCTGCCTCGAGGAGCTCGCGGGCGGCTCGGCGTCCTACCTGCTCGTCGACGTCGCGGACCTCGAAGGCGAGGTCGAGCCGGACAACCGACCGGGCACCGGACCGGAAGCCGGCAACTGGCGCCACCGCCTCCCACGCCCGATCGAGGAGCTCGCGACGGACGACGAGCTTCGACGACTCATGACTGGTCTCGCCGAACGACGCACGCGAGCGCACGCACACGGAAAGGTGTCCCCATGAGCGTCTCGACGACGCGCCGGCCGTACAGCCGTATCAGCGACGAGGACCTGTACCTGTTCAACGAAGGCAGCCACCGGCGCCTGGCCGAACACCTCGGCGCCCATCCGCTGGGTGCAAAGTCAACACAGCGCAAGCGCGGCGGCTTCTCGTTCGCGGTCTGGGCGCCCAACGCGACGGCGGTCAGCGTCATCGGCGACTTCAACGGCTGGGACGGCGGCGAGACGCCGCTGGCGCCGCGCGGCAGCTCGGGAATCTGGGAAGGCGTCGTGAGCAACGCGAAGCGCGGCCAGATCTACAAGTTCCAGATCACCACCCGCAACGGGCTGGTCCTCGAGAAGGCCGACCCGTTCGCGTTTCGCACCGAGCGTCCGCCGCTGACCGGATCGGTGCTGTGCGACCTCGACTACGAGTGGAACGACGCGAACTGGATGGCGGCGCGCGGCCGCCACAACGGGCTGGACGACCCGATGTCGACGTACGAGCTGCACCTCGGCTCGTGGCGACGCGACCCGGACCGCCCGTCGGAGCCGCTCCCCTACCGGGACCTCGCGGCGCCGCTGATCGAGTACCTCACGTCGACCGGCTTCACCCACGTCGAGTTCCTGCCGGTGATGGAGCACCCGTTCTACGGGTCGTGGGGCTACCAGGTCACGTCGTACTTCGCCCCGAGCGCCCGCCAGGGGTCGCCGCAGGACCTGATGTTCCTGATCGACCAGCTGCACCAGGCCGGGATCGGGGTCATCCTCGACTGGGTCCCGTCGCACTTCCCCGGCGACGCGTTCGCCCTCGCCGGATTCGACGGCACCAACCTCTACGAGCACGAGGACCCGCGACTGGGCTTCCACCCGGACTGGGGCAGCCTGATCTTCAACTACGACCGCCACGAGGTGCGTTCGTTCCTCGCGTCGTCCGCCGACTTCTGGCTGCGGACCTACCACGCCGACGGGCTGCGAGTCGACGCCGTCGCGTCGATGCTCTACCGGGACTACTCCCGGCAACCGAACGAGTGGCTGCCCAACAAGTACGGCGGGCGCGAGAACCTCGAGGCCGTCGACTTCCTCAAGACGTTCAACGCGGGGGTGTACGCCGACCACCCGGACGTCCAGACCATCGCCGAGGAGTCGACGGCGTGGCCCGGGGTGTCCCGTCCGGTCGAGACGGGCGGGCTGGGGTTCGGCCTGAAGTGGGACATGGGCTGGATGCACGACACGCTGGAGTACCTCGAGCGCGACCCGATCCACCGACGCCACCACCACGGGCAGCTGACGTTCCGCGCCGTGTACGCCTTCACCGAGAACTACGTGTTGCCGCTGTCCCACGACGAGGTGACGCACGGCAAGGGCTCGCTGATCGCCAAGATGCCGGGAGACGAGTGGCAGCGCTTCGCCAACCTCCGGCTGCTGCTGGGCTACCAGTACACCCAGCCCGGCAAGAAGCTGCTGTTCATGGGCGGGGAGTTCGCGCAGCTGCGCGAATGGGCGCACGAGGAGTCGCTGGACTGGAGTCTGCTCGCCGAGCCGGCACACGCGGGTGTCCTGCGGTGGGTGACCGACCTCAACCGGGTCTACCGCGACGAACCGGCGATGCACGAGCTCGACTGCGACGCGGCCGGCTTCGAGTGGGTGCGCTACGACGACGCGCCGGAGAGCACGGCGAGCTATCTGCGCCGCTCGAAGTCCGGCGAGACGATCCTGGTCGCGCTGAACTTCACACCGATCCCGCGCACCCACCACTGGCTCGGCGTCCCGAGCGGCGGGCGCTGGCTCGAGCTGCTCAACAGCGACGCCGAGACCTACGGCGGGAGCGGCATCGGCAACCTCGGCGAGGTGACGGCAGAGGCGGGCGAGTGGGGCGACTTCGGCCACCGCATCGAGGTCACGCTGCCCCCGTTGGCGGTCGTGGCGTTCAAGGCTGCGGGGTGAGGGCGGCCGCCGCGCCGCCGACCTCGCCCCTCGGAGCCACCCCGCTCGGCGACGGTGAATGGGGCTTCGTGGTGTGGGCCCCCCGCAGCCCGTCGGTTGCGGTTCGCCTGGAAGGCACTGACCAGGCCGACGTCCCGCTCGAGCCGGTGGGCTGCGGTTACCACGCCGGACGGATCGAGGGCCTGTCCCGGCCTCCCACGTACCGGTTCGTCCTGGCGGACGGCAACGCCTGGGCCGATCCCGCCTCGCGACGCCAACCGGACGGCGTGCACGGCCCCTCCGTCGGCTTCGACCCGGCTGAACACGACTGGCACGACGAGGGCTTCGTCCCGCCACCGGTCAGCGAGCTGGTGATCTACGAGATGCACGTCGGGACGTTCACCGACGGCGGAACGTTCGACGCGGCCATCGAGCACCTCGAGGAACTCGCCTCGCTCGGCATCACCGCCGTCGAGCCGATGCCGATCGCGGCCTTCCCGGGCACCCGAAACTGGGGGTACGACGGCGCCTTTCCGTACGCGGTCCAGGAGAGCTACGGCGGGCCCGCGGGGTTCCAGCGGTTCGTCGACGCCTGCCACGCCCGCGGACTCGCGGTGATCCTCGATGTGGTCTACAACCACCTAGGCCCCGAAGGAACCGTCCACCAGCAGTACGGGCCCTACGTCACCGAGAGCTACGCGACGCCGTGGGGGCCCGCGATGAACTTCTCGGAGGCCGGTTCCGACGAGGTGCGGCGCTACTTCGTCGACAACACGCTGATGTGGCTGCGGGACTTCCACGTCGACGGGCTGCGCTTCGACGCGGTGCACGGCATCGTCGACCCCACCGCGTCCCCGTTCCTACGGGAGCTGACCGCCACCGTCACGGCACTCGGGCAACAGCTCGGCAGGCGGTTCGTGACCATCGCGGAGAGCGCCGACAACAACCCGCTCGTCGTGAGCCCGCCGGAGGCCGGCGGGCAGGGCTTCGACGCGCAGTGGAGCGACGACTTCCACCACGCGCTGCACACCGTGCTGACCGGAGAACGCGACGGCTACTACCAGGACTTCGGCGCGCTCGACCAGCTCGCCGCGGCGTACACGCACGGCTTCGCCTATCGCGGGGAGTACTCGCGCTTCCGGGGCCGCCGCCACGGCTGCGCGTCGCCGCCGGTCCGTTCCGACCAGCTCGTGACCTACGCCCAGAACCACGATCAGGTCGGCAACCGAGCCGGCGCGGAGCGGCTGACCAGCCTGGTCGGTCCGGACCGGGCGCAGCTCGCCGTCGCGGCGACCCTGCTGTCGCCGAACGTCCCGCTGCTGTTCATGGGCGAGGAGTACGCCGAGACGGCGCCGTTCCCGTACTTCGTCGACCACGGCGACCCGGCGCTGCTGGAGGCGGTCCGCAAGGGGCGCGCGGCAGAGTTCGGGCGCGACGCGGACCAGTTCGACCCCGGCGACGAAGCGACGTTTCGGCGCGCCCGCCTCGACCGCAGCCGCCGAGAGACGCCCGAGGGCGCGGCGATGCTGGAGCTGGTCCGGCGCTTGCTCGAGCTCCGTCGCTCCGTACCACTGCTCCACGACGCAGCGGCCGACGCTTCGGGTGCGGACCTCGACGACGCCGTCGTGATCCTCCGACGACGCCGCGGCGCCGCGCAGACCGCGCTCCTGCTGAACCTCGGCGACCAGCCGCGCGACGTCGCGCTCAACCCACCCGGAGACTGGCGGGACCTGCTGGAAGGCGGGCCGCTTCCCGGCGGCCGGGTGCACCTCGACCCGTGGCGCTTCGCTGTTTGCGCCGTGGGACCAGCGGAAACCGATCTTGCATGATGCGCACGTGGCCGGGCTCGGCCTACCCGCTCGGAGCGACCTGGGACGGCGAGGGGGTGAACTTCGCGCTGTTCTCCGAGCACGCCACTCGCGTCGAGCTCTGCCTGTTCGACCGGCCGGACGCCGCCGAGGCCTCCGAGACGATCGTGCTCCCCGAGTGGACCGATGACGTGTGGCACGTCTACCTGCCGGACGCGCGTCCCGGCATGCTCTACGGCTACCGGGTCCACGGCCCGTACGAGCCGAACGAGGGACACCGCTTCAACCCGGCCAAGCTGCTGATCGACCCGTACGCCAAGGCGGTCACCGAGAACATCAGGTGGAGTGACGACCTGTTCGGCTACACGATCGGCGACCCCGACGGCGACCTGTCGCGCGACGACCGTGACTCCGCGGGCGCGATGCCGAAGTGCGTCGTCGTCGACCAGTCGTTCACGTGGGGCGGCGACCAGTCGCCGCGGACCCCGTGGAACCGCACGGTGATCTACGAGTGCCACGTGCGCGGGATGACCAAGCGTCATCCGCAGGTTCCCGACGAGCTGAGAGGCACCTACCTCGGACTCGCCTCCGACCCGGTGATCGACCACCTGACGAACCTGGGCGTCACCGCGGTCGAGCTGATGCCGGTGCACCAGTTCCTGCCGGAGCGGGACCTGATCGACAAGGACCTCACGAACTACTGGGGCTACAACTCCGTCGGCTTCCTCGCCCCTCACGTCGGCTACGCGACCGGGGGCGGTCTCGGCGAGCAGGTGTCGGAGTTCAAGTCGATGGTGAAGACCTTGCACCGCGCCGGGCTCGAGGTGATCCTCGACGTGGTCTACAACCACACCGCGGAGGGCAGCCACCTCGGGCCCACGTTGTCGCTGCGCGGCATCGACAACGCGGCGTACTACCGCCTGATGCCGGACGACCGTCGCTACATGCTCGACTTCACCGGGACCGGGAACAGTCTGAACATCCTGCACCCGCGCACCGTGGGGCTGATCATGGACAGCCTGCGCTACTGGGTCACCGACATGCACGTCGACGGCTTCCGGTTCGACCTTGCGCCGGTGCTGGTGCGCGGCTACGAGAACGAAGGCGGTCCGCCCAGCGCGTTCTTCGAGATCGTGCAGCAGGACCCGATCCTGTCGACCGTCAAGCTCATCGCCGAGCCGTGGGACGTCGGGCCGGACGGCTACCAGCTCGGCCGGTTCCCGCAGGGCTGGTCGGAGTGGAACGGCAGCTATCGCGACGCCATCCGCAAGTTCTGGCGGGGCGATGCGGGCATGGTTCCCGAGCTCGCGTCCCGGCTGTCCGGCTCGAGCGACATCTTCGCCCCGAGCCGGCGTACGACGTACGCCAGCGTCAACTTCGTGACCTGCCACGACGGGTTCACGCTGACGGACCTGGTCACCTACAACGACCGTCACAACGAAGCGAACGGCGAGGACAACAACGACGGGTCCGCCGAGAACTTCAGCTGCAACTGGGGAGTCGAGGGCGAGACCGAGTCGGTGCGAATTCAGCGGCTGCGGGAGCGCATGAAGCGCAACATGCTGGCGACTGTGATGTTCTCGCAGGGCGTTCGGATGCTCCTTGGCGGCGACGAGATCGGGCGCAGCCAGTTCGGCAACAACAACGCGTACTGCCAGGACAACGAGACCAGCTGGCTCAACTGGGAGATCGACGAGCCGGCACAGGCGCTGTACGACTTCACTCGCGAGCTGATCCAGATCCTCCAGCGCTACCCGGTGCTTCGACGTCGCCACTTCTTCGCGGGCGCGGGAAACCGCGACGGGGATCCGGATGTCGTGTGGATCAGGCCTGACGGCCAGCAGATGACCGATGAGGACTGGGCCGACGAAACCAACCGGTCGATCGGGATGCTGATGCCGGGACGGGCGGGCGACGAGATCGACGACCGCGGCCGCGCCGTCGTCGGCGAGACGCTGTTCTGGTTGCTCAACGCCGGATCCTCGCCGCGTTCCTACACTTTGCCCAAGATCGAGCGGCCCGGCGTCTGGGACGAGCTGTTCTCCACTGCGCGTCCCGGTCAGCGGGCGATTCGTACGGCGGCCGTCAACCTTGCCGGCCACTCCACGATGCTGCTGCGGCACAACGAGAACCCGCGGTGAACGAAGCCAAGGAACAGCGACTGCGCCACGTCGGCTCCACGTACCGCCTTCAGCTGAACGGGGTGGGCTTCAAGGGCGCGAGGTCGGTGGTCCCCTACCTCGACGACCTCGGGATCGAGACGCTCTATGTGTCGCCGATCACGCGCGCCCGCTCGGGCAGCACGCACGGCTACGACGTGATCGACCCAACCGTTCTGGACCCTGCGCTGGGCACCCGTGCCGACTACGACGCTCTGCTCGCCGAGCTCGACACCCACGGCATGCGACTGCTGATCGACATCGTGCCCAACCACATGGCGGCGTCGCTCGAAAACCCGTATTTCGTCGATGTGCTCCGCCATGGACGCCGGTCGCGCTACACCCCGATGTTCGACATCGCATGGGAGGCAGCCGACAACACCGTCATCCTCCCGATGCTCGACAGCAGCATCGCCGCGGCGATGGATGCCGGACGGGTGCACATCCGGCGACCGCTCGCCGGCTCGGGGTACGTGCTGACGGTCGACGAGCTGCGGCTTCCGCTCGACCCTGGCGACGACGAGGACATCGCTGCGGACCTGTGCGACGTGATCGATCTGACCGACCCGGCGGCTCGGCGGCAACTGGAGCTGCTGCTGTCCCACCAGCACTACCGGCTCGTGGACTGGCGGACGGCGGCGCACGCCGTGAACTACCGGCGCTTCTTCGACATCAACGACCTGATCGGGATCCGGCAGGAGGACCCCGACGTCTTCGAGCTCACGCATCAGCTCGTACTGGAGCTCGCCGCCGATCAGCGGCTCGCCGGGGTGCGGGTCGACCACATCGACGGACTTCGCGATCCCGCGCAGTACCTCCAGATGCTACGGCGAGCACTCGACCAGGCCGCCCAGGGCGGGGAACGGCCGGTCATCCTCGTCGAGAAGATCCTCGAGCGCGACGAGGAGCTTCCGCCGTGGCCGGTGGAAGGCACCACCGGCTACGAGTTCGCGGCAGATGTCACCGGACTGTTCATCGACCCGGCGGGCGCGGAGGCGATCCGGCTGTCCTGCGCCGCGGCGACCGGCGACAGCCGTACCTTCACCGCACGCGCGACCGAGGCGAAGCGGCGCGGGATCGATGTGCTGTTCGCCGCCCGGCTGGGGCATGTCTGCGCCCGGATGACGCGGGCGGTCCCCCGCAGTGCTGCGAGCCGTCCGAACCCGGCGGAGATGTCCGTAGCGCTCCAGGAGCTGTCCGCGCAGCTGGAGGTGTACCGGACCTACCGCCGGCCGGGAGAGCGCGCGACGTCCGGCGACCGACGGCAGCTGGATCATGCCGCGGGCGCCGCCAGGAACCATCTCGCCGGCCGGGAGCTCGCCGCCCTCGACCAGCTGGTGGCGATCCTGAAGGGACCCACCGACCCCGGCGGCATCGCGTGGGAGGCGGTCGCCGCCTGGCAGCAGTTCACGCCGCCGGTGATGGCGAAGGGCGTCGAGGACACCGCGCTCTACGACCCGGGCACCCTGCTCGCGGCCGCAGACGTCGGCTCGGACCCCATGCACCCGTGGCGGTCGGTCGCCGAATGGCACGAGCGCATCTCGGCCCGCGCGCGGCGCACGCCGAACCTGCTCAACACGCTGTCCACCCACGACAGCAAGCGCAGCCAGGACGTGCGCTGCCGCCTCGCGGTGCTCTCCGAGCTCGCCGAGGAGTGGGAGGACGCGATCCGCCGGCTGGAGGGGCGCAGCCAGGTAGCCGACCCGGACGTGACCGATCGCCGCTACGCCTACGAGACGCTGGTCGGCGCGTGGCCCGCTGCGGGCGCGGGTGGGCAGGAGTTCACCCGGCGGATCCAGGACCACCTGGTCAAGGCCGCTCGCGAGGCCAAGCGCCGCAGTAGCTGGCTCGAACCGGACGAAGCCTACGAAGACCGGCTCATCGGCCTTGCCGCCGACGTGCTGAACGATCCCGCTTCGCGGGAGATCGTGGAGTCCGTGGTGAGGTCGGTCGAGGCCGCCGGCGCGACGAACTCGCTGTCGGCGATCGTGCTCCGGGCGGCCGTGCCCGGCGTGCCCGACGTCTATCAGGGCGACGACTCGTGGTTCTTGGCGCTGGTCGACCCGGACAACCGCCAACCGGTCCCCTACGACGACCACCACGCGTCGCTCCGCTCGCTCCCCGACGGTGAAGGCGTCGGCGAGCTGCTTGCCGGTTGGCGCGACGGCAAGGTGAAGCAGGCCGTGCTCCGCGCGTCGTTGCGGGCCAGGCGCGGCGACCGCGAGCTGTTCGCCGAGGGTGACTACCTACCGCTGCCGACGAGCGGAGCCTTCGCCGATCACGTCGTCGGCTTCGCGAGACGGATTGGTGGACGGTGTGCGGTGGCGGTCGTCCCGCGGCTGGTGCACCGGCTCACCGGGCCTGCCCGATTCGCGACAGGTGCGGAGGTGTGGCAGGACACCGTGCTCGACGTGAGTGTGCTCGGCCAGGCCGTCCTCGTGGACGTGCTCACCGGCCGGAAGACGTCGGTCGAGGCGGGGACGCTTCGCCTGGCCGACGTCTTGCGTCAGCTGCCGGTGGCGCTGCTCGTCACCGACGGCTGAGGGGTCAGCTCGCCAGCGCGGAGGAGATGGCGTCGCGCGCGCGATCCATGATCGACGCGAACGGACCGAGCACCACGTTTGACGTGGTCGACTTGGCGCTCGGGTGCGGATGGGTCGGCGCGACCTTCTCGACCAGATCCATCGCCGTGGCCATCTTCTCGAGGGCGTTCTCGTCCTTCTCGGCGCGGACCAGCGGGAACTCCTGCTGCTCCTCGTTGGTGGCGTGCTCGAGGACATCGGCGGCGAACGCGCCGAAGTCCGTCATGAACGCATCGCTCGCCGGATCGAGCTTCTCAAGGTCCGCGAGTGCCTGCTTCGCTTCGTTCTCCTCGGCCATCCGAGCCTCTGCGACAGCCTTCCCCTGCTCGCCCGCGGAGCGGGTGGCCGGCCGCAGGATGAGCTCCTCGGCGGTCTCGTGAACGGCGAGGGACTCCCGCAGTTCGTCGAACAACGCCCCGCGGTTCTCGGCGGGCGACTTCTTGATCTCCTCGATCAGCTTCTCGACCTCGCGGTGCTGGGTGAGCAAGAACTCGATGGCGTCATGGCCCATGTCTGCGTGTCTCCTTCATGGTCGCGTGTGCATCTACTGGGGTGCCCCGGACCGGCGTCAGCAGACCTGCAGCGGCTCGTCGGATTCTCCGTCGGTCGCACGCGCCGCAGAAGTGGAGACGTGGTGCGTCTGCGGGTCGGTGCGCGCCGCGTCGGCGATTTCGCCGGTGCTGAGCAGCAGCCGGTAACGGACCATCAGCTCGACCGTGCCGATCGGGTCGTCGGCGACGTTGAACGAGTGGGTCACGCCTTGTGCTTCGAGCACGGCACGCAGCACGACCTCCGCGTCGACGGTCGGGAAGTCACGGCACAGGTGGTCGGTGAGGGTCTGCCAGTCGTCGTGACTCGGGCAGCATCGGGGCAGCGGTTGAAGAGTGGCGGTCACAAGAATCTCCTGGAAAGCGAAGTCAGTCGCTTCGCCTTGCGGAAAACACGGAACCCAGGGTCCTGCGGCAAAGCTGAGACTCGCTGTTGAGTCGTCCGGGTACCTGACAATTACCCGCCTTGATCACCCGGCAAACGGCGAGCCGTTCATCGGGTCGCCGCATCGGCCGCGGAGTACCCGAACTGCAACAGGTCGGCACCGGCCCGAACCGCGAAGATGCCGGCGACGTACCTGGTGAGGCGCGGGGCGACCGCCAGACCCGTGACGAATCCGGTGGCGATCCACTGGTCCAGGCAGAACGGGCAGGTCATCAGCTCGCCGACCGCCTTGCGGGCACCCGTGCCTGCCACCTCCTCGTGCACCTCGCCGGGGCCGGCTGGTCCTTCGAACCGGGCGAACGGCGCACGGAACGGACTGGTGACGGCGTCCTTGCTCACGGTTCGGCTCAGCTTGTGCGTGGCGAGGGCCACGAGCGCAAGGTCACGCGGCGCGATATCCGAGGGCAGCCGACCGGCGCGCTTCATCGCGTACGCCGCCAGCGACACGCCCACGGCGTAGACCGCCATGACACTCGTATATCCGCGAAGCTCGCCGACCGGGCGGCCGTACTCCTCGGCGACCTCCTCGGTATCGGGCAACAGGGTGTCAGCGCTCGACATGCAGCGCTCGTTCCTCGGGGCTCATCGCCCCTCTGGTTTCCGGGTACGGGTTGTCGTCGTTGTCGCCGCGGAGGTCGGTGACATCCGGCTCCTCGCGCGCGAAGCGGTCGGAGAGCGGCTCACCCTCCCGCTCCTCCTCGGCGGTCATGCCGAAGTCGACGCTTGCCTGCGGCGCCTCGCCCGGCGGCGCCAGGTCTTCCTGCGGGTCGCCGGTGATGACCTTGGACGCAAGCGCATCTGACATGTCCGGCATGCCCTCTTCCTCGAGGGCAGAGCCGGGATCCGGTTCTCGGTTGCCGGTCGTCACGATCACGGCTCGCTGATCGCTGCGACGAGCTCCCCGACCTGCTCCGGCGGACAGGCTCGCGCGATGTCCGCCTGGCTGAGCACGCCGACCAGCTTCGTTCCGTCGATCACCGGGAGGCGCCTGACCTTGTGCTGCTTCATCGTCGCGAGCGCTTCCTCGATCGAGTCGTCCGCGCCGATGGTGACGGCTTCGCCGCGCACCAGATCGATCAGCTTCGTCTCGCCGGGCACCTTGCCGGCAGCCACCACGTTGACCACGAGGTCGCGGTCGGTCACCATGCCGCGCAGGTGGCCGTCCGCGTCGCATACCGGGACAGCCCCGGTCGATGCTTCCGCGAGCTTCCTGGCGGCCTCCGCGACGGTGTCGTCGCCTTTCAGGTACTCGGCGCCCTTGGTCATCAGATCGCGTGCAGTCGTCATGGCGTTCTCCTTTCTCGTCCGGTCGACGTCAGCGCAGCTTGGGCAGGACCTCGTCCGCGAGGAAGCGGATGCCACCCTGCTGGTCGGGGCCCATCTGCCCGATGTAGACCTCGTCGAAGCCCGCGTCGACGTACTCCTTGATCGCCTTCGCCGCCTTCTCCGGGTCGGGCCCGCACGGCACTGCCTCGGCAGTCTGTTCCGGAGAGCCGGCCTCGCCGAGCTGCTCGAACTCAACCCAGGAAGGAAGGTCCTGCGCGCTCTGGCCGCCGACGGCTTCGAAGCCCCACAGCCGGTACGCCGTCTTGGCCGCGTCGTCCTCGGACTCGGCCCAGCAGATCTTGATGCCGCCGTGGGTGACGCCCTTGCCACCCGATGCGCGGTAGTGCTGCAACAGCTCCTGGTCGGGCTGCACGGTCACCCAGCCGTCACCCACCTTCGCCGCCAGTTCTGTCGCGGCCGGGCCGAATCCCGACACCAGGATCGGTGGCGGCTTGTCCGGCAACGAGAAGATCCGTGCGGCGTCGACGGTGTAGTGCTCGCCACGGTGGGTGACCGTCTCACCCTGCCAAAGCTCGCGGATCAGGCCAATCGCTTCCTCGAGCCGTTGCAACCGGATCTCCGCCGGCGGCCACAGCCCGCCGAGAATGTGCTCGTTCAGCCGCTCTCCCGAGCCCACCCCGAACGAGAACCTGTCCGGTGCGAGGGACGCGATGGTCGCGGTCGCCTGGGCGATCACCGCCGGGTGGATGCGGTCGGTGGGGCACGTGACCGCTGTCGTCATCTTGAGCTTCGTGGTCGCCGCGATCGCACCGAGCACTGACCACACGAACGCGCTCTCGCCCTGCTCCCGCGTCCACGGGTGGTAGTGGTCGGAGATCCAGATCCGATCGAACCCGGCCTGCTCGGCGAGCCGTGCAGTATCGATCAGTTCCTGAGGGCTGAGCTCCTCGGAGGACAGGAAGTATCCGAACTCGGTCATGTTCAGGACGTACCCGGGTGTCGAACCAGAACGCACACGGGTTTGTGATCACCGAGAGTTGGTCATGAGTCCCTCGAGATGAACGAGAAGATCGCTGTCGTCACGGGGGGAACTGCGGGCGTGGGTCGCGCGACGGTCCGCGAGCTCGCGGCGCGCGGCTGGGACGTCGCCATCCTGGCGCGCGGCAGCGCGGGTCTGGCCGCCGCGCGGCAGGACGTCGAGGCAGCCGGCCGCCGCGGACTCGCAGTCGCCACCGATGTTGCCGACCTCGAGGCGGTGCGGACCGCCGCCGCGAAGGTCGAGACCGAGCTCGGACCGATCGGACTGTGGGTCAACGTCGCCTTCGTCGGTGCACTGCGGAAGTTCTGGGATACCGACCCCGAGACGTTCGAGCGCATCACGGCAGTGACGTACTTCGGCCAGGTGCACGGCACGCGGGTGGCCCTCGAGCTCATGCGCCCTCGGGACCGCGGCGTGATCGTCAACGTGAGTTCCGCGCTCGCCTATCGCGGCATCCCGCTCCAGGCGGCGTACTGCGGCGCGAAGCACGCGATCAAGGGCTTCACCGAGTCGGTGATCACCGAGCTGCGCAACGAGAAGAGCAACATCCGGATCTGCCTCGCAACGCTGCCGGGCCTGAACACCCCACAGTTCGACTGGAACGACAACGAGTTCGACAAGCACCCGCGGCCCGTCGCCCCTGTGTTCCAGCCCGAGGTGGCGGCTCGGACGATCTGCGCCCTTGCCGAACACCCGCGCCGAAACGTGTGGATCGGCGTCTCGTCGGCCTACACCGTGCTCGGCAACCGGCTGGTACCCGGACTGCTCGACCGGTATCTGGCCCGAACCGGTGTCAAGGGCCAGCTCACCGACGGCGGGCCTCGCCGCGGATCCAACGTCTTCGAGCCTCGAGACGAGTACGAGGACGCCGGCGCCCACGGCATGTTCGACGACGAGGCGCATCCCCACGACCCGTGGTCGACGGTGTCGATGGCAGTGTGGGGGGCGCTCGAGACGTGGGGAACACGAGCGCTCCGGGTCGCGCGAAGATCGTGACCCGCGACGCCGACGGCTACGCCCCCATCGAGTCCTACGCCGCGATCGGTGACGGGCGCACGGTCGCGTTGGTGAGCGCGGACGGCCGGATCGACTGGTGGCCGGTGCCGGCGCTCGACGCCGCGCCCACCTTCGCGGCGATCCTCGACGCGCGGCAGGGCGGCTACCTAGAGCTCAAGCCGGTCGGCGACTACGAGGTCACCCGGCAGTACGCAGCGGACACGAACGTCCTGGAGACGACGTACACCACCGCGACCGGCGCGGTCCGCGTCACGGACACCCTTCCGCTGGGCCGCTCGGGCCGCCTCGCGTGGAGCGAGCTCGCGCGCTTCGTGGAGCCGCTGAGCGGTTCGGTCGAGATGCAATGGTCGGTGGTCCCGGGAAGCCAGTTGGGCGACGCCCAGCCCTGGGTTGCCGAACGGCAGGACGCGACGGTGATCCGGGTCGGTGAGGACCAGCTCGTGCTGCGCCACTTCGACGTCGGCGAGCCGTTCACCGACGGCCACCGGATCTCGGCGCGCTTCACCGCGGCTCCCGGCACCCCCGGTCTGCTCGCCGTCGTCGGCTCGGCAGACGCGCCGGTGTTCCTGGCCGACAGGGAGGAGCTCGACAGCCACCTGCCGATCACGCTGGAGCGGTGGCGGGACTGGTCGGCGGCGATCCGCTACGACGGCCCCTGGGAGGACGCGGTACGCCGCTCCGCCCTGGCACTTCGGATGCTGCAGTACGTCCCGACCGGGGCGGTTGCCGCGGCCGCCACCACCTCGCTCCCGGAGGTGGTCGGCGGCGGGAAGAACTGGGACTACCGCTTCATGTGGGTGCGCGACTGCGCGTTCACGATCGACGCGTTCCTCGCGTTGCACCTGCACGACGAGGTCCAGGCCGCGGTGCAGTGGATGCTCGGCGCACTGCGGCGCACCGCACCTGACCTGCACGTCTTCTATCGCCTCGACGGGACGGTTCCACTGCCGGTCGAGACCGACGTGGCCCTCGACGGCTACCGGTCGAGCCGGCCGGTGCGGGTGGGCAACGACGCCGCGACCCAGGAGCAGCTGGGCAACTACGGAGACCTGTTCGACATGATCTGGCAGTACGTCGACGCCGGGCACTGCCTCGACCCGAAGACCTCGCGCCTGCTCACCGAGCTCGCCGACCGTTGCTGCGACACGTGGCGCCACGAAGACTCCGGCATCTGGGAGCTGCCGACCAAACGGCACTACACGATCTCGAAGGTCGGCTGCTGGGTCGCCCTCGACCGCGCCGTGCGGCTCCACGAGTCCGAACAGCTGCTCAGTGACCACGTCGACCGCTGGGCGTGCGAACGGGATCTGGTGCGGGCTTGGGTCAACGAGCACTGCTGGTCGGAAGAGAAGTCGGCGTACGTCGGCTACGCCGGCGGCGACGGGCTGGACGCCGCGACCCTGCTCATGGCGCGGACCGGGTTCGAGCGGGGAACCCGCTTGGCCGGCACCGTCGAGGCGATCCGCAACGAGCTGACGGACGGTCCGATCGTGCGGCGCTACACCGGCGTCGACGAACCCGGCGGGTTCATCGCCTGCACGTTCTGGCTGGTCCATGCACTCGTGACGCTCGGCGACCAGGCCGCAGCCCGTGTGCTCATGGACGAGGCGGTCGAGCTGAGCAACGATGTCGGCCTGTTCGCCGAGGAGATCGACCCGGACTCCGGCGCGTTCCTCGGCAACTTTCCACAAGGGCTGAGCCATCTGGCGCTGATCAACGCGGCGAGCGCCTACACCAGCGCGTTCGGCTGACCTGCCGTAGCCAACAGCTCCCTGAACCGTCGCGCATCGGCGATGGCGGCCGCACCCGGATCGTTGTTGGTGAAGACGTAGCCGCTGCTCGCCGCACCGATGCGGCGAGCCCAGCGACGCAGATCTCGTTCGTCGTAACGCCAGGTGTAACGGCCGTGGTGCAGCCGCAGGTAGTGCCAATCGGCGGTCTCCCAGAGCGGGCTCATGCTGCGGCCTTCCCGGTCCGCCCAAACCAGCGCCGCGTTGCGACGGCCGAGCAGCTCGCGCACCTCCGGCGTGAACCACGAGGCGTGGCGCGGCTCGACGGCGACGCGCACCCCCGAGGGGAACTCGGCGAGGGTCTCGTCGAGCCGTTCCGGTTCCGCCTCGAGATCAGGCGGCAGCTGCACCAGCACGGGGCCGAGCATCGACCGCTCGCGCAGCGGCGCGAGCACCTTGAGCAGTCGCTCCACCGGCTCTGCCGGCTCGCGCAGCCGCTTGACGTGCGTCAGGAACCGGCTTGCCTTGATCACCATCGAGAAGCCGTCGGGCAGCGCGTCAGCCCAGCGGGCGACCGCGTCCGCCGACGGCAGCCGGTAGAAGGTCGCGTTGACCTCGACCGTGTCGAACCGCTCGACGTAGTACGACAGCCACAGCCGCTGCGGCAGCTTCGCGGGATAGAAGGCTCCTCGCCAGTCGGCGTACTGCCAGCCACTCGTCCCGACCTGGATGTCCACCCCGGGGACGTACCCATCGAGCACGCTGGCATGGGCCGATCTTCGCCGCAGCGAAGATCAGTTCCGCGCGGCCAGCCGGCCGAGGGCCGATCCACCGAACTCGGCGCGCAGCGCGGCCGCGTCCGGATAGACCTCGATCGCGCCCGCATCGCGGAGCACCGGCTCGGCGATGCCGCCCGTCAACACGCATACGCACGGCACCCCCGCGCGGGATGCGGCCTCGACGTCCCAGACGGTGTCACCGACGAAGACGGCGTCCTCGGCTCGTACGCCCGCCCGGTCCAGCGCGGTCTGGACGATGTCCGGCTCCGGCTTCGAGGCGTCGACGTCGTCGTTCGTCGTCATCTCGTCGATGGCCTCGGCCGCATCGATCGCGGCGCGCAGGTGCGCGGCGTCGTGGGCCGAGGCGCTGGTCGCGAGTACCACGGTCAGTCCTGCTGCCTTCGTGTGGCGCAGCAGGTCCGCCGCGCCCGGCAGCGCCCGCAACCGGTGCAGCTGGGCGCCGTAGATGTCGGCGTGAGTGGCAACGGCCGCCTCATCGGGGTGACCGAGGGCCGACGTGACCAGTCGTTCCGAACCCTGGCCGATCAGGCCGTGGCAGATGCTCGCCGGTACGTCGTAGCCGTGGGCGGCGAACGCCTCCGACCACGCGACCGCGTGCAGGTAGTTGGTGTCGACCAGCGTTCCGTCGACGTCGAACAGCACCGCTCGCTTCGCTGTCACGCGACCCGCCACTGGTCGGCATCGGGCGCGCGAAGCTCGAGGCCGAGCCCGGGCCGGTCGGCCGGGCGGAGGCAGCCGTCGCTGGCCGGCTCGGCGCCGTCGAAGAGCAGCCGCTCCTCGATGCGGATGTGGTCGTGGAAGTACTCGATGTGGCGGAGCCTGGGCACCACTCCGGCGAACGCGGCGTGCAGGTGCGGCGCGCAGTGCGCCGACACGTCGAACCCACGGGCGGCCGCGACCGCGGCGGCCCGGAGGAACTCGGTGATCCCGCCGCACCGGGTCACGTCGATCTGCAGGCAGTCGACCGCCTGCGCGGCGAGCATTCGGTCGAAGTAGGTCAGGTCGTACCCGTACTCCCCCGCGGCGACGTCGAGGTTGAGCGCGCGGCGCACCTCGCGGAGACCGGCGAGGTCGTCGGAGGAGACCGGCTCCTCGAACCACGTGACGCCCAGGTCGTCGTAGCGGCGCCCGATCCGGACCGCGGCCCCGACGCTGTATCCGCCGTTCGCGTCGACGAAGACGTCACGGTCGGCCCCGACCAGCTTGCGGACCAGTTCGACCCGCTCGAGGTCGCGGCGCGGCCGGGCGCCCCACGACTCGCCGACCTTGATCTTGACCGCGGTGACGCCGCAGCGCTGTAGCCAGTCCGTCACCTGATGGGTCGTCTGCGCCTCGTCGTACGTCGTGAACCCGCCGCTTCCGTAGACCGGGACCGGTGCGTCGTTGCCGCCGAGCAGCCGGTGCAGCGGTACGCCGAGGAGCTTCGCCTGCAGGTCCCACAGCGCCACGTCGAGCGCCGAGATCGCGGAGGCCGCGATTCCCGGCCGGCCGACGTTGCGCACCGCGCGGTTCATCGCCTCGTTGGCCCCGCGAGGATCCATCGCGGAACGGCCCACTACGACGTCGGCGAGCAGGTCACGCACCACACCGACCGCTGCGCCCGCCGTGTAGCTCCAGCCGAGCCCGCGGCCGCCGCCGCCGGCCACCTCGACGACGACGACCGTCGTGGCGTCCCAGCTCAACGTGCCGTCGGCCTCCGGCGCATCCGTCGGCACTGCGTAGGCGGCGGCTTCGACTGCGGAGATCGTCGGCTGGTCCGCCGAACTCATGCCTGTGCCGCCATCGCGACGCTTCCGTTGCGGGCGCCGTCGGCGAGCCGGTCCGCGGCCCGTGCGGCCAGCGCCATGATCGTCAACGCGGGGTTCGCCGCACCCTGGGTCGGCAGGACGCTGCCGTCGACGACGTACAGGTTCGGGATCGCCCACGTGCGCAGATCGCGGTTGACGACTCCGGCCTCGGGACTGGCGCTCATCCGCGCGCCCCCGACCAGGTGTGCGTTGCGGTCGATCGTGATCACCTCGGTCGCGCCGGCGGCCTCGAGAATGTCGACCTGCTTCTGGCGGGCGGCGTCGAGCAGCATCCGGTCGTTGTCGCCGAGGCTGTAGCTGAAGTGGGCGACCGGCAAGCCGTAACGGTCGGTCTCCTGGTCGAGCGTCACGCGGTTGTCCGGCTGTGGCAGGTACTCGCACAGGGCGCCGATCGTCGCCCAGTGGACATAGTCGCGCATGTACTCGCGCAGCACGAGGCCCCAGTGCCCTTGTGCCGCCACGTGTTCGGCCCAGGTGATGGGGAGCGGCGACACGTTCTGGATGCTGAACCCGCGGCGGTACGGCTTCGCCGGGTCGGTCTCGTAGAACGCCTCGCTGGTGACCTCGGGCGGTGGCGCCTTGTACATCCGGATCTCCTCGGAGAACCGCCCGGCGGCCTGCGGCGCGCCTTGCACCATCACGTAGCGTCCGACCTGGTCGTGGTCGTTGGCGAGCCCGTCGGGCCAGCGTTTCGTTGCGGAGTTCAACAGCAGCCGGGGGGTCTCGATCGCGTAGCCGCACACCGCCACGAGCCGGGCTCGCTGGCGGCGCTCGACACCTCCCCTGAAGTAGCGCACCCCGGTCGCGCGCCCGGTCCGGTCGTCGACCTCAACCGCGCTCACCATGCTGTCCGGGCGTACCTCCACCCCGTGGGCGAGTGCGTCGGGGATGTGGGTGATCAGCGGCGAGGCCTTCGCGTTGACCTTGCACCCCTGCAGGCAGAAGCCGCGATAGATGCAGTGGGGCCGGTTGCCGAACCTGCCGTTGGTGATCGCGACCGGCCCGACCCGGGTCTCAATGCCGAGCGCGAGCGCGCCGCGCTGGAAGATCATCCCGTTCCCGCCGATCGGGTGGGCCGAATGCGGGTAGCGATGCGGCTCGCCCCACGGCCACGCGTCGCCGGCGACCGGGAGCTCCTCCTCCATCGCCTGGTAGTACGGCGCCAGCTCGGAGTACGAGATCGGCCAGTCAGCACCGACGCCGTCGGTGGAGTAGGTCGCGAAGTCCGAGGGGTGGAACCTCGGCGCGTAGCCGGCGAAATGAACCATCGATCCGCCCACGCCACGCCCTGAGTTGTTGGATCCGAGGGCGATCGGATCGTCGCCGTCGATGACCCGCGGCTCCGTCCAGTACAGGTGGTGCGAGCCGCCCTCGTCGCTTACCCAGTCGTGGTCGGGATCCCAGAACGGACCCGCATCGAATCCGACGACGCGCCAACCGGCGCGGGCCAGCCGCTGCGCCAGGACGCTACCGCCGGCACCGAGCCCGACGATCGCGATGTCGACCTCGTCGTCTTCGGCGAACGTCCGCATGTCGTGGCGGAGCCGGTGGTTCGTGCGGCTTCCGTCGTTCGGAAGCAGCCACGCCGACGCGTTGCGCCGGCGCACCGAGCCGAGCGCGCTCATGACGGGTGGTGCGTGAGGGCCTCGCCGACCCCGGGCGGCCCGTCGGGGTCCGCGGCCGAGAGCTGTCGGCTGCGGGCCTGGGCATGCCGCCGCCGCGCATTCTCGACCTCGGTGCCGCGACCCACCGGGTCGAGCTCGGTCGCGTCAGCGACTTCCCACGGTTCCCTTGCGTCGATGCCGATGTTCTTGTAGCCGCGCGGGTACGCCGGCCCGCCGAAGCCGATTTCGTTCCATGCCCAGGGGTGGGCGTAGAAGGCGGTCGCCGCATAACGCGTCCACAGCCCCCAGATCCGGTCGGCCGGCAGGCCGTGCCACATCTCCTTGCCCTGCTCTTGAACCGCCTGCACGAGGTCGCCCTGGTCGAACCAGTCGAGGTCGGCGAACCGCCGGCCGAACGCGGTCCGCGCGTCCTCGTCGAGCGCCGCGAAGCTCCGCCGAAACGCCTCGCCGTCCTGCGGCAGGTTCGCGAAGTGCCAGCCGTCCGTCTGCCCTTCCGACAGTCGGGCGTCGACCATCTCGAAGATCGGAACCCGGGGCTCCTCGCGCTGGTCGAGCAGCTGGTCGAACAACGCGCGACCGACGGCCTCCTCCTCGGTGGTGAAGAAGTGCACCGCGGCGGTTCGCGTCAGTCGCGACAGCACGACACCGGCCGTGGTGGCGTCCCAGTGCGGAACCTCGTCGAGCACGTCGAAACCGGGGAACCGCTCAGGTGCCCCGCCGACCAGCGTCCCTTCGCTCTCCGCCGGGCCTCGAAGGATCGGCATGGCTTACTCGCCTTCGCGCCGCAGGATCGCGGCGAGCAGGCCCATCCCGCCGACCATCGTCATCAGCAGCGGCGCCAGCAGCGGTGGCCCCATCTCGATGTTGTACTTGCCCAGCCCCCACCCGCCGGGGCGCTGTGCGATCCCGCGGGCGTGCAGGACGGTGCCCTGCAGGCCGTTGGCGACGATGCCCGCAGAGACCAGGGGCAGGACGGTCTTCGCGGCGCGCTTGTTCATGACGCCGGCCACCCCGGCGGCGAAGCCGACCGGGCCGAGCGCCACCGGCAGCCACATCATCGAGTTGCCGAAGCTCGCCCGGTCGTGCTCGAAGTAGATCTCGGCCGCGGTGATGAGCGCGCCGACCCCGGTGAGCGCCGACAACGACCGTTCGAACCTGCCGGTCTCGATGTTGCGGACGATGCGGTCGATCCCGTGACCCAGCTCGGCGGTTGCCTTAGCTCTTTTCATGACCGCCGGGGAGGAACTCCTGCGCCTTGACCTTGACGCCCTCCTTGATCACGTCCCAGCGGTCGGAGTCACCGCGCACGACCGCAGCGATCATGTTCTCGATCTGGTCCAGCGTCGCGTGCGGCGGGATCGGCGGCACCGCCGGATCGGTGATGAACTCCAGCAGGCACGGCCGGTCGGCCGCCAGCGCCTTGCGCCACGCGGTCGCGATCTCCTCCGGCTTCTCGACCAGGATCCCTTCGAGGCCGATGCTGCGGGCGTAGTGCGCATACGGGAACGTCGGCAGGTGCTGCGACGGCAGGAACTGCGGCGAGCCTTCCATCGCTCGCATCTCCCAGGTCACCTGGTTGAGGTCGTCGTTGTGGAGCACCGCGACGATCAGGCGCGGGTCACTCCACTCCTTCCAGTACTTGGAGATGGTGATCAGCTCGTTGATGCCGTTCATCTGCATCGCGCCGTCACCGACGAACGCGATCGCGGGCCGCTCCGGGTGACCGAACTTGGCGCCCACCATGTACGGCACGCCGTTGCCCATCGTCGCGAGCGTCCCGGACAAGGTCCCGCGCATGTTCGGGCGCAGCTTGATGTTGCGGGCGTACCAGTTCGCCGCCGATCCCGAGTCGGCAGACATCATCACGTTGTCCGGCAGCACCTCCGAGGCCTCCGCGAACACGCGCTGCGGGTTGATCGGATCGGCACTGACCTGCGCCGACCGATCCATCACCTCCCACCACCGGGAGACGTGCTTCTCGACGGACTTCCGCCAGGACCGGTCGGTCTTGTGCTCGACCAGCGGGAGCAGGTGCTTCAACGTCGCGCCGGCGCTGCCGACGAGGTTGAGCTCGTACGGATAGCGCATCCCGATGAAGCGGGGGTCGATGTCGATCTGGATCGCGCGCGCCTGGCCGAACTCGGGCAGGAACTGCGTGTACGGGAAGTTCGATCCGACCGTGATCAACGTGTCGCAGCCGGTCATGAGCTCGTACGACGGGCGGGTGCCGAGCAGCCCGATGGAGCCCGTGACGAACGGCAGCTCGTCGGAGATCACGTCCTTGCCGAGCAACGCCTTGGCGATTCCGGCTCCGGTCAGCTCCGCGAGCTCCAGCACCTGGTCCGCGGCCTCGCGCGCACCCTGCCCGACCAGGATCGCGACCTTCGACCCCGCGTTGATGATCTCGGCGGCGTGGGCGAGCTCGTGCTCGGGCGGCAACAGCTGCGGCTGCACGACCCCGAGGCTCGAGGGGACCATCTTGAACGCGTGCGTCGGCGGGGAGTACTCGAGCTCCTGCACGTCCGCGGGGATGATCACCGCCGCGACGCTCCGCTGCGTCAGGGCTGTACGCATCGCGCGGTCGAGGACGTTGGGCAGCTGCTCCGGGACCGTGACCATCTGGCAGTACTCGCTGGCGACGTCCTTGAACAGCGTCTGCAGGTCGACCTCCTGCTGGTAGGAGCCGCCCATGGCACTGCGGTTCGTCTGGCCGACGATCGCGACGACCGGGACGTGGTCGAGCTTTGCGTCGTAGAGCCCGTTGAGCAGGTGGATCGCGCCCGGGCCGGACGTCGCGGCGCACACCGCGACCTTCCCGGTGAACTTCGCGTAGCCGACGGCGGCGAATGCCGCCATCTCCTCGTGGCGGACCTGGACGAACTTCGGCTGGTTGTCCGCCCTCCCCCAGGCGCCGAGCAGGCCGTTGATGCCATCACCGGCATACCCGAAGACGCACTCGACGTCCCACTCTCGTAGGCGGGCAAGGACCTGGTCGGCGACGGTTGGCATGATCGCGGCATACCCGAGGTTGCGTGCAGCATTCCCATGAAGGCTTTACTGCCGCCAGTGGTGCGGATTCGGACGGGGTGGCAGGGTGTCGATCATGAAGCTGCGCACCCTCGGTCGAACCGGAGTAAGAGTCAGCCCGCTGTGTCTCGGCGCCATGATGTTCGGCCAGTGGGGCGAGCCCGACCACGACGAGTCGATCCGGATCATCAACCGCGCTCTCGACGCCGGCATCAACTTCATCGACACCGCGGACATGTACTCCGCCGGCGAGTCGGAGGAGATCGTCGGCAAGGCGTTGAAGGGCAAGCGCGACAGTGTCGTCCTCGCCACGAAGTTCCACGGGGCGATGAGCTTCGACCCCAACGAGCAGGGCAACTCGCGGCGCTGGATCATCAAGGAGGTCGAGAACTCGCTGCGCCGCCTGCAGACCGACTACATCGACCTCTACCAGGTGCATCGGCCGAGCCCCGAGACCGACATCGACGACACGCTCTCCGCCCTCACCGAGCTGATCCGCTCCGGCAAGGTGCGCTACATCGGTACGTCGACCTATCCGGCACACGAGGTGGTCGAAGCCCAGTTCATCGCCCGCGAGCGCGGCCGCGAACGCTTCGTCTGCGAGCAGCCGCCGTATTCACTGCTGGTACGCGGCATCGAACGCGACCTGCTCCCGGTCGCGCAGCAGTACGGGATGGGGATCATCCCGTGGAGCCCGCTCGCCGGGGGCTGGCTGTCCGGCAAGTGGCGCAAGGGGGGAACCGAGAACGAGAGCCGTCGCGCAGCGCTGCTGCCCGACCGCTACGACCTATCGATCCCGGACAACCACCGGAAGCTGGACGCGGCCGACGCGTTCGCGAACCTCGCCGACAAGCACGGCATCTCACTCGTGATGATGGCGATCGCGTTCGTCATCAGGCATCCGGCCGTGACCTCGGCGATCATCGGACCTCGCACGATGGAACAGCTCGAGTCGCAGCTGGGTGCCGCCGATCTCGACCTGAGCGAGGAGACCCTCGACGCGATCGACGAGATCGTGCCGCCAGGGGTGACGCTGCACGAGGCTGATCGCGGCTACGACCCGCCGGCGATCACCGACGCCGCGCTGCGCCGCCGCTAGCGGGTGTAGCGGCCCGCATCGCTGTCCTCGAGCCCGGCGGGCACACCGAGCTGCCGGCCGATGGCCGCCGCGCACGAGGATGGCGACGAACCCGTGGTCGCCCGATCCAGCCCGACGCCCCGGTCATGAAGATCCGCATCAGGCGATGTCCGCGAACCGCTCGGCGGCGGCGAGGTCGAAGTCGCCGAAGTCGGTCCCGAGGCCCTGCGCGACCAGCCCGGCCACCGCGCATCCGAGCGCTGCCGCGCCGAGCGGGTCACGTCCCCGGGACAACCCGCGAAGGAAGCCCGCGGAGAACGCGTCACCGCAGCCAGTGGTGTCCACCACGTCGACCGTATAGGCCGGGACCCGCTGCACCCCGTCCGACGCCGCGATCACCGCACCGTCCGCGCCGACCGTCGCGGCGACGCAACCGACGCCCCGGCCGGCGAGCGCTGCGCAGCCCTCGTCGACCGAGCCGGCGCCGGTCATCCCGAGCACCTGCTCGTCGTTAGGCAGCAGGTAGTCGACGTGCGGGAAGACCGGCGCGACCCAGTCCACGAGGTCGCGCAGCTGCTCGCCGGGCGCCAGGAAGTCCACCGAGGTGGTCACGCCACGCTCCCGCGCGAAGGACAGGATTCGCGCGGCCTCCTCGCCTCCCATGAACTCCGGGCCGCCGAGGTGCAGGTGCGTCGAGCCGGCGATCAGGTCCCACGGCGCGTCGTCGGCCGTGTAGGTGCCGTTGGCGCCGATGACGTGGAAGGCCGGCCGGGAGCCGTCGGGTCGGATCGGCAGCACGCTCGCCGAGGTCTGCACGCCGTCGCGGCGTACCAGGTTCGAGGTGTCGATGCCGAACTTGGCGAGCAGGTCGAGCAGCACGTCGCCGAGCGCGTCCGCCCCGACCGCTCCGGCACTGAAGACCTGCGCGCCCAGCTTCGCCAACGTGATCGCGGTGCCGCCGGCGGTGCCGGCGCCGCTCATTCGGATCTCCTCGACGATCGCGCCACCCTGGCCTTCCGGGATCGCCTCCACCGGGCGCACCTGCACGTCGAGGACGTGAACGCCGAGGGCGACGACCCGCATGTCACTCATCAGCTGCACCCACGCTCGCCGACCCTACGCGCCGCCGCCGCTCACGTTGTTAGATTGCGCGCATCATGACCACGCTGCCCCGACCGCTCGACGGGCTCGTGGTCATCGAGATGGCGACCTACGTCGCGGGTCCCTCCGCCGGCATGACGCTCGCCCAGCTCGGCGCCGAGGTGGTGCGCATCGACCCGGTCGGCGGCGCGATCGACCACAGCCGGTGGCCCCTCGCCGAGAACGGGCAGAGCATCTACTGGCACTCGCTGAACCGCGGCAAGCGGTCGCTGGTGCTCGACGTCAAGAGCGAAGTCGGGCGCGACGTCGTACGCCGGCTGGTCACCGCCCCCGGGCCCGACCGGGGCGTCTTCGTCGACAACGCGGTCGGGCAGGACTGGCTGTCGTGGGAGTCGCTCAGCGCCGGGCGGCCGGACCTCATCCAGATCCATGTCGGGGGTCATCGCGACGGTCGTGCCGCCGTCGACTACACCGTCAACGCCGCGGCCGGCGTACCGCTCATCACCGGCCCCGAAGGCGGGATGGACCCGGTCAACCACGTGCTGCCGGCGTGGGACCTGCTGGCCGGGATGTCGGTGACGACCGCGCTCCTCGCTGCGCTTCGGCGCCGCGACCGTACCGGGGTCGGCGGCCGCGTCGACATCGCTCTCGCCGACGTTGCACTCGCGGGCGTCGCGAACCTCGGCTGGCTGTCGGAAGCCGCGCGCGGCGTCGATCGGGTGCCGATCGGCAACGCGCTGTACGGCAGCTACGGCAAGGAGTTCGTCACCGCGGACGGCAGGTACGTCATGGTCGTTGCCCTGACTCCGCACCAGTGGACGGCACTTGTCGGCGTCACGGGTACCGGTGGCGCCATAGCGGAGCTGGAGGCGGCGCACTCCGTCGATCTCCGGATCGACGACTCCGCCCGCTACCGGTTGCGACACGAGATCGACGCGGCACTTGCCCCCTGGTTCCTCGGGCGGGACGCGGGGACGGTCGGCCGCGCGCTTACGGAGGCACGGGTGCTGTGGTCGCCGTACCGAACCTTCGCCGAAGTCGCCGCATCGCTCGACGGTCCGCTACAGGTCATCGACCAGCCGGGCATCGGTGAGGTGATCAGCGCCGAGTCGCCGATCCGCTGGCCTGATCACGCGACGACACCGGTGCCGGCGCCTGCCCTCGGTGAGAACAGTCGCGACGTCCTCGTCAGACTCGGGGACATGAGTGACCGCGAGGTGGACGAGCTCGTGCGCGACGGCGTCGTCCGTGAGGCGGGCGCCTGATGGGCACGGCGACCGACATCCGTACCTGGATGTACGTGCCCGCCGATTCCCGTCGCAAGCTCGACAAGGCGCTGGCCTCGAGCAGCGACGCGCTGCTTGCCGACCTCGAAGACGCGGTGTCGGCCTCCGGCAAGACCGCAGCACGCGAGTCGCTCGCCGAATGGCTCGATGCGATCGACCCGGCGGCCGCTCGTCCGCACATCTGGGTACGGGTCAACGCCGGCTCGATCGAGGAGGACGTTGCGGCAGCTGCGCACCCGCTGGTCGAGGGGTTCTGCCTGCCGAAGGTCGAGTCGGCCGACCAGGTCGCCGCTATCAGCGCCGTACTGGATCGGGTCGAGGCGGGCGCCGCGGCGCCGCGACCGCTGATGCTGATGGTCGAGACCGCCCGCGGCATCCTGGGCTGTCACGAGTTCGCGTCGGGAAGCGAACGGGTCGAGTTCCTGCAGCTCGGTGAGCAGGACCTGCGCGCCGATCTCGGGCTGCCGCCCGATCTGTCGAAAGGTGCCGATCCGCTCCCCGGCCCGATGCAGGCCGCGCGCGACGCCGTCGTGATCGCGTCGGCAGCCTGCCGGCTGGCTGGCCCGGTCGGCCCGGTCAGCGTCAACATCCACGACGCCGACTTCCTCGTCGCCGAATCGGCCCGGCTTCGTCACGCCGGGTTCTCGGGGCGCGCCTTGATCCATCCCGCCCAGGTCGAACCGATCGCCCGCGGCTTCACACCCACCGATCCCGAAGTCGAGTGGGCCCGCAAGGTCGTGGATGCTGCGGACGCCGCCGAGGCCGACGGCAGCGGCGTGACCGTCGTCGATGGCGGCATGGTCGACGCGCCGGTCGTCGCTACCGCTCGTCGGGTGCTTCGGCGCTCGCCCTCTTAACTGTCGAGTCGAGCGATCGGCGCCGGCTGCCGCTCGTTGCTCCGATCGGTTGGTTTGCGCTGTTGCTTGTCGCTGTGGATCGGCGTGGTCTCGTGCTGTCCGCCCGGACCAGTCCTGATCGCCGAGCTCACCCGGCTACGCAGCGAACCCACCGACGCCGAAACCGCCGCCACTACGACGAAGCGCGGCGCACCGGACTCGTCGCGTAGCTCAAACGGGCGCTAGCCGTGCGATGGCCTTCATGGCGACGTGCCCACCGACCTGCGCCTCGAGCGTGACGGTGTCGCCGTCCGGCGTGCCCGTCAGCGTGACCTCATCCCCGCAGAAGACCGGCGCGCTGGCAGTGAAGTCGACGTCTGTCACGCGACGGCTCGGATAGTCCAGCCGCAACAGCTCGAGAAGCGAGAGCAAGACGAGCGGACCGTGGACGACGAGGTCCGGGTAGCCCTCGACCGTCGTGGCATAGGGATGGTCGTAATGGATTCGGTGCGCGTTGCTGGTGACGGCGGAGAACCGCTGCAGCGCCACGGGATCTGCGCACAACGTGCCCCGGAGCGCACCGGGACCGAACGTGAGCAGCCGCTCGCGGCGTACGTGAGGCGGCCGAGGCATCGACTCACTCGCCATGACGCCGTTGGCGGCCCGATACACGATCCGTTGCCGATCGATCTGCGCGACGGTTCCGTTGTCGCGCTTGAGGCTGTGTACCACGGTGACGAAGCGCAACGGACCTGACCTGCCGATCTTGTTCGTCGTGTCCGCCACCATCGCGCCGTGCTCCAGCCGCTCCCCCACGAGCAACGGCTGCTCGACCCGAAGCGACCCCCCGGCGAACATGCGCCGAGGCATGTCCTCGGGCGGGGTGACGACGCCGGTCCGCGGATGACCGTCGACACCCAAGACCTGGGTAGCGGCAGGGGTCGCGCAAGCAGCGAGATGCCAGTACGGCGGCAACGGTTCGCCGGGCTTGGGTGCCGGGAGCCCGTCGTCGAAGAGGGCCGACAGTGCGTTGACGAGGAACGGCTCAACCGTCACGAGGTAGGTCATCGCCGGCTCATCCTGCCAAAGCCACTACGGTGCGCCGACGGCAGACTCAGCCCTTCATCGACTCGAGCATCGCGCCCATAGCGGCGTGCACCGCGTTGATCGCCTGCAACGGCCGGAGCATCACCCGGAACTCCACGATCTTCCCGTTGTCATCGCATCGGATGATGTCGACCCCGTTGACGTACTTGCCCTCGAGAGCCGTCTCGAACTCGAGCACCGCAGTGTCGCCGTCGAGCACCTGCTTCACGTAGCGGAACTCGCCCTCCGCACCGCCGCCCAGCACCTGGCCGGCGCCCATCAGGTACATCGTCGTGATGTCCTTGCCGCGCTGCGGCGTGTAGACGACCGGCGAGTAGAACACCACGTCGTCGGCAAGCAGGTCCGCCAGCCGGTCGGGCTCGCCGGACTCGAGAAACGCGTGCCAGGCCTCGATGACCTTTTCAATCGGGTCCACGCAACCAGCCTTTCAGGTCGTCGGTGCGCCGGATCGGCTCGGGGTCCAAGCAGCGCTCCACGAGCGACTCGACCATCGCCGCCCGTTCCAGGACGTCCGCGGCGTCGATCGCTCCCGGCAGGATTCGGATCTCGACCGTGTCGCGCACCGGCTCGGCACGAAGTAGCTGGGTGAGGTTCACGTCGAAGAACTTGCTCAGCCCGCCATCCGTCGCCGCCTGACACAGCTCGGCATAGCTCGGCGCGGCGTCGACCAGTGCGACCAGCTGGTCCGGCAGCGGCTTGAGCCGGCGGCACTCGGGGTTGGTGCCGAGGAGGTCGCGCAGCGGCTCACGCCACCAGCCGAACAGCCGCACCAGGTTGGCCAGAGCGGCGGGCTCGCGGTACGGCGGGCCGTCAAGATGCAGGTGGACTGCGGCCTCTCGCGGCACTGTGAAGCCGAGCTCGCGCGCCGGAGCGAGCAGCTCCTCGAGCGCGGTGCCGTGATCCGACGAGATGGGCGGCGTGACGATCTCGCACGGGCGTTCCCGTTCGCCCCCTGATGGCGCCGCCAACGCCACGGTCGCGCGACGCGCGTCGAGCCGCCTCACCTCACCGATCGTCTCGACCGCCTCGCCCCACAGCGCCGCCACCGGATCGAGCACCACGTCGAGCGGCGCGGCGGGGTCACACGTCACCTCGAGCAGCCGGGCCAACCTCGGATCATCGGTGAGCAGGCGCAGCCACCCTGCCGGCGGCGGAGCCTTCGGATCGAGCTCAGCCACGATCGTCACGTCGTCGACGAGCGTGCACAGCACGTCGCCGGACGGCCGGCGTACCTCGAAGCCCTGGGTCAGGTGCAGGAACCGGCCACCGAGGTGCGCGACCGGCGCAGGTTCGCTGTCGTGGTGCCAGACCGCACGCACCTCGCCGCCGCAGTCCGCAGCAAGCCGCTCCGCCAGCGCCCGGCGGCTCGAGCCCCGTGGTGCGAGGAGCTCGAGCTCGAAGCCGATCCGCTGGCGGAGCGTCGAGTTCACGGCGCCATTCTCGGGGTCGGTCAGGGAGCGACCGGGAGCTTCTCGCCGTTCTCGAGCTTGCGGCCGGCCTCCACCTTGACCTGGCTGACGTCCGTCTCGTGCCAGATCCGACCGAGCGCCACCGCGTTGTCGTAGCCGTAACCGGCGGCGAAGTACGCCTCGAGCGCACGCTGGTCGGCCGAGGCGGGGTGGCCGCTCGGCGAGATCGGAAGGGTCGCGCCCTTCTCGAGCTGGTGACCGCCCGCGACCTTGGCCTGGTACGTGCCGACGTTCCAAATGCCCGCGAGCTGCAGCGCGTCGTCATAGGTGTAGCCGGCGTCGAAGAACGCCTGTGCCGCGGCGACGTCCGCGTTGGTCGCGGGTGGGACCCCTTCGTTGCCGCCGCTCGGCTGGATCGGCAGCTGCTCGCCCTTCTCGAGCTTCTGCCCTGCCTCGACCTTCACCTGGCTGATGTCGGTCTCGTGCCAGATCTGCGCGAGCCGCGTGGCGTCCTCGGAGTCGTAGCCGGCGTTCCAGAACGCCTGCATCGCCAGATCCTGGGCAGTCGCGGGCTGCCCGCTCGGCGGGATCGGCAGCGTCTTGCCCGCGAGCAACTTCGCGCCGGCCTCGGCCTTGACGTTGCCGATCGCGTCGGGACCGTCGGACTCGTTCCACAGCTTGGCGAGCTGCACCGCATCGTCGTAGGTGTAGCCCGCGTTGAAGTAGGCCGCCCAGTCCTCGTCCTGCGTCGCGGCGGGCGACGAGGCCGCCGTCGGGGCGGCGCCGCTGGACGCCGTACCGATCACGGTGGCGTTGTGCGACCCGTTGTGGTGAAGCGTCTGCGGCACCACGACCCCGCCGACCACCACCGCGGCACCGAGCGCGACACCGCTCGTGCTGCGCACCATCCACTGCCGGCGCTTGAGGGAGCGGGCGATCTCATGAGAGCGCGCGAGCACCGCGTCGGCGGCCGGCGCCAGGGACTCGTGAGCCGCGAACGTCTCGCTCAGCTGGTCAAGATCTGGAGTCATCGGAGGTCTCCTGCCGCCGTCATCTGCCGCTCCTCCTGGAGCCGCAGGGTTGCCAATGCCTTAGATGCGTTGCTGCGCACCGTGACCGCTGCACAGCCGAGCAACGACGCGATCTCGGCGTCGGTCAGCTGCTCGTAGTACCGCAGCACCAGGACCGCGCGCTGCTTGCGAGGGAGCGTCGCCAGGCGGGCCCACACCGCATCGGTCTCGACCACGTCGTGCGCGTGGTCCCTGGCCGTGCCGTTGCGGTCGCCCAGGTCGGCCAACCGCTCGCCAACCGCCTGGATGTTGCGGACCGCCCATCGTCGCCGCCAGGACAGGTACTCGTTCAGCACCATCTGGCGGACGTACGCGTCGGGCGAGCCCGCCCGCTCGATCCGGCTCCACCGGACCTGCGCGCGAGCCAGCACCTCCTGCACGACGTCCTGGGCAAGGTCCTGGTCGCCGGTGAGGATCACCGCGTAGCGGAGCAAGCCGGGCAGCCGCGCTGCCGCGAACTCCGCGAATGTCACGTACCTAAGATGCCTGCCGCCGCGGAAAGGTGTAACCGCGGATGCGAGTATTTCGGCGACATTCTTCGTCATTCGAACATCGCGTTGCTGCGACCTCGTGGACAGCCGTGCCCTCGTGGCGTGCCGCGACGGTGGCGGCGTGATCGTCCGGGGGCTAGCGCCCCGTGATGCTCACGTCGCCGTCGGCGCTTCGCGCCAGCAACGTTCGATGCGCGTCGGAACGCACCGTGATGCCGTGCACGTGCGCCGTGCCGATTGCGGTGCGGACGTCGACGGCGTAGACACCGGACGGCACCGCGAGGCGTACGTCGCCATCCGAGCAACGTGCGCGAACGGAGCGTGGCTTGGCCGCGAGCGCGGCGTCGATGTCGCCGGTCGAGCTCCGCAGCGACAACGACTTCACGTGGAGGCCGCGGAGCCGCAGCGAGCCGGCCGCCACGACGGCCGTCAGGCTCGACGCGGTGACGTGGTCGACTCGAACCGCTCCGACGTCGGTGCGCAGCGACTCATTGCCCGACAGGCCACCAACCGTCACGTCCCCGACGTCGTCGACCGCATCGACGGCAACGTCGCGAGGCACGGTCACGACGAAGTCGACGGAGCAGTTGTTGAGGCCGAGGTCGATCTCGAGTCCACCGCCGCGCGGGCACGGCGCTGCCACCCGCAGTACGCCGTCCTTCAGCGAATGGGTCAACGTCGGCGCGGTCAGGTTCCAGGACTCCTTCGCGACCACCCGGGTCGACGTCCCGGCCACGATCCTGATGTCGCCGACCTCGCCGCGGATCGACAGCGCGACCACCTTGCCGGTCACGTTCAGCCGAACCGTCTGGTGGTGCAACGGGCCCAGCGCACTGGCCGGCGCCGCCCCCATCACGACCGCCGCACCGGCTGCGGCCACCGCCGCCAACGCGCGAAGCCTCAACACGCCCTAGACGGTAGTCCCGGCATCGGCCTGCTCGCG
This sequence comes from Mycobacteriales bacterium, assembly GCA_035548125.1. GTDB lineage: Bacteria > Actinomycetota > Actinomycetes > JAFAQI01 > JAFAQI01 > DASZTV01. The sequence continues at coordinate 86,323 of DASZTV010000051.1, read as the reverse complement.
TTGCGCGGCGAAGTTGCGCAGCATCTCCAGCTGCGCCGGATCCAGGGACGGCCGTACCACGGCCCTGGCGGCCGCCACGTCGGCGGCGGTCACGCACGGAACGTCCATCGATCGGCGCATCGCAGCCAGTGCCGCCTGTCGGATCAGCGCGGCGCAGTCGGCGCCGGAGAACCCGTCGGTCTGGGCCGCGAGGGCCACCAGGTCGACGTCCTTGTCCAGCGGGGTGTGGGCCGCGGCCGTAGCGAAGATCGCGGCGCGGGCCTTCTCGTCGGGCGGCGGAACGAACAGCAGTCGCTCCAGTCGGCCGGGCCGCAGCAGCGCAGGGTCGATCATGTCCGGCCGGTTCGTCGCACCGACAACCACCACGCCACGCAGCTCGTCGATCCCGTCCATCTCGGTCAGCAGCGCGGCGACGACCCGGTCACCGGCGCCGTCGTCGGACGAGCTCCCGCCGCGGACCGGCGCGAGAGCGTCCAGCTCGTCGAGGAACACCAGGCTCGGCGCGGCACCCCGCGCCCGGGCGAACAGCCGGCGGACACCCGCCTCGCTCTCGCCGACCCACTTGCTCATCAGCTCGGCGCCTTTCACGGACAGCACGTTGGCGTGACCGTCGTGCGCCAGCGCCTTGATCAGGTAGGTCTTGCCGCACCCCGGAGGTCCGTAGAGAAGGACGCCCCTGGTCGGCGTGACCCCCATCCGGGCGAACGTGTCGGGGTAGGTGATCGGCCACAGCACCGACTCGGTCAGGACCTGTTTGACGTCCTCGAGGCCACCGATGTCCGCGAGGCTGACCTGGCCGGGGTCGAGCAGCTGGCCGTCCATGCTCGACGGGTGGACCGTCGCCAGCGCGGCAGCGAAGTCGGCGGCGCAGACCTTCGGGTCCGGCGTCGGGGCCGCCTGCTCTCGTACCGCTGCCTGCTGCCCGGCCGCGGTGACCAGCGCAGCCAGGTCGGCGGCCACGAATCCCGGCGTCTTCGCCGCGAGATCGTCCAAAGACACGTCGGCGGCGAGCGCGATCGGCTCGGTCAGCGTGCCGAGCAAGGCTCGCCGGGACGGCTGATCCGGGAGCGGGATCGAGATGCGTTGCGACAGCATCCCCGGGCCGATCAGGTCCCGGCTGACGGCGTCGGGCGTCGCGGACAGCGCCACCACGGCGCGACCGGCCGCGACGATGTCGCGCACCGCCGCAACGACTGTCGCGCCGAGCGACGAGCTGCTGTCAGCGGGAGCCAGCTCCTCGATGCCGTCGAGCAGCAACACCTCCCGCGCGCCGTCCTTCGACAGCGCTGCCGCCTTCAGCGACGCGATCTCTGCCGCTGCCTTGTCCGGAGTCAGCGAGGCGAGCTGCGGACACCACGCGGATCGCACAGAGAGATTCAGCGAGGACGCGACCGAGCGCACCAGCGTGGTCTTGCCGCATCCGGCCGGGCCGCTGAGCAGGACTCCGAGCGACGGCGAGGTACCGAGCTTGGTCAGCAACGCCGGGTTGTTGAGCCCGATGTCGAGCAGCTCGCGAAGCTGACGGGCCTCTTCCGACGCGCCGGCCGGCTCGCCGGTGGAGGGCGGGTAGACGGTCGCGACCGGTTCCGCCGACGAGCTCGCCGGCGCGGCGGTTGTCCCGCCGGCGGCCGCGGCCCACTCGACGTCCGTGGTCATCGTGATGACGGTCGGCACCGCCGGTGCCTCGACAGCAGTGAGGACGATGCCCTGCCACGCCTGACCGAACAGCGACTGCAGCTGCAACCGGCCTTGCGCCATCAGGTCGACGCTGGACCCTTGCGGCAGCGCGACGTCCTGCTGGAGCAGGGACACGGCGTCCCCTCGGCAGACCACCTTGCCGAGCAACGCGAGTCTCACCGTCTGCGGCGGGAGAACGGACGACACCTCCGCGGGCCCGGTGACCACGATCCGGTCCGCGGCGAGCGACGGGACCACCTCGACCGTCACCGGCGTCCCCGGCGCGACGCCCAGGTTGTCGAGGATCAGATCGTCCACCATGACCAGGCCCGGATCCTGCCCGTCGTTGCTCTGCGCGATCAGCGCGCCCGTGGTCTTCGCGCCGGTCAGCCGGACGACCGCGTACGGGCGGGCCCCGAGCGCCGCGAGCACGGCCGGCGCGATCCGTACCAGCCCCCGGCGTGCGTCGATGCCGACTTCGGAGGGCGTGGCACGCAGCTGGATCCCCGGCGTCAGATCCGCCCCCGGCGCGGTCATAGCGGCACCTTAAACGCCCGCCGCCCCTAGTACGGTCGATCCGACCTGAGGTGAGGGCGGGATGAGTCAGATGAGCGACGAACAGCTGGTCGTGGTCGACGATCCGGCAGAAGGCATCCGCCGGATCACGCTGAACCGGCCGGAGAAGCGCAACGCCTTGTCGAACTCGTTGCGACGCCAGCTGTTCGACGCCCTGTACGCCGGTGACGCCGACCCCGCCGTACGCGTCATGATCATCCGCGGCGCAGGCAAGTGCTTCTCGGCCGGCTACGACCTCACCCCCAAGAAGAACGACCCGTTCCCGTGGCACACCGCGGGCGGTGACGGGCAGTGGCCGCGCAACGTGGTCGCGGGTTGGTTCGAGATCTGGGACCTCGGCAAACCGGTGATCGCGCAGGTGCACGGCTACTGCCTGGCGGGCGGCAGCGAGCTGGCCACCGGCTGCGACGTGGTCTACGTCGCGGAGGACGCCACCATCGGCTACCCGGCAATCCGCACGATGAGCACAGCGGACATGCAGTACCACCCGTGGCTGATGGGCATGAGGGCCGCCATGGAGCAGATGCTCACCGGCGACTCGATGACCGGCATCGAAGCGGCGCAGCTCGGCTGGGCGACCCGCGCGTTCCCCGCCGAGGAGCTCGAGGCCAAGACCTTGGAGATGGCGCAGCGGATGGCGAAGATCCCGGCTGACCTGCTGCAGATCAACAAGCGCACGGTGCATCGCGCGATGGACGTCATGGGCATGCGGACCGCGATCCGCTACGGCTCCGAGCTCACCGCTCTCGGCCTGCACCAGCGCTCCTCGAAGGAGTACCTGCGAGCGATGGTCGAGGGCAACCTGTCGGACTCGCTCAAGCAGCGGGACAAGCCGTTCAACGACTACGGGCAAGCCGAGCAGAGGGATGACGGCACCCCCTACGCCTGACGCCGCGACGATCTGGCGGCCGGACTTCCCGATCGCCGCCCGCCTCACCCTCTCCTCGCTGCGTCGCGGCGCCGGCGACCCCTGCCACCGAGTGACCCCTGACGGCGCGATCTGGCGGACCAGCCGGATGCCCACCGGCCCGGTCTCGTACCGGATCCAGCAGGCCTCACCGCGCGAGGTGTCCGCGCAGGCATGGGGCGGCGGCGCCGACGAGCTAATCGCGAAAGTGCCAGAGCTGCTCGGCAGCCTCGACGACCCTGGCGGGTTCGAGCCGCGCAACGCCGTCGTCGCCGCAGCCGTCAAGCGACTGCCCGGTCTGCGCATCCCCCGCACCGGTCGACTGCTCGAGTCGCTGGTACCCGCGGTGCTGGAACAGAAGGTCGTCGGGCTCGACGCGTTCGCGATGTGGCGGCGCCTCGTCACCCGCTTCGGTGACCCCGCGCCGGGCCCCGTACCCGACGGGATGCACGTCCCGCCCACGTCGCAGACGTGGCAGGAGATCCCGAGCTGGGACTGGCACCGCGCCGGGGTCGAGGAGCGCAAGGCGCGAGTGATCACTCTGGCGGCCTCGTACGCAGGCCGGCTCGACGCCGCCGTCGCCAGGGATCCCGCAGATCCCGCCGAGGTGTACCGGATGCTGATGGCGATCCCCGGGATCGGCGTGTGGACCGCCCACGAGACGGGGTGCCGGGTCCTCGGCGATGCCGACGCCGCACCGATCGGCGACTTCCACCTGCCGGCGCTGCTCGGGGAGGCGCTCGGCGACGGCCGGGCGATTCCCGAGGACGAGGTCGAGGCGTTCCTCGAGCCGTGGCGGCCACACCGGTATCGCCTGGTACGACTGCTGGAGCTCACCCCGGGCTCCCGCCGCGAACGCCGCGCCCCGCGGATGCCCAGGGTCGACCACCGCGCGATCTAAACCCAACGCGATCTTGCACTTTTCAACCGCGAAACCGCCCTCAACCCGTTGAAAATTGCAAGATCGCGGAATGTGGGTCACCTAGGTGACCGACCCCCCGGGGAGGGTTTTCTCAGCGCCAATCTGCCAATAACAGGGTCCAGCAAGGGCTGCACCTTCGCAGCCACCTCACCAAGGAGTTGCTGTCATGGGTATCGGCGTTGGTCTCTTTCTCATTGCCGTCGGTGCAGTGTTGACCTTCGCGGTGAACGCGACACTCAACGGCGTCGACATCAACACCATCGGCGTCATCCTGATGATCGTCGGTGCGCTAGGCCTGATGGTCGACCTGGTGATCTTCGCGCCGCGCCGGCGCCGCACCAGCGTCATGAGCAGCGGTATGGGCGCTCCGCCGGTTGGCGGCGGAACCGTCTACCAGGAGCACGACACGTACGTCTGATCGTCCGCTAGGCCCTCACGGGTCTGGTGCCATCCCCGGCGTGGGGCTAGGGTGACCGCGTTACTGTAACGCCGTTACACCAGCCTCACGTCGGGGATTTTGCATGGATCACGAGCGATACCTCGTCATCTCCGCCGACTGCCACGGCGGCGGGGACATCACCGACTACCGGCCATACCTCGCGAGCAAGTGGCACGACGAGTTCGACGCATGGGCCGCGTCGTACGAAGTCCCGTACGAGGACATGACCGGTCCGGACGGTCCGCGCAACTGGGACTCCGACCGACGGCTCTCCGAGCTCGAAGCGGACGGCATCGTCGCCGAGGTCATCTTTCCCAACACGGTCCCGCCGTTCTTTCCCAAGGCGAGCCTGGCCGATCAACCTCCCGCCGCGAACGTCGGCGACCTCGCGGCGCGCTGGGCCGGACTGCAGGCCCACAACCGCTGGTTGGCGGACTTCTGCGCCGAAGCCCCGGGGCGTCGCGCCGGCATCGCGCAGATCATGTTGCACGACCTCGACGACGCGGTCGCCGAGATCCGCTGGGCGAAGGACAACGGACTCACCGGCGGCGTCCTGCTCCCCGGCGCCCCGCCCGGGTCGGGACTGCCGCACCTGTTCGACCCCGAGTACTACGAACCGCTGTGGGCCGTGTGCGCAGAGCTCGACATGCCGGTCAACCACCACAGCGGGAGCGCGGCGCCCGCGACCGGCGAACGTCCCGAGGACCAGGTCATCCTGATCCTCGAGGTCACCTGGTGGGCGCATCGCGCGTTCACCCACCTGGTCGTGTCGGGCGCCTTCGAACGTCATCCGAACCTCCGACTCGTTCTCACCGAGCAGGGCACGGCGTGGATTCCGGAAGAGCTGATGCGGCTCGACTTCTTCTTCGACCGGTTCCGCAACGCCGGCGGATCGCAGGAGGCCGAGTGGGGGCTGCCGGTCGTCGAGCGGATGAGCCTCAAGCCGAGCGAGTACTTCGCCCGGCAGGTCAGCATCGGGTCATCGTTCATCCGGCCCGACGAAGCGAAGATCCGTCACGCCGTGGGGATCGACAAGATCATGTGGGGCAGCGACTATCCCCACAAGGAGGGCAGCAACCCCTACACCCTCGAGGCGCTGCGGGCGAGCTTCGCCGGCATCGACCACGACGAGGTGCAGGCGATGCTCGGTCTGAACACTGCGCAGGTCTACGGCTTCGACGTCGACGCACTTCGCCCGCTCGCCGACAAGCACGGCCCGCTCGTCGCCGATGTCGACGAGCCGCTCGCCCCGCAGAGCCTGCCGCACGACGCAGAGAAATGTCCCGCACTCGTTGGGTTCGGCAGCCCTGTTTAGACGACCCGCCCGGAAGTAGGAGACCTCACATGGCACGAGTCAGATATGGCGCACGGTCGCTCGACGAGCTGCGCAACCGCGAAGTCGAGGCGACGAAGGTCGACACGTGGGCGACCACCCTGGTCGCGACTTACGAGACCGATCCGGACGCGATCGCCGCGGTGCTCCCGCCACCGCTGTCGCCGCCCACCGAACCGCTGGTGCGTGTGACGATCGCGACCGTGGACCTCGGCGGTGGCTACCCGACCTTCGGCGCCGGGACGTTCGCCGTACACGCGCGTCACGAGGACGTCGAGGGTGACTACGCCCTCGTCATGCCGATGACGACCGAACAGGCAGTCATCGGCGGCCGCGAGACCTTCGGCGAGCCGAAGAAGCTCGCCGACATCGCGCTGACCCGCGACGGCGACGACATCCGCGGCCACTTCACCCGGATGGGCGCGACGTTCGTCGAGATCACCGGCCGGGTGACCGGCGAGGTCGAGCCGTCGCCGGACCGCACCCGCACCAGCTTCTACATCAAGCTGCTGCCCTCGCCCACCGGCAAAGGGTTCGACGGCGAGCCCATGCTCGTGTACTGCCGACGCGACGAGAAGACCCGCACCATGTGGAACGTCGACGGCGAGGTCATCCTGCGCGAGTCGCGGTTCGACCCGGTCGCGGACCTGCCGGTGCTGAAGCTGCGCGGCATCGAGCTTGCCGAACGCTCGAGCGTCCAGACCGGCGAGGTGGTCGCCAACCTTCCCGCGGACTGGATCGCGCCGTACGTCCACCAGCGTTACGACGACCTCTCCCCGATCGGGTCCGACTGACCATGCAGCAGGTCGAGAACAAGGTCGCCGTCGTGAGCGGCGGCGCCGGTGGCATCGGTCGTGCGATGGGCGAGGTGTTCGGCGCGGCAGGCATGAAGGTCGTGCTCGCCGATGTCCAACCCGAACCGCTCGTCAAGACCGTCGGCGAGCTGCAGGCGCAGGGCCTCGACGTGATCGGCGTGCCCACCGACGTGTCGATCTACGACTCGGTGTGCGCTCTGCGCGACGCGGCGATCGAGGCATTCGGCGGCGTGCACGTGCTGTGCAACAACGCGGGGATCGGCGCCGGCGCCGAAGGCAAGATCTGGGAGCACGAGCTACGCGACTGGGAGTGGGCGATCGGCGTCAACATCTGGGGCGTCATCCACGGCATCAACGCCTTCGTGCCCGGCATGGTCGACAGCGGGGAGGAGTGCCACGTGGTCAACACCTCCAGTGGCAACGGCGGCCTGTCGCCGCTTCCCTCGACGCCGCAGTACGCCGCGACCAAGGCGGCCGTCGTCACGATCACCGAGTGTCTCTACGGACAGCTCGCCGGCACGTCGGTCTCGGCGTCGGTGCTCTTCCCGGGCCCGCACATGCTGCGCACCGGGCTGTTCGAGTCCTGGCGGTCACGGCCGGACCGGTTCGCCAAGACCCGGCCGCGGCAGACGCCGTACACCACCGTCGAAGCGCTCGAGGAGCAGATGAAGGCGGCGGGGGTCCCGATCGCCTACACCGAGCCGAGCGAGGTCGCCGAGGCGACGCTCGACGCGATCCGGGCCGACCGGTTCTGGATCCACCCCGACAACCCGCGGACCGACGACGCGCTGCGTGAGCGCACCCAGTCGATCCTCGACCGCAGCCAGCCCGACAACTACCTGCGGGCCGTGCCCGGATGATCACAGCGCCGTACCCGGACAAGAGGAACTGAATCGATGAGCGACGACGTCTACACCGTCATCTCCTCCGACGCGCACGCCGGACTTCCCACTCCGCAGTATCGCGACTACCTCGAGAAGAAGTACTGGCCGGCGTTCGACGAGTTCCTCGCCGGACGCGACCAGGCGGTCGAGGAGATCCGCGCGATGGGCACCTCGGACAAGGCGTTCGCCGAGAAGTGGTTCGCCGAGAACGAGGAAGGCCTCGAAGGTGGCTGGGACGCCGAGCGGCGCAACAAGGAGATGGACACCGACGGCATCACCGCCGAGGTGATCTTCCCGGACGCCGACGCGGTCGAGAGCCGCACCTGCGCGCCGTTCGGCGTCGGGCTCGGACTGTCCGGAGACACCGATCCCGAACTGGGACTGGCGGGGGCCAAGGCGCACAACCGGTGGCTCGCCGAACTGTGTGCGGACTCCCCCGAACGACGTAAGGGCGTCGCGCTGGTGCAGATCACGGCGCCGCTCGACGACGTCCTCGCCGAGATCCGCCGTGCGCACGAGTCGGGGCTGCGTGCGGTGATGATCCCCGCCATGTGGATGCACGAAGAGCCTTACCACTCCCGCCGGTACGACCCGGTGTGGGAGCTGTGCCAGGACCTCGAGATGCCGGTCTGCACGCACAGCGGCCCCGCCGACAAGGAGTCCTACGGCGACCACCTCGGGATCTATGTGACCGAGGTCGTGTGGTGGCCGGCGCGGCCGATGTGGTTCATGCTCTGGTCCGGCGTGTTCGACCGCTTCCCCGGTCTGAAGTTCGGCGTGACCGAAGCGGGCTGCTGGTGGATCCCGAACCTGCTCTGGTTCTGGGATCGCCTCTTCCTCGGGCAGAAGGGCGCAGAGAAGCTGTCGTCGATGGGGATCCAGACCCAGCCGAGCGAGCTGTTCGACCGCAACTGCTTCATCGGCTCGTCGAACACCAAGCGCCGTGAGATCGGCATGCGCTACGAGATCGGCATCGACAACATGCCGTGGGGCAATGACTTCCCGCATCCCGAAGGCACGTGGCCGCGGTCTCGCGAGTGGCTCGCGAAGACCTACCACGACGTGCCGATCGCGGAGACCCGACGGATGATCGGCGAGGCGGCCGCGGACATCTACGGCTTCGACCTCGCCGCGCTGCGTCCGCACGCCGAGCGGATCAACGTCACGCCTGCCTCCCTCGGCCAGACCGATGACGAGGCCAACATCGCGCGCTGGGCCGGCCACCGGGAAGTGGGACGCCACTGGCTGACCGGGCACGACTTCCCGTTCGCTCCGGTACCGGGCTGAGTTGTCGCAACCCGCGAAGGCCGCACGCGACGCGATCTCTCAGGAGATCGTCGTTGAGACCGCGATCCGGCTGGTCGAGGAGTATGACCTCGAGGCCCTCACCATGCGGCGGCTCGCCGCGGAGCTCGGCACCGCGGTCACCTCGATCTACTGGCACGTCGGCAACCGAGACGCGCTGGTCGATCTCATGGTCGACCGGCTGCTGTCGGAGATGCAGCAGGTGAAGGTGACCGGGCGGACGCCGCGCGCCCGGATCGCCTCGCTGTGCCGCGAGTGGCGGCAGCAGCTGTGGGACCACCCGCACCTGATCGCGCTCGCGCACGAACGCAACAAGACACTTCGCATGTTCCAGCCGATCCAGGCCGCACTCGCCCGCGAGCTGCACGCGGTCGCGCTACGCGGCAAGGAGGCCGCCGTCGCGATCCGCAGCCTGCAGCTGCACGTGGTGTCCTCTGTCGTCATCGAGCGAACCGCTCAGCGCGGCCCGACGACAGACGCCACCGACCCGGACGCCTGGCCGGCGCTCACCGACGATCCGGAGCTGGTCGCGGCGCTTGCCGAGCAGGTCGACTATCCAGGCGCGTTTCAGGTCACCCTCGACGCACTGCTCGACCGTTTCCTGCCGCCAGCCTGAGAATGACGGCGTGAGCGGTACGCCCGAGACGTCGATCTTGTCGATCCGCGGTCTCAGCGCACATCACGGCTCACGCAGGGCGCTCGACGAGATCGACCTCGACGTACGCCGAGGAGCGATCGTCGCTCTCGCCGGTGAGAACGGTGCCGGCAAGTCGACGCTCGTGCGCTGCATCGCAGGAGACCTGACACCAACGGCCGGGGAGATCGTCGTCGACGGCGAGCGCTTGCGGCCCGGCCCGATCGCCGCCGGCCGCCGCGGCATCGCTGTCGTCTGGCAGGACCTCGCGCTGTGCGACAACCTCGACGTGGCGGCCAACCTGCTGCTCGGGCGGGAGCGGCGACGTCTGCTGTTCACCGACGCGGCCTTCCACCGAGAGGCCGCCCGGCTGCTCGACTCCTTCGGCATCCACATCGCCGACACCACCACTCCGGTCGCCCACCTGTCGGGCGGGCAGCGACAGCTCCTCGCGGTGGCGCGCGCGATGCGTGACCGGCCGGATCTGCTGGTGCTGGATGAGCCGACCGCGTCGGTCGGTGCCCTGGAGACCGAGCAGGTCGAGCGGCTGATGCGAAAGCTCTGCGACGAGGGCACGACGATCCTGCTGGTCTCCCACGACATCGACCAGATGTTCCGGCTCGCCGAGCGCGTCACGGTGCTGCGTCACGGCCGTGTGGTCGCGAGCGTGCCGACGGCGACCGGCTACCCGGACGAGATCGTCGCGCTGATGTCGGGCCAGGCGGTGGACTCCTCACCGCGACGGCAGCTCGACCGACTGCAGAGCCTGGTCGGCCGGCTGTCCTCGGCCGAGCCCTCCGCCAGCCTCGCGGTGATCCTCTCGGCACTCGGTACGGCGCTGGCCGCGGACCGGCTGTGCATCCACCTGCGGGAGGACGACCGGCTCCGGCTCACTGCTTCTGTGGGCATGCCGTCACGGTTGCGCAAGGGATGGTCGGACCTGCCGTGCAGCGCGGCCGGCGGACCTCCGGGCGCCGCCGCGTCGTCGGGCACGACCGTCCTCGATGAGGACGTCCGCAGCGCGGCGACCTGGACGACCTATCGCAACGAGGCCGAGCGCGACGGGATCCGCAGCTCGTGGTCGGTGCCGGTCTCGGGCAGCACGGGCATCGTCGGGGTCATCACCGTGTTCCGCCGCAACCGCGGCGTCCCCCACCGCGACGAGCTGGACCTGGTCACGTTGTACGCCGGCTACGCGGCCAGCGCCGCAGAGCGGGATCGGCTACTCGGCCAGGTCACCGCGCGGAACCGGGTGCTCGAGACCATCCGGGTGGTACTCGAAGGGCTCGCGGGCCCCGTCCCGCTCCACGAGAAGCTGGCTGTCGCGATCGAGACGCTGCGCGACGGGCTCGGCGCCGACGAGGTCGCCCTGCTCGGCCACGACGTCACTGCGGGCACCGTGTGCCGCGGCTGGTCGGGGCGCCCGGACGGCACACCTGCCGAGCAGTCGCCGCTGCTTTCGGCCCTTTCCCGAGTTCTGTCATCCAGAGGCGACGCCCCTGTCGGGGTGACGGTCGGCGCGCAACAGGTGCTCGGGGCACGGATCGACACCGGCGGCGACGAGCTCGCCCTGCTCGCGTCCTGGCCGGCGGACTCAGGCACCCCCGATGCCTCGAGCGAGGCGGCGGCGCTGGTCGAGGACGCCGCGAGATCGCTGCAACTCGCCCTCGAGCGAGAGTCGTCCGAGCGGGCCCACCGCGAGACCGCCGCGCTGCGACGCTCCCAGGACCTGCAACGCAACTTCCTCTCGCGGCTCAGTCACGAGCTGCGTACCCCCCTGACCGCGATCCACGGGTACGCGGACAGCTTGTTGCAGACCGACGTCGAGTGGGACGTGGACACCAAGTCGCGCTTCCTCACTCGCATCGTGGGCGAGTCGGCGCGGCTCAGCCGGCTGGTCGCCGACCTGCTCGACCTGTCGACGATCGAGTCCAACCTGCTTCGGCTGCACCGCGACTGGTGCGACCTCACCCTCGTCCTGGAAGCAGCGCGAGGCTGCCTGCCGCTCGGCGCGGTCGATCGCGTTCGCCTCGACTGCTCGCCGCTGCCGCAGGTGTGGGCGGACCACGACCGGCTGGAACAGGTGTTCGTCAACCTCATGGACAACGCGATTCGCCACAACCCACCCGGCACCACGGTGAGCGTCACAGCGCACCCGGATGGCAATGCCAACGTCGTCATCGACGTCGTCGACGATGGCATCGGGATGCTCGGCGACGACGCGGCCGCGGCGACGGTTCGCGACACCTCGGGAGCCGGCCTCGGGCTGTCGATCGCCCAGGCCATCGTCGGCGCACACGGCGGCGCGCTGGCTCAGCGCCAGATCGAGCCCGGCACCTGGTGGCGGATCGAGCTGCCGATCGGTGCGGAGGAGGCCCCGGCCCAGCCGGTAGCCGTCGGAGCGACGGATGACTGATCGCACCCGAGTCCTCGTCGTCGAGGACGACCCGAACATCGTCGATCTGATTCGCTCGAACCTCTCGGCGCGAGGTTTCGACACCAGCGTGTCCACGGATGGCACGCGCGTGCTCCAGCTGCTCGAGTCCGAACAACCGGATCTCGTCCTGCTGGACCTGATGCTCCCGGCGGTCGACGGGATGGAACTGTGCCGGGCGATCCGCGAACGATCCTCCGTCGGCATCATCGTGGTGTCCGCCAGGCGCGGAGAGCGCGACAAGGTGAGCGCACTGAACATGGGCGCCGACGACTACATGACCAAGCCGTTCGGAATCGAGGAGCTGCTCGCCCGGATCACCGCCACGCTGCGCCGAACCCGCCCGAGCCCGCCCGACGCGCCGGTCCCCGAGGTCGTGAAGGCCGGTGACGTCGTCATCGATCTAGGGCGCCGGCGGGTCTCCCGCGCCGGCACAGACGTGCGCCTCACCCCTACCGAGTTCGCGCTGCTCCGGGAGCTCGCCCTCGACCAGGGAAAGGTGCTCAGTCACGCCGAGCTGTTGCGCCGCGTCTGGGGCGCCGGCTACCAGACGGAGACCGAGTACGTACGGGTCTACGTACGCCGACTCCGGGCCAAGCTCGAGGCAGAAGGCACGCCTCCGCTGATCGTCAACCACCCGCGGGCCGGCTACCGGCTCGCCGACGGATGAGGGAGTGCACGCCTCGGGCGTTATGCACTCGTGATCTTGTTTACAGATTATTTCCGGCGGGGACCCGATGTTCACAGAGCATTCATGCGGTCCGGTCGTATGTTCCGCCCGACCGCTCGGTCAGCGCGGCCGGCACTCGCACGAGCGCGGGCGCGACCAGGCATAGGAGGACTCTCTTGCGAGTGAAGAAGAACAGCGCCTACGTGGCTGCGCTGGTGGGAGCCGGGCTCATCGTCTCGGCATGTGGCAGCAGTTCCTCAGGCGGCGCATCCACCGCGCCGACCTCGGGCTCGACCTCGACCTCGGCGCCGAGCATCTCCGCCACCTCGTTCACGCAGGACTTCTCGGCGATGTCGCAGCTCAGCTCGCTCGCCTCGTCCGGCAAGGGTTCGATCGGCGTCATCCTGCCCGACACCGACACCTCGTCCCGCTACCAGGAGTTCGACGCGCCCCTTCTGAAGAAGGCGTTCAAAACGGCGGGCCTGTCCGACTCTCAGATCTCGATCAAGAACGCGCAGCACAGTGACACGACCTTCGTCACGGACGCTCAGGCGATGATCACGAACGGCGCGACCGTCCTGCTGATCGACCCGGAGGACCCGGGCACCGGCAAGCGCGTGTACGACTATGCGAAGCAGCACGGCGTCGCCGTCATCGACTACGACCGGATCACGCAGGGCTCCTACTACATCAGCTTCGACAACGTCGCCGTCGGCAAGCTGATCGGCCAGGGCTTCGCCAACTGCGCGAAGGACTGGAACGTGACGAGCCCGAACCTGATCGAGATGGCGGGCGACCCGACCGACAACAACGCCACGCTGTTCAAGCAGGGCTACGACTCGGTCATCAAGCAGAACCCGTCGTGGAAGGTCGCGGCGACTCCGGCCGGCACCTGGACCCCGAACAAGGCGCTGACCGAGTTCCAGGGCGCCTACACGTCGAACTCCGGCGTCAACTCGGCGATCATCCCGAACGACGAGAACGCGGGCCCGATCATCAACTACCTGCGTAACAAGGGGATCAAGGCGAATACGTTCCCGATCACCGGCCAGGACGCAACCCTCCAGGGCCTGCAAAACATCCTGTCCGGCTACCAGTGCGGCACCGCCTACAAGCCGATCTTCCTGGAGGCCCAGGCGGCAGCCGCCGTCGCGCTGTACGTGCGCGCCGGCCAGACCCCGCCGTCGGCCCTGGTCAACGGCCAGACCAGCAACCCGAACAACGGTGGCAAGAACATGCCGTCGGTGCTGCTGACACCTGAGTGGGTCACCGCGAAGAACATGGCCGACACAGTGGTGAAGGACAACTTCGTGCCGGCGAGCCAGATCTGCACGGTGAAGTACCAGTCGGCGTGCCAGTCGGCGGGAATCAGCTAGTAGTGGCGAATGCCAGCGCGGCGGAGCCCCGGACACCCGACCGGGCCTCCGCTACGCCGCTCCTGAGGTTGTCGAAGGTCGACAAGAACTTCGGGCCGGTTCAGGCGCTGTCCGGCGTCGACCTCGAGATCTACCCCGGCGAGGTCACCGCGCTGGTCGGCGACAACGGCGCCGGAAAGTCCACGATGATCAAGACCGTCTCGGGCATGTGGGCGCCCGACGGCGGCCAGGTGTTCTGGGACGGCAAAGAGGTTCACGTCCGCAATCCGCGTGACGCGGCCGCGCTGGGCATCGCCACGATGTACCAGGACCTTGCGCTCTGCGACAACCTCGACATCGTCCAGAACATGTTCCTCGGGCGCGAGCCTCGCCGTCTCGGCTTGCTCGACGAGACCGCGATGGAGATCTCGGCCCGCAAGACGTTGAGCGACCTGTCGGTGACGACGGTGAGATCGATCCGTCAGCCGGTCGGCTCGCTGTCCGGCGGCCAGCGGCAAGCCGTCGCGGTGGCCCGGGCGGTGCTGGAAGACGCTCGGCTCGTGATCATGGACGAGCCGACCGCCGCGCTCGGCGTCTCGCAGACCGCGATGGTGCTCAACCTCGTGAAGACCCTGAGCGAGAGCGGCGTAGCGGTCCTCATCATCAGCCACAACCTGGTCGACATCTTCGCCGTGGCCGACCACATCGCCGTCATGTACCTCGGGCGCCTGGTCGGCACGTACCCCGCCGCCGAGCTCGACACCCAACGAGCGGTCGAGCTGATCACCACCGGCGCACTCGGATCGGCCGCCGGTTCCGGCGGGAGGGAGTAGCCCAGATGTCCGCCACGGAAGGCAGCGTCGAGTCTCACGATGCGGTAGCTCCCGACGTCACCGCTGCCGTTGCGAGCAACGAGTTCGTCGCCGACTCACTCGGCGAGTACTTCGCCGCCCAGTGGAAGCGGATCAAGTCGGGCGAGAGCGGAACCCTGCCGGTCATCATCGGCCTGGCGATCATCGTCATCATCTTCCAGACCAAGAACTCGCACTTCCTCACCACCGGGAACCTCACGAACCTGATCGAGCAGGCCGGCATCTTCGTGTTGCTGGGCATGGCGGAGGTCTTCGTCCTGCTGCTCGGAGAGATCGATCTCTCGACGGGGTTCGTTGGCGCGGTCGGCGTCACGATCGTCGCGGAGCTCAACGCTCCGCCTCACGACGTCAACTGGTTCCTCGCCGTACTGGCAGGCCTCGGCGCCTGCGCGGTGATCGGACTCATCCAGGGGCTGCTGATCACCCGGCTCGGCCTGCCCTCGTTCGTGGTGACCCTGGCCGGTCTGCTCGGGTGGCAGGGCATGCTGCTGTATCTGATCCAGAAGGACAAGCAGGCCACCGGCGGCAGCATCGTCATCAACAGCAGCGTGCTCAACGACATCGTCAACGGCTCGTTGTCCAACACCGCGGGCTGGATCGTGATGATCGCCGGGGTGGCCGCGTTCGCCGCGCTTTCGTTCTTCCAGCATCAGCGCCGCAAGCAAAGCGGCCTGGTGACTCCCCCGATCTCGCTGACCATCCTCAAGGTTGCCGGCGTGGCTGCGGCCGGCATCGTGCTGGTCCTCGTCTGCAACGCGAACCGCGGTTCGGCCTTGCTGCACCTGTCCGGCGTGCCGTGGATCGTGCCAGTGCTCGCGGTCGTGCTCGTCCTCTACTCCGTGCTGCTGGGACGGATGCGCTTCGGCCGCTACCTCTATGCCATCGGCGGCAATGCCGAGGCGGCCCGTCGCGCCGGCATTCGCACCAACCGGGTGCGGCTGCTCGCCTTCGTGCTCTGCAGCTTCACCGCCGGTCTCGCGGTCATCGTCTACTTCTCACAGCTGGGCTCGATGTCGAGTGACTTCGACGGCGGAAACCTCGTGCTGTACGGCGTGGCCGCAGCGGTAATCGGTGGGACCAGCCTGTTCGGCGGTCGCGGCAAGATGAGCTTCGCCGTTCTGGGCGGGATCGTGATCGCGACGATCTACAACGGCATGGCCTTGATCAACATCGGCGCGGCAGGCCAGGAGATGGTGATCGCGCTCGTGCTGATCGCCGCGGTGATCGTGGACGCGATCGCGCACCGCGGGACGTCGCGCCGCTAGCCGGCCGGGCTCAGGCGGACGTGGCTGCCCGCTCCCGGCTGCGGTCCGGGTTGGAGAACTCCATCGCGCCGTCGTCGAGCTTGGTGAAGCGAAGCTGGAAGGCGTCGATCGCATAGTTCATCGACAGTCGCCACGGCTGCGTCTCGCCCTGCTTCGGGTACTTGTCCATGGCCCGGAGCACGTAGCCGGAGTTGAAGTCGAGGAACGGCGCCTCCTGGACCGACGGATCCCGCCGCGGCGTGAACTGCCGAAGCCCGGCCCGCTCGAGGTGCTTGATCAGCCGCCAGGTATAGGCGTAGGTGAGGTCCACCTTCAACGTCCACGACGCGTTCGTGTAGCCGAAGAACAACACGAGGTTCGGCACGTCGCTGAGCATGATGCCCTTGTAGGTCATCTGGTCCGGGATGTTGACCTTCTCGCCGTCGACGACGAGCTCCACCCCGCCGAACGGGATGAGGTTCAACCCGGTCGCCGTGACGATGATGTCGGCCTCGAGCTCCTCGCCCGACTTCAGCAGGATGCCCTTCTCGGTGAACGTCTCGATGTGATCGGTGACGACCGACGCCTTGCCGGCCCGGAGCGCCTCGAACAGGTCGCTGTCCGGCACCAGGCAGAGCCGCTGCTCCCACGGGTTGTAGGTCGGCGTGAAGTTCTTGTCGACCTCGGCGGGGCTGAGCTTCTGGTTCTTGACCAGTCCCTGGCGAAGCAGCCAGCGCATCCACTCCGGACGGCGGCGGCTGATCTGAAAGCTGAGCAGGACGAGCAGCACGTTCTTCCAGCGGACGATGCCGTAGGCCAGCATCGCGGGAAGGTGCTTGCGCAGCTTGTTCGCCAGCGCATCCTCACTGGGCCGGGCGACGATCCAGGTCGGCGACCGCTGCAGCATCGTGACGTGTTCGGCGCGATCCGTCATCGCGGGGACCAGCGTCACTGCCGTCGCGCCGCTGCCGATCACGACGATGCGCTTCCCCGCGTAGTCGAGGTCCTCGGGCCACAGCTGCGGATGGATGATCGGCCCGGTGAACCGCTCCTCACCCGGGAACTCCGGCCGATAGGGGTTGTCGTAGTCGTAGTACCCGGTGCAGCAGAACAGGTAGCGGCAGGTGACCTGCTCGGTTTCACCGGTGGCGGCGTCGGTCGTCTCGACGGTCCAGGTGGCGCTGTCGCTGTCCCACTCGGCGCGCGTCACCTTCTTGCCGTAACGGATATGCCGCTCGACGTCGCCTTCGCGCGCCGTCTCGTGCACGTAGTCGAGGATCGACGGGCCGTCGGCGATCGCCTTGGCGGCAGTCCACGGCTTGAACCGGTAGCCGAGCGTGTGCATGTCGGAGTCCGACCGGATGCCGGGGTACTTGAACAGGCTCCAGGTGCCGCCCATCTCGTCCCGCTGTTCGAGGATGGTGTAGGTCTTCCTCGGGAACTCCTTGCGGAACTGGTGCGCTGTGCCGATTCCGGACAGACCTGCCCCGACGATCACCAGGTCGAAATGGTTATCCGCCACGAAAGGGATAATCGCACGCAACAGCCGGACCGGGAGGGGCCATGGGCAGCGCCCAATCAAACAGAGGGACCGCACTCGTCACCGGGGCGTCGTCCGGCATCGGGGAGGAGACCGCCCGCGAGCTGCACAAGCGCGGCTTCACGGTCTACGCCGCGGCGCGGCGCGTCGAGCGGATGGCCGGCCTCGAGGCAGCGGGCATCCGAGCCCTGAAGATGGACATCACCGATGACGCCTCGGTCACCAAAGGGATCGCGCAGATCCTCGAGGAGACCGGGCGGATCGACGTCCTGGTCAACAACGCCGGGTACGGGTCCTACGGGTCGGTCGAGGACGTCGCCATCAGCGAGGCGAAGTACCAGTTCGACGTCAACATCTTCGGCCTCGCGCGGGTGACCCAGCTCGTCCTGCCCCACATGCGCGAGCAGCGCAGCGGCCGGATCATCAACATCTCCTCGATCGGCGGCCGGATCTACGAGCCGCTCGGCGGCTGGTACCACGCGACCAAGTTCGCCGTGGAGGGGCTGAGCGACGCGATGCGGCTCGAGCTGGCGCCGTTCGGCGTCAAGGTCGTCGTCATCGAACCGGCCGGCATCCGCACCGAGTGGGCGGCGATCGCCGCCGACAACCTGCGCAAGACCTCCAGCGACACGGCCTACGCGCCGCAGGCAGCTCAGGCCGCGGCCATCCTGGAGCTCGCCGACAAGCCGGCGTTCAGCTCCGCCAGCACGGTCGTCGCCAAGAAGATCGCCAAGGCGGCGACGGTTCGCCATCCGCGCACCCGCTACCCCACCGGGAAGGGCGCCGGGATGATCCTGTTCACCCGCTGGCTGCTTCCGGCCCGGGCTTTCGACGGGGTCATCAGGTTCGCCTTCGCCGCCGGATCGAAGCTGGCCGGACCTACCGGGCGGTAGCGAACCTCGCGCGCCTACCGCGCGGCAACCTAACAGCGAGGGATACCCTTGGCTGAGCACCTGCCAAACATCCGTACGACCGCAGGGCCACCGACGCCGTGTCACAAGCACGCAAGGGGCCGAGCGAGATAGAGGACAGATCGGCAATGACGCCGCGATGACCGAGACCGCACAGACCCCCGTTCAGCGTCTCGATCACGTGGTGATCCGCTTCGCGGGCGACTCCGGCGACGGCATGCAGCTGGCCGGTGACCGGTTCACCTCCGAGACGGCGGAGTTCGGCAACGACCTCTCGACGCTGCCCGACTTCCCCGCGGAGATTCGGGCGCCAGCCGGGACGCTCCCCGGAGTCAGCGCCTTCCAGCTTCACTTCGGCGACCACTCGGTGCTTACGCCCGGTGACCACGCGGACGTGCTCGTGGCGATGAACCCTGCCGCGCTGAAGGCGAACCTCGGCCAGCTGCGCCGCGGCGGCACGATCATCGTGAACTCCGACGAGTTCACGGCTCGCAACCTCAAGAAGGTCGGCTACGACACCAGCCCGCTCGAGGATGCCTCCCTCGAGGGGTACGACGTCCACGCGCTCGACCTGACCTCGCTCGCGGTCAAGTCGGTCGAAGGGCAGGACGTCGGGCGCAAGGACGGTGAGCGGGCCAAGAACATGTTCGCGCTCGGGTTGCTCTCCTGGCTCTACAGCCGCCCGACCGAGAGCACCGTCCAGTACATCGAGCAGCGCTTCGCCAAGCGGCCTGAGCTGGCGTCGGCCAACATCGCCGCCTTCAAGGCCGGCTGGAACTACGGCGAGACGACCGAAGGCTTCGTGGTCCGCTACGAGGTCGGCCCGGCGCCGATGAAGCCGGGGAAGTACCGCACGGTGCACGGCAACACCGCGCTGGCGTACGGCCTGATCGCCGGAGCGAGGCAGGCCGGACTGCAGATCTTCCTCGGGACCTACCCGATCACCCCGGCCTCCGACATCCTTCACGAGCTGGCGAAGCACAAGCAGTTCGGCGTGCTGACGTTCCAGGCCGAGGACGAGATCGCCGGGGTCGGTGCCGCACTCGGCGCGTCGTTCGGCGGGTCGCTCGGCGTGACCACGACCTCCGGACCCGGCGTCGACCTCAAGGCGGAGACGGTCGGGCTCGGCATCATGCTCGAGCTACCGCTCGTCGTCGTCGACGTGCAGCGCGCCGGGCCCTCGACCGGCATGCCGACCAAGACCGAGCAGGCCGACCTGTTGCTCGCGATGTTCGGTCGGCACGGCGAGGCACCCGCCCCGATCGTTGCTGCCCAGTCGCCGGCCGACTGCTTCGACGCGGCGATCGAGGCGGTGCGGATCGCCACGACCTACCGCACGCCGGTCTACCTGCTGTCGGATGCCTACCTGGCCAACGGCAGCGAGCCATGGCTGATCCCCGACACGACGAAGCTCCCCGAGATGACGGTGGAGTTCGCCAAGCCGCCCGCTGACGGCGAGACCTTCCTGCCCTACGCGCGCGACCCCGAGACGCTCGCCCGGCCATGGGCGATCCCCGGCACCCCGGGCCTCGAGCACCGTGTCGGCGGCATCGAGAAGGCCGACGGCACCGGCACCATCTCCTACGACCCGGCCAACCACGACACGATGGTCCGGCTGCGTCAGGCCAAGGTCGACGGCATCGCGGCCACCATCCCGCCGCTCGAGGTGGAGGACCCGACCGGGGACGCGGACATCCTGGTGCTCGGGTGGGGATCGACGTACGGTCCGATCGCGGCCGCGGTCCGTTCCGCCCGCGCCGCGGGCCTGAAGGTCGCCAGGGCACACCTGCGTCACCTCAACCCGCTGCCCGCCAACACCGGCGAGGTGCTGGGGGCCTACCGCAGGGTGCTCGTCCCCGAGATGAACCTCGGTCAGCTCGCGATGGTGCTCCGCGCGAAGTTCCTCGTCGACGTCGTCTCCTACAACCAGGTCCGCGGACTGCCGTTCCGCTCCGAAGACCTGCTCGAAGCGATCACCGGGATGGCCAACTCATGAGCACTATCGATCTGCCCATGCCGCGCCGCGGCCTCGAGCTGGTGCCCACCACGGACATCGAGCAGTCGCGCAAGGACTTCACCTCCGACCAGGAGGTGCGCTGGTGCCCGGGCTGCGGTGACTACGCGATCCTCGCCGCGATCCAGGGCTTCATGCCGACGATGGGGATCAAGCGCGAGAACACGGTGTTCATCTCCGGCATCGGCTGCGCCGCACGGTTGCCGTACTACATGGACACCTACGGCATGCACTCGATCCACGGTCGTGCCCCGGCGATCGCCACAGGCCTCGCGACGTCCCGCCCCGACCTGTCGGTGTGGGTGATCGGCGGAGACGGCGACCTGCTCTCGATCGGCGGAAACCACCTGCTCCACGCGCTGCGCCGCAACGTCAACCTGAAGATCCTGCTGTTCAACAACCGCATCTACGGCCTGACCAAGGGCCAGTACTCCCCCACGTCCGAGGTGGGCAAGAGCACCAAGTCCTCGCCGATGGGCTCGGTCGACCGCCCGCTCAACCCGGTGTCGGTCGCACTCGGTGCCGAGGCGACGTTCGTCGCCCGCACGCTGGACTCCGATCGCAAGCACCTCACGTCGGTGCTGCAGGCAGCGGCCGAGCATCGTGGCGCCGCGTTCATCGAGATCATGCAGAACTGCGACATCTACAACGACGGCGCGTTCGACGTCCTCAAGGACGTCGACAGCGCCCCGGAGCACGTCGTCTGGCTCGAAGCGGGTCAACCGGTACGGTTCGGGACCGACGGCAGCAAGGGCGTTCGCGTCTCGCCGCGCGGCCGGCTCGAGGTCGTCGACGTCGACGCAGCGAACGCCGACACGCTGCTGCAGCACGATCCGCAGGCCGACGAGCCGGAGCTCGCGTTCGCGCTCTCCCGGCTGGGCAACGTCGACAATGGTGTGACGCCGCTCGGCATCTTCCGGTCGGTGACCCGGCCTGCCTATGACGACGCGGCGCGGGCGCAGGTCGCCGAAGCACGGGCGGCGAAGGGCGAGGGCGACCTCGCCACCCTGCTGAGCTCCGGCGACACCTGGACGATCGGCGACTGACGTCGTCCGACGGTCAGCCGCTGACGTTCGCGACCAGCCCGAGCATGCGCGCCAGCTCGGCGTATTCCTGACGCCAGGCGTCGAGCTCCCCGGACTTGCTGGGGACGTCGTGGGCGATGAGCGCCGCGAGAGTCGCGGCGACGTCGTGGCGTGCGTTGCGACCCCTCGCCTCGGCGAGGCCGGCCCGCAGCGCGGCGATGCCTTCGACGCCGCGGCCGAGTCCGATCAGCGCCTCGCCGCGCACGCGTAGCAACAACGGTGTCCCCGGTGCGCCGACGCCGGCCCGGGAAAGCGCCGAGTCCGCGCAGCGCAGCGCCGTCGACAGGTCACCGAGGCGCAGGTGACACTCGGCGACCACCGCGTCCGTCGTCACGACGTCATCGGTCTCCCGCAGCTCGACCCGGATCGCTCGCGCCTCGGCGAGGTACTTCAGCGCGTCGTCGACCTGGCCTCGCGCGAGCTGCGCCTGACCGCGAAGGAACAGCCCGAAGCCGACCGCGCTGGTCGAGTCCGTCGACCGCCAGACGGTCATCGCGTTGGTGAGGATCTCATCGATGTCGTCGAGCCGGCCCTGCGCGATGAGGACCTCGGCGCGGTTCGCGGCGTTGGTGGCCGCGTCGTACTCACGGCCCGCCTTCCAGTACGCCCGCTCGGCACGCTGGAACAGATCCACTGCATCGTCCCAGTGACCCGCGTAGTAGGCGCAGCCGCCGAACCAGTTGTAGGCGCGTGCCAGACCGCGCACGTCGCCGAGATCCTCGTAGATCGCGATGCACTCGGTGAGCTTCGAGACGTCGAACGGGAGCCCGATCGTGGCACCGGCCGCCTCACGGACGGTGAGCGCGTGGGCCTCGGTGCGGCGATCGCCGCAGCGCCGCGCCAGCACCAGCGCCGCGTGGGAGTCGGCGATCGCGTCGACGAACCGGCCCTGCCGGAACCGGGCGCTCGCCGCGAGCTCGGCAAGCTGCGCCTGCAGTTCGACCGACTCCTGGTCGTCGCGCGCCCCGAGCAGCAAACGGGCCTTCGTGACCCAACGCAGCGCCTCGGAGTAGCGCCCGGACTGTTCGCGATGAGTCGCGGTCCGCAACCACAGGCTCGCCGACAGCAGCGGGTCACCTTTGGCGTGCCGCCGCCCGTCTGCCAAGGCCTGGTCCGCCTTGCTCCGCTCCCCCAGGTCTAGATAGACGACCGAGAGGTCCTCGCAGACCTTCGCCACCACAGCCGGTGCCACTCCGCCGGTGAGCCGGGTGGCGGAGGACAGCGCGCGCCGGTAGCACTCCGCTGCCTCGGCGAGCGCGTAGTGGCCACGCGCCCGCTCCGCGGCGAGCCGCGAGTAGTGCCACGCGCGTTCGAACCGCTCGCCGTGGAAGCAGTGCATCGACAGCAGGTCGGCATAGGCGTCGGCGTTGCCGGCGGCCCGCCGCTCGAGCAGGTCGGCGGTGCGCGCGTGGAGCTCGGTACGACGGCGGTAGGGCAGACCCTCGTACGCCGCAGCCCGAACCAGGTGGTGGCTGAACCGCCACTGCCCGTCGGCGCCACCCACCAGGAACTCCGACATCTCCGTGGCGACGTCGACGTCGTCGGCCTCCGGTCCGAGCACCGATCCGAGCAGACCGTGGTCGACGGTCATGCCGAGTACGGCGGCGGCGCGAAGCCAGCGGCGACGCTTCGGCGGAAGCCGGTCGATGTGCGCCGCGATGACTCCCTCCACCGAGTCCGGCAGCTCGGCGAGGTCGGCGCCGGCACGAGCGCTGCTGATGAGCTCGCGGAGAAACAGCGGGTTGCCGCCGGCTCGTTCGACCAGCTCGCGCACCCGGTGCGGCGGAAGCTCGCTCGCGGCGGGCGACGACGCGATGAGCTCGACCGCGGCCGTCTCGCTCAGTGGCTCGACCTTGATCACGGTAAGCGGCTGACCGACCGGGAACGGGCTGGACGTCTCGTGTCGTCTCGTCGCGATGATCAGCCATGGCCGATTCGCGACATCACTCGACAGCCGCTTGAGCAGGTCGATCGTGGCCTCGTCCATGAGATAGAGGTCGTTGAGGACCATCACGAGCGGCATCCGCAGCAACCGGCCGAGCAGGTCACTCACCGCCGATTCGAGGTAGCTCTTGCGCACCTCCTGATCGAGCGCCGCGACCTCAGGCGTTTCGGGGTAGTCGACCCCGGCGACGACGCCGATCAGCGGCAGCATCGGCAACAGGTCCGGCGCGGTCCCGGCGGTCAAGTCCCGCAACCTCGCCGCGAGCGCCTGCTCGTCGACATCGTCGGCAAGGCCGAGCGTGTGTCGCAGCAGGCGACGCATCGGCTGGTACGGCGTGGTGGTCGCGTACACCTCGCCGTCCGCCCAGAGGATCCGCACATCGGTCCGCTCGGCGAGCTCCTCGAGCAGCCGCGACTTGCCCATGCCGGGCCCGCCGACGAGCTCGATCACCCGTCCCTCGCCACAGGTCGCGGCGGCGACTCCGTCGAGAAGCACGCCGAGCTCTTCGTCGCGGCCGGCGAGCGGCAGCCGGTTGCCGACCGCCACGGCCGCTCGACGCGGATCCCCGACCGACAGTGCCTCGATCTCCGCCGCCTTTCCCTTGACCGTGAACGGCGGCAGCGGCGTCGTCTCGAACTGGGTGCGAGAGCCGTCGAGGACCTCCGGCATCGCGACGACCTGGCCGGGTTCGGCGTGCGCCATGAGCCTGGCCGCGAGGTTCACGCAGTCACCCGTGACCGAATAGACCCGTCGATACGACGGGCCGTAGTCCCCGGCGAAGACCCGGCCGACGTTGACGCCGGCTCGTAACGACAGCCGCCCACCCGGGTGGACCACCCGGCGCACCGCGGACAACACCCTGGACTCTCCGTCGCCGACCGAGTTCGGGGCCCCGGCGACGAGGATGATCTTCCCACCGTCCTCACACAGATCGGTGGACAGCACGGTGACGCCGCTGTCCGCGGCCGCCTCCTGCGCGAGGCTGACGACGTGGTCGACGGCGTCGGTCAGCGAGTCGACGCCGTCGGCCGCGAGAAGCGCGTCCGTTCCGGAGAACTCGATGAACCCGACGACCGCACGTCGGTGCTCGTAGTCGACGACGTCGCCGCGGAGATGGTCGCGAAGGTCGGCGCAGAACGCGGCGGCAAGGTCGACGGCCGGGATCGGGCGGGTCTTGTTCGGCGCCGCGACCGCACCGGGCGATGCGGTCAGCAAGCACCCGTCGGTCGCACCGACCTCGGCGCAGCCTGCCGGAATCGCTGCTCTCGTCGCGGAGCTGATCACCACCTGCCCGCGCTCGGCGACCTTCTCCAGGTGCGCCGTCGCCGTCGCTGCCGGGCCCGTCACGATCAGCTCCCGGTAGCGCGAACCGACGAGCATGAAGTCGAACTCGCCGCTGTGGATCCCGATCGACATGCCGAGGTCGACCATGCCCACCGACGTCTTGAGCCGGCCGACCCGGCACAACGCGGACTGCATCTCCCACGCCGCCTGTGCCGCGCGGATCGCGTGCCCGTTGCCGTCGAACAACAACAGGACGGCGTCGCCGCCCCACTTCAGCAGGCTGGCCCCGTAGTCGTACGCCGCGCTGAGCAGCGCGTCGAAGGTGGAGTTGAGCAGGTCGCCCATCTCCTCGGCGCCCGCCTTGCCGCGTTCGGCGAGCCGCTCGGTCAGCGCGGTGAAGCCCGAGATGTCGGCGAACAGGCCGGTGCCGGCAATCCGGCGGTGCCGCTGCTGCGGGGCGTCGGCGAGCCAGTCGACCACCAGCGTCGGGACGTAGGGCGTGAGCGGATCTGGAGCCACTCCCCGCGCTTTTGCGCCGCTGGTGGCGTCGGCGTCGCCTGAGACCACGCCGCGAACCGTAGCCAGCGGACCTTTCATCCCGATATCGCGCGGTGAGGCGAACCGGCCCAGCCGAATCCGGCCAACGGTCTAATCGAGGGTGTTCGGTGTCGCGTAGCTGACAGATCCGCTGGTTAGCGGGCGGTAATGCCGAATCGAAATGATCTGCTCAGACCGAGATCTTCGCTGAACTACGCCCTGGGGGGAATCCTGATGCGACTGCCGCTCCACACTCGAGGAAGCCACCGTCGAGCGCGTCTCGCAATCGTCGGTGCCGCGGTCGGCGTACTCCTCACCAGCATGATGGTCGCGACGACGTCGGCGAGCGCCGCAGGCCTGAACCTGCTCGACAGCAACACGGTCTTCACCGCGAAGCTGGCAGAGGACGGCACCTCCGTCACGCTCACCGCGACGGTCGGGATCGGCACCACGAAGGACGGCAGCAACAACCTCGGGCCGATCACGCCTAGCGGATCGGTCAGCTTCTCGGACAACCTGCACGACAACCTCGGGTCCGCGACCCTGCCGTCCTGCCTGCTGACACGGTGCACCGTGACGGTTACCGTGCCGACCAGCCACATCCAAAGTGGCACGACCAAGCTCACTGCCTCCTACCCCGGCGACCTACTGCTGAAGAAGAGCGCCGCGACTGTTCCGTTCAGCCTCGACAGCTGCAGCCTGCCGCGGGAGGACGACTCGCCGTGCACGACGTTCAGCTCGTCCGGTACGACGACGGTCCAGGTGGACACCTACGCGCCGAGCGGCTACATCGAAGCTGAGCTCGGCGGCTCCGGCCTTCCCTGCAGCCTGGGCGGCGGCGCCAAGGTCGCAACGGTGAACGCGGTGGGGGTCAGCTATGACAAAGAGGTCACCTACTCCCTCCTGGGTGCGGCGGCGGACGCCTACCAGAACCTGAACCAGGACTTCTTCGGCGAGTTCGACGCCACCTGGTTCTGCTACGCGGCACCCCACAACTTCACGGCGTACACCAACGCCGGATCGACGGTGTTCCCGCACAACCAGAACTCCTACAATCGGCTCGGCGACGCGGCTCACCTGACGAGCGGTCCCTACGCCGGGGACTACGTCGGCCTGCTCCCGTCGTGCGACCAGCTCGAACCGTCGTCGGACGGCCCCTGCATCGAGGGGTACGACTTCTACTACGGCAACCCGGAGTTCCCGCCGGACCAGCTTTTCGTCACGGTGCTCACGCCGCCCGGCGACCCGCACTTCGGCGGTTAGGAGCACAGCCCCCGAGACCTCGATCTGGCAGAATCGATCGACGGGGCTTGACACCGAACGACGGGAAGGCGGCACGTGGCTGAGCGACGCCGCGGGCGCAGCTTCGCGCTTCTCCCGGAGCGGGCTCGAGCCATCCGGCCACCTAAATGGTGGCAGGAGGCCGCCTTCATCCTCGTCGTCTACGAGCTCTACTCGCTGGTCCGCAACGCGGTGCCTGAGCACGAGAAGGGCGCCTACCACCGCGCGACCTCGCTGCTCTCCCTCGAGCGGACGCTTCACATCGACTGGGAGCTCTCCCTCAACCACGTCGTAGCGGCTCACGCGTGGCTGGCCAACGTCAGCGACTACTACTACGCGACGCTGCACTTCGTCGTGACCATTGGGGTCCTGGTCTGGCTCTACCTCCGTCACCCGCTGCGGTATCGATCGATCCGGTCGGTGTTGATCGCCACGAACCTGACCGCGCTCATCGGGTTCTGGTTCGTCTCACTGGCACCGCCGCGCATGCTCCCGGGCTTCGTCGACACCCTGGTGAAGTTCCACACCTGGGGCTCGATCGCCTCCGGATCGGTGGCCAAGGAGTCCAACCAGTTCGCTGCCATGCCGTCCCTCCACGTGGGGTGGGCGCTGTGGTGCGCCCTCGCGATCGTGACGCTGGCACAGCGACGCTGGGTGAAGGTGCTCGGTGCGCTCTATCCGGTCTGCACGGTCTTCGTCGTACTGGGCACCGCGAACCACTTCGTGCTCGATGCCGTCGGCGGCGTAGTGACGCTCGGCATCGGCATCGCCATCGAGCGACTGCTCTCCGGCCGCCACGCCTACAGCCGTACGGCGGGCAGCCTCACCGTCGCAGCTGCCGAGCGCGAGCTCGCCGCGGCCTGACGAGGACCGGAACCACCTTCAGTCGCGCTAGGGCCAGCGCCAGTTCGCCTGCAGTCGGTAGTGGCCCGCCGACGGAAGCGTGACCCAGACCAGGTCACCGGGTGCGCGTGCCACCTCGCCGTCACTCGCGACGAGGTAGGGCGACCAGGTCATCCGTA
This sequence comes from Mycobacteriales bacterium, assembly GCA_035548125.1. GTDB lineage: Bacteria > Actinomycetota > Actinomycetes > JAFAQI01 > JAFAQI01 > DASZTV01. The sequence goes on along the minus strand of DASZTV010000051.1, from coordinate 58,637 downwards.
CCAGGTAGCGCCCGGCGGCGAAGACGTCGAAGGTGAAGCCGGTGTCGTCCGCCGCGAGGACCTGCGCGGTCGGCGACTGAGCGGCGTCCGGAGGTGACCCCGACACTCTCGACACGAGCGGCTCCGGGTCGGTCACGGCGTAGAGCCGCCAGTCGTCGTTGCTCCAGATCTGCTGGAGGTACGGCACCCCGCGGCGAATCAACGCGGCTTCCCGGGTCGAGCCGTAGTCGAGTGAGGAATGAAACGGCAGAGCGACGTAGCCCACGGCATTGTGGTCGAGGAAGCGCCGGTAGGAGGCCGCAGTGATCGGAGCGCGACCGTAGAACAGCTGGTTTCGCGCCTCATCGGTCTGCCGCTCCCAGCCACGCGCCAGCGCGACGTCGGGCAGCAGATAGGTCAACGGCCAGTGGGTTTTCGGTGCGACGACCTCTACGCGGTACTGGTAGATGTTCGGAAGCGCCAGGAGCTCGCCCTTCAGCGGGGTCACGAACTCGCGGGTGGCGACCGTGCCCCCGGCCGCAGCCATGTCGTTGGCGAGCTGCCCGACGGCCAACAAGCCGGCAACGATCACCGAGGGGACCAGCACCAGCTTCGGCCAGCGCGCGACCGCGACCAGGGCGGGGGCGGCACCGAGGACGGCGATCCGGGTCGCATTCGCGCCGATCGGGGAGTGAATCAGATAGCACCCGGCCAGCAGCCACAGCGTCAGCCAACCGACCACGCGCAGCCGCCGGCCGACCGGGCTGAGCATGACCACGAGCGTCGTCCCGACCGACAACAGCAACGAGGTCCGCGTGAACGGCTCGTAGCCGCCGCGTGACCCACTCGCCAGGATCGCGATCACGATGAACGCCACCGCGATGCCGGCCAGGGCCAGGAGCGCGGCCTTGCGGCGGCGAGGCCCGGCGAGCACCGTCGCGGCAGCAGCGACCGCGAGGAGCACGCCCGCCACCGGACTGGTCGCGGTCGCGAGGACCCCCATGACGAGCGCGCCCCGCGCGTGCCGGCGCTCGACCACCAGCATGGCGGCAAGCGCGACGACGACGCCCGCCGCGAACGTGGTGCGCCCGGAGAACACGTCGAACGCCGCGCTGACGACGATCGCGACCGCACCCGCGCGCGGACGCCGCGTCTCCTTCAGCAACGGGACCGCGACGGCGCCGGACGCCACCACCGTCAGCGCGCCGAGCCACACCGGTCCGAACAGACCCAGGAACGGCGGGGTGATCAAGCTGTATCCGGCCAGCGGGGTGCCGCCGAACCAACCGGTCCAGTACGGCACGTAGCCACTTCGCCGGTACACCTCGGCGCGCGCCGTCTGGGCGGCCAGGTCCGCGGTGTGCGGCGCGAGCACGATGTACAAGGCACCGAGGACCACCCCGACCGCGAGGGGCAGCGCCCAGCGCGAACGCAGCGCCGCCGTCCGCTCCCCCGTCACGAAGCGAACACCCGCTCGTGCACGGCACGTGCACGACGCGACGCCCGCCGGTAGTCCTCGAGCAGGTCGCTGCCCTGGCCCGGGCCGTAGCCCATCGCCCGTGCAACCGCGCTGAGCGCGCGGGCATCGGACGGCACGACGTCGGACGCGCGCCCGCGAGCCAGCACGATGGCGTTGCGCACCCGGCTCGCGATCACCCACGCATCCTGCAGGGCGCGAGCGTCCTCGGTAGCGAGCAGGCCCTCCTCGGCCGCCACGGTGATCGCCTCGATCGTGGCAGTCGTGCGCAACGCCGGCACGGTTGCGCCGTGCCCTAGCTGAAGAACCTGCGCCACCCATTCGACGTCGGCCAAACCGCCACGGCCGAGCTTGATGTGAAGGGCAGGATCGACGCCCCGCGGCAGTCGCTCCGCCTCCATCCGCGCCTTGAGCCGGCGGATCTCGCGCAGCTGTGCCGGTAGCAGCCCTTCCGCGGGATAGCGCAGCGGGTCGATCAGCTCGATGAAGCGGCCGCCGAGGTCCGGGTCCCCCGCGATGGGGGTCGCGCGAAGCAACGCCTGCATCTCCCACGGTGCTGACCACCGTTCGTAGTACTCGGCGTACGACGCGAGGCTCCGCACGAGCGGGCCCTGTCGACCCTCCGGCCGCAGGTCGGCGTCCACGACTAACGACGGATCGGGCGCGGGCACGGTGAGCAGTCGCCGCAGCTCCTGGGCGACCTCGTGCGCCGCGGCGGTGCAGTCGGGACCGTCCTGGCCAAGCGGCTCGTACACGAAGAGCACGTCCGCGTCGCTTCCGTACCCCTGCTCCATGCCGCCGAGCCGTCCCATCCCGATGACGGCCAGCCGAACCGGCAGGTCGTGGCCGAGCCGGGTGCGCACGCTGCGCCTCGCGGTCTCCAGCGCGGCCGCCAGCGTTGCCGCCGCCACATCGGAAAGCGCCCGCCCCACCTCTGTCACGCCGACCAGCCCGAGCAGGTCGCCGCAGGCGATCCGGATCAGCTCGCGGCGGCGCAGTCCACGCACCGCGACGACCGCGTCCTCCCAGTCGTCGTTGCGTCTCGACACTGCGAGCAGCTCGCCGCGCAGCGCGTCCGGACCGCGCGGCAGCAGCTCATCGTCATCGGCGAGCAAGGCCACCGTCTCGGGCGCGCGCCCCAACAGATCGGCGACGTAACGGCTGGTGGCGAGGAGCCGGGCGAGCCGCTCGGCCGTCGCGCCTTCGTCACGCAGGACGCGGAGGTACCAAGGGGTGCTGCCGAGGGCGTCGCTCACCTGCCGGAACGACAGCAGACCGGCGTCCGGATCGGCCGCCTCGGCGAACCAGCCGAGCATCGCGGGCAGCAGTGCACGGAGGATCGCGGCGTTGCGACTCACCCCCGACGTGAGAGCTTCGAGGTGCCGTAACGCCGCGGCCGGATCGGCGAACCCCAGTGCCTTGAGTCGCGCCGTCGCGGCTTCCGGGGTGAGACGGGTGCCCTCCGCGGGTAGCCGTGCGACCGCGTTGAGCAGCGGCCGATAGAACAGCTTCTCGTGCAGCCGGCGCACCTCGCGCACGTGCCCGTCGTACGCCGACTGCCAGGCGTCGATGTCGCGATACCTCATCGAGCGCGCGAGCCAGCGCAGGCTGTCCTCGTCGGCGGGCAACAGGTGGGTACGCCGCAGATGCTGCAGCTGGAGCCGGTGCTCGACGGTCCGAAGGAAGCGGTACGCCGCGGCGAGCTGCGCCGCGTCGTCGCGCCCCACGTACCCGCCGTCCGCCAGCGCGGCCAGGGCGACGAGCGTGGTCGGGCTGCGCAGCTGGTCGTCGCCACGGCCGTGCACCAGCTGCAGCAGCTGCACGGCGAACTCCACGTCGCGCAGTCCACCGGGGCCGAGCTTGACCTCGCGCGTGGCTTCGGCGGCGGACAGCGTGCCGATCACCCGGCGTCGCATCGCCTGGACGTCCTCGACGAAGCTCGGCCGACCGGCCGCCTCCCACACCATCGGCCCGACCGCGGCGACGTACTCCGCCCCGAGGCGGGCGTCCCCCGCGACGGCACGCGCCTTCAGCAGCGCCTGGAACTCCCACGTGCTCGCCCATCGCTGGTAGTAGCCGACGTGGCTCGCCAGGGTCCGCACCAAGGGCCCGGCCTTGCCCTCGGGGCGGAGCGCGGCGTCAACGGTCCAGATCGTGCCCTCGGCAGTGGTGTCGGAACAGGCGCGCATCATCGCCGCCGCGCGCGCGGCCGCACCCGACTCGGCGTCATCGACGACAAAGATCACGTCGACGTCGCTGACGTAGTTGAGCTCGCGACCGCCGCACTTGCCCATCGCGATCACAGCGAGGCGGGCGTCACTGGGGTGTTCGGCCTCGGCGATTCGCAACGCCGCGCCCAGGGTCGCGTCGGCCAGGTCGGTGAGCTCTGCGGCGACGTCGTCGAACGCGACCTGGCCGCTGAGGTCACGCGCGGCGAGCCCGAGCAACGCCCGGCGGTAGCCGACCCGCAGCGCGTCGTACGCGTCGCGCCCGGTCAGACCGTCGACGGCACGCAGCAGCTCGGCGTTCAGCCCAAAACGAGACGGCCGGGTCGTGGACGTGGTCTCCGCCACGAGCTCTCGCCACATCTCGGGATGGCGAGCCAGCCAGTCGCCGAGCGCCGCACTCCCGCCGAGCACAGCGAGCAGCCGGCGTCGCGCCCCCGAGTGTTCGCGCAAGGTGGTCAGCAGCTCGTCGCGCTCGGCACTGTCGGCGATCCGGACCAGCGAGGTCAGCGCGAGGTCGGCATCGGCGCTTTCGGCAAGCGCCTCGATGACGTCGCCGTCGTGATCAAGACCGAGGGCCGCGAGTCGGCCGGCGGCACCGTCGGGATCGGTGAATCCGGATCGTGCCAACCGCCCGCTGACGCTCGCGGTGCGATCCGGATGGCTCACGGCCAGCACGCTACTGCGGCGAGCGGATGACCTCCGCGAACCGCCGGGCGACCGATTCGCCGACACCCGCGACCGCCTCGTCGACGGCAACCAGCGGAGCGACCAGCTCCGCCTCGTCACGCCGCGACGCGCGCGCCCACTCGCCGACCAGCTCCGGCGCGGCCTCGACGTGGAACTGCAGGCCCCACGCGCTGGTGCCGACGCGGTACGCCTGTACCTCGTAGGACTCGCTCGATGCCAGCAGCGTCGCCCCAGGGGGCAGCTCCGTGACCGTGTCGTAGTGCCATTGCGCGACCGGGATCCGGCCGGCGTCCAGCAGCCGGTCGCCGACGGCGACGGCCACCTCGCCCAACCCGATCTCCGGACCGTTCGCGCCGAGCTCGACCCGGCCACCGGTCGCCACTGCCAGCAGCTGCGCGCCGAGACAGACGCCGAGCGTCGGAACGCCGTCGCGGACTGCGGCGGCCAGCAGATCGCGCACCGCCGGGAGCCACGGCACGGCGTCGTCGTCGTAGGCGCCCATCGGGCCACCCATCACGATCAGCGCGTCGGCGTCCACCGCAGCCGGCACCGGATCACCGGCGTACGGGCGGATCGGCACCAGCTCGACCCCGTGGGCCGGAAGCCACTCGCCGAACCTGCCGGGCCCCTCGGTGTCGACGTGCTGCACAACGACCGCGCGCGCCATCCGGGTTACAGCACACCCAGGTAGCGGGACAGCTCGAACGGCGTGACCTGGCGGCGGTACTCCTCCCACTCCGCGCGCTTGTTGCGCATGAAGAAGTCGAAGACGCCCTCGCCGAGGGTCTCCGCCAGCAGCTCCGACTCGGCCATCACCTTGATCGCGTCGGACAGCGACCCGGGCAGCGGCGCGATGCCCATCGCGCGACGCTCGCCGTCGGTCAGCGCCCACACGTCGTCTTCTGCGCCGTCGGGAAGCTCGTAGCCCTCTTCGATGCCCTTCAGCCCGGCCGCGAGCAGCACGGCGTAGGTGAGGTACGGGTTGCACGCCGAGTCCGGCGAGCGGATCTCGATCCGGGTCGAGTTGCCCTTCTGCGGCTTGTACATCGGGATCCGCACCAGAGCAGAACGGTTGTTGCGACCCCAGCAGATGTACGCGGGCGCCTCGCCGCCGCCCCACAACCGCTTGTAGGAGTTCACCCACTGGTTGGTGATCGCGGTGAACTCCGCGGCGTGGACGAGCAGGCCCGCGACGAACGCCTTGCCGACCTTGGACAGCGACAGTGGATCACCCGCGTCGTGGAAGGCGTTGCGGTCGCCCTCGAACAGCGACAAGTGCGTATGCATCGCAGAGCCGGGCTGCTCGCTGAACGGCTTCGGCATGAACGACGCGTAGACCCCTTGGGAGAGAGCGACCTCCTTCACCACCAGGCGCATCGTCATGAGGTTGTCCGCGGTGGTGAGCGCGTCGGCGTACCGCAGGTCGATCTCCTGCTGGCCGGGAGCGACTTCGTGGTGGCTGAACTCGACGCTGATTCCCATGCGCTCGAGCATCGTGATCGCCTGCCGACGGAAGTCGTGGCCGAGGTCGTGCGGAGTCTGGTCGAAGTAGCCACCGGAGTCGATCGGCGCCGGCAGCAGCTCGCTCTCGGTCGGCCGGCTGCGCAGCAGGAAGAACTCGACCTCAGGATGGACGTAGAAGGTGAAGCCGAGATCTGCCGCTCGTTGCATCGATCGGCGTAGGACGTGGCGCGGGTCGGCGTACGACGGTGAGCCGTCCGGCATCAGGATGTCGCAGAACATGCGAGCCGTGCCCGGCTGCTCGTCGCGCCACGGCAGGACCTGGAACGTCGAGGGATCCGGGCGAGCCAGCATGTCCGACTCGTGCACCCGGGCGAAACCCTCGATGGCGGAGCCGTCGAAGCCGATCCCCTCGGCAAAGGCCCCTTCGAGCTCGGCCGGTGCGACGGCGACCGACTTCAGGAACCCCAGCACGTCGGTGAACCACAGCCGGACGAACCGAATGTCGCGTTCCTCGATCGTGCGAAGCACGAACTCCTGCTGCCTGTCCACGTCAGTGATCGTAGGACCGTTGCGTTACGAGCGCGTTGCGGAGACGACCTAACCTGGAGGCATGCCGCGGCTGCGTGTGGCCCTTGCGCAGATCGACCTCACGGTGGGGGATCTGAGCGGCAACGCCGACCGAATCGTCGAGCAGACGCACGAAGCTGTACGGCGCGGCGCGGCACTGGTGGCGTTCCCCGAGATGGCGCTGACCGGCTACCCGCCCGAAGACCTGGTGCTGCGGCGCTCGTTCGTCACGGCGTCACGCGCTGCGCTCGAGCAGCTCGCTTCGCGGATCGCCGACGAAGGGTGCGGCGATGTGGGCGTCGTCGTCGGCTATCTCGACCGCTGCGCGGATGCGGCACCGCGGGTCGGCCGTCCGGCAGGCGAGCCGCAGAACGCGGCGGCGTTCCTCCACGGCGGTTCGGTGATCGCGCGCTACGCCAAGCATCACCTCCCCAACTACGGGGTGTTCGACGAGTTCCGCTACTTCGTTCCAGGCGACCGGCTGCCTGTGGTACGCCTCGGCGAGGTCGACGTCGCGATCACGATCTGTGAGGACCTCTGGCAGGAAGGCGGCCCGATCGCGGCGGCGCGCGCCGCCGGCGCCGGTCTGGTGCTCTGCATCAACGGCTCGCCATACGAGCGCAACAAGGACGACGTACGCCTCGAGCTCGCGACGCGCAGAGCCGCCGAGGCCGGCGCGACACTCGCCTACGTCAACCTGGTGGGCGGCCAGGACGAGCTTGTCTTCGACGGCGACTCACTGATCGTCGGCGCCGACGGGGACCTGCTGAGCAGAGCCGCGCGGTTCGTGCCCGAGCTGTTGGTCGCCGACCTCGACCTGCCCGCGGCGACCGAGGACAGCACCGGAGCGGTCGACGCCGGCGACGGCACGTCGATCGTCATCGAGCGCTGCGCAGCAGCGGCGGCAGCCGAGCCCCCCGACGCCGTCGCCCCCAGCCTTGTCGACCCGATGGCCGAGGACGCAGAAGTCTGGGCGGCCCTCGTCCTCGGCACCCGCGACTACGTCAGAAAGAACGGATTCCACACCGTCGTGCTCGGACTGTCCGGCGGGATCGACTCGGCGATCGTCGCGACCATCGCGCGCGACGCGCTCGGCGCCGACGCCGTCCACGTCGTGGGGTTGCCGAGCCGGCACTCGTCGCCGGGCAGTCTCACTGACGCCGAGGAGCTCGCCCGCCGACAAGGGCTGCGCTGGAGCGTGCTCCCGATCGAGCCCATGGTCGAGGCGTACGACCAGAGCTTCGCGGCGACCGAGACGGGCGGACTGCACGGTCTCGCCGCCGAGAACCTGCAGGCCCGGATCCGAGGCACCGCGTTGATGGCGCTGTCCAACGAGGTCGGCCATCTCGTGCTGACAACCGGCAACAAGAGCGAGTTGGCGACCGGCTTCTCCACCTTGTACGGCGACAGCGCCGGAGGCTTCGCGCCCATCAAGGACGTGCCGAAGACGCTGGTGTGGCAGCTGGCCCGTTGGCGCAACGCGGTGGCCAGGGAAGCCGGTGAACCCGAACCGATCCCGGTCGAGATCATCGACAAGGCGCCTTCCGCCGAGCTCGCGCCCGGCCAGCTCGACGCCGACCGGCTGCCCGACTACGACATCCTCGACGCGATCCTCGTCGGCTACGTCGAGCACGACCTTGGCCGCGACGAGCTGCTCGCGCTCGGTCACCCTGCCGAGCTCGTCGACCGCGTGGTACGTCTGGTCGACGCCGCCGAGTACAAGCGCCGGCAGTACCCGCCGGGGCCGAAGATCACCCCGAAAGGTTTCGGCAGGGACCGCCGGCTCCCGATCACGAACCGCTGGCGGGAACCGGCTCCTTGACCGAATCGGATTCGCCTCTCGCTGTGAGACGATTCCTGTCGTAGTCCGGGGACCTCGACCGAGGCCTCGAGGCGAGGAGGTTCTCATGATCGAGTGTCCGATGACAGGCGCTGTCCGATGACTGACAGTGGCATCTCTCCCTACGGGTCGCCCCGTGCCGCAGTGCGCCGGGTCCGCACGCACCACCTGCAAGCGATGAAGGAGCGCGGCGAGCGTTGGGCGATGCTCACCGCCTACGACATGCACTCGGCCGCGATCTTCGACGAGGTCGGCATTCCGGCGCTGCTGGTCGGCGACTCGGCCGCCAACAACGTCTTCGGCTTCGACACCACGCTGCCGGTGACGGTCGATGAGCTGATGCCGTTGGTCCGGGCGGTAGTGAGCTCGACGCGCAGCGCCCTGGTGATCGCCGACATGCCGTTCGGCTCCTACCAGGTGAGTCCTGACCAGGCGCTGCACACCGCCATCCGCTTCATGAAGGAAGGCGGTGCCCAGGCGGTCAAGCTCGAAGGCGGTCGCCAGGTCGTGCCACAGGTGCGCGCGATCGTGGACGCGGGCGTTCCGGTCGTTGCCCACATCGGCTTCACGCCGCAGAGCGAGCACGGGCTCGGCGGCTATCGGGTGCAGGGCCGCGGCGAGGACGAGGCAACGCGGGTGATCGATGACGCGATCGCGCTGCAGTCGGCCGGCGCGTTCGCAGTGGTGCTCGAGATGATCCCGGCCGATGTCGCCGCGCAGATCACCAAGGAGCTCGCGATCCCGACGATCGGTATCGGCGCCGGCCCGGACTGCGACGCTCAGGTCATGGTGTGGACCGACATGGTCGGCCTCAACTCAGGTCCCGCCCCCCGGTTCGTGAAGCGCTACGCCGACATCCGCGCAGTGATCACCGAAGCGGCGAGCCAGTACGCCCAAGAGGTCGCGGATGGCACGTACCCGGGGCCCGAGCACTCGTTCGACTAGACGTCGGTGATCCGCAGTCCGGCGTGCGCCTTGTAGCGCCGGTTGATCGAGACCAGGTTCGCAGTGAGCGCCTCGACCTGACCGGCGTTGCGCAAGCGACCGCCGTAGATGCCGCGCATGCCCGCGATCCGGTCGACCAGTGCCTGCACGAGGTCGGTCGCCGCGCGGTCGTCGCCGAGGACGAGTACGTCGGTCTCGACCGCATCGACGGCCGGGTCCAGCAGCAGCATCGCGCTGACGTGATGGAAGGCGGCGACCACGGCGCTGCCGGGCAGGAGCGCCGCCGCTTGTTGCGCCGCGCTGCCGTCCGCAACGACAAGGGCGTAGGCCCCCTTGTCGTCGAAGCCCATGGGATTCACGCAATCCACGACGACCTTGCCGGTCAAGGTCGTGGCCAGCGCCCCGACCAGCGCCTCGTGGCCCTCCCACGGCACCGCCACCACCACGACGTCGGCAGACGCGGCGGCGGTCTCGTTGTCGGCACCGGTGACCAGAGAGGGATCGGTCACCGTGGCGGCGAGCTCCGCGGCGACGGCCGCAGCGCGATCGGCCTGCCGTGAGCCGAGCACGACCCGATGCCCGGCGAGCGCGAACCGCCGCGCCAGCCCGCGGCCCTGATCGCCGGTGCCCCCGAGGAACGCCAGTGTCAGGTCGGCGATCTCGCCGCTGGGAATGCTCGTCACATGGTCCTCACTTCACTCGTTCGGCGCACGCAGTCTCCCAACCGCGCCAACCGCCCGCCTGGGAGGGGTAGCCGGCGGTCATCGCGGGAAGGGAGATCGGAAGGAACGCCTACGACGGCGGCGAAAGAGGGGGCGTGGTGAGACGTCGGCTCCGGCGCGGTGCGACGCCGGCTGCGAGCGTCGAGGCGTCCGATGTCGACGACCAGCGGCTCGTAGACCTGCTGCACTCGGTCCGCGACGTGCGTACCGCGCTCACCCTCGAGCTGTCAGCGGCGGCAGGAGCGTTGGAGGACGAGCGGCCGGAGGTTGCCCGCGACATCGTCGCGGCGGCGTCGGATGAGGTCGCGGCGATCGGTGCCCGTAGTCGGCGCGACCAGGTACGGCCGACGACGCCGCGGCCTCGCAGCGCTCCCCGCAAGGCCTTGCTCGCGCTGCCGGTCATCCCGCTGGTCGGAGCAATCGCGATGTCTGCCGCTGCTGCGATCGGCGGGCACAACACCAACCCGGCGCACCAGCGACGCCCCGCGACGAGCGTGACCGCGACCTCGGCGGGACCCGCCCAGGTCGCCGTGCACCTTCCGCACCCCGCCTCGGCGCACCGCTCCGCAACGACGACACTTCGTCGACTCGAGCATGTCGTGACCCACGACCCTCGCGCGTCGCAGGTTCTCGCGGTGGCCGCAGATCTGCATCAACAGCTCACCGCGATGATCGCGACTGCGACCGATGACCCGGCGCGCCTTCATGTGGTGCAGCAGTTGCTGACACTCGAGCAACGTGTTCTCGAGGCCAGCAAGGTGCCGGGTACTCGGCTTGCGCTTCAAGCATCACGCGAGATTGCCCGACTGCTCGGCATCAAGCCGAGTCAGAGAGAAGCGGCTCCTGCATCGTCATCGACGGCAACCGGTAACGCATCGACGTCGCCTTCCATGCCGCACGCAACGCGCACCCCATCCTCGATTCCCCCCAAGCGCCCATCGACGCCAACGACGTCATCGACCAGCAAGTCGACGACAACCACGCATCCGAAGTCGATTTTCGGCGGAAGTATTTTCGGCTGACGCGCATCACGAACATTCCCGCACCGCAATAGTCGGCTCGCTGCAGCGTCGCGCAATTTTCGTTGGAAACATTGGGTTTCTCGCTGGTCGTCAACGCGAAGCGAGATGTCGCCGCGTCACGCAACGAGATACGTGCTTCGCGACACGCGAGATCGTTCGCTCCCACGGTGATGGAATGCGCGCGCTTTCGGTGTCACAGTTGCACGCAGCACCAGTGTCCTCATAACCGAGCTAGGGGGCTCAAGTGGCACGAGTAGCGGCGAAGAAGACCACCGCGCGCAAGACTGCGAAGAAGGCAGCGAAGAAAGCGCCGGCCCGCAAGACCGCGGCGAAGAAGACCACCGCGCGCAAGACGGCTGCCAAGAAGACCGCCAAGAAGACAGTGAAGAAGGCGGCGAAGAAGGCACCGGCCCGCAAGACGGCTGCCAAGAAGACCGCCAAGAAGGCAGCGAAGAAGGCACCCGCGCGCAAGACGGCTGCCAAGAAGACCGCCAAGAAGGCAGCGAAGAAGGCACCGGCGCGCAAGACGGCTGCCAAGAAGACCGCCAAGAAGGCAGCGAAGAAGGCACCGGCCCGCAAGGCCGCCAAGCGCGCACCCGCCCGGAAGGCTGCGAAGAAGGCACCCGCGCGCAAGCGGTAACCGCCCTGCAGCACATCGGCGAGCCCCGACAGCCGCCGCGTCGACCCTCGGTCGCGCGGCGGCTGTCTGCTGTCTGCTGCTTCCTGCTCGCAGCCGGAGCGATCGTCGGTGCGGTCGCGCTGTTCGGCAGCGGTTTCGTCGGACCTGCCCCGGTCGCGCTCGCCGGCGCCGGCGGCCTGATCACTGCGGGGGTGACCCTGTGGCGGCCCCCGAGCCCGCGTCGGCACTATCCGGTGGAGGAGCGGCCGACACACCGGCACAACTAGGTTTCCTATTGAAACTTTCTCAGCTGCGCACGTTAGACTCGTGCAAGCGGCGCCCGGCCCAGTACACCCCCCCACTGGGCCGGGCGCCGCTTCCACGTCCACGACCGACGGTCCGGCGGCGCACACTGGGTCGGGCGCACACTGGGTCGGGCGCACACTGGGTCGATGTCCCGGCTCCCCCACGCCATCGTCGCGCTGCTCGTGCTCGCCGGTTGCGGCACGCCCGCCGCGACACCTCTGGCTCAGCCGCATCAGCTGCCTCAGGCGTCCCTCGCGACCGCGCGCCCGCCGCTGGACGGGCGGGTGATCGGCATCGATCCGGGTCACAACGGCCGCAACTACACCGACCCCGCGTACCTCGGCCACCAGGTCTGGAACGGCCGCGAGCGGGAGGACTGCGACACGACCGGGACCCAGACCAACGCGGGTTACCCGGAGCCGCGGTTCACCTACCGGGTGGCGACCTTCCTCGCCCGCGACCTGCGACGCCTCGGCGCCGCGGTCGTCATGACCCGGCACTCGAACCACGGCGTCGGTCCCTGCGTGAACCGCCGGGCGCGCATCATCGACGCCGCGCACGCCGACGTCGCCGTCGACATCCACGCGGACGGCGGGCCGTCAGGTGGTCGGGGCTTCGCGATCCTGGAGCCGGTGAAGGACCGGGTGAACCGCCATGTCGTCGGTTCCTCTGCGCGTTTCGGAATGCTGATCCGCCGCAAGCTGCTCGCCATGACGGCAATGCCGGTCAGCACGTACGACGGTCATCGTGGGATAGCGAAACGCAACGACCTCGCCGGGCTCAACCTGGCCACACAGCCCAAGGTGCTCGTGGAGTGCGGCAACATGCGCAACGCCCACGACGCGCGGATGCTCACCTCGAACCACTTCCAGCACCGTCTGGCGGCAGCGTTTGCTGCAGCCATCGTCTCCTACCTTCGCCGCTGAGCGGCGACCAGCAATGACCAGCCGCCGTTGCCCTGGACCAGCGACACCGGCGGCTTGCGGCTGAGCGGGTGTCCGACAGCGCGCTCGGCGAGGTCGCCGGCCGACTTCCCGATCCGCGCGCGTCGGGAGAACCCGCGTTGGCCGATCGCCAGCCACAGCGTCCAGCGGCCGGCCGCGGAGAGGTCCGACGGGTCGATGGCAACCCGCCACCCTGACCACGCGCGGCGGCGCAGGGTGTCCCGGCTGCCGCCTACCTGGTCCGGGCGGCGCTGTCGCGATCCCGGCCAGCTGATCTCGACTCCCTCGTGCCGCGCGACCACCACGACTGACTCGGTCGGCTCCGTGTCCAGCACGTCGAGCGCCGCCCACCCCGCGAGGACGGGACGCTTCCCCGCGATCACGTCGTCGACGTGGCAGCGGAGCTTGATGGCTGCGCCCACCTCGTAGATCTCGTCAGGCACGCCATAGCGCGGATCCCGAAACCCGGGAAACTGCGCGAACACGTCGGGCGACTCGACAGCGGTCAGGATGGGAAGCGGCCAGTCGGTTCGCGACGCGCCACTCGACGTGGTCGCGCGGAAGTCGTGCTTGACGATGCCGGTGGCGCCGTCGATGAGCGCGGCCCACGCGGGCGTTGCGTGGCCGTGCCGCAACAGCCGCATCACGACCCGCGCTCTGGGCGGAAGCGACTCGACGATCGCCGGATCGGCCGAGCCCGCGACGGCTGCGGCCGACTCCAACAGCTCGCCGGGTGGGTCTTCGCCGGACGGGGTCGCAGCCAGCAGCGACTCGTAGAGCGCCACCAAGTCCTCCTTGGCCACCGCGACCATGCGGCGACAGTAGTCGTCGACGCGCGCGCACGACTAAGGTCGGCGCCGATGGTCGACGTCAGCGTTGTCGTGCCGTTCTTCAACCCGGCGGCCAACCTCGACGAATGCGTCGCGTCGCTGTTCGGTCAGACCCTCGCTCGGGATCGGTACGAGATCCTGCTGGTCGACGACGGCAGCACCGACGGCAGCGCGGAGCGTGCACAGCACTACGTCGACGACCACCCCGATCTGGTTCGGCTGATCCGGATTCCCGCGTCCGGGTGGCCCGGCAGGCCGCGCAACGTCGGCGTTGATGCCGCACGCGGCGACTACGTGCAGTTCGTCGACAGCGATGACACGCTCGACCCGAACGCGCTCTCCCGGTTGCTCGAGATCGCGCTGACCAGCAACGCCGACATCGTCGTCGGCAAGCTCTCGAGCGACTTTCGCGGGCTGCACCACCCCGTGTTCCGCCGGACGGTGGTCGGCCGCACGCTGTTCGACTATCCGTTGGTGGAGACCCTCACCCCGCACAAGATGGTCCGCCGGGCGCTGCTCGTCGAGAACGACATCCGCTTCGCAGAAGGGCCGCGACACGTCGAGGACGAGCACTTCAGCATGCAGATCTACACGCGCGCCGAGTCGGTCGCCGTCGTCGGCGACCTGGCGTGCTACTTCTACCGGCGACGCCGGGTCTCGGGGCGCAACCTCGGCGACACGGAGGCAGTGCCGGCTGAGTACTACCGGGATCTCGCCGCGGTCCTCGACGTGATCGATCGCAATGTCGCTGACCCCGACGCGCGCATCCCGTTGCAGCGCCGCTTCTATCGCAACGAGCTGCTCGGCAGGCTCCGCGGCCGCCAGATGCAGTCCTACACCGACGGCTTCCGCCGCGACATGTTCGACCAGGTGCGCGAACTCGCTACGACCCGCTTCGCCCCGGCAGTTCGAGAAGGCCTCGGCTTCCTCCTCCGCAGCCAGTCGCGGTTCGTGGTCGACGGGGACCTCGACGGGCTGACCGCATACGCCCGCTGGCTCGCCTCGATCGAGCTGCGCGCTGTCGCCGGCCAACCCCGATGGCACGACGGTCGGCTGATGTTCGACGTCAAGGGTGCGCTCGAGACCGACTCCGGTCCGCTCGAGCTGCAGCGCGACGGCGAAAGCTGGGTCGTGCCGTCTGCTGTCGCGCCGGGCCTGCCCATCACCGACCGCGTCGTCACCGACGGGGACCTCGCGGCCGCGGACATCGACTGCGCAACCGTCTCGCGCAGCGACGCGCAGCTGTGGTCGACGACAGCGGGCCTACGACTCTCGATCACCGAGACCGGTCAGATCCAGGTCACCGGGACCGTCGGCATCGACCCACTGAGCGTGAGGGGCGGCGCCGCGCTCGCTCCTGGGCTCTGGGACTTCCGGCTGCGAGTGATGTTCGGGGGGCTCACGACCACGGCACCGCTGCTGCCCGCCACCGAACCCGAGCCGCTCCGCTGCCACGTGGCGACCGGAGCCGACGGCCCGATCGCGTTGCAGCCCTACTGGACCTCTCCGAAGCCGACCCTCGCCCTCGACGTGGCGGAGTGGTCCCGCTCGCTGACGGACCTGCTCGACGGCACGGCACAGCCGAGGCTGCGCGGTCGCACTCTGACTCTCGCCATCCCCGCCGTCGAAGGTGCGGCACGTATCGCGTCGCAGCTCTATCTGGCACCGATCGACGGTTCCCCGGCACTGCCGATCTCCGCCACGTTGTCGGTCACCTCGACCGGCGGCATGCTGCGCGGCACGCTGCCGCGCTCACTCGCCGGAACCAGCTGGCACCTCTGGGGGCGAATCGGGCAGCCCGGCGGCCCGCCGGCCCGCCGGCTGCCCTGGTTGCTCGCCAAGACCGGGCATCGGCTGGAGCTCATCGCCGATCCCTCCGGCTAGTTTGGTCGGGGCCAGTGCGCCAGGGGAGGTCTCCGGACATGCAACGACGCAGCCTGCGGGCGCGGATGACATTCGGCACGGCACTGGTCGGAATGCTGGCCGGAACCCTCGCACCCGCCGGTGCCTACGCGGCGAGCCCGGCGACCGGGATCACGGTGTTCCTCAAGGCGCCGCACCTCAAAGCGCTTCATCAGCTCGCCCGCGCCCGTGGCCTGACCCATGCCCAGCGAGTCGCCGCGTTGAGCAAGCTGCTGCCCAGCGCAGCCGACCGTCGGTCTGCCGTCCAGGCGTTGCAGGACGCCGGCCTGAAGGTGACCCGCCAGACCGCGTGGACCATCTCGGCGACGGCTTCGCAGGCCACGGTCGACGCGAGCTTCGGCGCGCACCCGGTGATGCGCGCCCATGCCACCCCTGCGCAACGCCGTGCCGCCGCCGGACCGTACCCGTCACTGCCCTCGAGCCTCGAGGACGTCGCAACCGCCGCGTTCCCGACGCGAGACGGGCCGGCAGTGTTCAAGCCGGCGGTATCAGGCTGCGGCGGCTGCCTTGCCGGTGCGGACTTTCGCAACGCCTACACCTCACCCGCTATGACCGCCCTCGGCCAACCGCCCTACTCCGGGCTCGACCCGGCGGCAACTCTGACCATCGCAACCGTGCAGCTTGCCGGCTGGAACCCCTCGGACCTGACCGCCTGGGCGAACACCCCCGCGTTCGGCGTCCCGGGGTTCAACCTCGCCACCGACGTCACGCAGGTCCCCGTGGACCAGGCGACCGTGCCGGCGCCCAGTGACAGCGGCGATGAGGAAGTCGATCTCGACCAGGAGGCGCTGCTCTCGACCGACCCCTACGCGCACCAGCGGCCCTACTTCGCCCCGAACACGAACGCCGGGTACGGCGACGCGTTCTCACAGGTCCTCGACGACGTCCTCCAGGACAGCCACGCGTATCAGGGTGGCGATCCGCGGATCGCCGCGCTGTCAGTGTCCTGGGGCCTGTGCGAGGCCGACACGGGCAATCCGTTCATCCACGCGTTCGAACCGATCGTGAGCTCCCTCGTGGCCGCGGGGGTGACGGTCTTCGCCTCCAGCGGCGACTTCGGCATCTACGACGGCTGCAGCGCGGCAACGACCAACGCGGACTATCCGGCCTCCTCCCCGGAGGTCATCGGCGTCGGTGGCACCAACCTCAGCAGTGTCGGAGCGGCCGCGGCCAACAACGGCACCAACTGGACCGAGTCCGCATGGACGTGCACCGACGCATCGAGCTGCTCGAGCGACGGCACCGGCGGCAGCGGCGGCGGCGCGTCATCGACGTTCGGCAAGCCCGGCTACCAGAGCGCGATCACGAACCCCCCGTTCTCGACGTCGAGCGCGCGGCTCGTCCCCGACATCAGCGCCAACGGTGATCCCCAGTCCGGTTTCCCGGTCTACACGACGGATCCGACAGACGCGCCCGCGGGCAGCTACGTCATCATCGGCGGGACCAGCCTCGCGGCCCCCCAGTCGGCGGCACTTTTCACCAACGTCCTCGCGGCGCACGGCGCCACCGCCGGGATCGGCGACATCCACGGTGCGCTGTACGCCGCATACGCAGCCCACGACGGCTCGTTCCGTGACGTCACGGCGGGGAGCAACGGTTTGGCCTCCGACGCTCCGAGCGATCCCTCGGTGCACGCGGCGGTCGGCTACGACACCGTCACCGGCCTCGGATCGCCCCTGTGGCCGGCGCTGTCCTCGCTGCTGTTTGCCCCGACCTCACCACCGAACGTCGCGGCGACTCTCGCCCTGAGCCACCCGCACAGCCGCTCGGCACCGCGCGCGGTGCGGGCGTCATGGCACGGGTCCGCATCGAGTGGTGGAGCGCCCCTGGCCCACGTGAACGTCACGATCACCCGCGCGGGGCAGACGACTCCGGTCTACTCGAATCTCACTGCACCCGCGACCGGCTCGGTCACGATCACCGGCGCGCCCGGAGCGACCTACATCCTCGATGCCACGTCGTTCGACATCGCGGGCAAGGGGTCGGACAAGGTAGTGAAGAAGGTCGCGATCCCGGTCGACGACAGACAGTTCACGTTGCACGGCAAGTGGAAGCGGGTCAACGGCGGCGGCGACGTCGGAGGCAGCGCGATCGAGACCTCCACCCGCCACGCCACAGCGACGGCGAAGGGGACGGGGCGCATCTTCTCGGTCGTTGTCGAGACCGGGCCGGCCTTCGGTGAGCTGTCGATCTCGCAGGGCTTCTCGACGATTCGCACCATCAACCTCCACTCGGCCCGCGCGGGTCGCCGGACGGTCAAGTTCTTCGCCGGCGGCGGATCTCCCGGAACCCGGACCTTCCGCTTCACGTGCCTGGGCAAGAAGAAGGGGCACGCGAAAGGCACGAAGGTCGGGATCGACGCGATGAACGTCGTCTATTGAGCCTCGGACCGGTCAGGCGGCGTTGATCGCCTCCGCCACGACCCGAAGCAGGTACGGCACCTGGAACGGCTTCTGCATGATGGCGAACGCGTTGTTCTCGCGCGCCTGCTGAAGCTGCTCCTCCACCGCGTACCCCGTCATCAGCACGATCTGCGGCGGTGGGTGCTTGAGCGACTTCAGCACCTCGACGCCGGTCATCACCGGCATCCGGATGTCCATGACGATGACGTCGTAGGGATGGGTCCGGGCCAGCTCGAGCGCTTCGACGCCGTCGCCGGCGTGGGTCACCGTGTACCCGGCGCTGGTGAGGATGTCGACAAGCGTCTCCCGCATCCCGTACTCGTCATCCACGACGAGAACTGAGTGGCTCACGGCTGCTCCCCCAGGACGACGGCGGGCACGGGACGGGCGATCGGGAGATCGACCGTGAACGTGGTTCCCGCTCCGAGCGCGCTCTCAACACTGATGACCCCATGATGCGTCTCGACGATCCGCTTCGTGACCGACATCCCGAGGCCGATGCCCTTCGTCTTGCGCGTGAAGAAGGGCTCGAACAACTGCTGTTGCGTCTCCTCGTCCATGCCGACGCCGGTGTCGGATACGCGGATCCGCAGCAGGTCGGCGGCCGCCTCGGTCGAGATCGTGACAGTGCCCCCTCCGGGCATCGCCTCGTACGCGTTGGACAGCAGGTTCAGCAACACCTGGCGAAGCTGGTCGCGGTCGGCCTGGGCGAGCGAGTCGCCGCCGGCGTCGTGACGCTCCACGGTGATCTCCGGCGGCGCCGGAAGCACCGTCTGCACCTCGCTGATCAGGTCGACCACATCCACCGCCGACGTCACGGGCTCCCGGCCGCGCGCGTAGTCGAGCAGGTCGGAGACGATCAGCGTCGAGGCGCCGACCTCCCGCTCCGCTGTCGTGAGATGGCGGAACGCGTCGGGTCCGCTCCCCTGCCGTTCCAGCTCTGTGCGCAGCAGATAGTGCGCATTCGTGATCACCCCCAGCGGGTTACGCAGTTCGTGCCCGATCGCCGATGCGAGCTGACCGATGGCAGCCAGTCGGGTGCTCTGCACCAGCTGCTCCTGCGCGCGCTCCAGCTCGCCGAGGGACTGCTGCAGCGCCTCGGTGCGCTCGGCGACGAGCTCCATCGCGTAGTCGCGACGCCGAAGCAGGATCTCGACCAAGAACCCGAGCACCACCGTGATCAACGCGCCGCCGAGCAACACGAGCAGGTAGGACTTCGAGGCGAACGAGCCGTTCAACGGGCTGGTCGCACGGATGGCGACGAGCCAGGTGTCGGCCCCGAACGGAGCCGACGCCGTCGCGATGTCGCCGGAGGAGGGCACCGTCCCATTGGTCGTCAGCAGGAGCGCCCGCGGGTCGCGCCTGGCAGCCGCGTAGAGTGCGACGTTCAGCTCATGGAACGGCTCGCTCGCCGTCGCCGCGGATGCGGCCGCCTCCAGGTCGATGGGCAGCTGCTCGTAGACCACGAGGCCGTGTACCCCGACCGGGTAGGCGAGCCCGAACGAGCGCCTCGCGCCGCTTCCGAACACCGAGGAGGCGACCTTGGGCGGGCTCACTGCCGCCGCCCGGCGAATCACCGCGACCGCTTCGACCGACGGAGTCCGCTCGAGCGACCCGGTGGTCGCCAGGAACGTCACGGCGTCGGTCGACGGGTCGACGCGGGCCAGCCCCGCGGGGGATGCGAAGCCACCGCCGGCCGGTGACAGCGCATTCGCGGCTCCGAGGAACGCCTTCGCGTCAGCCCCGTTGAGCTCGGTTTCGGCCGCCATCGTGGACAGTTGGGTCTGCAAGCCGGAGAACGTGTCGGTGAGGATGAGCGCGATCTCCGCGGCGCGCTCGTGCAGCAACCGTCGCTCCTCGGCGCGGCTGGCGTGGCGGACACCGAACCCGGAAACTCCCGTAATGACCGTGAGGACGACGACGACGGCAAGCGTCGGCCAACGCAGCCGAGCCTCCCGCGCCTTTCCCATGTGGCCCCTCCGCCCGGTCGCGTGTGCCCATTAAATCGGTGATAGGGCACGTGCGCCGGAGGAAATTGCACGGCATCCTTGTTGGGTGGACGACCAGACGGCCGGCGAGGAGGCCCCGCCGGACGCGGACCCCGCGTCCGCTCGGGGCGTCCAGGTCCTGGTGGTCGACGACGACCCCGCCATGGCGGGGACCCTGGTCGAGATCCTCACCAGCCGGGGGCTGAGCGCGATCGGCGTGACGAGCGCGGGCGCCGCGATCGTGCGTGAGCGCGAGCTGCATCCGGCGGTCGTCATCTGCGACCAACGACTGCCGGACATGACCGGTCTCGACCTGTGCGCGGCGATCCGCTCGATCGACGCCGACGTCTCGCTGATCCTGTTGACCGGATACGCGTCACTGGACTCCGCGATCGCGGCGGTCGGTCAGATCGACCAGTACCTCACCAAGCCGGTGCCCGTCGAGGAGCTGCTCGACTCCGTCGCGGCAGGCGTGTCGCGTACCGAACAGCGGGTCAAGGAGCGCCTCGCGGCCGAAGACCTCCGCCGCCACCTCGAAGCCGAGCTTCGCCGACAGGCGTCCCACGACGCACTGACCGGCCTCGCCAACCGCGCTCTGTTCGCCGACCGGGCGCAACACGCGCTCGAGCGCCGCGGGCTGTCCGACCTCGTGGTGTGCTTCTTCGACCTCGACGACTTCAAGGACGTCAACGACAGCTTCGGCCACAGCGCGGGCGACGAGCTCCTCCGCGCGATCGGGGAACGGCTGCGCGGCTGCGTCCGCCCGGCCGACACCATCGCGCGGTTCGGCGGCGACGAGTTCGCCGTCCTCCTCGAGGACACGTCGCTGCCGGACGCACTCGAGGTGGTCGACCGCCTGTACGAGTCGGTGAGCTCCCCGATCCGGCTCGGCGAGGAGGAGGTGCTGGTCCGCCTCAGCGTGGGCATGACGATGCTCGGAGGCCGCGACGTCTCCTCCGAGGAGCTTCTGGTCGAGGCTGACGCCGCGATGTACGCCGCGAAGGCGCGAGGCAAGAACCGGTACGAGATCTTCGATCCGTCGATGCGATCGGCCAGCGAGCTGCGCTCGCAGCTCCGGATCGAGCTCGGCGACGCGATCATGCGCGGCGACTTCGAGATGTACTTCCAGCCGGTGGTCGATCTGCAGACCGGCGAGTGGCGCGGCGTGGAGGCGCTGGCCCGCTGGCCGCATCCCAAGTACGGCCTGCTCGAGCCCAGCGACTTCGTCGACCTCGCCGAGACCAAGGGACTGATCGTCGAGCTCGACCGCTGGGCGCTCACGGCGGCGTGTCGCGCGGTCGCGAACGTGCAGGGGCTGACCGTGACCGTCAACGTGTCCGGGCGCAGCGTCCGGCACAGCGAGTTCGGCGACATGGTGTCGGAGGCGCTCGCCGAGAGCGGACTCGAAGGATCGCGTCTGGTCGTGGACGTCGCGGATCTGGCGCGGGACCCGGAGCGGGCGCGGGCCCAGATCGAGGCGGTGCACGCCCTCGGCGCGCGGATCGCGCTCGACGAGTTCGGTGGCGACATCGGCTCCCTGCGCCGGCTACGCACCCTAGACCTGGACTACCTCAAGATCCATCACCTGCTGGTCGCGGACCTCGCGACCGGTCGGGGCGCTGCCACCATCGCGCGGGCGCTGATCGACATCGCCCACGAGCTCGGCATGCATGCGGTCGCCGCCGGCGTGGAGACCCAGCAGCAGCGCGACACCCTCGCCGACCTCGGGTGCGACCTCGGACAGGGGTACCTGTGGGCGCGACCCAAGCCGATCGCCGAGCTGGCAACGGAGGTCGCCGGGCGTCGCGCGCCGATCGACGGGATGACCGCGACCGAGCCGGGGTAGGACCGTCCCATGACAAGCGCGGAGCTGCTCGCCCAGGCTTTCGACCGCATCCAGCAGCTGGTCCACCAGGCCCTCGACGGGATCGGCAGCCGCGAGCTCACCGCACGGATCGATCCCGACGCCAACACGATCGCCTGGCTGGTGTGGCATCTCACCCGGGTCCAGGACGATCACGTCGCGGAGGTTGCGGGCCACCGGCAGGTCTGGCACGAGGGCGGCTGGGCAGACAAGTTCGGTCTGCCCTTCGACCCCGACGCCACCGGCTACGGGCAGTCCTCGACGGACGTCGGCCAGGTGGCACCGAGCTCGATCGAGCCGCTGATCAGCTACCACGACGCGGTGTACGAACGCACCCGTGACTACGTCGCCGGACTGACCGACTCCGATCTCGAGCGCGTGGTCGATGAGTCGTGGGACCCACCCGTCACCCTGGGAACCAGGCTGATCAGCGTGATCTCCGACGATTTGCAACACATCGGCCAGGCGTCGTACGTGCGCGGCGTGGTCACCCGACAGTCATGACGCGCCCTGCGCACGGCGCGGGCTCGCATGGTGCTCGGGGTCCAGCCGGTCGCTGGGCGTGACCCGCCCCGACCGCACCATCAAGCCGTACCGCGCCATGAACTCGACCAGCTCGTACTGCTCGCCCTCGGGGGTTCCGACGTACTCCACCGCGTCATGAGCGTGCACGATCTCGGTCAGCACGTCGTCGGCGCTGAACTCCGGGAAGCTCTCGGCAAGCCGGTTGCGCAGCGCCTCCCAGTCAGCGGGCATACGGGTATCGGTGCTGGCAGACACCTTGGGTACCTGCCCGGACGCTCCCGCGAAAAACCCGCCACGGCGGGCTGCGCGGGGCCAGACCACTAGCGTCACGAGCGTGGCAGCAGCTCGCGTGACGCGGAATCCCGCCGGGATGCCACCGGAGGTCGCCCCGATGCTCGCCACCGCCGGCGCACTGCCGCGCAACGACGAAGCCTGGGCGTTCGAGCCGAAATGGGACGGCATCCGGGCGATCGTGAGACTCGACGGTGCCGGGCACCTGATGGCGAACAGCCGGAACGGTTTGGACCTGTCCCACACCTTTCCGGAGCTGGCCGCACTCGCCGAAACCCTGAGCCGGGCGACGACTGTCGACGGCGAGCTGGTCGCCCTCGACAGTGACGGGATCCCGCGGTTCGGGTTGTTGCAGCCGCGGCTCAACCTCACCAACGCCGCGGTGATCGAACGTCGAGCCGCCGAGTACCCCGCGTCGTACGTCATCTTCGACGTGATGCATCTGGACGGGGAGTCGCTGCTGGACCGCAGTTACGACGAACGACGGGAGCTGCTGGTCTCGCTCGCCGTCGACAGCGACGGCATCTCGACCAGCCCCGCGTACCGGGATGTTGCAGGAAGCGACGTGTTCGCCGCAGCGAGCAGCCGGGGACTCGAAGGGGTCGTGGCCAAGCGCCGCGCCTCCCGCTACCAGGCCGGCGCCCGCAGCCAGGACTGGATCAAGGTCAAGGCGGTCCGGATGCAGGAGGTTGTCATCGGGGGCTGGCTGTCCGGACAGGGTCGGCTGAGCGACACCTTCGGAGCGTTGCTGCTCGGCATTCCCGAGGACGGCGGGCTGCGATACGCCGGCAAGGTCGGCACCGGGTTCGACGAGCGAGGCCGCGACGCGCTGCTGTCGGTCCTGGTCAAGCTCACCCGGGAGGAGTCACCGTTCGTGACGCCGATCGAGCCGAAGGACCGCACTCTCGCGCACTACGTCGACCCCGAGATCGTCGGGGAGGTCGCCTTCACCGAATGGACGCGCGACGGGCGGCTGCGGCATCCCACCTGGCGGGGCATCCGACCCGACAAGGCGCCGGACGAGGTCGTCAGGGAAAGCACCGACGGAGGCAGGAGCCGATGAGCACGGCGGGCGGGACACGTGAGCTCTAAGAAGGTCGCGGCCGAGATCGACGGCCGGACCCTGATGCTGTCGAACCTCGACAAGGTGCTCTATCCCGAGGCGGAGTTTACGAAGGCCGACGTCCTCGACTACTACGCACGGGTTGCCGACGTGATGGTGCCGCACCTGCTGGCACGACCGGTGACGCTTCGTCGCTGGCCCGACGGGGTCACGGGGCAGACCTTCTTCGAGAAGCAGCGACCGAAGCATGCGCCGGAATGGCTGGCCGCGATGCGGGTCGCGTCGAAGTCGGGGCGCGGCGGGCGGGAGTTCATCGACTACCCGCTGCTCGGCGATCGGCCGAGCCTCCTCTGGGCGGCCAACATGGCGTCGCTGGAGCTGCACGTTCCGCTCTGGCACTGCGGCGCCGGCCAGACGCCGCCGACCGACCCCGACCACCTGGTGATCGACCTGGACCCGGGTCCGGGCACCACGATCGTCGAGTGTTGCCGCATCGCACTGATGGCCCGGCCACGGCTCGGCAAGCGGAACCCACCGATCGCGAAGACCAGTGGCTCCAAGGGGTTGCAGGTCTACGCGCGCCGCCCGAACGCGACGTGGCAGGACATCCGGGACGAGGTCTACGGGCTGGCTCAGGAGCTCGAGGCCGAGCATCCGGACCTCGTCGTCAGCCTTCAGGACAAGAAGCTGCGACAGGGCAAGGTGCTGATCGACTGGAGCCAGAACCACCCGGCGAAGACCACCGTCGCCGTCTACTCACTGCGCGCCACTCCGTCACCCACGGTGTCGACCCCGGTCACCTGGGAGGAGGTCGAGCGCTGCGCCGAGTCGGAGGACCCGGCGACGCTGCGGTTCCTCGCAGCCGACGTCCTCGACCGGATCGAGCGACACGGCGACCTGTTCGCCCCGTTGCTCGGACCCAGGCCGCGCGGGAAGCGCCGCCGCTAGGACGCTGCGGCGCGCCTCGCCTTGGGCACCGCCGCGATCGCCGCGGCGAGCTCCTCCTTGCTCATCGAGGACCGGCCCTTGATGTCGAGCTGCGCGGCCTGCTTGAGCAGGTCGGCCTTCGACAGCGACCCGAGCTCCTCCAGCACGTCCGCCGCGGCCGGCTTCACCGGCTTGGCGGCCTTCGCCGGCTTCCCGCCCTTGGCCGGCTTGTCCGCCTTCGCGCTCCCGCGGCCGCCGCGGGCCGCGATGGACTCCTCGAGCGCAGCCATCAGGTCGATGACGTTGGTGCGCGGTGCCTTCTTGGCGGCGACCACCTTGCGGCCTTCACGCTTGGAATCGATCAGCTCCTGCACGCGCTCCCGGTAGGTGTCCTTGTAGCGCGTCGGATCCCATTCGACGGCGAGTGACTCGATCAGCTGCTCGGCGATCTTGAGCTCACGGTCGGCAAAGCTGTCGTCGGCGGGCAGGTCACCGATCGCGTCCTCGGGGTCGCGAATCTCGTCGGCGAAGTAGAGCGACTCGACGACGAGCGCGTCACCGGCGGGACGCAGCACGACCAGGTGCTCGCGGTCGCGCATCACCATGGTCGCCACGCCCGCCTTGCCGGTGTCCGACATCGCGCGCCGCAGCAATGCGTACGCCCGGTCGGCACCTTTGCCGCGCGGCGCGAGATAGTAGGTCTGCCGGTAGAACGTCGGGTCGATGTCGGACAGCTCGACGAAGTCGGTGATCTCCATCAGCTCTGAGCGACCGGGAGCCACCGAGGCGAGCTCGTCTCGCTCGACCACGACGTACTCGTCGTCGCCGGTGTCGTAGCCGCTCACGATCTCGGAGGTCGGCACCTCGTCACCGGTCGCGTCGTCGACTTTGCGATAGCGAATCCGGTTGCCGGTCGCCTTGTTGAGCTGGTGGAACCGCACACTCTTCTCACTCGTCGCGCTGAACAGCGCGACGGGGACGTTGACGAGCCCGAAGGCGAGAACTCCGGACCACAGCGCGCGCGGCATCGTCCACTCCCTGCTCAACCGCCGCATGCGGCGGCATCCGTCACAACCTTCTTTCCCCTATCGGACGATTCCTACCGCAGGCTTAGCGATCAAGGCACCCACGAATAGCCGGAAATCGGGCGGGTATCGCGCACTCATCTGACGACTGAGGAGATGACGATGCCGATTCGAGCGTGGTCGAAGAAGCGGGAACGCCAGTACGAGCACATCAAGTCCGGGCTCGAGGAGCGCGGCCGCAACGAGGACACCGCAGAGGAGATCGCCGCACGCACGGTGAACAAGGAGCGCGCCCGCTCAGGCGAGGCGAAGCGCTCCAGCCGCAGCTCCACCGAGGACATCTCCTCCGGCCGTCGCGGCGGGCTTCGGTCCCACAAGGGCCCGGGCGGACGCACCAAGGACCAGCTGTACGCCGAGGCGCGTCGCAAGAACGTGAAGGGTCGGTCGTCCATGACGAAGGCACAGCTCGAGAAAGCCGTCGGTCGCTGACCAGCGCCTGCCCATCCCATGTCCACGACGTCGATCTCCGCCAAGCACTCGCCCGCGCGCGAGTCGACTGACGTACCGGCCCGACTCGACCGGCTTCCCTGGGCGCGATGGCACTGGCTGGTGCTCGCCGGGCTGGGCACCGTCTGGATCCTCGACGGCCTCGAGGTCACCATCGTCGGCGCAGTCGGCAGCACCCTGACGAAAGCGCACAGCGGGATCTCGATCACTACCGCGCAGATCGGGGACGCGGCCGGCGTCTACGTCGCCGGCGCTTGCCTCGGTGCCCTCGTGTTCGGCTACCTGACCGACCGGCTCGGCCGCAAGAAGCTGTTCCTCGTCACGCTCGCCGTCTACCTGGTGGCGACCGTCCTCACCGGCGTCTCGACCAACGCGTGGATGTTCTTCGCCTTCCGGTTCTTCACCGGGATGGGCATCGGCGGCGAGTACGCGGCCATCAACTCGGCCATCGACGAGCTCATCCCGGCTCGGGTTCGGGGCACCGTGGACCTGGTGGTGAACGGCTCGTACTGGCTCGGTACGGCGGCCGGCGCAGCGGCGACCCTCGTGCTGCTCGACCCGAAGATCCTCGCCGTCGACGTCGGCTGGCGGGTCTGCTTCCTGATGGGCGCTGTGCTCGGCGTGGCGATCCTCTTCGTGAGGCGCACGATCCCGGAGAGCCCACGCTGGCTGATGACCCACGGGCAGGTCGACCAAGCGGAACGCATCGTCTCCGAGATCGAGGATCACGTCGCGCGGTCGACCGGTCAGGAGCTGCGGGAGCCGGACTCCCGCCGTGACATCGAGGTCGAGCCGCAGGACTCGGTCAGCCTGCTCCAGATGGCGAAGACCGTCTTCGGCGACTACCCGCGCCGCACCGTTCTCGGGCTTTCGTTGTTCATCGGACAGGCATTCCTCTACAACGCCGTCTTCTTCACGTACTCGCTGGTCCTCACGACGTTCTACAAGGTGGATACCTCAGCCGTCGGCTACTACCTGATCGCGTTCGCCGTGGGCAACTTCCTCGGGCCGCTGCTGCTCGGCCGGCTGTTCGACAACGTGGGACGACGCCCGATGATCGCCGGCTGCTACATCCTGTCCGGAGTGATGCTGGCCATCACGGCATGGTTGTTCGACGCCGGCATATTGACCGCCACCACGCAGACCATCGCGTGGGTCGTGATCTTCTTCTTCGCCTCGGCCGGTGCGAGCTCGGCGTACCTGACGGTCAGCGAGATCTACCCGATGGAGACCCGGGCCATCGCGAT
Organism: Mycobacteriales bacterium; assembly: GCA_035548125.1. Taxonomy (GTDB): domain Bacteria; phylum Actinomycetota; class Actinomycetes; order JAFAQI01; family JAFAQI01; genus DASZTV01. Next base: position 31,245 of record DASZTV010000051.1, on the reverse strand, counting down.
CGCGCTGTTCTATGCGGTCGGCACCGGCCTCGGCGGCATTATCGGCCCCGTGCTGTTCGGTCACCTCATCGCGACGAAGCATCCGATCGACACTGCGATCGGCTACCTGATCGGTGGCGGGTTGATGTTCGCCGCCGGGGTGGTGGAGATCTTCCTCGGGGTCGATGCCGAGAAGCGGAGTCTCGAGCAGATCGCCACGCCGCTCACCGCCGCCGAGTCCGGTGAGGGGAAGCCGTCGAAGCAGCCCGCTGGGCGACAGCCTGCCCTCCCCCGCAATGTCCGGCCGTACCCGTATCCGGCCCAAACCGGAAGATTCGGTCGCTACGACCTGCGGCCCGGATCCACGGCGCTGCGCGAGACGTATCGCGCGGTGTCCGACCGGGAGATCGACATCGTCGTGCAGGCCCTGCGCCAGGACGGCCCCGCCACAACGTCGGGACTGGCGAAACGAATCGGTGCGCGGTACTGGGGGCCCGGTCGGTTGCGTGAAGTGGTGCGCGAGGCGCAGCGCCGCGGGCGGGTCGTGCGGCGCGGCCGAGAGACCTTCGCCGCCGACCACTGACGCGTCTGGCGTGCTGCCCGCGGGAGCGGGCACAACCAGGATCATGAACAGCGAGTCGCGCGAATGCCTGCTCTCGTCGTGGGCGATTGTGTCGGCGTACAGCGGCGACACGACGACGCCCGCGGAACGCGTCTGCGTCATCGACGGCGTGATCGAAGACCACGGCGCCGTCGAGACAGCGGGGGCCCTCGGGTTTCTCGCGGGTTCGGTGCTGTTGCCGGGACTCGCCGAGCAGATGGGCGTCACCATCGAGCAGGCGCGCCAACAGCTGGGCACCGTCCTGTCCCGCGCCTTGGAAAGCCTCGAGTAGCTCGCCCCGGGCTGACCGGCAGCGCGGCCGCTACCGGTGCCGCGTCGCCGCGCAGTCCTTGCAGTAGCCGCTCAGCGCCACGTGGCTGGCGTCCAGCTGGAAGCCGCTGATCCGGCGAACCCGGTCTGCCGTGTCGCCGAGTACGTCCGGTGGCAGGTCGACGACGCGCCCGCAGCCGGCGCACTGGGCGTGCAGGTGCTCGTGTCGCGGTGTCGGCGCCACCACGTGATACGCGGTCAGCCCGCGGTCCAGGTGGACGTGGCGCAGCACTCCCGCGTCGGCCAGCCCGTCGAGGGTCCGGTACACCGTCGCGCGATGCACCCCGGCCGCGTGCTCGGCGACCTTGCTGAGCACTTCCTCCGCGGACAGGTGGTCGCCCCCGGCTTCGAGCAGGCAGGCGAGTACGGCGACCCGCGGCTTGGTCACTCGCTGACCGGCGGCGCGCAGCAGCGCTTCAGCGCGCTCGTCGAGGGCGCTCGTCGTCACCGCGCCGCCTGCCATGTCAGCGCCTGATCACGGTCAGGCCCGAGGGGCCTTGACCTCCGGGACCCGCGGCATGCGGGGCCGGATCAGGTTGTCCAGGAAGGCGGACAGCCCGCCGTCCTGCGCAGAGCTCTTCAGGGCGCTGAGCGCGGCAAGCCGAGCCGCCTGCTCCTCCCGCGCCTTGTTGAGCTGGGTGACCAAGTCGTCGATCTTTCCGCTGAGCGCCGTGACCGCCTTCACCTCGCCCTCGACCGCACCGAGCAGCGACCGCAGCCCGCCTGCGAGGTCGGTGACACCCGTACCGGCAGTCGCCGCCGGACGCGCCGCCGCCGGACGTGCTGCGGGCCGCCGAGCGGCCGCCGTCTTCTTCGCCGTACGCGCCATGTCCCTGCTCCTGGTGTCGATGTTGCGCATGTGAAGGGCGTGAACACGGTACGCAATGCGCTCCGGTTTGGCGAGCCCGCGCCGGCCCACCGGCAGCAGGGGCGCGAGTGACCGACGGCGCGGGCAGGTACAACAGAGCGATGTGCGGGAGGTACGCGAACGCCCGTCACGACGGCGACCTGCTGCGTGACCTGGCGGTTTCCTCGGTGGTCGACGAGGCGCCGGCCGCGTCGTGGAACGTCGCGCCGACCGCTGCGGCCCGGGTGGTGCTCGAACGGCTGCACGACGGACAACCGGACCGCCAGCTGCGCACCTTGAAGTGGGGACTGGTCCCCTCATGGGCCAAGGACCTGCGCATCGGCTCGAAGCTGATCAACGCCCGCTCGGAGACGATCACGACCAAGCCCGCATTCAAAGCCGCCGCGTCGAAGCGGCGCTGCCTGGTCCCCGCGGACGGCTACTACGAGTGGCTCGCAACCACTGAGGGCAAGCAGCCGTACTTCCTGCACGGCACCGGCCTGCTGGCGTTCGCGGGGCTGTACGAGCTGCGGCCCGACGTCGAGGACGAGGACCGCTGGTTGTGGACCTACACGATCCTCACCCGGCCCGCCACGGACGAGCTCGGCCACATCCACGACCGCTCCCCCGTCGTCGTACCGGCCGACCTGCGCGACGCGTGGCTGGACCCGACGCTGACCGACCCCCAGCGCGTCCGCGACCTGGTTGACGCGATTCCCGAGCCGCGGCTGCACGCCTACGAGGTGAGTACCGCCGTCAACTCGGTCCGCAACGACGGCCCCGAGCTGATCGAGCCGCTGAAGCGCTGATCAGCCGGCGACGGCCGTGGTGGCAGCGGGCGACGAGCCCGGCTCGTCGCGCATCGCCGCGAGCGCGTCGGACTCGAGCATCGAGGTGATCTGCTCCGCGGGCCGCGGCACCGCGAACCGGAAGCCTTGCCCGAACCGGCACCCGAGTGACCGCAGCGTCCGCAGCTGGTCGGTCGACTCGATCCCCTCGGCGACCGTCTCCAGGTCGAACGCCTTCGCCAGGTCGAGGATCGAGCGAACCAGTACCGCGGCTCGCGGCCGCCCGCCCAGCGACCCGACGAAGCTCCGGTCGATCTTGAGGATGTCGACCGGGTAGCGGTCGAGGTAGGCGAACGACGAGTAGCCGGTTCCGAAGTCGTCAACGGCCACCCGGACGCCTACCGACCGGAGCGCGGCAAGACGAGAGCGCGCGAGCTCGGCGTCCTTCAGCAGCAGGTTCTCGGTGATCTCGACGATGAGCGAGTCGGGCGGAAGGTCGGCGTCCTGCAGGATCGCGACGACGATCGCCACCAGATCGGGGTCGTGCAGCTGGCTCGGCGAGAGGTTGGCGGAGACCGAGAACGGCCCGCCGGCCACGTCCTGCCAGGCCGCCGCGTCACGCGCCGCCTGTTCGAGCACCCAGCGACCGAGCGGCAGGATCAGTCCGGTCTCCTCGGCGATGTCGACGAACGCGGTCGGCAGCAGCAGCCCGCGGTCGGGATGACGCCAGCGCAGCAGCGCCTCGGCGCCGACGACCTCGAGCGTCTCGAGATCCACCAGCGGCTGGTAGTGCAGCGCGAAGTCGCCGTTGTCCACGCTGCGGCGCAGTTCGGTCTCCAGTCGCAACCGGCGGGCGACCCGCGCCTGCATCGCCGGCTCGAAGCTGACGATGCGGTTCTTGCCGTCGGACTTCGCGCGGTACATCGCCACGTCGGCGTCGCGCATCAGGTCGAGAGTGCCGCGCGCCTCGGCCGCGTGCATCAGCCCGATGCTGGCTGACAGCGAGATCGTGCCGCGTGAGAACGCAAACGGCGCGTTGACCGCGATCAGCAACCGCTGGGCCGCCGCCAGCGCCTGGTGATGGTCAACTCGCTCGAGCAGTACGGCGAACTCGTCGCCGCCGAGCCGGGCGACCAGGTCGGCGGGGCGCAACGACCCGCGAAGCCGGCGGGCGACCATCATCAGCAGCTCGTCGCCGATCGCGTGGCCGTAGGTGTCGTTGACAGCCTTGAAGCCGTCGAGGTCGAGCATCAGCAACGCGATACCGGGCGAGCTGACCTCGAGCCCCTCGACCGCCATCTCGATGCGCTCGGCGAGCGAGAGCCGGTTGGCCAGGCCGGTGAGCGGATCGGTGTGGGCCAGCCGACGAAGGCCGAGCTCGGCCTGCTTGCGCCCGGTGATGTCGGTGACGACTCCGTCGATGATCCGCCGTCCGTCGGGGAGCTCCTCGCGCAGCCACATCTGGTCCTGGACCCAACGGGTCGCGCCGTCCAGCCCGATCATCCGGTACTCGACCTGCATCACGCCGTTGCCGGCCACCGTGGCGGCGTCGGCGTAGGCGTCGCGGTCGTCGGGATGCACCGCGCGCGCCCAGGCGACGCTCAGATCCATGTCCGGGTCCGGCTTGCCCCCGAGAAAGATCTCGATGCCCGGCCCGGTGTACAGCTCGCGGTAGCCGCCGTCACGAGAGACCTCACCGCTGTAGACGTGGCAGCCGACCCGGGTGAGGAGCTCCACGAACATCTCGTGGGAAGGCGGCGACGCGGCGTACTCGTCCGCCGAGTCGCCGGGAAGCACCGATGCCCCGCGCACGTCAGCAGTGTGGCACCGAATGCCATTCTTGGCCGGTGAGCCCGTGGCCGGCGACGGAGGGATGAGCATGCGCACCCGCAGCATCGCGTGGGCAGTCGTCGCGTCGAGCGCCGTCGCCATCCCGCTGGCCGGTGGGCCGGCCGGCGCGCGACCGGCGGCCGCCCGAAGCCCGTCCGCCAGCGTGCCCACGCTGCGCGTGGTCGGTTACGGCGCGGTCCAGCACCCGCACGGTCAGACGTCCTCGGCGTCGTTTCGGACGCCCGGCCACACCGGCTGCAGCACCCTGATCGGTGATGGCGACGGGTCGAGTCCCGGACCGCTGCTGGTCGAGCCGGGCACCGAGCAGCTGCGCATCACGCTGCACACCGCCCGTAAGCCCAGCCACCGTTCCGTCGCGGTCTACGCCGAGCCGTTGACCGCTCACCCGGCGCAGAAGGCGGTGCACCCGGGATCGCACCTGGCCAAGGTCAGCAGCCGAGCCGGCCATCCGGTGTGGCAGGTGCGCACCACGCTTCAGCTGGGCGCCGGCCAACCCGCGTACCTCTCGCTGCATCTCGCCTGGAAGAACCGCTGCCACGGAACGGACGAGTCGAGCTGGACGTTCCACGTCGAGGCTGCGCGCTAGCCGCCCCGCGCCCGCCGCGCGCCACCACCGCCGTCGCCCGAGAGAGGAACCTTCCCGTGAAGCTGACCGCAGCAATCCCCCCGTTCGGCAGTCCGCGCGACGCCGCCGCCCGGGCACGCGACCTGGAGGCCGCCGGGATCGACATGCTCTGGGTACCGGAGCTCTACAGCTTCGATGCGATCAGCCTGATCGGCTACCTTGCCGCGCACACCGAACGGATCGAGCTCGCGTCCGGGATCCTGCCGATCTACTCGCGGACGCCGACGCTGACTGCGATGACGGCGGCCGGTCTCGACTCGGTCTCGGAAGGCCGTTTCGTCCTGGGCCTTGGGACCAGCGGTCCGCAGGTGATCGAAGGCTGGCACGGCGTTGCCTTCGACAAACCGATTCAACGCACCCGTGAGCTGATCGACATCTGCCGGCTGGTCTGGAAGCGGGAGGTCGTCGTCTACGACGGGGAGGCCTACCAGCTCCCGCTGCCCGCCGATCAGGGCACCGGGCTCGGCAAGCCGCTGAAGATCATCAACACCCCGGTACGCCCCGACATCCCGATCTTTCTCGCCACCCTCGGTCCGAAGAACGTCCAGCTGACCGCGGAGCTCGCGGACGGTTGGCTGCCCGCGTTCTTCCACCCCGACCGGGCCGCCGACGTCTTCGGCGAGGACCTCCGGATCGGCGCCGAGAAGCGGGACCCGCAGCGGGCCCCGCTGCAGATCGCCGCGGGCGGAACGCTCGCGATCTGTGAGGAGGACGAGGCGACGAAGCTTCGCGACCTCGGCCGGCCCGGTACCGCGCTCTACGTCGGTGGCATGGGTGCCAGGGACCGCAACTTCTACAACAACGTGTTCCGTCGATCCGGCTACGAGGCAGAGGCGAAGTTGATCCAGGACCTCTACCTCGACGGCAAGAAGCAGGAGGCGGCGGCCGCCGTACCTGCCGACTTCCTCAAGGCCACGGCACTGGTCGGCGACGAGGGGTTCGTCCGCGAACGGGTGCAGGCCTACCGCGCGGCGGGCGTCACCCACCTGTCCGTCAACCCGGTCGGCCCAGACCCCCTCGCCCTCATCGAGAAGGTCAGGTCCTGGGCCGACGACTGACGGATCCGCGCTACTCGCTCACCATCGGCACGGGCACCGGGTTCTCGAACAGGTCGATCAGCTGGGCCTGGGTCCAGGTCGGGGACAGCAGCGCATAGGTCTTTCCGGCCAGGTCTCCGTCGGCGACCTGGACGAACACGGCGTTGTCGCCGGTCTGCGGGTCGACACCTGCCCAGACCTTCACGTCAGTCCGGTCGACCGAGACCGCCGTGACCCCGTCCGGCAGTCCGCCACGGACCATCGTCGCGATGACCGGGTCGGGCTGACCGTCGGAGTAGGAGTAGGTCAGCGTCATGCCGGCCAGCCTCATCTGGCGTGTGACGAGATGCCCGTGGTGCGGGGTCGGGGAGGTCGACGCGTCCTGATGCCCGCTGCGCGGCGCGGCCACCCCCGCGGAGGTCGAAGGCGTACCGAACGTTCCCGCGAGCGCGATCGCGCCGACGGCGGCAGCACCTGCGAACGCAGTCGTCGACAACACGATCGGTGTCGACGCCTGGGGCCGGCGCCGTCCGGCGTACGTCAGATCCTGGGTCGCCTCGCGGAACGCGATGCCGAGCTCGCGGGTCAGGTCCTCGTCAGTGAGCATGCGTTGTCTCCTTGGTGGGGGCGAGAGCGCTGCGAAGGCTCAACAGCGCACGAGAGGTCTGTGACTTGACGGTGCCCGCCGAGCAGCCGAGGGCGGCCGCCGTCTCGGACACGCTGAGATCGTCGAAGAACCGAAGCGCGAGGACCGCGCGCTGACCATCCGGGAGGCGACGGAACGCCTGCATCAGCTCGTCGTGGTCAGTAGCGGACGCGGGCGCTGCCCGGTCGATGACGTCGATCTCGAGCGACGCCTCCCGGGGCCGGCGGCGCAGCTGTCGATGCCGGTCCTTCGCAAGGTTCACGAGCACCCGGCGGGCGTACGCCTCGGGCGCCTCGCGAGCCTGCCGCCATCGACGCGCGGTTCGCATCAGGGCGGTCTGGACGAGATCCTCGGCGTGCCCGCGATCGCCGCACAACAGGTACGCCGTACGAAGCAGGCGGTTCGAGGACGACGTCACGAAGCCGTCGAACGCCGCGCGTTCGCGCCGCGGGATCACGCCGCCTCCGAAGCCGTCACACCCCTATTAACTCCACGAAGCTCCCGCCGGTTGTCACCCCCGCGCCTCCCCCCCTCTTCGCGATCTTGCACTTTTCAACGTCCTCTGGGCGTCACAACGGTTGAAAAGTGCAAGATCGCGGATGAGTGGGCCTGTAAGCCGGGTTCTGTGCCACCGCGTTGCCGCGGTGCGACGGTCATCTCTCTCGGGGCGCCGTTGCCGACGTCCTCTAGCGGTCTACCCGGAAGCTCGGGCGGGCCGCCCTCGAACGCTTCCTGTCTGACCTTGCTCCGGGTGGGGTTTGCCGAGCCGCTCGAGTCACCTCGAGCGCTGGTGGTCTCTTACGCCACCGTTTCACCCTTACCGCCGGCCGAAGCCGGTGGCGGTCTGTTCTCTGTGGCACTGTCCCGCGGGTCACCCCGGGTCGGTGTTGCCGACCACCCTGCCCTTCGGAGCCCGGACTTTCCTCGGCGACGCCTCGCGAAAGGCGCCGACGCGACCGTCCGGCCCACTCATCCGGCGATCAGCCTAAGCCTGATATGCAATGGGGCGAAAGGGTCGCACCGCCGAAAGGAACGTCATGGCAGTCGAGGTCGGTAGCAAGGTCCCGGACGTCGCGGTCAAGGTGATGCGCGACGGCAAGCCGGAGGATGTGCAAACGGGAGAGGTCCTCGGCCACGGCAAGGTGGTGCTGTTCGCCGTACCAGGCGCGTTCACCCCGGGTTGCTCGAAGATCCATCTGCCCGGGTACGTCGAGCACGGTGCCGAACTGAAGGCCAAAGGTGTCTCGACCATCGCCTGCATCGCCATCAACGACGCCTGGGTGATGGAGGCGTGGGGACAGGCTCACGGCGTGGGCGAGGGCATCGTGATGCTCGCCGACGGCAACGGCGAGTTCACCAAGGCGATGGGCCTCGACACGGACCTCAGCGTCGCCGGCCTCGGCACGCGCTCGCAGCGCTACGCCGCCGTGATCGAGGACGGGACGATCACCGACCTCGAGGTCGAGCCGTCGCCGGGCGTCGACGTCAGCAGCTGCGAGAACATCCTCAGCAAGGTCTGACGGCCGGGACACCCGGATGTCGTACGAGACGCTGCTCTACGGAGTGGCCGACCACGTCGCGACGATCACGCTGAACCGGCCGGAGCGGCTCAACACGATCGTGCCGCCGATGCCGGAGGAGTTCGAGGCGGCGATCGGTGCGGCGGCCGCCGACCCGGACGTGAAGGTCGTCGTCCTGCGCGGTGCCGGCCGCTCGTTCTGCGCCGGCTATGACTTCGGCGGTGGCTTCCACCACTGGGACGAGCACCTGACCACCGACGGCAAGTGGGATCCCGGCAAGGACTTCCTGTTCGCCGGCGCGTACGGGCCCACGCAGCGCTTCATGTCGATGTGGCGCTGCCCCAAGCCGGTCATCGCCCAGGTGCACGGCTGGTGCGTCGGCGGCGGCAGCGACACCGCGCTGTGCGCCGACATCGTGATCGCGTCGGACGACGCGCAGATCGGGACGCCGTACTCCCGGATGTGGGGCAGCTACCTGTCCGGCATGTGGATCTACCGACTCGGCCTGACCAAGGCCAAGGAGTACGCCCTCACCGGCAAGCCGCTGTCGGGTGCCGAAGCCGCCAAGGTGGGGCTGATCAACCGCGCGGTGCCGTTCGCCGAGCTGGAGCGAACCGTGGCTGAGACCGCGCAGCAGCTCGCGTCGATTCCCGCGTCGCAGCTTGCCGCGATGAAGCTCGTGGTCAACAACGCGTTCGAGCAGATGGGGTTGTCGGCGACGCAGACGCTCGGGCCGATCCTCGACGGCCTGATGCGCAACACCCCCGACGCTGCCGAGTTCATCGCCGTCGCGGAGGGGCAGGGAGTCGGCGAGGCGACGCGGCGACGCGATGCGCCGTTCGGCGACTACAGCCAGGCGCCGACCGACCGCAAGCCGGACCCGAACCACATCATCACGCCCTGACCGGGCGGCGGACCGACAACCACTCGCGCCGGGCGAGCACCACCGGCAGCACCGACGCGACCGCAACCCCTGCCGCGACGACTGCCGTCTCCGGTGATGACAGCCGCGCGACGAGACCAACCGCCGGCCCGCCCAGCCCGACCCCTGCGTCGAACCACGCGAAGAACGCACCCGACGCTGCGCCGCGTTGATGCTCGGGCACATCCGCGACGGCGAGCACACCGAGCGACGGCACGGCCAGACCCTGCCCCACCGACAGGACCACCAGGGCGGTCACGCTGAGACCCGTAGCGCCCGACTCGGCGAAGACCACCAGCCCCGCCGCCTCGACGAGTGCTGAGACGGCGAGCACGCGCGCCGCGCCGAGCCGGTCGGGGAGCGAACCGAGGGCAAGTCGGCTGACGATCACTCCGGCTCCGAACACCGGCACGATAAGCGCGGCGATGGCGATGCCGCGACTCGTCACCACCGCTGCGCCGAACGACAGCACGGCGACATACCCGACGTTGACGAGCAGCAACCCGATACCGGGACGACCGGTACGGCGGATCATCGCGGTCATCGGTGGCGGGTCCTCGTGGCGCACCGGCGGAGGTGCATCACGCTGGGCGGCCGCGGTCAGTGCGCCGAGCAGGGGCAGTGCGGCGGCCAGCAACCACAGCCGCGAGGTGTGACGGGTACCGATCGCCTCGAGCAGCAGCGGCCCGACTGTCAGCCCGGCGTAGTTGGCCAAGCCGATGTGGCCGAGCGCCCGACCCTGATGGCTTTCACCTGCCAGCCGCAGCAGCCAGAGCACCGTTGCGCTCATCATCAACGCCTCGCCCGCACCGACCACCAGCCGGCTGGCGAGCAGCGCGCCGAGCGACTGCTGCCACGCCGGCAGCACGCCGACGGCCATCACCACGGCGCCGACGATGACCATCGGCCGCGACCCCAGCCGGTCCGACCAGCGACCGCCGAGCGGGCGCAGCACCGCACCGGTGATAGCCGGAGCACCCACCGCGAGTCCCACGGAGACCGCACCACCGCCGAGCCGCCCGTCGACGTACGCCGGAACGGCGCGCAAGACCGCGCCGAGCGCCGCGTAACAACACACGGCGGCCCCGAGCACGGCGAGATAGGCCCGAAGCGGTGGCTTGGTCACTCCGCCTTACGTACCCGCCGGACCGCCGATAACGTGCGGCGGGCAAGAACCAGCCAGCACCCGATGGCTATCGAGGAGAACACCGCCGGGACCCAGTGTCCGAGCAAGATCGACGCGGCGACGGCGCAGCCGAACGCGATCAGGTTCGCGACGACGTCGTAGACCGGCGCGATGAACGCGCGGTTGATGACGTGGGAGACCGCGATGACGACGCCGCAGGCAAACGTCACCGACAGCAGGAGGCTGACCACGCGATCGGACCCCTCAACCCGGGAACGGAGTCGCGACTCCCCCGAGGTGTGCGATGTCGTTGACGAGCCGCACCACCGAAGGTCCGGAGGCACGCCAGTCGATCACTGACACCGACGCTGGATCGATATGGATCCGGAAAACGGAGTGCAGCGGCGCGTCGAGCGCGTCGCGCAGCATGAGCTTGATCGGCGTGACGTGACTGACGACGAGGACCTTCTGGTCCGGGTACGAGGCGATCGTGCGATCCCGAGCCGCGTGAACCCGCTTCGCGGTGGCCGCCATGCTCTCGCCGCCAGGCGGCGCGATGTTGGGGTCGTCGAGCCATTCGCGCAACGCATCGGGTGAGGCCTTGCCGACCTCTCCGAACGTCAGGCCCTCCCACTCGCCGAAGTCCGTCTCGGCGAAGCCGTCGTCGACCACGACGTCGACGCCGACGCGCCTGGCGACGATCTCTGCGGTCTGCCGGGTCCGCCGCAACGGCGAGGAGACGATCACATCGAGCCCGACCCCGAGGACGCGGCCCGCGGCTGCCTCGGCCTGCGCGAGACCTCGGTCCGTGAGGGCGGCGTCACCGTGCCCACTGAAGCGCTTCTCGATCGACAGCGGGGTCTCGCCGTGGCGCAACAGGGTCGCCAAGGTCATCGGGCCCTGAGGGGCGCTCCAGCCATACAGCATGTTGCGGATGCCGGCGGCGCGCGGCGACTCCGCGCCGGCCGCACGCGGTCGCCATTCGCGGCCCGCCGCCTGGTCATCCATCGCCTCGTTGGCGAGCCGGTCGGCGTGGGAGTTCAGCTCCCGCGGAATGTGCTGGAAGTGCGTGTGCGGAATCTGCCGCAACAGCCCCGCTGCCTGCTTCGCCAGCACTTGCATGTCCGGGTGCTTGACCTTCCACGCGTTGCTCATCTGCATGACGACGAGCTTCGAGTCCATGCGGACCTGGACATCCTGAGCACCGAGCTCGACCGCCGCTTCCAGGCCCGCGATCAGGCCGCGGTACTCGGCGACGTTGTTGCTCGCCACACCGATCCCGCCGGCGATCTCGCGGAGTACGGCGTGCGTTTCGCCGTCGAACACCACAGCGCCGTACCCCGCCGGCCCCGGGTTCCCCCGCGAACCGCCGTCGGCCTCGATGACGACCCGGTGAGGCACTACAGACCTGAGTCGGCCGTGCGGATCAGGATCCGCCGGCACTCCTCGCAGCGCACGACCTCATCAGGGTCGGCCTCGCGGATCCGGTTCAAGTCGGTGGTGTTGAGCTGAAGGTGGCAGCCCTCGCACTGCCCGCGCCGCAGTGCGGCCGCGCCCACTCCACCCGAGGACTGCCGCAGCTTCGTGTAGAGCCCGAGCAGCTCCTCGGGAACCGTTGCCGCAGTCTCGGCGCGTTGCGCGGCGGCCTTCTCCGCCTCCGCGTCGATCTCCGCGAAGGCCGCGTCACGGCGCCCGACTGCGTCGGCGAGTCCGGCCTCGGTGCTCGCGAGCTCGTCCTGCAGCGCCTTGAGCCGCGCCTGCACCTCTTCGCGTTGTTCCATGACCTCGAGCTCGGCGTCCTCGAGCTCGGTCTGCCGCCGGTGCAGCGATTCGATCTCGGACTGCAGGTTCTCGAGTTCCTTGGGGGACCCGACCTGACCACTGTCGAGACGCTGCTGGTCCCGTGTCATCCGGCCCCGAACCTGCTCGACGTCGACGTCGACCTTCGCCTGTTCGCGGCCGAGGTCGCTGTCCTCGGTCTCCGCACGCACGATGTCGTCGCTGATCGACGTACGGCGCTCCTCGAGGCCCTTGATCTCCTCGTGCTCCGGCAACGACGCGCGACGGTGGGCAAGCCGGTCCAGCGTCGAGTCGAGGTCCTGCACGTCGAGGAGTCGCAGCTGGTCGTCGGGTGCAGCGTTCACGATCCCTCAGTGGTGTCGGCGAGGTGGTTCTGGGTGGCCTGATGGGCGTGCGTCGTCCAGGGGTCGGTGACGATCCGCGAGACGACGCACTCCACGTTAGTGCCAGCCTCGGCGAGGTCGGAGGCGAGCAGCGCGACGGCCTGGTCCAGCCACGGGGCCTCGGTCGCCCAGTGCGCCGCGTCGACCAGCGCGACGCCGAGGTCGGCGACCGCCTCCGACGTGGAGTGGTGCTTGAGGTCGGACGTGAGGAGCACGTCGGCGCCGAGAGCGGCCGCCGCCGTGGCGAGGCTGCCCCCCGACCCGCCGCACACGCCCACCCGCCGGACCGGCCGGTCCGGGTCGCCGGCGGCGCGAACGCCCCACGCCGTGGCGGGAAGCACCCGGGCGACGTGACTCGTGAAGTCCTGCAACGTGGTCGGGGTGGCGAGCTCACCGATCCGGCCCAGCCCGAGCCCGGACGGCACCGCCGCGAGCTCGGTGATGTCGTACGCCGGCTCCTCGTACGGGTGCGTCGCGACCAGCGCGGCGATCACCGCGCCCCGAAGCCGGCGAGGGAGGACCGTCTCGACGCGCGTCTCGGAGACGTGCTCGACGACACCGGGCGCGCCGATCGTCGGGTTGGTCGACGGACCAGGGGTGAACGTGCCGACACCCTGGCCGAGGTAGCCGCAGCGCGTGTAGTCGCCGACGGTGCCGGCACCCGCCGCTGCCAGTGCGTCGAGCACGCGCTCCGCGTCGTCGACCGGCACGTAGGTCACCAGCTTGTCCAGGTTGCCGTGCGGGAGCGGGGCGAGCGGCTGCGGGTCTCGCAGCCCGACCGCCGCGGCCAGCGCGTCGTTGACACCTGGGTTCGCCACGTCCGCGTTGGTGTGGGCGACGTACAGCGCGACCCCCGCGCCGACCAGCCGATGAACCACTCGCCCCTTCGGCGTGGTTGCCGCGACCGACGTGGTCCCGCCGAGGTAGAGGGGATGGTGGGTGACGAGCAGCTGGGCGCCCGACGCGATCGCCTCGTCGGCGACCGCCTCGACCGGGTCGATCGCGAAGTGCACGCGGTCGACCGTCGCCTCGGGATCTCCGCACACGAGGCCGACGGCGTCCCACGACTCGGCCCATCCCGGGTCGTATCGGTTCGCAAGCAGGTCGACGACCTCGCGGAGCGACGGCACCCGGCCAACATACTGAGGTCGTGCCAACATCGCGGCTGTGGCTGGTGCGCCACGGAGAGACCGAGTGGAGCGCGTCGGGTCGCCACACCGGCACGACCGACATCCCACTGACCGACGCCGGGCGCGCGGCAGCCGCGAAGCTCGCGGAGGTGCTGCACGGACACCCGTTCAGCTCGGTGCTGACCAGCCCGCTGTCGCGGGCCCGCGAGACGTGCGCGCTCGCCGGACTCGGCGAGCGCGCGGTGGTCAACGAGGACCTGCGGGAGTGGGACTACGGCGCCTACGAAGGCGTCACCACCGAGGACATCCGACGGAACCGACCGGGGTGGCTGCTGTTCGGCGACGGGTGCCCGGGAGGCGAATCCGCCGAACAAGTGGCCGCGCGCGCCGACCGCGTCGTCGCGCTGGCGCGCAGCACGGCCGGCGACACCGTGGCGTTCTCCCACGGGCACCTGCTGCGCGTCCTCGCCGCCCGCTGGGTGGAGCTCCCGCCGCAAGCCGGCGCGCATCTCGCCCTGGCCACGGGCTCGATCAGCGTTCTCGGCTGGGAACGCGAGGTCCCGGTCATCGCCAGCTGGGACCTCACGCCGAGCCCGTCGCTCTAGGCGTCTGACGGCGCGGCCGTCAGGCGTGCGGGTGACGGGGCGCCGGCTCGCGACCGACCGGCTGCTTCGGCACCGGCTGCAGCGCCACTCGCCGCTTGAGGGTCCGCGTCACCGGCTTGTCACCAGTCACCACGACGTCCTCGCCGTCGTGATGGAACGCGACCTCGCCTTCGTCGCCGTCGTGCAAGGAGTACGTCACCTCGCGATGGTCGACGTCGACCCGGAGTCGTACGCCGCGCCACCGAATGCTGAACGCGAGGCGCGTGATGCCCTGCGGCAGCGCGGGGTCAAGCGTCAACCGTCCACCGTGGTCGCGGAGCCCGCCGAACCCCGCGACCAGTGCGATCCAGGCACCCGCGAGGGAGGCCATGTGAAGTCCGTCGCGGCTGTTCTGGTGCAGGTCGCGCAGGTCGATCAACGCCGCTTCGTAGGCGTAGTCGTGTGCCAGCTCGAGATGTCCGACGTCGGCCGCCATGACCGCCTGCGTGCACGCCGACAGGGAGGAGTCACGCACCGTCACTTCTTCGTAGTAGTTGAAGTTGCGCGCCTTGTCCTCGGGGCTGAAGTGGTCGCCGCACCAGTGCATGGCAAGGACGAGGTCTGCCTGCTTGACCACCTGTTTGCGATAGAGGTCGAAGTACGGCGCGGTCAGCAGCAGCGGGTACCGGTCCTTGTACGCCTCGAAGTCCCAGCGCTGATGACGCGTGTACCCCTCGGACTGGGGATGCACCTTGAGCTTGCGGTCGTACGGGATGTACACGTCATTGGCAGCGTCGCGCCACGCGGCCGCCTCCTCGACGGTCACGCCGTAGCGGTGAGCCAGATCCGGGTGGCGGGTGCACCCTTCGGCAGCGGCGACCAGGTTCCGTGCGGCCATCAGGTTCGTGAACACGTTGTCGTCCGCGATCGCGCTGTACTCGTCCGGCCCGGTGACGCCGTCGACGTGCCAGGCGCCCTCGTCGTCGTGGTGGCCGAGGGAGAGCCACATCCTCGCGGTCTCGACGAGCACCTCCAGACCACCGGAACGCTCCACGGAGTCGTCGCCGGTCACGATGCGGTAGCGCTCGATCGCGTCGGCGATGTCGGCATTGAGGTGGAACGCCGCCGTGCCTGCCGGCCAGTACCCGGAGCACTCCTCACCCCGGATCGTTCGCCACGGGAACGCGGCGCCGCGAAGCCCGAGCCGGATCGCGTGCTCTCGCGCGAGATCGAGCGTGGAGTGGCGCCAGCGGATCACGTCGGCGGCGGCCTTGGGCTGGGTGTAGGTGAGCACCGGAAGGACGAAGCCTTCGGTGTCCCAGAACGTGTGGCCGTCGTAGCCCGGGCCGGTCAGTCCCTTCGCCGGGATGCCCCGCCGCTCGGCGCGGGCACCGGCCTGCAGCACGTGGAACAGGCCGAAGCGCACCGCCTGCTGGATCTCCGGGTCACCCTCGACCTCGACGTCAGCGGACTCCCAGAAGTCGTCGAGGTAGTCGCGCTGCTCCTGGACCAGACCCTCCCAGCCGGAGTAGCGGGCGCTCGACAGCGCTGCCGCGACCTGATCGCGAAGCGAGGGACGCGACCGAAGGCTGGACCAGCCGTACGCGAGGAACTTCACCAAGCGGAGCGGCTCACCGGGATGAAGATGGGCCACCACCGTGGTCCGGGCCCAGTCCTCGCGGGTGTCGACGTCGACGTCGTGGCGACCGTCGTAGTCGATGATGTGATCCATTCCCGCCGCCATCTGCAGCTCGCTGGCGCGGGTGTGATGGAGCAGGATGCCGCCCTTCTCATGGCGGGTGTGCTCGACCCCGACCAGCGGCCGGTCGAGGATGGCGGAGACCCGCGGATCGGACTTCATCCGCGGCAGCTCTTCGTTGGCCACCAGCTCCGACTGGATCACGAAGCGGATCGGCTCGTCGACCGCCTCGACCACGAGCTCGATGGCGGCGACGGCGCGCTGCACGAAGGACACCAGCCGGGTCGAGCGGACGCGGACCCGTTGCCCGGCCGGCGACGCCCAGTCGAGCGTGCGGGTCAGCGTCCCGGAGCGGAAATCGAGGACTCGCTCGTGGTGGTAGAGCTCTCCGTAGCGCACGTCGAGCGGCTCGTCGTTGACCAGGATCCGGATCAGCTTGCCGTCCGTGACGTTGACCACGGTTTGTCCGGACTCCGGGTAGCCGTAGCCCGCCTCGGCGTACGGAAGCGGTCGCTGCTCGTAGAAGGAGTTGAGGTAGGTGCCGGGGATGCCGTGCGGCTCCCCCTCGTCCAGGTTGCCGCGCATGCCGATGTGCCCGTTGGACAACGCGAACACCGACTCCGACTGCGCGAGCAGGTCGAGCTTCAGGCTGGTCTCGCGTACCGCCCAGGGTTCGACGGGATAGGCGGACTGCTCGATCACGCGCCCGCTCCCGCGGCGACCGCGCCGTCGAGCAGCTCCGCCAAGTCGCTCACGACGACCGTTGCCCCGTTCTCCTGCAGTGCGGCGGCCTGGCCGACCCGGTCCACTCCTACGACAGCCCCGAAGTGCCCGGCACGGCCCGCCTGTACGCCGGCGATCGCGTCCTCGAAGACGGCCGCTTGCGCCGGCCGCACCCCCAGCAGCTCGGCCGCCCGCACGAAGGTATCCGGCGCCGGCTTTCCGGCGAGCTTCTCCTCCCGGATGGTCACCCCGTCGACGCGCAGCTCGACGTAGCGCTCGAGACCTGTCACCCGAAGTACATCGGCAGTGTTCGCGCTGGATGAAACCACCGCACGCCGGAGGCCGGCGTCACTCGCCGCCTTCAGGTAGCGGACCGAGCCGCGGAACACCTCTACGCCGCCGGAGCGGATCCGCTCCACCAGGTCGGCGTTCTTCGTGTTGCCCAGCGCGTTGACGGTGCCGTCACCCGGAGGGTCATCGGGGTTGCCCTCCGGCAGCACGATGCCCCGGCTGGCGAGGAAGTCGCGCACCCCGTCCGTGCGCGGCTTGCCGTCGACGTAGGCCAGGTAGTCCTCCTGCGTGAACGGCGTGTAGTGCAGCCCGTCGCGCCGCGAAAGGAAGGCGTCGAACGCCGACTTCCACGCCGCCTGGTGCACCGCTGCGGTGTCCGTCAGCACCCCGTCGAGATCGAACAGACATGCGGTAACCCCGTCGGGCAGTCCGAGCGCCATCGTTCGATCTCATCAGCACAGCGCCGTCGAACCAAATGCCGGTCGCACGCGTGGGAGATCGATAGACGGGGAATCGTCGCCGTGGAGGTCGCGATGCGAGCAGCAGCGGAAGGGCCGATGAGCAAGGACGCGGTCGAAGGTGATCTTCGGGCGACGCTCTGCAGGGCCCACGACGAGGCCGCGCGCCTCCTCGAGGACGTCGCGGGCAGGCATCTGGAAGCCGTGGTGTGGCTGTCCGCCCACATTGCGGCGTTCGAGCACGCCATCTACCCGGTCGCGAAGCGCCGGCTGCCCGAGGGCGCGAAGGCGCTCGACCAGGATCGCGAAGTGGTCGCGAGGCTGAACCGCACGTTGCGGATCACCGAGCGGCTGCACAGCGGCGACGTGCTCGCCGCGAACCTGTCGTCGCAGCTGCTGCGTGACCGGCTCAGCGAGCTGGCGGCGGAATACCGTGACGTGCAGCTCCGCATCGTGGGCGACCTGGAGAAGGCGCTCGACCCAGCCGAGCTCAGCTACCTCGCGACGAGCTATGCGGACGCGCTCGCGCACGCGCCGACCCGGCCGCATCCGCATTTGCACAACGCCTTGCTGTTCCGGCTCGATGCGCTGCGGGACAAGATCCTCGACACGATGGACGGCCGCCACGTGCCGGTGCCGCGGGTTGCGCGGCGAAAGATCATCCCTGGGCGGTGGGGGTCATACCTCCTCGGCCAACCCCACCAGGAACCGGTCGCAACGGACGAGCCGCGCGCGACTTGACCTTCCGCCGCACCGGCGGCTCCGAGGGCGCGTACATCGTTCGGCCGAAGTAGTCGCTGACCGCCTCCATCACGATGGCGGAGTGGGAGAAGATCACATAGCGCTTGCGAGGCCCGGCTGAGCCGGTGCTCGCCAGAGGCACTCGGAAGTCGACGTGCATCCCGTTGGCCTTGGCGATCGCGCGGAGCGACTCCGGCGTGTAGTACGAGACGTGCCCTCGCCCGAAGATGTACCCCTGGCGGTTGAGGTTCCCGCCGTCATAGATGTTGGTCGAGCAGACCAACAGGCCGGCGCGGTGCACGAATCCGAACAGCTTCGCGAAGTCCTCACGTGGACGCGTGAAGTGCTCGATCACCTCGCACGCCACGACCACGTCGAACGTCTCGGTCGCCGGCTTGGTCGTGTCGATGAAGTCCGCGTCATCGCGGATCTTCATGATGTCGCCGATCGCGACCCGCCGCACCTTCGGCAGCTTCTCGATGTGGAGGTTGTCGAGGCTTCGACCGGCGCCGTAGACCAGTACGTCGATCCGGTTGCGGTTGAGGACGTCGACGGCCAGCTTGGCCATGCCGAACTCCCGGCCGGTCGTGTCGAGCGTCCCGCAACGTGCGGCCTGGCCGCCCAGGTCCTCGGTGGACTTGCTGGTCTTGTAGTCGTGGAAGTTGTCGAGGACGGACACGTAGCCGCAGCGCTCGCACGTGCGTACAGCCACGTGTTTGCCGCTCCGGCGGTTGGTGACGTTCTTGCGCCTGGTCTCGGGCGCTCCGCACACAAGGCACTTCCGCGCCGCGCGGGGGTCCGCCTCCGGCTCTGACCGGAGGATCCTGGCGAGCATCTGGGTCATGTCGTCTCAACGTTCCCCGTACGGCGGGGGTTGACACGGACTTTTGCCAACCGCCTCGCTACGAGCGGCGCGGGGCGGGCGGTTCAGACGGTGCGTACATCGTCTGCCCGAAGAAGTCGCTCAGCGCCTCCATGACCGCAAGGCTGCGGGAGAAGAACACGTAGCGCTTGCGCGGGCCGGCCTGACCGGTCGCCGACAGCGGCACCCGGAAGTCCACGTGGATGCCGTTTTCCCGGGCGATCGCCCGCAGCGCCTTCGGCGTGTAGTAGGACACGTGACCGCGCTCGTAGATGTAGCCCTGCCGCGACAGGTCGCCACCGTCGTAGATGTTGGTCGAGCAGATCAACAGCCCGTCCGCCGCGACGTGCTCGAACAGCCGGGGGAAGTCGGCGCGCGGCTTCACGAAGTGCTCGATCACCTCGCAGGCGACGACGACGTCGAACGTCCGCGAAGCCGGGACCGTCGTGTCCACGAAATCGACGTCGTCGCGGACTCGTACGACGTCCCCGATCGCGACCGTGCCGACCGCTTCGAGCGTGCCGATGTGACGATTGTCGATGCTCTTCCCGGCGCCGTACACGAGGACGTCAACCGGGCGGCGATCGAGCACCGTGATGCCGAGGTTCGCCATCGCGTACTCGCGGCCCGGCGTGTCCTCCGTGCCATGTCGGGGCTTGAGCTGCGTGCCGAAGTCGACGACCGAAGCGGTCTCCGCGACGTAGTCGTGCACGTTCTTCGGGATCGCGACGTGGCCGCACTCGCCGCAGATCCGAACCGTGAGCGACTCACCGCTCCGCCGGTTCGTGACCACGCGACGGCGGGTGCCCGACGCACCGCACGCGCGGCACGGGTGGGCGCCCTGCTGTGCCGGCGCGGCCGGTGCGAGGGCCCGACGCCGTAGGCGGGTTCGTTTCATGAGCTTCAAGTGGTCCCAGCAGGACTCGAACCTGCGACCCCCTCGTTGTAAGCGAGGTGCTCTAGCCAACTGAGCTATAGGACCGACCGATGAAGGATACGAGCCGGGCCGTCCGCCGCAGATCACGCACGTAGCCACGGCGGAAATGGCCCGAAAGTGCCATTCCAAGGATCCGCTGCCCTCTCGATACTTCAGGGAGCCCACGTCTCGGGGAGCAAGCGCGTGTCTGTCACCACGACGCCGTCGCGAGCGTCGTCGGCCCGACAGGGCACACGACTTGCGACGGTTGGCAGCGTCCTCTGGGCGCTGTCACCACTACTGCTCGGCTTCACCGCGGGGCCATACCTGTGGTGGGCGTACCGGCGCCTGAACAACCGGTGGATCGCCTTCGAGGCCGTGGTCGCGGCGCTCGTCACCATCGGCGGGTTTGTCCTGGCGCAGGCCGCGTCGGAACGTGTCAGCGACGGTGGCGGGTACCTGCTCTGCGCAGCAATGGTCTACGGCACCGGGCGGGCGCTTGTGCTGCGGCCGCGAATCCGGCGGCACGCGACTCCAGCATTGCCCGGTGCCGCCGACAACCGGCCCGATGCACCGACCGACGTCGCGTGGGGACCGGTCGAGGCTCGCCCGCCCGCCGCCTGGGACCCCGCCGGGTTCCCCGCGACCGCCCGGCCCGCAAGCGACCCCCTCCGCCCCGACACCTGGGCCACCCCGTTCGACTGCGACGGCCGCGACCACCACGACCTCACGGTTCCGGCGACCCACACGATTGCCTACGCACTCACCGGGCTCCTGTCAGTGAGCCTTGCCGGCATCACCCACGAGTACGCGCGGACCTTGGCGACCGGCATCCCGCTGTTGCTCTTCCCCGCGCTCGCAGCCGCGTTCCGGCAGCAGATCGACGGACCGGTGGTCACCTACCGGACGTGGGGAGTCCGTCACACGTTCCGGCTCGATACCGCGACCGAGGCGCATGTCATCGCGCGTCGCAGCAGAAAGAGCCGACCGCTGCCCCGCAGCCTTTACGTCGCAGGTCCGGACGCTGCGAAGCCGGTACGGATCGCGCTCGGGACCTTCCGAAAAGGTGGCCGCGACGCGCGCGCCCACCTCGCCGGATGGTTGCTGCGCGATGGCGTAGTCGTCGACGCGGAGGTCCGACAACTCCTCAGCGAGACAGCCTCCCCTGCTCCGTCGTCAACCTCGACGAAGGTGAAGCGGCTGCGGGCCGCGAACATCCTGGCTCACGCCGTGGTCATCACGGGCCTGGTGCTCGAGGTCTTCGTCGTGAACCACGGACCTGCAACCTCTGCTTCGCAATGCGTCCAGGATCCGCCGGCGAACGCGAGCGAGGTAGCGCGCGAGTACCTTGCCGATCTCAACGCGGGTACCGCGAAATGGATAGCCGTCAGTAACACGCTTCGCCACAACGACCTCCTGACGCCGTCGGTCCTCAAAGCGCAGGAGGAGGCAGACCAGAGCTTTCTGGCCTCGATCCGCACGATCAGCTTTCCCGCAGCGATCGAACCGCTCGCCGCGGACTACATCAGCAACGTGCAGTCGTACGACGTGACGATCGACGCCGCCACGGAACGCCCGGATGTCTTCGAGAAGCTGCGACCGATGATTCACCGATTCGATCAGGCGCGGCAGTCCGACGCCGCGCAACTCCGCACGAAGCTCGGCTTGCCGGCCTCACACTGCCCGCTCTTCCGACCGAGGTAACAGCCGTCCGCAACCAGCGCCTAGAGGTCGGTGAGGGCCTTCAGGTAGTCGTTGATGTCGCGGGCATCCGCGATCGCGTTGCTGACCGTCCAGCGGACCGTCCCGGACTTGTCGATCACGTACGTCGCACGTCCGGCCGCCCCGAGGGTGTCGTCGAACGCGCCGTAGGCCTTCGAAACCTTGCCGTGGGGCCAGAAGTCCGACAGCAGCGGAATCTCGAGGCCGGCGCTGTCGGCGAACGCGCGCAAGGACGGGACCGGGTCGCACGAGACCGCCAGCACGTCGGCGGCAAGGCCGTCCCACTCGCCGGCGTGCTCCTGCAGGGCCAGCATCTCGCCGCTGCAGACACCGGTGAAGGCGAACGGGTAGAAGACCAGCAGCACGTTGCGCTCGCCGGCCCGGGCCGCGAGCGACTGCTCGGCGCCGTGCTGGTCTCGCAGCTGGAACAGTGGCGTCGGTTGACCGACGTCGATCATCAGCGCTTCGCCCGCGCCGCTTTCGGCGCGACCAGGCGGGCGCCGTTCCAGTCCCCGGCGGCCGCGATGCTCGACGTCTGCTGCAGTCCCGCCGTCGGTGCTGCCTCGCTGACGTCGCTGGGCTCGACGTGACCCTCGCGGCCGGCCTTCGGCGTAAGCAACCAGATCACGCCGTGATCGGCCAGGGGGGTCAGCGCGTCGACGAGAGCGTCGACCAGGTCCCCGTCG
Organism: Mycobacteriales bacterium; assembly: GCA_035548125.1. Classification (GTDB taxonomy): domain Bacteria; phylum Actinomycetota; class Actinomycetes; order JAFAQI01; family JAFAQI01; genus DASZTV01. The sequence continues at coordinate 8,978 of DASZTV010000051.1, read as the reverse complement.
CCCTCGCGCCACCAGAGCAGGACGATGTCGACGACATCGTCATAGTCCTCGTCGACCAGCTCCGAACCGGCGCGCTCGGCGATCAGCTGCCGCAGCTCGTCGTCGCAGTCCTCGTCCCAGCCAAGCTCCTGGACGACCACACCCTCGGTGATGCCCAGCTTGTCCGCGACGCCGTGCGCTGCACCGCCGTCGGTGGCGCTCACCGTGGGTTACCTCCTGCTCTGCTCGAGGCCCGGTTCTCGATCAACCGCGACCCGTGTCCGGTTAGTCCACCCGTACACCGCCCGGAATGCAAGTGTTGGCGGCCTCGGGCGTAGCGTCGGAGGTGCCGGCACAGCCGGTTCCGATCCCGGGATGGGCGAGGAGGTGGACGTGGCCAGAGGGCGTAACCGCTACTCCGTCATCAGCGACGGCCTGCCCAGCCAGATCCCCGACGTCGACCCCGGCGAGACCCAGGAGTGGCTGGACTCCCTCGACGCGGTCATCGACTCCGCCGGCGCCCGCCGCGCCCGGTTCATCATGCTCAAGCTCCTCGAGCGGGCCCGGGAGCGCCAGGTCGGGGTGCCGGCCCTGCGCTCCACCGACTACGTCAACACCATCCCCGCCGAGGCCGAACCGTGGTTCCCCGGCGACGAGTTCATCGAGCGGCGGATCCGCGCGTACATCCGCTGGAACGCGGCGATCATGGTCAGCCGCGCGAACACGCTCACCAACGTCGGCGGCCACATCGCGACCTACGCCAGCAGCGCGAGCCTGTACGAGGTCGGGTTCAACCACTTCTTCCGCGGCAAGGAGGGCGGCGAGTCCGGCGACCAGGTCTACATCCAGGGTCATGGCTCCCCCGGCATCTACGCCCGCGCCTTCCTCGAAGGGCGGCTGAGCGACGCTCAGCTCGACGGCTTCCGCCAGGAGATCAGCCGGGGCGGTCTCTCGTCGTACCCGCACCCCCGCCTGATGCCGGACTTCTGGGAGTTCCCGACCGTCTCGATGGGCCTGTCGCCGCTTCAGGCGATCTACCAAGCGCGGTTCAACCGCTACCTCCACGACCGCCAGATCAAGGACACCTCACGCAGCCACGTGTGGGGGTTCTTCGGCGACGGCGAGATGGACGAGGTCGAGTCGCTGGGCGCCCTCGGCGTGGCCGCGCGCGAGGAGCTCGACAACCTGACGTTCGTCGTGAACTGCAACCTGCAGCGGCTCGACGGCCCGGTGCGCGGCAACGGCAAGATCATCCAGGAGCTCGAGTCCTACTTCCGCGGCGCCGGCTGGCACGTGATCAAGGTGGTCTGGGGCCGCGAGTGGGACGAGCTGCTCGCACGGGACGCCGACGGCGTCCTCGTCAACGCGATGAACACCACGCCGGACGGGCAGTTCCAGAAGTACTCGGTCAGCGACGGGGCGTTCATCCGCGAGGACTTCTTCGGCCGCGACCCGCGGCTGCGCAAGATGGTGGAGCATCTCTCCGACGAGGCGATCACCCGGTTGTCGCGCGGCGGGCACGACTACCGGAAGGTCTACGCCGCGTTCAAGGCGGCGCGCGACCACGTCGGGCAGCCGACCGTGATCCTCGCCCACACCATCAAGGGATGGACGCTGGGCAAGGACTTCGAGGCGCGCAACGCGACCCACCAGATGAAGAAGCTCACCAAGCCCGAGCTGAAGGAATTCCGCGACCGGCTCTACCTCGAGATCCCCGACTCCGCCCTCGACGCCGACCTGCCGCCGTACTACCACCCCGGACCCGACAGCGACGAGATCTCGTACATGCTCGAACGCCGCAGGGCGCTCGGCGGCTTCCTGCCCCACCGGATGGATCGTTCCAAGCCGCTGGTGCTGCCGGGCGACAAGGTCTACGAGCTGTTCCGCAAGGGTTCGGGCAAGCAGCAGGTCGCCACGACGATGGCGTTCGTGCGGCTGCTCAAGGACCTCATGAAGGACAAGGTCATCGGGCCGCGGTTCGTCCCGATCATCCCCGACGAAGCGCGCACCTTCGGCGTGGACGCGATGTTCCCGAGCGCGAAGATCTACTCCACGCACGGGCAGCGCTACGACCCGGTCGACGCCGAACTGCTGCTGTCCTACCGCGAGGACACCCAGGGCCAGATCCTGCACGAGGGGATCAGCGAGGCCGGATCGATGGCGAGCGTCATCGCCGCGGGCTCGGCCTACGCCACGCACGGCGAGCCGATGATCCCGATCTACATCTTCTACTCGATGTTCGGGTTCCAGCGGACCGGCGATCTGATGTGGGCGATGGCCGACCAGCTCGCGAACGGGTTCCTGCTCGGTGCCACTGCAGGCCGTACGACGCTCAACGGCGAGGGTCTGCAGCATGAGGACGGCCATTCGCTGCTGCTCGCGGCCACCAACCCGGCGTGTGTTGCCTACGACCCGGCGTTCGCGTACGAGCTCGCGATCATCGTGCATGACGCGCTGCGCCGGATGTACGGCGACGCCAAGCCGGGCGAGGACACCAACGTCTTCTACTACCTGACCCTCTACAACGAGCCGAAGCCGCAGCCGGCCGCCCCGGAGCTCCCTGACCTCGCCGACCAGGTCCTGCGCGGCATGTACCGGTTCGCCCCCGCGCCCGACATCGCGTCGCAAAACGGCGGGCCGCCGCGTGCCCAGCTGCTGGCCAGCGGCACCGCGATTCACTGGGCCCTCGACGCGCAGCGGCTGCTCGCTGCGGACTGGGGGGTTGCCGCCGACGTCTGGAGCGTCACCTCCTGGACCGAGCTGAGGCGTGAGGGGCTGGCCTGCGACAAGGCCAACCGGCTCGCCGCGGCCTCCGACGGCGACACGCCGCAACAGCTGCCGTGGGTGACGCAGCAGCTCGAGGCCGCCCCCGGTCCGGTCATCGCGGTCAGCGACTGGATGCGCGCCGTACCGGACCAGATCGAGAAGTGGGTGCCCGGCGACTGGTCCTCCCTCGGCACCGACGGGTTCGGGCGCTCGGACACCCGGGAGGCGCTGCGTCGCTACTTCTCGGTCGACGCGCAGTCCATCGTGCTGGCCACCCTCACCGAGCTCGCGCGGCTCGGGGAGGTCAAGCCGGACACCCCGGCCGAGGCGATTTCCCGCTACTCGCTGGGCTGATTCGGCCGACGCAGGGCTGAGCGAGCGCCCAAAGCCCCCTTCACAGCCTCGGCGTTTCTGCGCGGTTGAGCGTGATCTGGCCCAGAGAATGCCCCCATCGAGCGTGACCAGCGCGTGGGGAGGGCAACCGTGGCGAACCGGCGTAGCTCCGTCGTCATCTCGTCGCTGGAGGCTCATCCGAACGCGCTCGAGATCCTCGCGATCAGCTCGCGCATGCCGTGCATCACCGACTCCGAGCTTTCCGCGCTCGCCCTGGCCTGGGAGAACACCTCCGAGCTCGGTGAAGCCCGGCGCCACGCGCTGGAGCCCGACTGCCCGCTGATCTTCGACGCGCTGTCGCGCTTCGAAACCGTCCAGGTGCTCTTCGCCGAAGAGATCCGCGGCGGGGAGGACTATCTCGGCGTCGAACCCGAGGTGGCGTCCACGGCCCTGAAGGCGGTCCGCGACGCGATCGCGGCGGCGTACGCCCGCCCCGCGATCACCGCCGCGGAGCACGCGGCGCTCACCCGAGCCTGGCGCACGGTCTATCCGGACGACCGGATCGCTACTCCCGACCTGGGCAGCCGCGCCGAGGACGTCACGGGCCTGCTCCACGCGCTGCCGCGCCTGGCCTCGACCTGCCACGACGAGTCCGCCGCCGCGGAGCACGAGGCGATCCTGCAGGCTGCCGCCGGGCTCGACCAGGACATCCACTGGGCGGCGCGCGACGAGGCGTGGCACGCGACCGTGCTCACCTCACGGCGACGGATGTGGTGGCTGATCCGCCACACCGCCGACTGCGAACGCTCCCGCTACTGCAGCCAGTGCCGGACCCGTACCCGCACCCCGGAGACCAACCTAGTGCTCTCGCTCGTGGTCGACGCCGCCTGCGGGCTGCTCGTCGCAGGCTCGCTCGACGAGGACATCATCGAGGTCCTCACCGACCCAGTGTCCTGCCTGCTGCCGTGCCACCGCCCCGCCGACGGCTGACCACCCCGCGTCCCCCAACGCGATCTTGCACTTTTCAACCGCTGAACGCGTCCTCACACGTTGAAAAGTGCAAGATCGCGTTGGTCAGACCGCGGCGCTGAGCCAGCGGACCGGCGTACCGTCCCCGCTGCGGCGGAACATCTCGAGCTCGTCGTCCCACGCCGAGCCGAGCAGGCGCTCGATCGCGTGCCGCATCGAGGGCAGGTCGGCTTCGTTCAGCAGCGCCCGCAACCGGTCCTCCTGGACCAGTACGTCGCCGTTCGCGCTCATCGAGGCGCGGAAGACGCCGAGATCAGGCGTCATCGAGTAGCGCTCGCCGTCGGAGCCGTCGCTGGGCTCCTCGGTGATCTCGACCCGCAGCAGCGGCCAGTTCCGCAGCGCGGCGGCCAGCCGGCCCGCCGTGCCGGCTGGCCCCCGCCATCCGGTCTGGGCGCGCAGGCAGCCCGGAGCGACCGGCTGGTCGTGCCACTCCAGGTCCACGGGCACGTTGAGGACGCCCGCGACCGCCCACTCCACGTGGGGTCGGACCGCCGGCGTGCACGAGTGCACGAACAGCACACCCCGAGCGCTCACCGTGACCTCCGTCTGCTTGTCGAGGCTCGCCTTCCCCAGCGTTCTCGACGTGCAGGTACGGCCACGTACGGGTCGTGCGGGTCCATTGTGCCCCATCCGCCTCAGGAGCACCAGCACTGAATGATTGGCGAGTTCCCAGGGCGGATAAGTTCCTCTCGTGCGGTACATCGCCTTGGTCGTGCTCGCCGCGATCTTTCTCACCGGGCTGGTCTGGTGGGCGCTGTTCCTCGGCAATGCCGTCGTGGGCTTCATCCGACGGCGCTGATGCGGCGTCTCACCCTGCCGGCGGCGGTCACCGCCCTCGTCGGGCTGCTCGCGGGCTGTGGCAGCGCGTCGGTGCCGGGCGCGCCGTCGGGCCTGCGGACCCCTCCGAACCTCGCGGCCTTCCTGCGCCAGCCGGTGGCCACGCCGAGCGTCTGCACCACCCAGCCGGCCGCGGGCACCGGGCGCACCTCGCCGTGGCAGGGCACCGTCGACGTGTCGGTGTTCCTTCGGCGCGGCGCGACACCACGAGCGGTGAAGCAGCTCGGCGACACGCTGCGCAACGCCGCCGTCGTGCAGCGGGTGTACTTCGAGTCGAGCGACGAGGCCTACCGGGAGTTCCAGCGGCTGTACACCTGCTGGGCGAGCGTGTCGAAAGCCCAGACTCCCGCGTCGTACCGCGTCGTGCTGCTCCCGACGGCGACGATCGGACAGCGCAACGCCCTCGTCGCGAAGACCCTTCGCAACCCCGCCGTCGACTCGGCCAGCTGTGATCCGGCACTGCCGTGCGTCGACGTGGTCCGGTCGGCCTCGGCGGCCACTCACCACTGAGGACTACGGCCGGTAGGTGATGCCGACCCCGACCGGGATAGCGCGCTGGCCGTGACCGTGGGGCGCGGCTTCCAGCACGAGCCGGTCGTGGCTGCCGGTGCGCGCGATCATCTCCGTGGACGTGCCGCCGTCGAGGGCGTAGCCGCCGGCCGCGCGGAGATGCACCAGAAGCGCCGACATCTGGTTCTCGTCGAGCCCGTAATGGTCGGGGCCGTGCGGGCTCTCGGCCGTGACGAGCAGCAACGTGCTGCGGCTGCGTGACCAGGCGATCGAGGTACGGGCGGCAAGTGCCTCGGAGCGAGCGCAGTAGAGATGCGTGCTGGTCTGGTCGGCATGCGCGACGGTCCGGGTGCCGACCCCGAAGGCGTCCTGGAACCGCACCGGCGCATCGGTCTCGACGTGCCGGTGGATGGTCACCGGAGCGTGCTTCGCCAGCGCGCGCAGCCAGCGTTTCGCGACGTGTCCGTGCGCGACCAGCAGGGCGCCGCCCTTCGGCACCTTGCGGTAGTGCCCGGTCGCCGTGGCGATCCGACCGTGCGAGACCTGCCGGGTGCGCGCGTCGGAGGGGAGCGGCACCCGACCGCTGCCCCACACCGACGTGAAGGCCGACAGTCCCTGCGGCGGCGTGAGGTTGAGGGCGGCAAGCGCCATCACGGCGGCGTCTGATCGGACGCTGCCCGCGAGCCAGGCGTTGGCCTCCTCAGCGCGGCGGTTGACGCCCACCCCGGCCACCTTCATCGGGTGAGTCGACAGCACGATCGGCCGGCCATGGGCGATGAACGGGTACACGGGTGCCCCGTAGCTGAGGCTGAAGTACATCCCGTTGGTGGCGGCGACGATGTGCCGGTCGGCAGCGAGCGTCGTCAGCACGTGCGGCGACGAGAGCTTGCGATGCAGCGACACCAGGCGCACCCCGGGATGGGTCAGGTCGACGCGCAGCACGCGTACCTCGACCTTGCCCTTCGTCGAGCGCATCGTCGTCCGGTCGATCGACACCCCGGGAGCGACCGCGTGGCGGTGCAACACCAGCTGGGTGTTGGCGTTGGTCCTCGCCGGCGGGCAGAAGTCGTACTTGCCGGCCTGCGCGGGTGAGAGGTCCACCAGGGTCGCGGCAAGCAGGACCAGCGCGACCAGCGACCCGCTCAGTCGCGCGGTGAAGGCGGAGTTCCTACCGGCGATGCGCGCGAGGGTATGGGGGCTCCTGAGGGAGGAGTCAAGTTGATCTCTGAGCGCTCGGGGCGGGCTCGGCGGCTCCGTCGACGAAACCCGGGGAGGACGCGCGGAGGCCGGCCCACAGCTCCGGAACGAGCAGCGCAAGCAAGAACACCATCGGGCCGCGCCAGGAGTCGGTCGCGGCATGCAATGCACCGAACACCAGCGGCCCCAGGCCCGCGATCAAGTAGCCGATCGACTGCATCATCGTCGACAGCTGCGTGGTTTCCGCGTGAGTGCGGGTCCGGAGCACCAGGAAGCTCAGACACAGCGGGAACGCCGCACCCTGCGCGAAGCCGAGAACGACCAGCCAGAGCACCGCCGGCTTCGTGGGCGAGAGCAGGATGCCGAGGAAGGCGATCGCCGAGCACGCGATGACGCCGAGGACGAACGGATGCTGCCGGCGCGCACGGCTCGCGAGTGACGGTGTGACCAGGCACACCGGCAGCTGGACCAGCACGTTGAGCGCGAGCAGCCCGCCAGCGGCCGTGTCCGAGTACCCGTGGTCCTGGTAGATGGACGGAAGCCAGTTGACGACGACGTAGACGTTGAGCGACTGCAGGCCGAAGAACAGCGTGATCATCCAGGCGAGCGGGCTGCGGAACAGCGCGCGAGAGATGTGGGGCGCCTCGCCTTCGTCCCGCTCGTGGCGCCCAACGGCGAACGGCAGCCAGATCACCAGCGTCAGACCGGTCAGCGCGGCCCAGATGCCGAGGCCGGCACGCCAGCCGGCATCCAGCGCGTTCGCGATCGGCACGGTGAGGCCGGCGGCCGCCGCGACTGATCCGATGGTCGCGGTCGTCGACAGGCCGAGCATCAGCCCGGTACGCGTCGGAAACTCACGACGGGCGACCACCGGCATGAGCACGTTCGCGACGGCGATACCCGACGCGGCGAGCAGGGTTCCCGCGAAGAGCGTGAAGCTGTTGGGGCCGACCCGAAGCGCCGAGCCGGCGGTCAGCAGCACCAGCACGATGAGCAGCGAGCGGCGCAGGCCGAACCGGTGCGACAACCAGGGTCCAGCGAGTGCGAGCAGGCCGAACACGAACACCGGCAGGGCCGTGAGCACCGACGTCGCGGTGTCGGACAGGCCGAGCCCGGCGCGGACGTTGTCGAGCTCCGGCCCGAGACTCGCGATGACCAGCCGGAGGTTGAACGCCACCAGCACGACGGCGGCGCCAAGCCGCACGGCACCGGCGGCGGCGTCCCGCCCTGGATTGCTCATCGTCGCTTAGTGCAGCGCCGGTTCGTGGTCGCTGTGACCGGCGGGCTCGAGCTGGAACGTGGAGTGCTCCACGTCGAAGTGGCCGGCGAGGCAGGCCTGCAGCTCGTCGAGCAGCGCGGGCGCGCTGCCGTTGCTGAAGCAGTCATCGGCGATCACGACGTGCACGGACAGGGCAGGAAGGCCCGATGTCACCGTCCAGACGTGGAGGTCGTGAACGTCGACGACGTAGGACGCTTCGAGCAGATGCGTGCGGACCAACACCATGTCGACCTCGCTCGGCGCCGCCTCGAGCAGCACCCTTCCCGACGCCGCGAGCAGGGATCTCGCGGCGTGGAGCAACAGCAGCACGACGACCAGCGAGGCCACCGGGTCGGCGCGGTGCCATCCGGTCGCCAGGATCACGATGCCGGCGACGGCTGCCGCGCCAAAGCCGTACGCATCCGTCACGACGTGCGCCATCGCACCGGCCAGGTTCATGGATCGCCGCTCGGTCCGCGACAGGACGAGGGCAGCAAGCAGGTTCACGGCCAGCCCCGATGCGCCGACGGCGACCATCGCTCCCCCGCCGGCCTCGACCGGGTGGACCAGCCGGCGGATCGCCTCGACGGTGACGATCACGGCGACGACGAGCAGGGTCACGCCGTTGACCGCCGCGGAGAGCACCTCGGCGCGGGCGAGCCCGAACGTCCAGTGCCCCACGGCCGGCCGCCGGGCCAGCCGCGCCGCGACGACCGCAGCGCCCAACGCGAAGACGTCGGTGACCAGGTGTCCCGCGTCGGCGAGCAGCGCGAGGGAGTGCGCCAGCAGCCCGACGACGACCTCGACCCCGAGGTAACCGGTCAACAGCGACAACGCGGTCACCATCAACCGCTCATCCCTCGTCACCATTCCAGTGAACCTGGTGCGAACCAGAACACAAACGTGACGGGAGTGAGATTTCCCGGGCGTGTCATCTTCTCGGCGACCTCAACAACCACGTTTGTGTGTTCTTCGTGACCGACTGGCGCGGGGCTTGACAGGCGATCATTACGTGATATGTTGCCGATATATCGCGAGTGTCTGTGAGGCGTCGGAATGCCCGGGCGCC
>DASZTV010000050.1:0-9959 GCA_035548125.1 Mycobacteriales bacterium | reverse complement strand
TGCCGGATGTACTCGTTGAGGTTGTCGTGCCGGCCGAGCAGCCGCTGGATCGGTACGAACTGCTTGCGCGGGTCCTGCTGGTAGGCGATGAAGAACAGCCCGGCGTCGAGCAGCCCGGTATCCGGGTCGATGCCGTCGGTGAAGGAGTAGCCGCGCCGCAGGATCTTCTTCCCGCCGTGCAGCGACGGTGACGCCAGCCGGATGTGGGCACCGGCCGGGACCACCGGGTCGTGGTCGGGACGCCTCGCCCCCAGGTCGACGGTGTCGAACTCGCTGGTGCCACCGAACGGCGCGCCGCTGTTCTTGTAGCGCCCGAACACGTTCTCCTGGTCGGCCAGGTAGTCGGTGTCCCAGGACTCGATGAGCATCCGGATCCGCCGAGTGACCAGATAGCTGCCGCCGCGCATCCACCGCTGGTCGGTCTCCGGGCCGACCCACACGAAGTCGTCGAAGTCACGGGCGTCCTCGGCCTTGATGTTGTTGGTGCCGTCCTTGAACCCCATCAGGTTGCGCGGCGTCTCCTGCGACGTGGAGGTCGATGACGTACGCCCGAACCCGAGTTGCGACCACCTCATCACCGCAGCGCCGCGGGCCAGCCGGGCGAAGTTGCGGATCGCGTGGAAGGCGACCTGCGGGTCGTTGGAGCAGGCCTGCACCCCGATGTCGCCATCGCTGATGCCGGGACGCAGCACGTCGCCGGGAAGCGGCGGGATGTCGGCGAGGGCAGCAGGACGCTGCCGCGCGAGGCCGAACCGGTGGTCGAACAGCGACGGACCGAACCCGACCGTGATGGTGAGCTGCGCGGGCGGCAGGCCGAGCGCCTCGCCGGTGTCGATCGGTGGCGCCTGCGGGGCGGTGTTCACCGCGCCGATCTGCTCACCGGCGGTCATCCGCGCCGCAGCCGCCGCCCAGGTCCCGAGCAGCACCTTGACCTGCTCGCGGTCCGTGGTGGTCAGGTCGAACGCGGCGAACGCCAGCCGGTCCTGCGCGGGAGTGGCGATGCCCGCCTGATGCTCGCCGTAGAACGGCACCACGGCCGCCGCGTGCGATGTCGAGGAGTCGTCCGTGGCCCGACCGATCGCAATGCCGCTCGCGCCGCCCGCGACGAGAACGCCGGCCGCGCCGATCGCTCCGCCGACGAAACGACGACGGCTCGGCGACGCCGGTCGTCCGTCGTGCTCGTCGGTCATCGCGCTCAGACCTTAGCCACCTTGCTGGCGACCTGGGACAACGGCTCCTGAACCGCCTTCACCGCGGCAGCGAGCTTGCGCTTGTCCGCCTTGGTGAGCACGTCGTAGTAGACGAAGCCCGACGGGTTGGCGCTCGTGCGGTAGCTGTCGACGAGCGCGTCGAGCGCGGCAAAGCGGGCGACGATCGTCCTCGTGAGCTGCGGGTCGATCTTCGACAGACCCGGCTCCAACGCGGAAAACGCCTGCTCCGCGCCTTCGTCGTTGTTGGCGAAGTCGAGCAGGTCGATGCGGGAGTACCGCTCCTCCTCACCGGTGATCTTGGAGCTCGCGACCTCATCGAGCAGCCCCTGCGCACCGTTGGCGAGCTCGTACGGCTGGTAGGTCAAGCCGGTCGTGAGCCGCTGCAGCTTCTGGGTGTTCTTCACCAGGCCGGCGGCGAGGGTCGACAAGCCGTCCGTCGTCTTCGCCTGGAACAGCGCCTTCTCGATCGGGTGGAAGCCCTGCCACTTGGCGGCGGGGACGTCCCCCTCGCGCGCGTCGAGGTCGGCGTCGAGGCTGTTCCTGCCGATCGTGAAGGACTCGGCGACCGGCTCGATCTTCTCGTAGTAGGGACGGGCTTTGTCGTACGACGCCTGGGCCGCCGCGAGGTTGCCGCTCGCGATGGCCGACTGCAGCTTCTTCGCCGCGGTCACCAGGGAGCCGGCCTGCTCGGTGACGTACTCGGCGTACTCCCGGCTGCCCTGCTTGAGGAGCGACTCGATGCTGCCGCTGGCGGAGGTGGGAGCGGTGCCCGTGACCGTTACCGGGATGTTCTCCCGCGCGGCGCCCGGGCAGTACAGCGTGTAACTCCCGCCGTCGACGTTGACCGAGAAGGTGCCGGAGAAGCCCGGAGGCAGGTTCTCCTTCTCCCCCACGATCCGCTCGCCGCGCTCCAACTCGACCTCGGTGACGCCAGTGGCGTCCTTGTTGGTGACGTCGAAGGTCAGCGCGCCGGCGGGGAACGTGGTCGCGGAGAGCTCGCAGCCGGCGGCCTGGGTGATCGTGACGGTGGCGTGGCGGCTGCCAGCCGCGGGCGTGGTGGCTCCGTCGCCGGAGCTGGTGCCGCCGCATGCCGACAGGGCGAGTGAGCCGGCGAGACCCAGCCCGGCGAACCCGATCGCGCGGGCGGTCAGCGGTGGGGTGCGGTGCACGACATCTCCCTGCTTAGGTAAGGCTTACCTCCCTTTCTATCAGGGGGCTCGTAGCGCCGTCCACGGGGGTCGCCGCAGCGGTGGTGCGGCGGCGGGACGCCAGGCCGGCGACCGCGCCGGCAATGAGGAACAGGCCGGCGACCACGGCAAGCGAGGCCGCGCCCTGGCGCAGATCTGCACGCCGGTCCAGCGCGGCGGAGTCGTCACGCGCGGCGGCGACCGCGGCGCTCACCTGCGCACCCGGTGACCCCTTCGTCGTGCTCGACACGGGCTGCGGCAGCGGAACCACGCCCACCGACAGGTGCGCGGTGGCCAGGACGCGCTCGCTCGACCGCCGCGCGATCACCCGGTTCGTATCCGGGGCGACGTCCACGGTGGTGACCGTCTGCGCCAAGTACGAGACCGGGACCTTCGTCGACGAGGCGCTGAGCCCGAGCGGCAGCCGGCCGCCGTTGAGCCGGGCGACCGCGACGTCGGACAGTGCCGACGCGAACCGACCGGGCGCCACGGGCGTGGTCGCCGTCCGGCGGTAGCGGTCGACGTGCATACCGTCGACCACTGCGGTGCCGGCGCGGGTGAGGCCCGCCGGGCTCGGGTGCCTCGTCGGGTTGCCCGGGCTGGCCAGCACCAGTGCGCCCGCGGCGACTGCCGCGAGACCGGCCAGCGCCGTGGCACCGACGGCGGCGCGGCGCGGTGGGATCTTCCGGCCTGCCGGCCACGCGACGTACGCCGCGACCGGCACCAGGTAGACCAGCCAGCCGACCAGCTCGATCACGACCGGGCGGGGCTGCAGTCCGAGGATGCCGGTGAGCAGCGAGGCACGCACGCTGCCCGGGTGCACCAGCCAGGACAGGTCGAAGGTCTGCCCCTGACCCGCGTTGAGCCAGCCCGCTTCGTGGGCGGTGTGGAACGCCGTCATGACCAGGCCGGCGGCGACCAGGACCAGCACCAGACCTGTGGCGCGGAAGAACTTGGCGAGGTTGAGGCGCACCCCACCGCGGTAGATGCCGTAGCCGAGCAGCAACGCGACCGCGATACCGCTGACCGCGCCCGCAACCGGGCCGCTGCCGCTGCCGGCCTCGTTGAACGCCGCGAGCAGGAAGACGACGGTCTCGAACCCCTCGCGGAGCACGGCCAGGAAGGCCATTACGACGAGCGCGCGACCTGCCCGGTCGACACCTGACTCCAGCGCCGAGGCCGCAGCGCCCTCGAGGGCGCCTTTCAGCTCGCGCGAGTGCTGGCGCATCCAGACGACCATGTACGAGACCATCCCGACGGCGAGCGCGCCGATCACGGTCTCCATGCCTTCTTGCTGGCGCTGCGGCAGGTCGCGGGACAGCACGTCCAGCGCGACGCCGACGGCGACGCACAGCCCGACCGCGCAGGAGATCCCGACGAACACCCATCGCAGCAGCTCGTGGCGCCCCTGCTTACGCAGGAAGGCCGCGATGATCCCGACGATCAGCGCGGCTTCGAGTCCCTCACGGAGCCCGATCACGAAGGTGGGAAGCATGTCCTCGTCCCAGAGCCGGATGCGCGGCGGAGCGCAGGTCTGTTAGGTGAGCCTAACCTACCCCGATGCCCTTGTCAGTAGCCCTAGGCGAGCCGGAACCAGACGCCCTTGCCGGTCCGTCCGCGCACCACTCCCCAGTCGCTGGACAGCACATCGACCAGACGTAGCCCGCGCCCACTCGTCGCGGACACCGGACCGTCGCTCACGACCGGAGGCGACGGCTCTTCGTCCGACACCGTCACCGCCAGCCCGTCCGTGTCGTACTCCATGACGACGCGGACGCTCCCGCGGCCGTGCGTCACCGCGTTGGTGACCAGCTCGGAGGCGAGCAGCTCCGCGGTGCGCGCGGCGCTCGGCGAGACCGCCACGGCGAAGTCGTGGACCGCGCGCCTCGCCTGCGCCGGGGCAAGCCGTGACGGCGCGAGCGTGAGCACCTCACGAGCGGCGCATTGCACGGCGAGCTCCCAGGACGGCTGCTGAGGGGTGAGCAGCGGATATCTCGGATGGTGCCCCAAATGTCCGCTTCCGCCACCCGGCACCCGGGCGAAGCGAATGCCACATCGAATTACTCCGAATGGCCCTACGGCGCCTAGCCCGAGCGGACTTCAGTGCCGCGGTCAGACCGGGACGGTGACCAGCCGCTCGCCGTCCGTGCCGTAAAGGACGAGGCGAGCGATGTCCGCAGCGGCGATCGTCGTGGACCCGGTGACCTGAGCCTCGCCGGCGTACGTCGCCCACCACCTGCCGACCAGGTCCCGGCTGCCGTCGGCGGCGACCGCGACCAGCCGGCAGTGCTCGTCCTTCGGCAGTCCCGACACGCTGACCCGTAGTGCCGTCCCAGCGGTCTGCGAGGACAGCGTGACCCGCATGTGCACGGGTCCCTGCGCGCCGATTCGCACCTCGGCGCCTGACGAGCCCGAGGAGTTGACCAGCGCGACGGTCGTCGCGGCGCCGCCCAGCAGCACGACCGCGGCAGCGGCAGCCACGAGCCGGACGCGACGACGACGCGGGAATGGGACGACCACCGCCTCGCCGGTCTCGGCCCGGTCGCGTTCCTCTTCGGCCCGCGCCTGGGCCGCAACCCTGTCGAACAGCGACTCGGGAACGGCCGCGACGGGGATCGCCTCCCCCAGGTCCTGCAGGCTCAGCCGCTCGAGCAGCGGCGGCAGCGTGACGAGCTCGGCGAGCTCGGCGCGGCACTCCGCGCACTCCCGCAGATGAGTGTCGAGCTGCCCGCGCTCCGCTTCCTCGAGAGTGCCGAGCACGTAGGCACCGAGCGCAATGGTGTGCTCGCAACCGGTCAAGTCGTCACCCCCCTTTCCGCGAGAGCGAGCTTCAGCGCACGTAACGCATAGAACGTCCGGGACTTCACGGTTCCCGGTGGCACGCCGAGCACGTCAGCGGCCTCGGCCACCGAACGTCCCTTGTAGTAGGTCTCGACCAGGACGGTCCGGTGCTCGGCGGACAACGCCATCATCGCGTCGCTGATCAGCAGCCGGTCCAGCCGGGCGTCGATGTCGTCGGCGGTCGGCACCGCGTGTAGCACGCTGTCACCGACCTCCTGGGGGCGCGCCGACCGCGCCCGATACGCATCGATCGCGACACGGTGGGCGACGGTGAACAGCCAAGGCCGGATCGGGCCCTTGTCCTCGTCGAGTGAGTCGCGGTGCCGCCAGGCGCGAAGCATCGTCTCCTGTACGACGTCCTCGGCCCGGCCGCGGTCACCGCCGGTCAGCCGCATGGCATAGGCGAGCAGAGCCCCCGCGTGCGCGTCGTACAACTCGCGCAGCGCGGACTCGTCCCGGTGATCCACGAGGACCATCATCCCCGCGTCCACGAGCTCACTGCTCCCACGACGTTCACCACGGCGCCCGAGCCGATCCGGTTCAGCCGACCGCGCGCTCCAGCTCCTCGAGCGAGGTGTCGAGATGGGTGAGCAGCCGCTGCAGGTGCGGGACGTGGCGCCGGCAGCCGGTGAGGCCGAACTCCATGTTGTCGACGTAGCTCGTCACCGTGATGTTCAGCGCCTGGCCGACCGTCGGGATCGACAGCGGATAGAACGCGTCGAGCCGCGCCCCCTGCATCCACAACGGCTCCTTCGGGCCCGGCACGTTGGAGATCACCAGGTTGAATGGCGGCGGGAGCATCCGCGTCACCCCCGAGAACGAGCTCATCGCGAGGGGCGCCATCGACACGGCCGACATCGCGATGGCCTGCATCCGGCTGAGGCCGGCGAGCAGGTCCTTGCCGTCCTGCATGGAGGCGACGATCGTCTCGAGCCGGCGGGCCGGGTCCGCCTCGTCGGTGCCGAGGCTGGCGAGGATCGCCCCGACGTTGTTGCCCGCACTCGTGCCCTTGCCGATGCTCGCCAGATGCACCGGAACCATCGCTACCAGCGACGCGTCGGGCAGCTCATCCTGCTCCGCGAGGTAGGTGCGGAGCGCGCCCGAGCACATCGCGAGAACCACGTCGTTGAGCGTCACGCCCGCGGCCTTCCGCACCGCGTGCAGCCGCTCCAGCTGCCAGGACTGCGCGGCGAAGCGACGGGACCCCGTGATCGGGCCGTTGAGCATGGTGCGCGGCGCCGGACTCGGCAACGCGGCCGCCTGCTCACGGACCAACCGCTCGGCGGCGCGCCAGACCAGCGGGCCGAGCGCGACTGCCTCGGTTACCGCCTCCTTGGCCAGGCCCGCTAGTGCCGCCGGCGAGAAGCCGCCGCCGGCGTGGCCCGACCGGCTCTCCCGGGGGAGGTACGGCGCGCAAAGGCTGCGGTCGTCGGGGTCGGTCGACAGCGAGCTCTGCATCAGGCGAAGCCCGGACACCCCGTCCATGACCGCGTGGTGCAGCTTCGAGTAGACGGCGAACCGACCGTCCTCGAGGCCCTCGATCAGGTGCAGCTCCCAGAGCGGCCGCTGCCGGTCGAGCAGCGAGCTGTGCAGCCGGGACACCAACGCCAGCAGCTCCCGGATCCGACCGGGTCGCGGCAGCGCCGAGTGCCGGACGTGATGCTCGAGGTCGAGGTCGTCGTCGTTCTCCCACGCCCACTGCCCGAGGGTGGCGAGGCCGCGGTGCGCACGCCGCCGAAACAGCGGCGACACCTCCTCCACCGCGAGCATCTCTGCGTACACGTGCTCGAGGAAGTCCCGGTCGGCACCCTCCGGGCGCTGGAACAGCTGCAGCCCGCCGACGTGCATCGGCTGGTCCCGGGTTTCGGGTAGCAGGAAGGCAGCGTCCTGCAACGACATCAGCGCCATGGCCGGTAAGCATGGCGCAAAGATCCACCAATCGGACGGGTGTGGTCTGATCTGGACTGGGCAAGGCCCAAGTCGAGAGTTCGGAAAGGCCGCCGAGATGTCAGACGCTGCGCTTGATGCCCTTCTCACCGAGACCCGCCGCTTCCCCCCGCCCGCCGATCTCGCCCGCGAGGCCAATGCGACCGAAGTGACGTACGCCGACGCCGGCGCGGACCGCCTCGCCTGGTGGGAGGAACAGGCGCGGGCGCTGACCTGGACCAAGCCCTGGGACAAGGTCCTGGAGTGGAAGCTGCCCTTCTCGAAATGGTTCATCGGCGGCGAGCTCAATGCCTGCGTCAACGCGGTCGACCGCCACGTCGATGCGGGCGCGGGTGACAAGGTCGCCTACCACTGGATCGGCGACGGCGAGCGCGACCGGCGTGATGTCACCTACGCGGACCTGAAGCGCGAGGTCTGCAAGGCGGCCAACGGGCTCGCGGCACTCGGCGTGAAGGCCGGCGACCGGGTCACCATCTACATGCCGATGATCCCGGAGACCGTCGTCACGATGCTGGCGTGCGCCCGGCTCGGTGCGCCGCACAACGTGGTGTTCTGCGGCTTCTCCTCCGACTCGCTGCGCGGCCGGATCCTCGACCCCGACTCGCGCGTCGTCGTGACGACCGACGGCCAGTTCCGCCGCGGCGCGCCGACCCCGGTCAAGCCCGCGGTCGACGAGGCGCTCGAAGCCTGCCCGGACGTACGCCACGTGCTCGTCGTCCGACGTACCGGCGACGACGTCGCCTGGACCGACGGACGGGACGTCTGGTGGCACGACGTCGTCGAGCAGGCCTCGGAGGAGCACGAGGCGGAGTCATTCGACTCCGAGCACCCGCTGTTCATGATGTACACGTCGGGAACCACCGCGAAGCCGAAAGGCATCCTGCACGCCACCGGCGGCTACCTCACCCACGTCGCGTGCACACACCGCCTGGTGTTCGACCTCAAGCCGGACCGGGACATCTACTGGTGCGCGGCCGACATCGGGTGGATCACCGGGCACAGCTACATCGTCTACGGACCGCTGATCAACCAGGCGACCTCGGTGATGTACGAGGGCACACCGCACCCGGCGGACAAGGCGCGCTGGTGGAAGCTGATCCAGGACCATCAGGTGTCGATCCTCTACACCGCACCCACCACGATCCGGACGCTGATGAAGTGGGGCGCAACCGAGCTCGAGCCCTACGACCTGTCGTCGTTGCGGCTGCTCGGGTCGGTCGGCGAGCCGATCAACCCCGAGGCGTGGATCTGGTACCGCGAGAACGTCGGAGGCGGGCGTACCCCGGTCGTCGACACGTGGTGGCAGACCGAGACCGGCGGCATCATGATCACGCCGCTGCCCGGTGTCACGGCCACAAAGCCCGGCGCGGCGATGACCCCGTTCCCGGGGATCAGCGCCGAGGTCGTCGACAACGAGGGCAAGCCGGTCGGTAACGGCGGCGGCGGGTTCCTCGTCCTCACCGAGCCGTGGCCCGGGATGCTGCGCGGCATCTGGGGCGACGACAAGCGCTACAAGGACACGTACTGGTCGCGCTTCGACGGCGTCTACTTCGCCGGCGACGGCGCGAAGAAGGACGACGACGGTGACCTGTGGCTGCTCGGCCGGGTCGACGACGTCATGAACGTCTCCGGGCACCGGATCTCCACGACCGAGGTCGAGCATGCTCTCGTGAGCCATCCCTCGGTGGCGGAAGCGGCGGTGGTCGGCGCCAGCGACGCGATGACGGGTCAGGCGATCGTCGCCTTCGTGACCCCGCGCGGCAGCGTCGCGGAGGACGAATCGTCCGGTGACGAGTTCGTGCAGTCGCTCCGTGACCACGTCGCGAAGCAGATCGGCCCGATCGCGAAGCCCCGGCAGGTCCTTGTGACACCGGAGCTTCCCAAGACCCGCAGCGGCAAGATCATGCGTCGGCTGCTGCGAGACATCGCGGAGCACCGGGAGCTGGGGGACGTGACGACATTGCTCGACCCGACCGTCACGGACGCCATCCGCGAGCGCATGGACGGGGGCTCAGAGAAAGAGGAATAAGGCATGTCGACGTCGACATCGGAACGACCGCTACCTGCGCCACTTCCCGACGTTGCCGACCCGGCCCCGCTCGGCCTCGCGGCATTCGCCCTCACCACGTTCATCCTCAGCCTGGCCAACGCCAACGTGTACCCATCAGCCGCGGGCGCGGCGGTCTACACCGCCATCGCGTACGGCGGAGCCGTGCAGCTGCTTGCCGGCATGTGGGAGTTCAAGCGCGGCAACACGTTCGGCGCGACCGCCTTCAGCTCCTTCGGCGGCTTCTGGATCGCCGTCTTCTTCATCGTCCAGGTCGGCAAGCTGGTGCCCGGGACGCCGGAGACCACGGCACTGTTCGGGACGTTCTTCCTCGCCTGGACGATCTTCACGGCGTACATGACGATCGCTGCACTGCGGGTGAGCGGCGCCGTGCTTCTGGTCTTCGTACTGCTTACGATCACCTTCGTGTTCCTCACCATCGGCGCCTTCCACGCGAGTGCGCACCTGACACACATCGGCGGGTGGCTTGGCGTCGCGACGGCAGCGGCCGCCTGGTACGCGTCCTTCGCCGGCGTGACGAACTCGACGTTCAACAGAACGATTCTTCCGACCATGCCTCTTGCGCGGTGACTGGTTGAGCGAAATCCCCACGGCCGGGGGCCCCATCGACATCGGGGCCCTCGGCCGAACACTGATCCACGAGCACGTCTTCGTGATGACGACAGAGGTCCAGGCGAACTTCAAGACCGACTGGGACGAGGACCG
>DASZTV010000049.1:0-22306 GCA_035548125.1 Mycobacteriales bacterium | reverse complement strand
CCGCCGCCAAGAAGACGACCGTCCGCCGTACGGCCCGGAGCACCGGATCCACCGGTACCGCTGCATCGAAGCGGGGTACGGGGAGACGCTCCTCGTGAGTTCAGCCAGTGTCGCCGCGCCGTTTCGGGCGAGCGGCAGCTTCTTCGCGATGTGCCTGGACACCATCGTGGCGTTCTGGCGCTCGGTGCGCTACCTGCGCTTCCAGTGGCGCGAGATGCTCGAGCAGGCGTGGTTCATCGCGAGCGTCACGATCTTGCCGACCGCGCTCGTCTCGATTCCCTTCGGCGCGGTCATCGCGCTGCAGATCGGAAACCTCGCCCGCCAGGTCGGCGCGCAGTCGTTCACCGGATCGGCCTCCGTGCTGGCGATCCTGCGCGAGGCGGCGCCGATCGTGTGCGCGCTGCTGATCTCCGGCGCGGGCGGCTCGGCGATCTGCGCCGACCTCGGCAGCCGCAAGATCCGCGACGAGATCGATGCCATGGAGGTGCTCGGCATCTCCCCGCTCGAGCGGCTCGTGGTGCCGCGCGTGGCCGCCAGCATGATCGTCGCCGTCCTGCTCAACGGCCTGGTCTCCGTCGTCGGCGTCATCGGCGGCTATGTGTTCAACGTGATGCTGCAACACGGCACGCCCGGCGCGTACATCTCATCGTTCACGGCGCTCGCGCAGTTACCCGACTTATACGTCGGTGAGGTCAAAGCACTGTTGTTCGGCGCGATGGCCGCGCTCGTCGCGTCCTACAAGGGCCTGAACCCGAAGGGCGGTCCGAAGGGCGTCGGCGACGCCGTGAACCAGTCCGTGATCATCGCGTTCATGTTGCTGTTCATGATCAACTTCGTGATCACGGAGGTCTACTTCACGATCGTTCCGCAGAAGGCGATCTGACGTGGCCAACGCACCGCTCTCGCTGCCGCGCCCGGTCCGGGCTGTGACCCGGGTCGTCGGCGCCCCCTACCGCGTTGCGATGGGCGGACTGGAGGACGCCGGCGAGCAGTTGTCGTTCTACCTGCGCTCGCTCGGCTGGTTCTACCGAACGCTCATCTCCTACAAGCGGGAGGTCGTCCGGCTGATCGCCGAGGTCAGCCTCGGTTCCGGCGCGCTCGCACTGATCGGTGGCAGCGTCGGCGTCGTCGCGTTCCTCACGTTCTTCACCGGCACCGAGGTCGGCCTCGAGGGCTACCAGGGCCTGCAGCAGATCGGCATCTCGGCGTTCGCCGGCTTCGTCTCGGCGTACTTCAACACGCGCGAGATCTCACCGATCGTGGCAGGGCTGGCGCTCACTGCGACCGTGGGTGCCGGGTTCACCGCGCAGCTCGGCGCAATGCGGATCAGCGAGGAGATCGACGCCCTCGAGGTCATGGGCATCCCGTCGATTCCCTACCTCGTGACGACGCGGCTGATCGCGGGCCTGATCGCGGTCATCCCGCTCTACATCGTCGGGCTCGTCGCGTCGTACTTCTCGACCCGGCTGATCGTGACCCTGTTCTTCCACCAGTCGGGCGGCACGTACGACCACTACTTCCATACGTTCCTGGTGCCCACAGACGTCTTCTATTCGTTCTTGAAGATCATCATCTTCGCGATCGTCGTGATGCTGATCCACTGCTACTACGGCTACTACGCCAGCGGCGGTCCGGCCGGGGTGGGAGTTGCGGTAGGCCGCGCGGTGCGTACTTCCATCGTCGCCATCAACGTCATCGATCTCTTCCTGAGCCTTGCGCTGTGGGGTGCCAACACCACGGTCAGGATCGCGGGGTAGCGATATGTCCCGCAGCGAAACGCGACTGCGCGTGAAACGTCGCCTTCAGGGCGTGGCGTTTCTCGGCGTGATCGTCATCCTGCTCGGGCTGACCGTCCTGATCTACAACAAGGCGCTGCCCGGCCAGGGCAGCGACAAGGTGACCCTCGAGGCGACGCGGATCGGCAACCAGCTGATCATCCCCGCGGACGTGAAGTACAACGGCGTACTGGTCGGCCGGGTCAGCGCGGTGCACAGCAACGGTGAGCAGGCGACGCTCACGCTCGAGCTGTCGAAGTCGATCATCAAGGACCAGGTGATCCCGGGCAACGTGCTCGCCCGGATCCTGCCGAAGACGCTGTTCGGCGAGAAGTTCGTCGACCTCATCGCGCCGGACAACCCGGTCGGAGCGCTCGCAGCCGGCTCGACGATCCAGGAGGACCGTTCGGAGGTCGCGGTCGAGTTGCAGGACGTGTTCACGAAGCTGGTGCCGGTGCTGCGCGCCGTCAACCCGCAGGACCTGTCGATCGCGCTGTCCAACACCGCCGAGGCGCTGCAGGGGCGCGGCGAGAAGCTGGGTCACAGCCTGAGCCTGATCAACACCTACTTCGGGCAGCTCAACCAGGACCTCCCGAATATCCAGCATGACATCGCGGGCCTCGCCGACCTGGCCAGCAACTACGCCGACGCGGCGCCGGACCTGCTCGGCATCCTCAAGAACTTCTCGGTCACCGCCAAGACCTTCACGGTCAAGCAGGACCCGTACGCGCAGTTCCTGGAAGGCACGGCCGGGTTCGCCGACACCGCTCGCGACTTCTTCAAGAAGAACGGCAAGGGCCTGATCAACCTGGCGAAGTACAGCAAGGGCCCTGCTGACGTCCTGTCCGACTACTCGATCGTCCTCGAGTGCCTGCCCAACGGCCTGTCGATCTTCGACCGCCAGCGGCTCGAGCACGCGTTCTCCGGCGGCGAGCTCCACATCCACCTGATTCCGGTCAACGACCGGGGGGTCTACACCCAGAAGGACCGTCCGTCGCTCAAGGAGTTCACCCGGGCGAAGCTTCCGGCGAACTGCTACGGCCTGCCGTACGGCAACCACGCCCTGCACCCGGAGAACTCCAAGTACCCGTTCGCTCCGGACGGCAACTACGCGGCAGGCGGATACGCAGGATCGGGTGCCGCGACCCGCGACAGCTCTGCGCAGTCGTTGTTCTCGGGGTCGACCGGCGGCGTCGGGTCCTCCGCCGAGCAGTCGCAGATCGCGATGATCCTCGCCGAGATCACCGGTAAGACGCCGACGTCGAACGGGCTCAACGACCTGCTGCTCGGGCCCATGCTGCGCGGGATGGTGGTGCTGCGATGAGGGGCCAGACCCTCGGCGCGGCCGTGAAGCTGATCATCTTCGCCGTCGTGACGATCCTGGCGACCGCCGTACTCGGCGTCGTCGTCAGCAACCGCACGTTCGGCTCTACGCACACGTACAAGGCGAACTTCTCCGACGTGACCGACCTGATCACCGGCAGCGACGTCCGGATGGCCGGCGTGCGCGTCGGCACGGTCAAGTCGATCAAGTCGATGTCGAGCGGGAGCAACAACTACGCGCAGGTGTCGTTCACGGTCGACACGACCGTGCCGATGAAGACGACGACCGAGGTGAAGGTCCAGTACCTCAACCTGGTCGGACAGCGCTACCTGAACCTGGTCTCGCGTCCGGGCGGCACCACGCTGTCGACCAAGGACGCGGTGATCCCGGAGACTCAGACGAGTCCCGCGCTCGACCTCACCGCACTGTTCAACGGCTTCAAGCCGCTGTTCCGTGCGTTGTCCCCCGACGATGTCAACAAGTTCGCGCTCGAGATCATCAAGACGCTGCAGGGTGAGGGCGGCACGATCGACAGCCTGCTCAAGCAGACCGCGTCGCTGACGAACACGGTCGCCCAGCGCGACGCGGCGATCGGTCACGTGATCGACAACCTGCTCACCGTGCTCTCGACGGTTCAGCAACGGGACAAGGGGCTCGGCGAGACGGTCGACCAGCTGCAGCGGCTGGTCACCGGGCTGGCCGGCGACCGTGACGCCATCTCGAGTGCGCTGGTCAACCTCAATGACCTCGCGACCAGCAGCTCGAAGCTGATCACGGGGATCCGGCCGAGCCTTCCGGCGGACCTCCGTCACCTCACCAAGCTGGCCAGCAACCTCAACAACACGAAGGACGTCGTCGACAAGACCCAGAACGCCCTCGCCGCCTGGTTGCAGCGCGAACCCGCCAAGCTCACGCGGATCATCCGGACCGGCAGCTACGGCGGCTACTTCAACTTCTGGCTGTGCTCGGCTGCGGTTGTCGGACTGCCGGTCCAGCTGCAGCCCGCGGCGTCGCAGTCCCCGTCCTGCCCGGCGGCGTCATGAAGCCGTTCCGCGAGCGCAGCCCACTGCCGATCGGCATCGGCGGTGTGGTGCTGATCGTCCTGCTGCTGCTGTTCGCGCTCAACGTGGGCAGCCTGCCGTTCATCACTTCCGGACACACCGTCTACGCCGAGTTCAGCGACGCGGCGAGCTTGCAGAAGGGCGCCGGAGTCCGAGTCAACGGCGTGCTGGTCGGCAAGGTCACGTCGGTCAAGCTCGTGTACGTCCAGCCCACGGCGACCGTCCCCGGCGGCAACGTCGTGAGGGTGGGCATGAAGATCAGCGGCGGACCGCATCTCGGCGCCGCGTCTTCGGCGAACATCAAGATCGAGACGCTGCTCGGTGCGGTCTACGTCGGACTCGTCCCCTCGGGGAACGGGGACCTCGCCGACAACACCATCGCGGTCGACCACACGACGACGCCGACATCGATCACGGAGGCCTTCATCGGTCTCGGGCAGCGCGCCGGCGAGATCGACGTGAAGCAGCTCGCGAAGTCGTTCTCGGTCCTCGCCGACACGTTCAAGGACACCCCGGGTGATGTCCATGCCTCGCTCGTCGGTCTGGAGAAGGTGTCGCGGACGATCGCGTCGCGCAACAACGAGCTGACTGCCTTGCTCGGCAAGGCGAACGACGTCACGAGCACGATCGCTGCGCACGACGAGCAGATCACGAAGCTGATCGACGACTCCTCGTTGATCCTTCACACGATCAGCCAGCAGCGGGCGGTCGTCCATCAGCTGCTGGTCAGCACCGCCGCCCTCGCCAAGCAGCTGACCGGTCTCGTCGCCGACAACCGCAAGATCATCGGACCGGCGCTTCACCAGCTGGAGCAGACGCTCAAGATCCTTCGCGCGAACCAGAAGGAGCTCGACGAAACCCTGCATCTCGCGGCGCCGTTCGCCCGCGACTTCACCGACACCCTCGGCAACGGACGCTGGTTCGAGACCACGCTGACCAACCTGACGAACTCTGCGGGCAAGCTCAGCCTCGGAAACTCGGGGAACCGCTGATGGCGCGCCTCGGAGACATGTTCGGCGACCTGGTTCGCAGGTTCGGCGCGGGGATTGTCGCGCTCGTGTCCGTCGTCGTGATCGTGATCGTCGTCGTGGTCGTCGCCGTCACGACGGGCGGCGGCAAGACCTATCACCTCACGGCGTACTTCTCGAAGACGATCGGGCTCTACGAGGGCAACGATGTCCGGATCATGGGCGTCAAGGTCGGCCACGTCGACTCGATCACCCCCGAAGGCACGGTCGTCAAGGTCGAGATGTCCTACAACGGCGACGATCGGGTGCCGCTGCACGCGAAGGCGGTCGTGGTCGAGCCCTCGATCGTCAGTGACCGCTACGTCCAGCTGACCCCGGGCTACGTCAGCGGCGCGACGCTGCCTGACCACGCGGTGCTCGGCTGCCCGCCCGGCGGCACCGACTTCGCGACCTGCTCCCAGCAGACGGCCGTGCCGCTCGAGCTCGACGAGATCTTCAGCAACATCAACACCCTCGACGAGGCGCTCGGGCCCAACGGCGCAAACAAGCACGGGGCGCTGTCGCAGCTGGTCAAGATCAGCGCCAAGAACCTCAAGGGCAACGGCAAGGCGTTCAACGAGGCCTTCCGCAACTTCTCCGCGGCGATCTCGACCCTCGCCGGCAGCCGGGGTGACCTGTTCGGCACGATCGACAGCCTGCAGAAGTTCACGACGACCCTCGCCAACGACAACGGCGGCGTCATCGCCCTGAACCGCAATCTGGCAAAGGTCGGCACCCAGCTCGCCGGCGAGCGTAAGGATCTCGGCGCCGCGCTCGCCAACCTGGCAACGGCGCTGACCTCGGTGCAGAGCTTCGTCGCCGACAACCGGGCGAGCCTCACGACCGACATCCACAGCCTGGCCAAGGTCACCGACGTGCTGAGCAAGGAGCAGGAGGCGATCACCCAGTTCACCGACCTCGCACCGCTGGCCCTGTCCAACCTCAGCCTCGCCTACGATCCGGCGGCGCAGACGCTCGACACCAAGGCGGATCTCACGGAGCCTCTGGTCAAGACCGGTCCGGCGGGCGCGCTGTGCCAGGTGCTCTCGACGCTGGGCCTGGAGGCCGTGATCGGCGATGCCGTCGGGTGCCACGCGAACTCGCCCGTGATCCCCGGGTCTGGCGGCAACTCGCACACGGCGCCGACCCTGGCGGAGCTCCTGGTGGGTCGACAGTGAAGCGACTGAGCCGGGTAGGCGCCGCCGTCGTCGCGGCCGGCGCGATGCTGACCGGCTGCGGGTTCCACGGCGCCTATTCGCTGCCGCTGCCCGGTGGCGCGGCAACCGGCAAGACCTACACCGTCACGGCCGAGTTCGCCGATGTTCAGGACCTCACGCCGCAGGCGGCGGTGCGGGTCAACGACGTCGCGGTCGGTGACGTGAGTGACATCTCTCTCGACCCGAGCACGCTGAAGGCCAAGGTCACGATGCGCCTGAAGCAATCGGTCGTCCTCCCCGAGAACGCAGTCGCCACGCTCGAGCAGACCACCCTCCTCGGTGAGAAGTTCGTCGCGATCGGACCTCCCACCGACACGCCGGCGGCCGGCCGGTTGCACAACGGCGACCGGCTCGCCTCCGCGAGTGAGCTGCCGAGCGTCGAAGAGGTCTTCGGGCTGCTGTCGCAGTTCCTCAACGGCGGCGACCTCGGTGACCTGCAGACGATCAGCGTCGAGGTCTCGAAGGCGCTCGCCGGCCGGGAGGCCGATGTGCGCGGCGCGCTGTCCCAGCTCAACACCTTCGTGGGGGGACTCGCCGACCAGAAGCACGAGATCGTGCGGGCCATCGACGGCCTCGATCGCTTCACCGCCGAGCTGAAGCAGCAAAACGGGACGATCGCGACCGCGCTCGACGAGTTGGGCCCCGGCCTGCGGGTGCTCGCCGATGAGCGTGCGCAGTTCACCGATCTGCTCACCAAGCTGGGCGACTTCGGCAAGGTGGCGAGCCGCGTCATCAACGCTTCGAGCTCGCAGACCATCGCGGAGCTCCGCGACCTCAAGCCGGTGCTGCGTCATCTCGCCGCCGCGGGCGCGAACCTCCCGCGGGCGCTGGAGATCCTCATCACCTATCCGTTCCCGCGCGATTTCAGCGCGGGCGCGCCCGGTGACTACGTCAACCTCGACCTCAAGGTCGACGTCGCGCCGGTGCTGTGCGCGCTGTTTGCGGGGCAGACTCCGGCGCAGCTCGCCGCCGCGCTCGGCCCGGCCGAGGCACAGCTGATCTCGCTGCTGTCCGGCGGCACCGAACAGTGCCCGGCCGCCGGCAGCGTCTACAGCCCGACCGGTGGCGCGGCCACGAAGGGGTCGTCGGTGCCGGCGGACCGCGCGGACGGTCTGGGCTGGTTGCTGCGCGGGGGAGGTTCATCGTGATCCGCCGGCTGACCAAAATCCAGCTCGGGATCTTCATCGTGCTGACGATCGTCGGCATCACCTACGTCGGCGCGTCCTACGTCGGCGTGAACCCGCTGAACGGCCCGTACACCGTCAAGCTGCACCTGCCCTCCTCGGGCGGCATCTTCACGAACGCTGACGTGACCGAGCGCGGGGTGGTGGTGGGACGCGTCGGCGCCGTGAAGATCGACCACGCCGGTGGCGTCATGGTCGACCTCAAGATCAACCACGGTCACAAGATCCCTGCTACCGGGATCACGGCGAAGGTCGCCGACCTTTCGGCGGTCGGCGAGCAGTACGTCGAGCTCGAACCCCAGAGCACCGGCGGGCCCTATCTCTCCGCCTCCTCGCCGCCCTTGCAGGGCACCATCCCCGTGGACGATGCCGTCATCCTGCGTAACGTCGAGCAGCTGTTCGCGAGCGTCAACGTCCATGACCTGTCGACCACCGTCACCGAACTCGGCAAGAGCTTCGTCGACCTCGGTCCGAGCCTCTCCAAGCTGATCGACGGCGGCGATGCGCTGACCCAGGCGGCGAGCGACGACCTCCCCAACACCGAACGGCTGATCAACGACGGCAAGACGGTGCTCGACACGCAGCGTCAGGTCGCCGCGGAGCTGAAGACCTTCGCCGCGAGCTTCAATGATGTGAGCAGTGAGATCAGCGGCAAGGACACGGCGTTACGCACGATCCTGGATAGCGGCAGCGCCGCCTCACAGCAGCTCAAACTGCTGCTCAAGGACAACGAGTCCGCGATCCCCGAACTGCTGACGAACCTCGGTACCTTCAGCGAGATCCAGAGCGTGCGCCTGCCGAACCTGCGCGCGGTCCTCGAGCTCTACCCCGCCATCGTCGCGGATTCCTTCTACGCGCTGCCACCGCCCGGCCCGGACGGCATCTCGACCGCGCGGTTCGGCAACGTCACGAACGCCCAGATCGCGTCGTTCTGCCAGACCGGGTTCGCCTCGACGAAGACCCGCTCCAACAAGCCGAAGGACTGGGGAGGCGCGGCCAATCTCGACGGCTACTGTCACGGCAACAACGTCGCGCTCGACACTCAGGGGATCGACATCCGCGGGTCCCGCAACGTCCCGCGTCCGAAGGGCGACACGGCGAACGTGACCAACAGCGACCGCTACGCGGGCCCGCACTACGGTCAGCCGTTCCCCGGAGCGGGCAAGGTCGGCAACTGCGGGACGCCTACCTGCCCGAAGGGCAAGCCGGCCAAGATCGCCGCCGCCGAGCGGGCCGACCGGTTCGCCAACGACTCCGCGTTCGAGCCCACCCCGGTGTTCTTCCAGCCCTATAACCCGAAGACCGGCGTGCTCCGTGGGCTGGACGGCAAGCTGTACACGCTCGGCCTGGACGGCCCGTTGGCTCCGGTGTTCGGCTCCTCGTCCTACACGTGGCTGCTAGTCGCCCCTACCATGCGCTAGTGGCAAACACGCTGGGCTGGCCCACATGACCGACCCTCTCCAGAGGCCGTCGGGTCGTGCGCTCGCCGCTCTCGCCGCCGTGGTTGCGGCGCTCGCGGTCGCGGTGACGTTCGCGGTCATCGAGATTCGCCACGACTCCAATGGGGACTCGCTGGGCGGCGAGCGGTCCACGGCGACGGCACTCGCCGCTCAGTACGCCGTCGACTTCACCTCGATCGACTACCACCACATGCAGGAGGAGGCGGCGGCCGAGGCCAAGAACGCGACGTCGGCGTTCGGAGCGGTCTACACCGCGACGATCAAGACGTTCCAGCCGTACTACACCCAGCACACGATCGTGGAGAAGACCACCGTCCAACGTTCGGCGCTGAGCTCGATCAATGCGAAGAGCGCCGTCGCGCTCATCGCGCTCGACGCCGTCACCACGCAGAAGGGCAGGCCGGCGACCGATCGGCTGTTGCGCGTACGCATCACGCTGAGCAAGGTCGACGGCCGCTGGCTCATGAGCAACCTGACGACGCTGTGACCGAGCCCAACGAGCCCGAGGACGTGGTCCGGGCAACGGAAGCGGAGGAGACGCCGGAGCCCTCCGAGCTCGCCGCGCCGCCGGGGGAGACCTCGGCGCGTGAGGAACCGCCGGGTGCCGGGCCGGACTCTGAGCCCGAGCCGCTCACGCTGCCCGACGAGAGCCACTCGCGCACCACTGAGCTCGCCGCTCGGCTGCGGCAGAGCGCGCTGGCCCAGGTCGAGGCCGCCCGCGCGGCGCTTGCCTCGGACCCGGGCGCCACGGAAGCGGCACCGACCGCCCGGCGCTCCGGCACCGAGACCCCGATCCCAGCGCTCGACGATCCGCAGCGGGCCACCGCCCCCGAGCCATCGCCGCAGCGGCCCAAGGAGCCGGAGCGTGAGCCGCATCCGGAGCAGCGAGCACCCGAGCCGGAGGCGGTGCCCGAGCCGGAGGCGGTGCCTGAGCCGGAGCCAGGCGCGGAATCCGACGAGGCGGCGGAGCCCGAACCGCAGCCGGCGTCGCGACCGGCCGCGCTACGGAGGTCGGAGCCGATCGCGGTCGCCGCCGCGGCGATGGCGGGCGACGAGGACGACGCCGCGCAGAGCTACCTGTCGGGGCCGGGCGATGGTGGGCCGAGCCGGGCGGTGACCGCGGTGCGGCTGGCGACGGTCATCGGGGCGGTGCTGGCAGTCGCAGCGGCGGTGGTGGCCGTGGTATTCGCGCAGTCCAGCTCGAGCAGCAAGGACGCGGCGGCGGCGCGCGCAGCGGCGGTCGCCGCCGCCAAGCCCGAGGTGGCGGCCGCGCTGAGCTACGACTACCGCACCCTCGACGCGGACTTCACCAAGGCTGAGAAGGGGATGACCACGAAGTTCCGCGCCAACTATGCGCGGACCGCGGCCACGTCGGTCACCCCGCTCGCCACCCAGACCAACACGACGACGAACGCCACGATCGCCGCGTCCGGCGTGATCTCGGCCTCGTCGAACAAGGTGCTGGTGCTGGTCTTCGCCGACCAGGCGTCCACGAACAAGCACCTGGGCGGCAAGACCCGCCTCGACCGGTCGGTGATCGAGGTCACGATGGTCAAGCAGGGCGATCGCTGGCTGATCGACGATCTCCAGCCGTTCTAATCCTCGACAGGCTCGTTCGGCGCGTCGGGCCTTGACGTGAACGGCTGATGGGTTCATGCTGCCGCGCAGCGTCTGCCGCCCCGCTCGGGGCGGCCTCGACAGGCTGCCTTTTCGGGGCTATGCTGCTCGTTTGCGCTGCCTCCCGATGCCTCCGCCCTTCTTTCCTGAGCGCTTTTCGAACGGAAAACGGGGTTGGTCCATCGGCGTGCGCGCACTTTGACAGCGGGCACTAGAGAAGGACCCCACTTGGCCGCCTCGCGCACCACAGCTCCTGCCTCTTCCACCCTTGCACCTCGCCGGATCTCCTTCGCGCGGATCAATGAGCCGCTCGAAGTTCCGAACCTTCTGGCGCTGCAGACCTCCTCGTTCAAATGGCTGATCGGCTCGCCCGAGTGGCGTGACTCGGTCGATGCCGGAACGCCCTCCGGGCTCGAGGAGATCCTCTCCGAGATCAGCCCGATCCGGGACTTCTCCGACACCATGTCGCTGGAGTTCCGCGAGCCGAAGCTCATGGACCCCCCGCACTCCATCGAGGAGTGCAAGGACAAGGACATGACCTACTCGGCACCGTTGTTCGTCATCGCCGAGTTCACGAACAACGAAACCGGCGAGATCAAGAGCCAGACGGTCTTCATGGGCGACTTCCCGCTCATGACCAGCCAGGGCACCTTCATCATCAACGGCACCGAGCGGGTCGTCGTCTCCCAGCTCGTCCGTTCCCCGGGCGTCTACTTCGACCGGACCCTGGACAAGGCGACCGACCGCGAGGTCTACACCGCCAAGGTCATCCCGGGCCGTGGCGCATGGCTGGAGTTCGAGGTCGACAAGCGCGACCAGGTCGGCGTCCGGATCGACCGCAAGCGCCGCCAGCCGGTCACCGTGCTGCTGCGCGCGCTCGGCTGGGACGACGCGAAGATCCTCGAGCGCTTCGGTGAGTTCGACTCGATGCGCCTGACGCTGGAGAAGGACCACACCTCGACGCCGGACGAGGCGCTGATCGACATCTACCGCAAGCTGCGCCCCGGTGAGCCACCGACGCGTGACGCCGCGGAGACGCTGCTCAACAACCTCTACTTCAACGAGAAGCGGTACGACCTCGCAAAGGTCGGTCGCTACAAGGTCAACAAGAAGCTCGGCGTCGACGTCGCGCAGACCGTCGGAGTCCTCACCGAGGACGACATCGTCGCGGCGATCGACTACGTCGTGCGGCTGCACCGTGGCGACGCCGGCTTCGAGGTCGACGACATCGACCACTTCGGCAACCGGCGGCTGCGTACCGTCGGCGAGCTGATCCAGAACCAGGTCCGGATCGGCCTGTCCCGCATGGAGCGGGTGGTCCGCGAACGGATGACGACGCAGGACGTCGAGGCGATCACGCCGCAGACCCTGATCAACATCCGTCCGGTGGTGGCGTCGATCAAGGAGTTCTTCGGAACCTCCCAGCTGTCACAGTTCATGGACCAGACCAACCCGCTGGCCGGCCTGACCCACAAGCGCCGCCTGTCCGCGCTGGGGCCCGGTGGTCTGTCTCGTGAGCGCGCCGGCATGGAGGTCCGTGACGTCCACCCGAGCCACTACGGCCGGATGTGCCCGATCGAGACCCCTGAAGGCCCGAACATCGGCCTGATCGGCTCGCTGGCGACCTACGCGCGGGTCAACCCGTTCGGTTTCGTCGAGACGCCGTACCGCAAGGTCGTCGGCGGCAAGGTGACCGACCAGATCGACTACCTGACCGCGGACGAGGAGGACCGTCACGTCGTCGCGCAGGCCAACGCTCCGCTGAACCCCAACGGGACGTTCGCCGAGAGCCGCGTGCTGGTTCGCCGGAAGGACGGCGAGGTCGACTACGTCGAGCCGGCGGACATCGACTACATGGACGTGTCGCCGCGACAGATGGTCTCCGTCGCCACCGCGATGATTCCGTTCCTCGAGCACGACGACGCCAACCGCGCACTGATGGGTTCGAACATGCAGCGCCAGTCGGTGCCGCTGCTTCGGGCCGAGGCGCCGCTCGTCGGTACTGGCATGGAGTTCCGCGCCGCCGTCGACGCCGGTGACGTCGTGGTCGCCGAGCAGGCGGGCACCGTAGAGGAGGTGTCGGCGGACTACATCACGGTCACGCACAAGGACGGCACATCGCGTACCTATCGGCTGGCGAAGTTCCACCGGTCCAACCAGGGCACGTCGTTCAACCAGAAGCCGATCGTCAACGAGGGCGACAAGGTCGAGGCAGGCCAGGTCATCGCCGACGGTCCGTGCACCCAGAACGGCGAGATGGCGCTGGGCAAGAACCTGCTCGTCGCCTTCATGTCGTGGGAAGGCCACAACTACGAGGACGCGATCATCCTGTCGCAGCGCCTCGTGGAGGACGACGTCCTTTCCTCGATCCACATCGAGGAGCACGAGGTCGACGCCCGTGACACCAAGCTCGGCCCCGAGGAGATCACCCGGGACATCCCGAACGTCTCCGAGGAGGTCCTCGCCGACCTCGACGAGCGCGGCATCATCCGCATCGGTGCCGAGGTCGTCCCTGGCGACGTGCTCGTCGGAAAGGTCACGCCCAAAGGCGAGACCGAGCTCACCCCCGAGGAGCGGCTGCTTCGCGCGATCTTCGGTGAGAAGGCGCGCGAGGTTCGTGACACCTCGCTGAAGGTGCCTCACGGTGAGCAGGGCAAGGTCATCGGCGTTCGCGTCTTCAACCGCGACGACGGCGACGAGCTGCCCCCGGGCGTCAACGAGCTGGTCCGCGTCTACGTGGCACAGAAGCGCAAGATCACCGATGGCGACAAGCTCGCCGGTCGTCACGGCAACAAGGGCGTCATCTCCAAGGTGCTGCCGGTCGAGGACATGCCGTTCCTCGCCGACGGCACGCCGGTCGACATCATCCTCAACCCACTCGGTGTTCCGGGCCGGATGAACGTCGGTCAGGTCCTCGAGACCCACCTCGGGTGGATCGCGAAGACCGGCTGGCAGATCGACGGCACCAAGGAGGACTGGCAGAAGCGCCTCGCCGAGATCGGTGCGGACTCCTCGGAGCCAGGCACCAACCTGGCGACGCCGGTCTTCGACGGTGCCCGCGAGGAGGAGATCAGCGGCCTGCTCGGTTCGACGCTGGTCAACCGTGACGGCGAGCGGATGGTCAACGGCGACGGCAAGGCCAAGCTGTTCAACGGCCGGACCGGTGAGCCGATCGACGAGCCGATCTCGGTGGGCTACATCTACATCCTGAAGCTGCTGCACCTGGTCGACGACAAGATCCACGCACGGTCGACCGGTCCGTACTCGATGATCACCCAGCAGCCGCTCGGCGGTAAGGCGCAGTTCGGCGGCCAGCGCTTCGGCGAGATGGAGGTGTGGGCGCTCGAGGCCTACGGCGCGGCGTACGCACTTCAGGAGCTGCTCACCATCAAGTCCGACGACGTCCTGGGCCGGGTCAAGGTCTACGAGGCGATCGTCAAGGGCGAGAACATCCCCGAGCCAGGCATTCCGGAGTCGTTCAAGGTCCTCATCAAGGAGATGCAGTCGCTGTGCCTCAACGTCGAGGTGCTCTCCAGCGACGGCATGTCGATCGAGATGCGCGAGACCGACGAGGACGTCTTCCGGGCGGCCGAGGAGCTTGGCATCGACCTGAGCCGGCGCGAGCCGAGCTCGGTTGAAGAGGTTTAGGGACGCGAGACGCGCGTCCGTGTCCCTGAAAAGTTCTAGGTAGTAGAGAGAAGGACAAGTGCTCGACGTCAACTTCTTCGACGAGCTGCGCATCGGTCTGGCCACCGCGGACGACATCCGGCTGTGGTCGCACGGTGAGGTCAAGAAGCCCGAGACGATCAACTACCGCACGCTCAAGCCCGAGAAGGACGGCTTGTTCTGCGAGAAGATCTTCGGTCCCACCCGGGACTGGGAGTGCTACTGCGGCAAGTACAAGCGGGTGCGCTTCAAGGGCATCATCTGCGAGCGCTGCGGGGTCGAGGTCACGCGCGCGAAGGTACGTCGCGAGCGGATGGGCCACATCGAGCTCGCCGCCCCCGTGACCCACATCTGGTACTTCAAGGGCGTCCCGAGCCGGCTGGGCTACCTGCTCGACCTCGCCCCGAAGGACCTCGAGAAGATCATCTACTTCGCGGGCTACCTGGTCACCGACGTCGACGTCGACGCGCGCCACCGTGACCTCGCGAGCGTCGAGGCGCAGTTCTCGGTCGAGAAGTCGCGCATCACCGACAAGATGAACTCCGACATCGACGCGCGCATGAAGCGGCAGGAAGCCGACATCGCGCAGCTCGAGGCCGAGGGTGCCAAGGCCGATGCTCGCCGCAAGGTTCGTGACTCCGCCGACCGCGAGGTCAAGCAGATCCGGACCCGCGCGGAGCGCGCGGTCGACGAGCTCGACGCCGTGCTCGACGCGTTCAAGAGCCTCGCGGTCAAGCAGCTGATCACCGACGAGCGGATCTTCCGCGAGCTCCGTGAGCGGTTTGCCAAGGGCGCCAAGGCCGAGGACGGCACGTGGCGGGTAATCCCCGGCACGATGGGCGAGTACTTCGAGGCGGGCATGGGTGCCGAGTCGCTGAAGAAGCTGCTCGAGTCCTTCGACCTCGAGGCCGAGGCAGAGAGCCTTCGCGAGACGATCCGTACCGGCAAGGGCCAGAAGAAGGCGCGCGCGCTCAAGCGGCTCAAGGTCGTCAGTGCGTTCCTCAACACCCGCAACTCGCCGATGGGCATGGTGCTCGACTGCGTCCCGGTCATCCCGCCGGACCTGCGCCCGATGGTGCAGCTCGACGGTGGCCGGTTCGCGACGAGCGACCTCAACGACCTCTACCGCCGGGTGATCAACCGGAACAACCGCCTCAAGCGACTGCTCGACCTCGGCGCGCCCGAGATCATCGTCAACAACGAGAAGCGGATGTTGCAGGAGGCCGTCGACGCGTTGTTCGACAACGGCCGCCGCGGCCGTCCGGTCACCGGTCCGGGCAACCGGCCGCTGAAGTCGCTGTCGGACATGCTCAAGGGCAAGCAGGGCCGGTTCCGTCAGAACCTGCTCGGCAAGCGCGTCGACTACTCGGGCCGTTCGGTCATCGTCGTCGGCCCGCAGCTGCGGCTGCACCAGTGCGGCCTGCCGAAGCAGATGGCGCTGGAGCTGTTCAAGCCGTTCGTGATGAAGCGGCTGGTCGACCTGAACCACGCGCAGAACATCAAGTCAGCAAAGCGCATGGTGGAGCGGGCGACTGGTGGCACGGCGCGTTACGCGATGGTGTGGGACGTCCTCGAAGAGGTGATCACGGAGCACCCGGTGCTGCTCAACCGCGCGCCGACGCTGCACCGGCTCGGCATCCAGGCCTTCGAACCGCAGCTGGTCGAGGGCAAGGCGATCCAGATCCACCCGCTGGTGTGCACCGCGTTCAACGCGGACTTCGACGGCGACCAGATGGCGGTGCACCTGCCGCTGTCCGCCGAGGCGCAGGCCGAGGCCCGGATCCTGATGCTGTCCTCCAACAACATCCTGTCGCCGGCTCACGGTCGTCCGATCACCTCGCCGACCCAGGACATGGTGCTCGGCCTCTACTACCTCACGGTCATGCGCGAGGACGGCAAGGGCCAGGACCGGGTGTTCGGCTCGGTGGCCGAGGCGATCATGGCCTACGACACCGGTGAGCTCGACCTGCAGGCGCGGATCAAGGTCCGCGTCGAGGACCTGCCCGCGTCACGGGCGGAGGGTGCGACCGGGCCCGAGGTGATGCGCGGTGCGGACACCGAGGCCCGTCCGTTCGTCGCCCCCGAGGGTTGGGAGCCGGGTCAGTCCGTCCTCGTCGAGACCACGCTCGGACGGTGCCTGTTCAACGAGGCGCTGCCGGTGGACTACCCGTTCGTCGACTTCGAGGTGCGCAAGGCGCAGCTCGGTGAGATCGTCAACGACCTCGCGGAGCGTTACCCGAAGGTTCAGGTCGCTGCGACGCTCGACGCGCTCAAGGAGGCCGGTTTCCACTGGGCCACCCGGGCCGGAGTGACGATCGCGATCTCCGACGTGGTCACCCCGCCGGAGAAGGCGGAGATCCTGGGCCGCTACGAGGACCAGGCGGAGAAGGTCCAGAAGCAGTACGAGCGCGGTGTGATCACCGACGACGAGCGCCGTCAGGAGCTCATCGAGATCTGGACCCGTGCGACGACCGAGGTCGCGGCGAAGATGCGCGAGAACTTCCCCAAGGACAACCCGATCCAGATGATGGTCGGCTCGGGCGCCCGAGGGAACATGCTGCAGGTCCAGCAGATCGCCGGAATGCGTGGCCTGGTGGCCAACCCGAAGGGCGAGATCATCCCGCGGCCGATCAAGGCGAACTTCCGCGAAGGTCTGACCGTGCTGGAGTACTTCATCTCCACGCACGGCGCCCGCAAGGGTCTGGCCGACACCGCGCTGCGTACTGCCGACTCGGGGTATCTGACCCGGCGGCTCGTGGACGTCAGCCAGGACGTCATCGTCCGTGAGGTCGACTGCGGAACCGACCGCGGGATCATGGTCCCGATCGCGATCGAGTCCGACGGCGGCATCACCCTCGACCGGGACAACATCGAGACCCGCGTCTACGCGCGGACCCTCGCCGAGGACGTCGTCGTCAACAAGAAGGTGCTGGCGAAGGCCGGTGCCGACCTGGGCGACGTGCTGATCGGCGAGCTCGTCGAGCAGGGTGTCTCCGAGGTGCGGGTACGCAGCGTGCTGACGTGCGACTCGAAGGTCGGCATCTGCGGTCTGTGCTACGGCCGCTCACTCGCGACCGGCAAGACGGTCGACGTCGGCGAGGCGGTCGGCATCATCGCCGCCCAGTCGATCGGTGAGCCGGGCACCCAGCTGACGATGCGTACCTTCCACACCGGTGGTGTCGCAGGCGAGGACATCACCCACGGTCTGCCCCGTGTCGTCGAGCTGTTCGAGGCGCGTCAGCCGAAGGGCCGCGCGCCGATCAGCGAGGTCGCGGGTCGGGTCAGCGTGCAGGAGACCGACAAGACGGCGATGTTCGTCATCACGCCGGACGACGGTGGTGAGGCGGTCGAGTACCCGCTCTCGAAGCGCATGCTGTCGTGGCGCTGGTACGACACCGAGGCGGAGCGTGCTCGTGGTCAATGGCGCGTCGAGGAAGGCCAGCACGTCGAGGTCGGTGACCAGCTCCACGCCGGTGCCGTCGACCCGCACGAGGTGCTGCGCATCCTCGGCCCGCGTGCGGTCCAGCTGCACCTCGTCAAGGAGGTGCAGGAGGTCTACCGCTCGCAGGGTGTGACCATCCACGACAAGCACATCGAGATCATCATTCGCCAGATGCTCAAGCGGGTGAACATCCTCGAGTCGGGTGAGACCGACCTGCTGCCCGGCGAGCTCGCCGAGCGGCCGAAGTTCGAGGAGGAGAACCGCCGGGTAGTGGCCGAGGGCGGCACGCCTGCGGCCGGCCGGCCGGTGCTCATGGGCATCACGAAGGCGTCGCTCGCCACCGAGTCGTGGCTGTCGGCGGCCTCCTTCCAGGAGACGACGCGAGTGCTCACCGACGCGGCGATCCACGCCCGCTCGGACTCGCTGCTGGGCCTGAAGGAGAACGTCATCATCGGCAAGCTGATCCCGGCGGGTACCGGTATCAACCGGTACCGCAACGTTCGGGTGGAGCCGACGGAGGAGGCCAAGGCCGCCGTCTACACGATGATGCCGTACGACGACGCGGGCTATGACTTCGGTCAAGGCTCCGGCGAGGCTGTGCCGCTCGAGGACTACGGCTTCGGTGGCCAGCGTCCCGGCTATGGCGGCAGCGACTACGGCAACTACCGCTAGTCGTACGCAAGCAACCCGCAGGCGGCCGTCCGGTTCTCCGGGCGGCCGTTCGCATTTCCGCTGGTCGGCGCACACTGGAGTGGTGAGCGAGGAGACGAACGCGGCCGATCAGCCGCCGCCGCCGTGGCAGCCGCCCACGATGCCGCCGCCGCAGTGGCAGTTCCCTCCGCTGTCGCCCCCGCAGTGGCAGCCGCCGGCTCCGCCGTACGCCGCGCCGCCGGGCTGGCAGCAGCACTACCCGCCGTACGGCTACCCGACACCGCCGGGCTACCCGCAGCCGCGTGACACCAACGGCTTCTGCATCGCCTCGCTGGTCTGCTCGCTCGCGGGCATCCTGATCTGGTTCCTCGGACCCGTGCTCGGACTGGTCTTCGGCTGGATCGGCATCCGCCAGATCAGCCGGGACGGCGCCAACGGGCGCGGCCTGGCGGTCGCCGGAATCGTGATCGGCGCGGTGATGATCCTGCTCAACGTGGTGTTCGTGATCGCGGTCGCGACGACCGGCGACGGATCGTTGTCGAACGGCGTCACCGTCTGACCGTTACGATCTTGCCGCTGGCCACACGAAGGAATCCGGGGGGAACATGTATTCGCGCGCAATCCGGCAAACCGTGGTTCTGACAGTTGTCGCAACTCTCAGCAGCGTCGGAATCGCCAACGCTGCGGCCGCAACGGACTCCGCCAAGAGCTGCCCGAAGACGTACTCGGTGTCCTGGGGGGGAACCTACGAACTTCACACGTCCGAGGCGGCGGAGATCACCGAGGTCAACACGACCTGTCGTGCGGCCGCCGTCCCGATCAAGGCGTTTCTTCACAAGATCAAAGGCGGCAAGAAGGCGCCGAGTACGGCGGGCGGTTACCAGGTGTGGGTCAGGCGAAGGTCGGACGGCTCGCGCATCATGCTTATCCGGTCAAACGTCGTCATCCGATTCACCTGGAGAGGGGTTATCTTCATCGCGTCTGAGGGGTGATGTTTCGGTCAGGTCGGCGTAGGCCGTGGTGAGCGCCGGCTGCTGGTAATGGGCGTTGAGGCCGCTCGGGTTCGGCAGCACCCACACTCGCGCACCTTCGAAACGAGCGGCCTGTTCGCCGACCTTCGTTTTCGGTGCTGCGAACGCAATCCGATAGGTCGAGATGCCGAGGAACGCGACGATCTCAGGGAGCCAGCTCCTCACAAGCCGGCGCAACGGCTCGACGCCGGCGCGGATCTCGTCATCGTCGAGCTCGTCGGCGCGTGCGGTCGCTCGGGCTACCAGGTTCGTGATGCCGAGGCCGGCAGCGCGGATGCCATCGACGTCGCCGGGGGA
This sequence comes from Mycobacteriales bacterium, assembly GCA_035548125.1. Classification (GTDB taxonomy): domain Bacteria; phylum Actinomycetota; class Actinomycetes; order JAFAQI01; family JAFAQI01; genus DASZTV01. Next base: position 2,574 of record DASZTV010000049.1, on the reverse strand, counting down.
GAGCACCGTCGGCGTCAGCCCGGCCTGGTGCAGCGTTCGCCACAGCCGGTTGCCCGGCCGCGCGAAGTGATGTCCTGACCAGCCCGACCACAACGACGGGTTGATCCCGACCAGCAGGATCCGGGTCTCCGCGCCGCCGAGGTCAGGGATCGTCAGCCCGTACGAAGCGGACAGATCCTGCTTGCTCGGGCGCGGGCTACTGCTTGCGGCCATCCATCCGAGGCGAGGGCGGCCCGGTGTAGCGCTGCTTGCGGACGGCGAGGGCTCGGGCACGTGAGGCCGACGGCTCATGGGATTCGTCTCCCGCCTGCGCGGCCTTGGCCATCTTCGCGCTGAACTCCGGGGCGCTTCCCGGGGCCAGCTGGATCGCGACCCGGCCGGCGCCGACGATGTGATCGCCCTCCGGGATGTCCCGGCCGAGCACATCGCCTGGTACAGACCAGAAGTGCCACTCACCGACGGCTCCCTTCGGCAGAGCTTCGGCGTCGAGGCCGCTGGTTCGGACCCTACGCGGGGCCGGGTGCGGTTCGGGCGGCGGAGAGCTGGATGACCGCCGCCTTCTTACCCGTGACCGTCGCACGCAGCCGGACGGTGTCACCGACCTTCAGATCGCGCACCTTGGTTTTGAGGGCGTACGTCGCGGTGAAGCCGTCGGAGCTCTTCACGGTGATCGACCCGTCGCTGAGCTTCGTGACGACGCCGCGCTGGACATCCATCACTTGGTCGCGGCCGTGAGGGCCGCGCACCGTGAACTGCCCGTGCAGTACGCCGGCATCGGTCGGTGCGATGAGCCGAGGCGGTCCGACCAGGATCGGTCGGCGAGGCTTCGGCGCGGTGGGAACTCGGCCCCGGAGCTCGAACCGAGGGGCGACCCGCAGTCCGCGGCCGAACCAGCCGCCGCCCGGCCCCGGCGGAAGAGGGCGTCCCGCCAACGGACGAGGTCCATCGAGGTAGTCGACGTACCTGTGATGGGCCGTCGAACCTCCCGACGCGACCGCCACTCCGATGGCCGACGCAGCGACGGCCAGCGCCGCGGCTCCGATCAGCAGGGCCCCACGAGCCCGGATCCACGCCATCACAACCCCCTCAACGACCGCGCCCGACGATCGCAGCGCCCCCTGAAGATCCCCTGATCGTTCGAAGTGGCACACAAGCCGTCGTGGTATGCGCCCGGTTGTCCGATTCAACCGCCTCGGACCGGTAGGTTGTGTGTTAGTTCGAGCAGCCGGGAACCCGTTTTTGACCGGCGCGTTCGCGCTCGGCTAGGGTTGTCGCTTGTGCCTGGAGCGATTCAGGCATGCACGTCGTGCGTCTGATCCGGCGAGACCGTGACCGACGGCGAGCGTAAGCGCTCCCGCAGGGCTGGTGCCGGAACCTCCGAGCAGACCGTAGCGCCGATTACGGCGCGGGCGGAGCACGGAGTGCGCGACACGCCCGACCTCGTGGGTCGGGGAGAACGGCAGCACTACTGCGTGACCAAGAGCAATACCCACTGAGCAATGAGGAGTACGGCGAGTGCCCACGATCTCTCAGCTGGTCCGCAAGGGTCGGCAGGACAAGATCGGCAAGACCAAGACGCCGGCGCTTAAGGGCAGCCCGCAGCGTCGTGGTGTCTGCACGCGCGTCTACACGACGACGCCGAAGAAGCCGAACTCCGCGCTGCGCAAGGTGGCGCGTGTCCGCCTCACCTCCGGGATCGAGGTCACGGCCTACATCCCGGGTGTCGGGCACAACCTCCAGGAGCACTCGATCGTGCTCGTCCGCGGCGGCCGGGTGAAGGACCTGCCGGGCGTCCGCTACAAGATCATCCGCGGCTCGCTCGACACCCAGGGTGTCCGCGGTCGCAAGCAGGCGCGCAGCCGCTACGGCGCAAAGCGCGAAAAGTGAGCGCTCAGATGACAGGGCGGGAGAAGTAAGAGATGCCTCGTAAAGGCCCTGCGGCGAAGCACCCGGTCATGGCTGACCCGGTCTACGGCTCGCCCATCGTCACCTCGCTGGTCAACAAGGTGCTGACCGGTGGCAAGCGCTCCCTGGCGCAGCGGATCGTCTACGACGCCCTCGAGGGCTGCCGCGAGAAGACCGGGACCGACCCGGTCGTCACGCTCAAGCGCGCGCTCGACAACGTCAAGCCGGCGATCGAGGTCAAGAGCCGTCGCGTCGGTGGCGCGACCTACCAGGTTCCCGTCGAGGTGCGCGCCGGCCGTAGCACCACGCTCGCGCTGCGTTGGCTGGTGAGCTACTCCCGCCAGCGTCGCGAGAAGACCATGACCGAGCGCCTCATGAACGAGCTGCTCGACGCAAGCAACGGCCTCGGTGCCAGCGTCAAGCGACGCGAGGACACCCACAAGATGGCCGAGTCCAACAAGGCATTCGCCCACTACCGCTGGTAGTCGGCGCACCCAGACTAGAGAAAAGGACCGAGAAGTGACGACCGCCGTGGCCAGCGACCTCGCCAAGACCCGAAACATCGGGATCATGGCGCACATCGACGCGGGCAAGACCACGACGACCGAGCGGATCCTGTACTACACCGGCATCAACTACAAGATCGGCGAGGTCCACGAGGGCGCCGCC
>DASZTV010000048.1:0-28751 GCA_035548125.1 Mycobacteriales bacterium | reverse complement strand
GTCGCCGGCCTTCCTGCACCTGCGGATGGTGCGGTTCATGGGGCACGCCGGGACCGACGCCGAGGTCAGCTACCGCCCTCGCTCGGACATCGATGCGGACCTCGCACGCGACCCCGTGCTGGGTACGGCGCGTGTGCTTGTCGAATGCGGCGCGATGACACCGGCGGATGTGATCGCTCGCTACGACTCCGTCCTCAGGGAGGTGCGCGACCTCGCGAAGGAGGCTGTGACGCATCGCCGGCTCGCGAGCGCGGTCGAGGTGGTCGCGCCGCTCTCGCCGCGCCAACCTGATCTCGTCGCTCGAGCGGCGGCGATCGCGGCTCCGGATGCGGCGAGGCTCCAAGGTTTCGGAGGTCGGCTGCCCGAGCTGGGCGAAGCGCTCACATTGGCCGACAGCATCAACCGAACGCTCGCCGACGCGATGCTGGCCGACCCCTCGATTGTCGTCTTCGGTGAGGACGTCGGGCGCAAGGGCGGCGTGTACGGCGTGACGCGCGGACTCGCCCGCCGGTTCGGCGCGGGACGGGTGTTCGACACCCTGCTGGATGAGCAGTCGATCCTCGGCGTCGCACTTGGGACGGGCGTGTCCGGCCTGCTTCCCGTGCCGGAGATCCAGTACCTCGCCTACCTGCACAACGCTGAGGACCAGCTTCGCGGTGAGGCGGCCAGCTTGTCGTTCTTCTCCAACGGGAGCTACCGCAACCCGATCGTGGTGCGGGTCGCCGGTCTGGCCTACCAGAAGGGCTTCGGCGGCCACTTCCACAACGACAACGCGGTCGCGGCGTTGCGAGACATTCCCGGCCTGGTGGTCGCCGTGCCGTCGAACCCCGCCGACGCACCGCCGATGCTGCGCACCTGCCTTGCCGCCGCAGCGATCGACGGCACGGTCAGCGTGTTTCTCGAGCCCATTGCGCTCTATCACTCCCGCGACCTGCACGACACCGGAGACAACGAGTGGACCGCGCGCTATCTCGCGCCTGAGGAGTGGGAGAGCGCGCACGTCGCGATCGGCAGCGCGAAAGTCCATGAGAACGGCTCGGACCTGACCATCGTGACCTTCGGCAACGGTGTCGCGATGTCGCTGCGTGCCGCCCGGCGGCTGCGGGAGGCCGGGGTGGGAGCCCGTGTGCTCGACCTCCGCTGGCTGGCTCCGCTACCGGTCGACGATCTGCTGCGCGAAGCGTCGGCGACGGGCGCTGTGCTGGTCGCCGACGAGACCCGCTTCTCCGGCGGGGTGGCGGAAGCGGTGCTCGCGGCGCTCGTCGACGCCGGCTTCGCCGGGCGGATGGCGCGGGTCTACTCCGAGGACACCTTCGTCCCGCTCGGCCCCGCCGCTGAGCTCGTGCTGCTCTCGGAGGCCGCCATCGAGAAAGCGGCGCTCGAGCTGCTCGCCCGATGACCGGGCCGCCGCGTCCGCCGGTAGCGCCACCAGCCGACGATTCGAGTGCGTAGCCAGAACTCGCCGCCGCTGTAGGGGAGCTGCGTGACGTTCTTGCCGTTGGCGAGCGTGAAGTAGTTGGAGCATCCGGCGCTCCAGACCTTGCCCACCATCTCGTTCTGGAGTTTGGCGTTGTAGCGCCGCATGACGTCGGCGCGTACGTCGATCGCTCCGATCCGCCAGCGACGCATCATGCGCAGGGCACGCACCACGAGGTGCGCCTGCGCCTCGTGGATGAACAGGATCGAGTTCACGCCGTTGGTGTTCGGGCCGTACAGGGTGAAGAAGTTGGGAAACCCACTGACCGTCGTACCGAGGTAGGCCTCGGCGCCATCGGCCCAGGCGTCGCGTAGCGAGCGCCCGTCACGCCCGGTGATCGCGACCGTGGTGAGGTAGTCGTTCGCGCGAAAACCGGTGCCGTAGATGATGGTGTCGGCCTCGTGGAGTGTGCCGTCGGCAGTGCGGACCCCGGAGGGCTCGATCGAGGTGATCGGTGACGTCACCAGGGACACGTTCGGCCGCGTCAGCGCCGGCAGCCAGGTACGTGACGTGAGGGGGCGCTTGCAGCCCACGGGGAAGTCCGGGGTGAGGACGCTTCGCAGCTCCGGATCCTCGATCTTGCGTTCGAGGTAGGACTGCGCGAAGGCGGTCTGTGCCTGGGTGAACGGGTGCGACGCGTCGAACGACGCACGCTGGTAGGTCCAGAAGATCTCCCAGCGGTGGCGCCTCGCAGTCAGCGGTCGGCGGGCGAACCGTTGTTGCTGCTCGACGGTGTACTCGTTGTCGAAGCGAGGCGAGACCCAGATCGGTGAGCGTTGGAAGACGTCGAGATGGGCGACCTCGGTAGCGATCTCGGGGACGTACTGGATCGCACTCGCGCCCGTCCCGATCGACGCCACGCGCTCACCGGTCAGCGGTCGGCTGTGGTCCCACCGAGAAGAGTGGAAGGACCGGCCGCGAAACGAATCTCGGCCCGGGATGTCGGGGATCACCGGCACGTTGAGCATGCCGAGCCCGGTCACCAGCGCATCGGCGGTGAACGTCTCCCCGGTGTCTGAGACCAGCCGCCAGTGCTGGGCGTGCTCCACCCAGTCGGCAGAGCGGATCGTCGTACCGGTCCGCAGGTGCGGGCGTAGCCCGAACCGGTCGGTACAACGTTCGAGGTAGGCGAGGATCTCGGGCTGCGGCGCGAAGGTCCGGGACCAGTTCGGGTTGGGCGCGAAGGAGAAGGAGTAGAGATGCGACGGCACGTCGCAGGCCGCACCCGGATAGGTGTTGTCCCGCCAAGTGCCGCCGACACCGTCGTTCTTCTCGTAGATGGTGAAGTCGAAGCCGGCGCGTTTGAGCGCGACGCCCATCGCGATTCCTCCGGCGCCCGCCCCGAGGATCGCGACCGTCGGCCGACGCCCCTTCACCCCCGCAGCATGCGGTTGGCGAGCCACTGGGGCAGGTGAGCCGCGGCCACCTGGGTCCGGCCGCGCCGGGGGAGGACCACGCGAGCGCGGTCGGCGCGGCAGGCTCGCACCACAGCACCCGCCACGTCCTCGGGTTCGAGCATGCGCAGGAAGCCCAGCCGGATCAGCCGGTTGAACGCGTTCACGCAGGGCGGGTACTCCTCGATCTCCGCGTAGAGATCCGTGCGAATCGGGCCGAGCTCCGCGGTCGTCACGCCGACGCCGGATCCGGTCAGGTCGCGCCGCAGTCCTTCGGCGAGCTGGGAGACGGCGGCCTTCGTCGCGGAGTACGCCGTCAAGCCGGGAAGCGCGACCTGCGCGGACAGCGAGGAGATGAACACCAGGCGGCCGGTGCCGCGCTGCCGCATCGAGGGGATGAGCAAGCGGCTGAGTTCCGCGGGCACGAGCGCGTTCAGCGTGAACAGGGCCTGCAGCTGCTCGGCGGTGAGGTCCTCGAAGGCGCGCGGCAGCCCGATCCCCGCGTTGTTCACCAGGACGTCGACCGGCCCGAGCGCTTCCAGCTGCTCGACCAGCTTCGGCAGGCCGGAAGTCTTGGTGAGGTCGGCGGTGACATGCCTCGCGCCGATCTCACCGGCAGTGGCGGCGAGCTGCCCTTCGCCCCTCGCGCAGAGGGTGACCTGGGCGCCCTCTGCGGCAAAGGCGGCGCCGATCCTTGCCCCGATTCCCCGGGACCCGCCGGTCACCACCACGTGGCGTCCTTGAAGCTTCACGCCGCGATCGTGACACGCCGGCATGGCGCATTTGTTGGGAGGGAACCCAACAAATGCGGCGAACTTGGATATCACCGAAAATTCCCGGACAATCTGTTGTGATGAGGAACATGACCCAGCGCGACGATTGGATGCGCGGTTCCTGGCAGTGGCAGGAGGATCGGGCGCGCGCCCGGCGCCGCTGGCAGCGCCGCATCTCCGCCGCTCTGCCCATCGCGGCGGTCGGCGTACTCGTGTTCAGCCTGGTGGTTGCTGCCGGCGGTTCCGGAGCGGCGGCCGGGTCGGGCGGCGCGCGGGCCTCGCTCGCATCGCTGCTGCTGCCCAGCGGTTCGGTGGGGTCCACCGCCCACCATTCCGCTCGGACGACCTCCGCGGTCTCCTACGGAGCGGCCTCGCGACAGCAGCCGAGCTCAGCGATCGCGCAGCACGCTCGGCATGCCGAGCGCTACCGCGAGGCATCCTCGGCTGACCTTGCTCTGGTCCCGACGCGTCAGGTGGTCGCTCACCTCGAGCACACCACGAAGGGCTACCCGGGCCCCCACGCGCTCGGGTCCAACCGCAAGGTCCCCGGCAGCTGGTACGGCTACCCCTCGGTCCTCCCGGTGCTCGCTGAGACCCGCGACCGCCTCAAGGTCCGACTGGCGCAGCGCCCGAACGAGTCGACGACCTGGATCAAGCGGGGCGCGGCGGTGCTAACGGTCACGCACTGGGCCATCCTCGTGAACACCAGCCAGCACTGGCTCTACGTCTTCCATCACGGCATCCAGCAGGACGCGTTCCCCGTCGGCAACGGGACGTCGCGGACGCCGACGCCTTCCGGAACGTACTTTCTCGCCTTCCACGCTCCGCCCAACGGACCCGGCTACGGGTCGGTGATGCTCGAGACGTCGGCGCACTCGAACGTCTACCGCACGTTCGACGGCGGCGACGACGCGATCATCGCGATTCACGGACCGGTCGGCTCAGACGCCCAGATCGGCAACCACGGCGCGGCAATCTCCAACGGCTGCATCCGGATGCACAACTGGGACCTCAAGCAGGTCAAGCACGTGCCCAACGGCGCGCCCGTCATCCTGACCAGCTAGCTGCGACCTTCACTGTCGTGAGGGGGGCTCGCCGCGCCGCGGTGATCGGCGCAGTCGCGGTGGTCGGCGGGATGCCTCTCGCGGTCGCCGGCTCGGCGACAGCTGCGCCGCCCCGGGTTCCGCTGACGATCCCGGCGCTTCGGCATTGGGTGCCCGCCGGCGGGGTCTTCCGGTTCGGCGGCAGCACCGAGATCGACGTGGCGAACGGCGCCCGCGCGGCGGTGCGCGAGGCGACCGTCCTTGCGGGAGACCTCGGCTCTGCGCTCGACCAGACGGTGCCGGTGGTCGTCGGCGCACCGCCGGAGCCGGGAGATGTCGTGCTCCGGATCGCCAAGGCCGACAGGGCGCTGGGCCGGGAGGGCTACCGGCTGCAGGTCTCGAACGTGCTGACGATCTCGGCGCCGACCGCGACCGGCCTGTTCTACGGAGGACGGTCGCTGCTCGAGCTGGTCCACCAGAGCCGGTCGATTCCTCGCGGCGCGGCCCTCGACTGGCCGACGTACCCGCAGCGCGGGCTGATGGTCGACGTCTCGCGCACCGTCTACAGCACGCACTGGGTGCTGCGCGAGATCCGGCGGATGGCCGCTCTCAAGCTCAACGTGCTCCATCTGCACCTCACCGACGACCAGCGGTGGGCGATCGCCAGCCGCAGCTACCCGGGCGTCGTGGCCCGGCACGCCTTCAGTCGCGCCGACATCCGCCGCATCCTGCGGGTCGCCCGGCGCGACCACGTCACGGTGATCCCCGAGATCGAGATGCCCGGGCACATGGCGGCGTTCCTCAAACGCCACACCGACTTGATCCTCCGGCCGATCGGCGTCGTGCCTCCGACGACGTCGGCGACCTACTCGACGGACAAGCTGGACATCACCAGTCGCGCTGCGCTGCAGGCGATGCGACGAATCCTCGAGGAGTACCTGCCGATGTTTCCCGGCGAGTACTGGGACATGGGAACCGACGAGTACCTCAGCCCCGCGGAGTACCCGCTGTTCCCGCAGCTCGCGACGTACGCCATCGCGAAGTACGGCGTGGGCGCGACGCCGGCCGACGCCATCCACGGCTTCATCAACTGGGTGGACCGGATCGTGCGGGCCCACGGCAAGACGCTGCGGATCTGGAACGACCAGGTCGGCGGCACCGGCCGGGTTCCGGTCAACACCGATGTGGTGATCGACTGGTGGGACTCGTTCTCGCCGTTCGGCGACACCGTCACCGTGGCGCCCGAGACGCTGCTCAGGCACGGCTATCGCGTGCTCAACGCCGGCTGGTATCCGAACTACTACACCGCCGACATCGGTCCGGTCAGCGGAAAGGCCAGCCTGCCGGGCGTCTACAGGAACTGGCAGGTGAACGAGTTCGAGGGCACCCAGATCGGCGACGTCGTGAGCAGCAAGCAGACGGTACCTGCGGACAGTCCCGGCCTGCTCGGCGCGGCGCTGAGCGTGTGGGGCCCGCTGGCCGAGACGACGGCAAAGACGGCTCGCGGTATCGAGGCGCATCTCGCGGTCCTCGCCCAGAAGACGTGGAACAGCCGGCCACCTGCAGCCGGATACGCGGGCTTTCAGCGCGACCAGCACCGGGTCGGTTTACCGTAGCCGCGCCGCGCCCGGGACCGACGGTCCTTGATACCGCCGCCGCCGCTCCCGATGATTTCGTTGTGGACCTCGACTACTTCGCGACACCCGGAGGGGCGTCGCCGCAACCGAGCGTCCCGCCGGCAGCGCCGGCCGTCGGCTCCTCCAACGGATGGCCGGCCGCGCCGCCCGCCACGCCGGTCCAGAGTGGCCCACCGCCCGCGCAGGGTGCCGCGCTGCCTGCGCAGGGCACGGTTCTTCCGGCCCAGCAAGGCTGGCCTGCACCGCCCTCCACGTCGCTCTCCGCGGACGAGCGAATGATGCTCGCCACCAGCGAGGCGACCTCCTACCAGAACATGACGGGCGGACCCAGCTACTACCTGCCCGGCAGCCGCCTCGGCTTCATGGGAAGCATCCGCGTCGGCTTCCGGCTGATCCCGGTCTGCTGGTCGGTGCTGGCGCAGGAGCTCGTCCTGCTGGTCGTCCCGCTGGTCGTGCTGCTCGTCGGCGGGCTCGCGCTTCTCGGTTACGCCGCGGCCTTCGGCGGCGTCGACGGCCTGGTCACCGACAACAACGTCGATACCGCGATTCGGCTGTTCCCGATCGCTGCGTTCATGATGATCCTCAGCGTGCTCGGCCAGGCCGTGATCGTCGCGGGAGCGACCGACATTCTGAACGGTCATCGGAGCTCTCTGGGGACGGCGTGGCTGACAGCGCTGAACCAGTTCCCGCGCCTCGCCTGGTTCGGCGTGGTCTACGCCGGAGAACGCACGTTGACCGGAATGCTGCGCGGCCGCCGCGGCTGGTCGCCGACGGATCTCGCAGCGGACGTGATCGACCGCGCGTGGGACTTCGCGACCTTCCTCGCGATCCCGGTGCTGCTCTACGAGAACGTCACGGTGTTCCAGGCGGTGAAGCGGTCCGGGCAGCTCGTCAAGCAGCGTTGGGGCGTGCAGCTCACGGCTCGTTCGGTCCTCGGGACGGCGCTGTTCGTCGCGTTCCTGCCGCTCGTCGTCCTGGCGGTACTCGTGGCGGTCGGAGTGTCCGCCGTGCTCGGCATCGTCCTGATCCTGATCCTTCTGCTCGGCCAGGTCGCGATGGCCGGCGCGCTCACGGGGGTGCTGTCCGCGGCGCTCTACCGCTTCGGTGTCACGGGACTCGTCGCGCCGGGTTTCCAGGAGGCCGACATGTGGGCGGCGTTCGACCGGCGCTGAGGGCAGGAAGCGGGGCTCGCCGTACCGAACCCCCTCGGGTGATCCGTTGGGCGACGGCCGGCCTCGCCTCGCTCCTGCTCGCCACAGCTGCCCCCGCGGTCGCGGTGACCGGCTCATCGGCCACCGGCGCGGCGGCGGGTAGCGCTTCGCTGACGAGCCTGGTCGACGTCCGTTCCGGGTCGCTCGGACCTGGCTTCGTGACAGTGGCAGCAGGCGTGCCGTTCGGCATGGTCACCCCCGGACCTGCGACGACCACCCCGGTGGGCGACGACCCGCTCAACTATGTGGGCTACTCCTATCAGGACCCGGAGATCCGCGGTTTCGCCCTCACTCACTTCTCAGGTGCGGGGATCCACATCGGCGGCGAGCTGCCGGTCATGCCGACCACCGGACCCGTGACGAGCTCCCGGCCGTCGAGCTGGGCGAGCCCGTTCACGCACCTCGATGAGGTGGCGCAGCCCGGCTACTACGCGACCACGCTCCTGCGAAGCGGGATCCGTGCCGAGCTCACCTCGACGGTGCGCACGGCGGTCGAGCGCTTCACCTTTCCGCGCACCGCGCAGGCCAACCTGATCTTCGACGTCACGCGTGACAACGACAGCAACCAGGACGGCGGCACCCAGTCGGGAGCGTTCCACGTGGTCGGGAACCGCTCGGTGCGCGGCAATGTCGTCGTTCCGGACTCCGGTGGGGTGACGATCTGGTTCGCCGCGCGATTCAGCCGCCCGTTCAACCGACACGGCACGTGGACCGCGAAGGGTATGACCGGCGGCAGGCGGTCGGTGGCGGGGCGCGGCGCCGGCGGATGGGTCGGCTTCGATGCCACCAAGGCTCGCCAGGTCCAAGCGGACGTCGCGCTGAGCTACACCTCGGCCCGGGAGGCCACCCGCAACCTCGCGTCCGACAGCGCTGGCTCGCCGTCGTTCGATGTCGTACGGGGTGCCGCGCAGCGGGCGTGGAACGCGCGGCTGGCCAGTGTTGCGGTTGAGGGCGCGACCTTGCGGGTGCGCCGCACCTTCGAGACCAGCCTGTACCACGCACTGCTGATGCCGACGACCTTCGACGATCTCGACGGGCGATATCGCGGCTTCGACGACCGGGTGCATCGAGTAACGCCAGGTCATCACCACTACACCGACCTCAGCCTGTGGGACACCTATCGGACGCAGACGCCACTGCTGACGCTGATCGCGCCTCGCGTGGCCCACGACCTCGGGACCTCGCTGCTCGCCGATACCGCGCAGCATGGCGGGGTGATCCCGCGCTGGGTCCGCGCGAACCGGGACTACGGGATCATGGGCGGCGATTCGGGAACGCCGACCCTCGCCACCTTGGTGACGAACGGCGCGCTGAGCGGACGCGCGGCGCGCGAGGCCTACGCCGACGTGGTTCGGCAAGGCACCACGCTGCCGCCCGTGGACCCGCGGTCCGGCCTCGACAGCTATCTGAAGCTGGGCTTCGTCCCCTTCAACGTGAGTGACCGCGGCGCCTCGGTGACCTTGGAGTACGCCATCGATGACGCATCGGTCGCAGCATTGGCGAAGCGGTTCGGCGATCGCGGACGCTACGCGCAGTTCCGGAGGCGCAGCGGCAGCTGGCGCAACCTGTTCGACAAGCAAGACCGGTTCTTGCGGCCGCGGATGAGCAACGGCCGCTGGGCGACGCCCACCTTCGTCGGACTCGGCAACGTCTGGAACCCGATCTTTGCCCAGGGCTGGCAGGAGGGCACCGGCTGGCAGTACCTGTGGCTCGTCCCGCAGGACATCCGTGGCCTGGCCCGGGCGATCGGAAAGCAGACGACGCTCGAGCGGCTGGACGAGTTCTTCTCAGCGGCGCTCAGCCGCCGAGCGGCACCCGTGGTGCCACAGGTGCAGGCGCAGGTGTCGGTGTTCGGCGCCTTCTACATCGGCAACCAGTTCACACCCGCCAACGAGACGGATCTGCAGGCGCCGTGGCTTTACGACTGGCTCGGCCGGCCGTGGCGGACTGCGCAGATCGTGCACGCGGCCTCGACGGTCTTCGGACCGGGACCGTACGGGCTGCCGGGCAACGACGACGCGGGGACGATGTCTGCGGCGTACGTCCTGTCGGCCATCGGCCTCTACCAAGCCCAGCCCGGGTTCGACGCGTGGGAGCTGACCGCGCCGATGTTCAGCTCGGTGAAGATCGGCCATCGGCTGACGATCTCCGCGCCGCGTGCCGGCCTGGCCCGGCCTTACATCGCCGCCGCGCGTCTCAACGGGCAGCCGGTAGGCAAGGTGTGGCTGACCAACGGGCAGCTGCGCGGCCGGCTGAGCTACGCGATGACCGCTGAGCATTCGAACTGGGGTACGCGTGCAGCAGACGCGCCGCCCAGCCTCGCCGACCGCTGAGCCGGCGCCCGGCCTTAGGGTCCATCTCGTGCAACGGGAAGAGCTGGCTGGGAAGGTAGCGATCGTCACCGGCGGTGCCGGCGGGATCGGTCATGCGTCCGTGCTCGCGCTCGTGGCGGAGGGCGCCAATGTGGTGGTGGCCGATGTCGACGAGGAGGCAGGTCGTGCGCTGGTTGCCCAGCTCGGCGACGTCGCGGCCTTCCATCGGACCGACGTGAGCGACCTCGACCAGGTACGTGCTGCCGTCGACTTCGCCGTCCAGCGGTTCGGCGGGCTTCACATCATGTTCAACAACGCGGGTGTGGGCAGCGACCTCACCAGGCTGCTGGACGACGACCTCTCGGACTTCCAGCGGATCATGAACATCAACCTGTTCGGGGTCATCGCCGGCTCGCAGCAAGCTGCGCGTCACATGAAGGACCACGGTGGTGGGGTGATCATCAACAACGCGTCGATCGCCGCGATCAACGCGGGTGCGGGCATGATCGCCTATCGCGCCTCCAAGGCGGCTATTGCACACGCCAGCAAGTGCATGGCGATCGATCTTGCGCCGTACCGCATCCGCGTGAACTGCCTGACCCCCGCCCACATCCGGACCGGGATCACCACCTACGACATGGGTCCGGTGCTGAAGTACATGCAGCCGCTCGAGCGGGAGGCGCAGCCCGAGGACGTCGCTAACGCGGTCGTGTTCCTCGCCAGCGATCGGGCGGCACAGATCACCGGGATCGTCATGCCGGTCGATGGGGGGACCACCGCGGGCAACCCGCTGGCGCAGACCCGGCTGATCATGTCGCAGGGCAAGCAGGCGACGTAACTCCTAGCTGAACTCCAGGTACAAGCGCTGCAGACCGCGTAGGAAGAACGTCGGCAGGTAGTCGTACTGCCGCGCGTCCGGGGCGCCATGCTTCGCGTCTGCGATGGCGATGTTGTTCGTGCGGTTGAGGAAGCGCTCCAGCGTGACGCGCCCCTCGGTCCGGGCGAGTGGCGCCCCGGCACAGGTGTGAATCCCGTGGCCGAAGGCGATGTGCTGACGTGCGTTGTTGCGATGGATGTCGAACTCGTGCGGGTTATCGAAGGTCCGCGGGTCCCGGTTGCATGCGCCCGGCAACAGCATCACCGTGCCACCGGCAGGAATCTCCACGCCGCCGAGCGTCGTCTTGACCCGAGTCATCCGGAACTGGCTGCGGAGCGGACTCTCCAGGCGTAGCGTCTCCTCGACGAAGTTCGGGATGAGCGCGTGGTCGTCGCGGACCAGCTTCTGAAGGTCCTGACGCTCGCCGAGCATGCGCAGCGCGAACCCGATCATTCGAACGGTGGTCTCCTGGCCACCGACGAAGAGGTTCGCTGCGATCAACGCGGCGTCCTTGACGTCCGGCGTGGTCGCGTCGGGAAAGGTCGCGGTTGCGAGGCCGGTCAGCACGTCGCCGCGCGGGTTGGCTCGGCGGTCTTCGATGTACTCGGCGAAGCGTTCGTAGAGGAACTCGAGAGGCTTGTGTTGCAACCCGTCGGAGACGGTCGACAGGTGTTCGCGAAACGTCGCGTGGTCGGACTCCGGGACGCCCTCCAGGTCAGCGATGACGGTCAGCGTGAACGGCTCGGCGAACGCTGAGATCAGCTCGCAGCTGCCGCTGTCGACGAACGCGTCCAGCAGCGTGTCGGCATAGCGCCACATGAAGTCCTCGTTGGCGCGAAGTCGGCCGGGCGTGATGAGCCGCATCAGCAGGTGGCGCTGCGCGGTGTGGTGGGGCGGGTCGAACGAAGGGATCTGGTCGCTGAACGGCAGCTCGTCGCGGCACGCGACGATGACGTCGGTGATGTCGTCGCCCGCAACCGGCTGCGAGAACTTCACGAACGGTCCGCTGACCGTGTTGCACGAGGAGTACGTGCCTGACGCCGCCTCGTGCTCCGGGAACGTCGCGGGGTCGCGGTAGATCTCCTTGGCCTCGGCGTGGCCGGTGATCATGTAGGCGCCGAAGTTCGGCTCCTGCCACACTGGGCCCTGCTCGCGCACCCAGTCGAAGTACGGGTAGGGGTTCGCCTGGATCGCGGCGTCTTTGAAGAAGTTGACGGACGCGAAGTCCACAGCGGAGTCGCCGTCGCCATCGCTGGTCATGTGCTGGCCTCCGAGGTTGCGTGCTTGGCCGCGATGTAGCCGAAGATCATGCTGTTGGCGATGCTTCCGCCGGGTCCCAGGTAATGCCGACCCATGACGGTCGCCGTCGCGTTCCCGGTGGCGTAGAGGCCGGGAATCGGCTTGTCGTCGGCCCCGATGACTCGCGCATGCTCGTCAGTGAGCAGGCCGCCACAGGTCCCGACGTCGCCCGGCACGACGTCGCATGCGTAGAACGGCGCTTCGTCGATCGGCTCCACGCAGGGGTTCTTCACCTTTCGGTGCGGGTCGCCCAGGGCCTTGTTGTAAGCCGAGGCGCCCCTGCCGTACTCAGGATCCTTGCCGTCGACGGCGTACCGGTTGAATCGCTCGACGGTCTCCACGAGCCCAGCCGGATCGATGCCGCACAGCTCCGCGAGCTCGCGCAACGTCGCGGCCTTCTTGATCTTGCCGCTTTCGAACGACTCCTTGGGGAAACGGCCGGGGGAGGAGCGCACGTGGGCGTAGCGCTTGCGGTACCGGTCGTCGAAGATCAGCCAGCACGGCACGGCCTTGCTTGTCTTGTCCCGCGCGTACATCGCCTTGCCGACCTCCATGTAGGAGTTCGACTCATTGACGAACCGCTGTCCGGCGGCGTCGACGTAGATGGTGCGCGGACGTTGCCGCGCCTGGTCGAGCGTGTTCTGCCCGAACTTCCCGGACCGCGGCGACGGGAGCCACCAGGCTTCGTCCATGAAGTCCGTCTTCGCGCCGAGCGCCATCGCAGTGCGAATCGCCTCGCCGGTGTCGCCCGGGTTCGCCATGGACCACCGCGCGGTGTTGGGCTGGTCACCGCTGAACGCGGTACGCATCTCGCGGTTCTGCGCGAAGCCGCCGGTCGAAAGGAGCACACCGTTGCGCGCCTCGACCACGACCGGCTTGCCGTCGCGCACGACGCGTACTCCGACCACTCGGCCCTTCTCGACGATCAGGTCGTCGAGCGGCGCGTCGGTCCAGATCTCGACGCCTCTCTCGAGCGCGATCTTGAGGGCCTGCCCGATGAAGGAGGCGCCGTTGGTGAGCAGGTCCTGGCGCAATGCCTTCGCCTTCATCGTTCGGATCGCGACGCGTGCGGAGGTGGCGAACGCCGTGAGGCTTCGGTTGTAGTGCGAGAGGTACCGCGCCTCGTTGGTCATCACGGCCATGCCGAGGTGCTTGGCCATGCCGATCTGCACCTTCCCCGACCAGCTCCCGAGTTGATGGCCGTTCCACGGCACGGGCTCGACGCCTCGTCCCGTGTCACTGCCACCTTTGGCGTCGGAGTAGTAGTCGCTGTACCCCGGGCAGTACACGAACTTCACGCCCTGTGCCTCGAGGAAGTCGATCATCTCCGGTCCGGCGGTGCAGAAGGCGTGCCGTCGCTCGCGGGAGGAGGCGGGCCCGACGTCGCCGACGACGTCGTCGAAGTACGCCATCGCCTCCTCGTAGGAGTCCGGCACGCCGGCGCGGCGCATCACTGCGTTGTTCGGCACCCAGGCCATGCCGCCTGACATGGCGGTCGACCCGCCGACCATGGACTGCTTCTCGATGACGAGGGCAGTCGCGCTCGCGTCAGCTGCGGCCAGAGCCGCGACCATGCCGCCACCACCGGAACCGACGGCGACGAAGTCGAAGCTTGCATCCCAGTCCACGTCCACCGCCCACGCTTGAAGATGAACCCAGCGCTTACTACGACACCGAAGCGAATCTAACCAGAGTTCGTTGACCATTGCTACGACGCCGAAGTAATCTCCGCACACCGACAGGGAGGCAGGACATGTCCGGAGGCTCGGCCACGCTGACCTATCCGCGCGAGGGTGTGGGAGCCCCCAAGGACCGCACCCCGGAGGCGGTCAAGGACGTCGGACTCCCGGCCGGCACCGAGGTGTTCTCGGCGGACAACCACATCTCGCTGTCCGAGGACATCTTCTACGAGCGGGCGCCCGAGGACTTCAAGGCTCGGGTGCCGCGGGTGATGAACGTCGACGGCGGCTGGGTGGTCGGGCTCGAAGGCAAGTCGGTCCTGGTCAAGGAGTTCATCGACGTCCTGCAGCAGTACGACCCGGTGCCGGGCTCGCACACCGGTGACATCGAGGCTCGGATCGCCGCACTGGCCTCCGAGGGCGTGTCGAGGGAGCTGGCGTTCCCGAACTCGATCCTCGCGTTGTTCGGCTGGCCCGACAAGGAGGTCCGCGAGGTCTGCTTCCGGATCTACAACGAGTACATCGCCGAGGTCCAAGAGCGATCCGGCAGCCGGATCTACGGCGTCGGGCTGATCAACTGGTGGGACGCCGACGGCGCCCGCCGAACGCTTACCGAGCTCAAAGCGCTCGGCCTCAAGACGTTCCTGATGCCGCTCGTGCCCGGCAAGGACGAGAACAAGCAGCCGATCGACTACTGCGCGTCATACATGGACGGTGTATGGGAGGCGATCGAGGAGTCCGGTATCCCGGTGTCGCACCACATCGGCGAGAACCCGCCGCAGACACCGATCGAGGTCAACGCGCTGCAGGTGGGGATGTTCCAGGCGGTCGCGCCGTTCCGCGACACCTTCGGCAAGTACGTTCTCGGCGGGATCCTCGACCGCCACCCGGGCCTGAAGATCGGCTACTTCGAAGGCGGCATCAACTGGGTGCCCTCGGCGATCCAGGACGCCCAGCACATCTGCGCGTCGTTCCGCCACATGCAGGAAACAGAGATCAAGCTCGACCCGCAGGAGTACTGGGACAAGCACTTCTACGCGTCGTTCATGGTTGACCCGCTCGGCCTGTCGATGGTGGACCGGATTGGGGTCGACAAGGTCATGTGGTCGACCGACTTCCCGCACAACGAAAGCACCTACGGCTACAGCACGTCCTCGCTCGCCTCGGTCGTCGAGTCTGTAGGCCCCGCCAACGCCGTCAAGGTCGTCAGCGACAACGCGAAGGCCTACCTCGGGTTAGAGGCGTGACCGCTGGCCTGATGGCGGCGCCGTCCACGCGGTTCCCGGCTCGACCCGACCATGCTCGGATGCGTCGCGAGCGTGGCGAGAAGGTACGCGCAGCGATGCGTGAGCAAGGCGTGGACGCCCTCGTACTGTCCGGAAACACCAACGTGGTCTACGCGAGCGGGGCGATCTGGCCGTTCGCGGACGAGAGCCGCAGCACGTTTGAACGGCCGGTCGCGGTGGTCCTGGCCGACGATGAGATCCCGCACCTGTTCACCCCGCTACGCAGCGACGACCGGCTTCGGGCGGGCCTGCCCGACGACCACGTGCACGGGCCGGCGCTGCTCGACTTCGACGAGGGCGTCGAGAGGTTCCTGCCGCAGCTCGCGGCGCTTGTCACCGCCGGTTCGACCGTCGCGTTCGACGAGTGGACGCACGCGTTGCGGCGTACGGAGCGATTCCTCGGACCCAGCGGGGCGCCGATCGATGCAGGGCGGATCGTCAGCAAGGCCAAGCTCCGCAAGACGCCGGACGAGTTGGCCTGCCTGCGCGAGGGCCTTCGGATCATGGAACGCGGCATCGCCGACGTCCAGGCGAAGCTCGCTCCGGGGGTTCGGCAGGTCGACCTGACGGCGACGTTCCTGCGAACGATCTTCGATGAGGGCGCCGATGCGAACATCCTCGACCCGATCTGGCAGGTGATGCCCGACCGCATTGCCGACGGTCCATGGACCACCACAGGTGATCTGGCCCTGCCGCTGCTGTCCACCGAGCGGAAGCTGATCAAAGGCGACGTGCTCTGGGTCGACCTCGGCCTGAGCTACGAGGGCATGCACACCGACTTCGGACGGACGTGGGTGGTCGGTGACGATCCGACCGACGTACAGCGCGCCCAGTTCGACAGGTGGAAGGCGATCCTCGACGCGACCTTGGCGGTGACGAAGGCCGGGGCGAGGAACTCCGACCTCACGGCCGCCGCTACTGCCGCGAACGGCGGGGTCAAGCCCTGGCTGCCGCACTTCTATCTCGGCCATGGACTCGGGATCGACAGTGCCGAGATGCCGTTCGTGGGGAGTGACATCGGCGAGGAGTTCGACGCGGGCTACGTGCTCGAACCGGGCATGGTGCTGGTCCTAGAGCCGGTCATCTGGGACGACGGTCGATGTGGTTACCGCTCCGAGGAGGTGGTGGCGATCACCGAGGACGGCTGGGAGCCGCTCACCGACTACCCGTACGACCCGTTCTGAGGCCATGTCATGACCGAGACCGAAGTACGTCCCGACACCGCAGCTCTGCGGTCGGCCCGCCGCGCGCGCGTCCTCGCGGAGATGGAGGCCTCGGGCGTCGACATCCTGATCGCCGGCCGGGAACCCAACGCGCGTTACATCGCGGGCGTTCCGCGGCTTTGGATCAACGGCTCGCGACCATTCGGCCCGGGGTGCGTCATCGAACGCGCCGGCGGATCGACCCACATCGTGAGCACCTGGGACGAGGGCGTGCCCGATGACATTCCGCACGAGAACTTGCACGGCATCACGTTCAACGGCGCGAACACGCTCGCCTGGCTCACCAAGGTCGACGGTGCTGCGACGGCGCGGAAGGTGGCGACCGACGGGCTGATGCCCTCTTCGCTCGGCCTGATTCGCAGAGCGTTCCCGTCGGCGGAGCTGGTCGACGGCGAGCAGCTGATGCGCCGGGTCCGCGCGGTGAAGCTGCCGGAAGAGATCGAGGCGATCCGAGCGGCGGTGCGAATCGCGGAGCACGCTCTCGGCGCGGCGGAGGCGGCGTTGGTCGCCGGAACCACGGAACGCGAGCTCACGGGCGTGTTCATGGAGCGAATGGCCGAGGCGGGCATCACGACGCCGAGCACGCAGGACATCGCCTGGGTGACGTCGCGGAGCGGCCCCTGGTCGCGATCGACCCGCGACGCCTCGATTGCCGCGGACGACCTGGTGGCGCTCGACGCCGGCGTGATCGCCCGGGGCTACGTGGGCGAGGTGGGATGGCCTGCTGCCGTCGGTGGCGTGGCGACCGTCGGTGCCGCGCTGCGCGGCACGTGGGAAGGCCTGTGGGAGAAGCTGCTCGCCGCCTGCCGCCCGGGCAATCCGGCGTCGCGGCTGCTTGACGCATACGGCGCCGCAGGCGTCCCGGTGCCTCCCATGCCGGTGGCCCGCGGTCTCGGCAACGGCAACGACGTGCCTCTGGTCACCGGCAGCCTGCCTGCCACCGCCACCGAGCTGCGACTGGAAGCGGGAATGGTCCTCGCGGTGACGGCGTATGTGTGGGCCGAAGGGGTCGGCGGGTTGTACGGCAAGGCACCGGTTGTTCTGACCGATTCCGGGCCTGAGCTGCTGTCCACCAGGCCGCTTCGAGAAGCAGGGAGCTGAGCTGTGGCTGCACCCGACGTTCCGTCCCCCGAGGACATCATCCGATACGAGAAGGACCGCGAGAACCGGATCGCCACGATCACGTTCGACCGTCCCGACCACCTCAACGCGCCGACGATCGGCGCCCGCAAGCGCTACGGAGACCTCATCTTCAAGGCGAGCCTCGACGACGACGTCAAGGTCCTCGTCGTTCGCGGTGTCGGTGACCACCTCGGCACCGGCGCAGACCTCGACGAGCTCATGGCGAAGCGCAAGGGCGGTGTCGCCATGCAGGAGGAGTTCGGCGTTACCGATGAGGACGACGTCACGATGCCGGGCCGTCACAACTATCGAAACGGCGCCTCGCTGGTTCATTGGTACGCCGACCCGCGCTCCGGTAACCGCTCGCTCGCGGACTTCAAGAAGATCAGCATCCTCGAGGTGAAGGGCTACTGCTACGGCTGGCACTTCTACCAGGCCGCCGACGCCGATCTGGTGATCTCCTCCGACGACGCCCTGTTCGGTCACCCGGCCTTCCGCTACGTCGGCTACGCCCCGCGGATGTGGCAGTGGGCGACGATGATGGGCCTGCGCAAGTTCCAGGAGATGGTCTTCACCGGCAGGCCGTTCAGCGCCGCCGAGATGTATGACTGCAACTTCGTGAACAGCGTGGTGCCGCGTGAGGACTTGGAGGCGGAAGTCCAGAAGTACGCACTGGCTTGTGCCTACACCCGACCCACGGACACCGTCTTCATGCAGAAGATCTTCTTCAACATCATGAGACAGCACCAGGGCGAGTACATGGGCAGCATGATCAGCGCCTGGATGGAGTCGATGACGGGTGCCCTTCGCGATGATGTCGATGTCGGTCGCGCGGACGGGGCCGACGGCCTCGGCGGCAAGATCATCGACGGCGGCGTGAACAACCTCGTCAAGAACAACGACAACCGCTTCCCGCCCGAGTGGCGGCTGTCGAGGTCAGGTCGCACGCAGCCCGAGGACGAATGACAGCGATCCTGCCGCTGGCGGGTCGTCGGGTCGTGGATCTGTCGACCTGGATCGCCGGTGCGTACTGCACGAAGCTGCTCGCCGACGTCGGCGCGGACGTGGTCAAGGTCGAGGGGGACGAGCCCGACCCGCTCCGGTGGTGGTCGGCCTCCGGCGCCCAGATCGGCCGCGACGCCAACGGCGCGCTGTTCAACTTCCTCAACGCCGGGAAGCGCAACGAGCTGGTCCCAGGCAGCGCCGAGCTCGATGCGCTGCTGGAGGGTGCGGCGGTCGTGGTCTGGTCCCGGGGCAGCGCCCTTGCGGCGGCCAACCCGCCTGCCGAGCTGGTCAGGCGACACCCCGAGCTGGTTGTCGTCGCGATTACCCCGTTCGGGCTGGAAGGGCCATGGGCGGACAAGCCGGCGACCGAGTTCACGCTGCAGGCATGGTCGGGCGCGATGGTCGGGCTCGGCCGCGGTTATCCGGACCGTGCTCCCGTCTACGTCGGCGGCCAGATCGGCGAATGGCTGGCCGGTGCCTACGCGGCGGTCGGGGTGCTCGCCTCGCTGCGGGGTCCGGGCGGCGAGTTGGTCGACGTCTCGATGCTCGAGGCACTGGCGTCGTGTCTCACGTACTACCCGGTGACGTACCACGACGCGATGGGCCGGCCGATGCGCAAGAAGCGCTTCGTCCCGACGCCTGGGGTCGCCGCGGCCGCCGACGGGATGGTGGGTCTCGGCGTCGGCACCGGGCAGCAGTGGTTCGACTTCTGCGCGATGGTCGGCCATCCCGAGTGGACCGAGGACCCGGCGCTGTTTCTCGAGCGGACGGCGCTGATGCCGACCATCGACGCCTGGATCGCCGAGCAGAAGGTGGACGAGCTGCTCGACCTGGCGACCGCCTTCCGCATCCCGAACGCGCCGATCGTGAACGGCGCGAACGCGGAGAGCTTCGAGCACTTCCGGGATCGCGCCAGCTTCGTCACGAACCCGGCCGACGGCGCCACCAACCCCGCACCGGCGTTTCGGATCGCGCCCGCCGGCCGGGCCGAGAACCCGCGCTCCCCGTCGTTCGGTGACGCACCTGAACCGCTGGCCGGGGTGCGCGTGCTGGACATGACGGCCTTCTGGGCCGGCCCCTTCGTCGGCAGTGCGCTCGGCATGCTCGGGGCCGAGGTGGTGCACCTCGAGTCCGTGACGAGGCCCGACGGTGCGCGGCTGATCGGTGGAATCCCGCAGTCCGAAAACCAGTTCTGGGAGCGCGGTCCGATCTTCGCGGCGTTGAACACGAACAAGAAGAGCCTGACGCTCGACCTGGCCACCCCGCGCGGGGTGGAGCTGCTTCGACGGTTCGTCGCGACCTGCGACGTCGTCGTGGAGAACTTCACGCCCCGCGTCCTCGACCAGCTCGGGCTGAGCTACGAGTTGCTGCGGGAGTCGCGTCCCGACCTGGTCATGGTCCGGATGCCGGGCTTCGGGCTGGCCGGGCCGTGGCGGGACGTCGCGGCGTTCGCGTTCGTGATCGAGGACGCCTCAGGGATGACCTGGCTGACGGGCTATCCGGACCGGCTGCCGATCGAGCCGTACTGCGTCGGTGATCCCAACGCCGGGCTCCACGCTCTGACCGGCTTGCTGGCAGCCCTGGCCCACCGCGACCGGACGGGGGAGGGCTCGCTGGTCGAAGCAGCGATGGTCGACGCCGCCCTCAACGTCGCCGCAGAGCAGGTCATCGAGCACTCCGCGTACGGCGCGCTCCTGGAGCGCGACGGGAATCGCGGTCCGCTCGCGGCGCCGCAGGGGCTCTACCAGGCGTCCGGCCCCGATGACGACGGGCGCGACGACTCCTGGGTGGCGATCGCGGTCGCTGATGACCAGCAGTGGCAGCGGCTCACGGCCGCGCTCGGCGACCCCGGCTGGGCCGCCGACGCGTCGCTGTCCTCGACATCGGGGCGGCGCGCGCGGCACGACCACATCGACGCCCAGCTCTCACGCTGGTGTCGCGAGCGGACAGCCGACGAGATCGTGCAGCTGCTCTGGGATGTGGGCGTCCCGGTCGGCAAGGTGATGCAGCCGCACCGGCAGCCCGAGCTGCCCCAGCTCGCCGACCGTGAGTTCTTCGAGGAGCTGGACCACCCGGTGTTGTCGCGGCTTCGTTACAGCACCCTGCCGATACGGTTCGCCGGAGGACGGCGTCGCCGGCATGTCAGGCCCGCGCCGCTGCTCGGCGAGCACAACGCCGAGCTCCTGGCGGAGATCGGCTTGTCGAGCGAGGACATCACGGCACTGGAGGTCGAGGGCGTGATCGGTCGAAGCGTGATCCCGGCGGGGGCGTACTGATGGCGAGGCACCGCTAGTGGCGACCCCGGGCGGCTCGCGCGGCGGGGGATTCGAACCGGCGCCGTTCGACGTCGTCGAGGCGTCTCGCCGGGTCTGGCTGCGCCACTGGGAGCCGGAAGCGGCCTCGGGGATGGCGGTCTTCACCGCGATCCTTCGCTCCCACCAGCTGCTGGCGGACGAGGTGGCGCGGGTGATGCGCCGCCACGACCTCACCTTCGCCCGCTACGAGGTGCTCACCTGGCTCGCGACCGACCCCGAGTCCTCCCTCACCCTGAGCTGGATCAGCAAGACGCTGCGGATCCCTCCGGCGACGGTGACCAACATCATCGACCGGCTGGAGCAGGACGCACTGGTACGTCGGGTGCCGCATCCGTCCGACGCGCGCACCACTCTGGCGGTGATAACGCCGGCGGGACGTCGTGCGGTCACCGCTGCCGTCGAGGACCTCAACGCGACCGTCTATGAGCGGATCGGCCTGACCGAACCTCAGCGTGACCAGCTGATCGACCTGCTCGCGAAACTGCGCGCGAGCGGCAACGAGTTCGACGTCGAACGGTCGGACGAGGTGGTCGAGGAGGTCCGCTCTCGGCAGGCGCGCAAACCGGTGCGGGGCCGCAGCAAGCGTCGCGACGACGTCGCGTAGCCGTCGGGGAAAGAGGAGAGAGGTCATGGCAGGCAAGCAGCCCACCACGCCGCGGCGAGTGCCGTTCGCGATGGAGGTGCCCGACCGGATCCCGAAGGAGCGCTACTACGACCCGGAGTTCTTCGCGATGGAGGCGGAGCACCTCTGGCCCAAGGTGTGGCAGATGGCCTGCCGGCTCGAGGAGATCCCGAACCCGAAGGACTACGCGTCCTACGAGATCCTCGACCAGTCCGTCATCCTCATTCGCAACGACGACCTGAGCGTCAGCGCATTCCACAACGCGTGCCGGCACCGCGGCGTGCGTCTCGTCGAAGCGCCCGGAACCTGTACGAGCGGGTTCACCTGCCCGTTCCACGGCTGGTGCTACGGCGCCGACGGCGCCAACACCTTCGTGTCCCGTCCCGGGACGTTCTCCGACCGCAATCTCAAGCCCGGTGACATCGACCTCGTTCCGGTGCGGTGCGAGACGTGGGGCGGCTGCGTCTGGATCAACCTCGACCCCAAGGCACCGCCGCTGCGCGACTCGATCGAGCCGTTCGCGACGTACATGGATGCCTGGCAGCTGGAGAACTGGCACCCGGAGTGGTGGCTTTCGTTCCGGCTCCCGGTGAACTGGAAGCTCGCTCAAGAGGCGTTCATGGAGCAGTACCACGTGCTCGAGACGCACCCGCAGCTACGGCTGCCGGGCCGCTACCCGTCGAGGAACAAGGCGTTCGACCAGGCCTCGTTTCTCGACTCCGAGCTGCAGTACCTGCGGGTGATGAGCGAGGGCATGGCGGGCATGGTGCACGCCAACGACGTGAGGGTCGCCGAACGGCTGCGCCCCAAGGTGAAGCTTCCCGACGAACCCGGTGCCGCAAGGACCGAGTGGGAACGCGCCATGAACGACGCGGTCGTGAAGTGGCATCGGAGCAAGAAGCATCTGATCCCTGACCTCAACGAGATCGAGGCCGCGGGGCTCACCGAACCGATGGTGTACTGCTTCCCTCACTTCTTCGTGCTGCCGATGTACTCGAGCGCGTCGTCCTATCGGTTCCGGCCCCTGGGCCCGGAGGAGACGCTCATGGAGATCTGGTCGCTCACCCGCTACCCGGAAGGCGCGGCACCGCCGAGGCTGGCGGTACCCGAGCCGATGGCACACGACGACCCGCGCGTGCCGCCGATCCCGACGCAGGACTTTTCGAACCTGCCGCGCCAGCAGCAGGGTCTGCACTCGCGCTCGTTCGAGTTCATGCGGATCTCCCAGCAGATCGAGGGTCACCTGTCGAACTTCCACCGCACCATCGACGGCTACCTCTCGGGCAAGCCGATCAAGAAGCTCGTGAAGGCGCACCGGGAGCTCAATGTGAATCCGCTCGAGCGCCCGGTGGTCGACCTCGGCGTGTAACATTCGCGCCAGGCCTATGACACCAATCTTCCGCAAGGTGACGACGTGACGGTTTCCGCGCAAGCCCCGCCGTACTACGACCCGTACGACATCGAGCTCGCTGCGGACCCGTACCCGGTGTGGCGCCGGCTGCGTGACGAGGCCCCGCTCTACTACAACGAGAAGTTCGACTTCTACGCGGTGAGTCGCCACGCCGACATCTCGAAGGGCCTTCCGGACTGGGAGACCTTCAGCTCGGCCCGCGGCGTGATCATCGAACTGATCAAGGCGAACCTCGACCTACCGTCGGGGACGCTGATCATGGAGGACCCGCCGGTCCATGACATCCACCGCAACCTGCTGGTTCGCGTCTTCACGCCGCGTCGAATCGCCGCGATCGAGCCGCAGGTCCGTGCGTACTGCGCGCAACACCTCGATCCGTTGATCGGGGAGAGCCGGTTCGATCTGATCGCCGAGCTCGGTGCGCAGATGCCGGGCAAGGTCATCGGGATGCTGCTGGGCATCCCGGAGGAGGACACCGCCGCGATTCGGGCGAACGTCGACAACAACCTGCGAACCGAAGCCGGTGAGCAGATGGTCGTCAAGGACGCCTCGTTCGCCGAAGGTGACATCTTCTCCGACTACATCGACTGGCGGATGAAGCATCCTTCGAACGACCTCATGACCGAGCTGCTCAACGTGGAGTTCGAGGACGAACACGGCACGACCCGAAAGCTCACCCGGCAGGAAGTGCTGACCTACGTCGCCGTCGTCGCGGGCGCGGGTAACGAGACCACGACCCGGTTGATCGGTTGGATGGGGTCGCTGCTGGCGCAACACCCCGACCAGCGCAAGGCGATCGTCGATGACATGTCGCTGGTGCCCCAGGCTGTCGAGGAGACGGTCCGATTCCAGCCGCCGGGTCCGCACGTCGCGCGGTACGTCGCGCGGGACGTCGAGATCCACGGTCAGACCGTGCCGGCGGGCAGCATCATGCTGTTTCTCCTCGGGTCGGGCAACCGGGACGACCGCGTCTACCCGAATGGCGACACGTACAACATTCACCGGCCGATCAGCCAACACCTCGGCTTCGGATACTCGGTGCACTACTGCATGGGCGCCGCGCTCGCGCGGCTCGAGGGACGGGTCGCCCTCGAGGAGATCCTCAAGCGGTTCCCGACCTGGGAGATCGACTGGGACGGCGCGAAGCTCGGCTCAACGTCGACGGTGCGCGGCTGGGAGACGCTTCCGATCGTCGTCGGCTGACCCGGGTCCGTTACCCGTCCGGACCGCTTCGCTGAGGAGGTCGAGCAGCCAGCCGACGCTGTGCGCCGCCTCGCCTGCGTCCAGACCCCAGTCGTCGACCAGCCGACGGAACGTCGGGAGCCCCCACAGGACGTCGATCAGCGCTGCCACGAGCCGCTGATCCGACTCGGCCAGCCCGGCTGCGCTGTCGCGCACGGTGGCCAATAGCGCCGAGGTCCGTCGCTCGTCCAACTCGGCCAGCGCTCGGTCGGGTCGCTCCGCCTGCGGTGCCGAGAACGACGCGAGATACCGGAACAGCTGGTCGACGTGACCGGGGATCTCCTCGAGGCGCATTCCTTCGACGGTGACGCCGGATTCCTCGATCAGCCGCTGCAGAACAGCGCCCCGGAGCTCGCTCTCGGTGGCGAAGTGGCGGTACACGGTCCGTTCGTGGACACCGGCGCGCTGCGCGACCGCTCGGACCGTAATGCCGCGCCAGTCCCAGGAGGACAGCTCGTGGACCAGCGCGGACCCCGCATCGACGATGCGTTCCCGCGTCTCAGCAGCCCGCTCCCGACGTACCGGACTGTCGTAGCTGCGACTGCCCTTTGCGTCCGCGCGGTTCACGGGCGCGATGCTAGGTCGCAATATCGCTGAGCGCCTGCCGCACGCCGATGAGACAATGGGGTGTGCCCGATCAGCAGAATCTCCGCCCAGACGCCACGGAGGCGCTGACTGCGCTCCTGCAGTCGCGCATCCTGGTGCTGGACGGCGCGATGGGCACGATGATCCAGCGCTACCAGTTCGGCGAGGCCGAATACCGCGGCGAGCGCTTTGCGGACTGGTCGCGTGACGTCAAGGGAAACAACGACCTGCTGACGCTGACCCAACCGGACGCGATCAGCGCGATTCACCGCGAGTACCTGGACGCGGGCGCCGACATCATCGAGACCAACACGTTCAGTGCCCAGCGGATCTCTCTCGCCGACTACGCGATGGAGTCGCTCGCCTACGAGCTCAACCTCGAGTCAGCCCGGCTGGCCCGCGCTGCGTGTGACGAAGCGACCGCGGCGAACCCGGAGCGGCCACGCTTCGTCGGCGGGGCGCTGGGGCCGACGAACCGCACCGCATCGATCTCGCCGGACGTTAACGACCCCGGCGCCCGCAACATCAGCTACGTCGAGTTGGTCGAGGCCTATCTGGAAGCAGCCAACGGGCTGGTCGACGGCGGCGCAGACCTGCTCATCATCGAGACCATCTTCGACACGCTCAACGCGAAGGCCGCCATCTTCGCGGTGGAGACGCTGTTCGAGGAGCGTGGTCGTCGTTGGCCGGTGATGGTCTCCGGCACCATCACAGACGCCTCGGGTCGCACCCTCTCGGGGCAGGTGACGGAGGCGTTCTGGCACTCGGTGCGCCATGCAAACCCGCTGCTGGTCGGTCTCAACTGCGCGCTCGGGGCGCAGGAGATGCGGCCCTACATCGCGGAGCTGTCCCGGATCGCTGATTGCTTCGTCTCCTGCTACCCGAATGCCGGCCTGCCCAACGCATTCGGGGAGTACGACGAGCTCGCCGAGCAGACGGCTTCGATCGTGGGGGAGTTCGCGCAGAGCGGTCTGGTGAACCTGCTCGGTGGCTGCTGCGGGACCACTCCGGACCATGTCGCGGCGATGGCCAAGGCGGTAGAGAGCCTGCCGCCGCGCGTCGTCCCCGAGGTCGCGCCGGCCTGCCGGCTGTCGGGGCTCGAGCCGTTGACCATCACCCCCGAGTCGCTGTTCGTCAACGTCGGCGAGCGCACCAACATCACCGGGTCGGCGAAGTTCCGCAACCTGATCCGCGACGGCGATTACGCATCCGCGTTGTCGGTCGCACGTCAGCAGGTCGAGAACGGCGCACAGGTCATCGACGTCAACATGGACGAAGGGATGATCGACGGCGTCGCCGCGATGGACCGTTTCCTGAAGCTGATCGCGAGCGAGCCGGACATCAGCCGGGTCCCGATCATGATCGACTCCTCGAAGTTCGAGGTGATCGAGGCCGGCCTCCGGTGCGTGCAGGGCAAACCCATCGTCAACTCCATCTCCATGAAGGAGGGGGAGGAGAAGTTCCGCGAGCAGGCGAAGCTGTGCCGCAAGTACGGCGCGGCCGTGGTCGTCATGGCTTTCGATGAAGAGGGTCAGGCCGACAACCTGGAACGGCGCAAGACGATCTGCGCGCGGGCATACCGGATTCTGGTCGAGGACGTCGGCTTTCCCGCCGAGGACATCATCTTCGACCCGAACATCTTCGCGATTGCGACCGGCATCGAGGAGCACGCCAACTACGGCGTCGACTACATCGAGGGCACCCGATGGGTGAAGCAGAACCTGCCGGGAGCGCTGGTGTCGGGTGGGGTGTCGAACGTGTCCTTCTCGTTCCGCGGCAACAACGCGGTCCGTGAGGCCATCCACGCGGTGTTCCTGTACCACGCGATTGCGGCCGGCATGGACATGGGCATCGTCAACGCCGGCGCGCTGGTCGTCTACGACCAGGTGCCGGAGCTGCTGCGCGAGCGGATCGAGGATGTCGTCCTCAACCGACGTCCCGACGCGGGCGAGCGGCTATTGGAGATCGCTGGGGACTTCGCGGGTGACGGGGCTCAGCAGGACGCGGTCGACGAGGCCTGGCGGGAGCTTCCGGTCGACGAGCGGATCACTCACGCGCTCGTCAAAGGCATCGACGACTTCATCGAGACCGACACCGAGGAGCTGCGCGCCCGGATCGAGGCCGAAGGCGGCCAGCCGATCGAGGTGATCGAGGGCCCGCTGATGGCCGGGATGAACGTGGTCGGTGACCTGTTCGGTGCCGGCAAGATGTTCCTGCCGCAGGTCGTGAAGTCCGCACGGGTGATGAAGAAGGCGGTTGCGTACCTCATCCCGTATATCGAGGCCGGGAAGTCGCCGGAGGACGCCGGACGCAACAACGGCACGGTCGTGATGGCCACCGTCAAGGGCGACGTTCACGACATCGGCAAGAACATCGTCGGCGTCGTGCTGCAATGCAACAACTACGACGTCATCGACCTCGGCGTGATGGTTCCCGCGCAGAAGATCCTCGACGCGGCGAAGGAACACGGCGCTGACGCGATCGGGTTGTCGGGGCTGATCACCCCTTCGCTCGACGAGATGGTCAACTTCGCCGCCGAGATGGAGCGGCAAGGCTTCGAGATCCCGCTGATGATCGGTGGCGCCACCACCTCGCGGGCGCACACGGCGGTCAAGGTCGACCGTAAGTACCACGGACCGGTCGTCTGGGTGAAGGACGCGTCACGTTCTGTCCCGGTTGTCGCGGCGTTGCTCTCCGACGAGCAGCGGCCCGGGCTGCTGGCGGAGATCGAGGCCGACTACAACTCGCTGCGCGAGCGCTACGCCGCGCGCAACGAGGCGAAGGTCCTGCTGCCGATCGAGGCCGCTCGCGCCGACCGGACGCCGATCGACTGGTCGGGGTATCGACCGCCCCGGCCGCGCCTGCTTGCCCAGCAGGCACCGGACCTGCACCACGACGACGAGCGCGGCCACGGGTCGGCGACTCAGTTCGTGAAGACGTTCCACGACTACCCGCTGGACGAGCTTCGGGACTACATCGACTGGCAGCCGTTCTTCAACGCGTGGGAGATGAAGGGCAAGTTCCCCGACATCCTCAACAACCCTGCGTCCGCCGAGGCCGCTCGCAAGCTCTGGGACGACGCCCAGACGATGCTCGACAAGCTGATCGCCGAGAAGTGGATCCGCGCCGCCGGTGTCTTCGGCTTGTTCCCGGCGAACGCAGTCGACGACGACATCGAGGTCTACACCGACGAGACCCGTACCGCGGTGCGTGCGACGCTTCACGAGCTGCGCCAGCAGACCGAGCACCGGGAGGGCGTACCCCACCGCTCGCTCGCCGACTTCGTCGCGCCCGCGTCGACCGGCCTGCACGATTACGTCGGTGCATTCGCCGTCACGGCGGGCCTCGGCGTGACGGAGAAGATCAAGGAGTTCAAGGCCGCGCTCGACGACTACAGCGCGATCCTGCTCGAGTCGCTCGCCGACCGGCTCGCGGAGGCGTTCGCGGAGCGGTTGCACCAGCGGGTTCGTACCGAGTTCTGGGCTTACCAGCCGGATGAGAACCTCGACAACGAGGCCCTCATCAAGGAGTCCTACGTCGGCATCCGGCCCGCACCGGGCTACCCGGCCTGTCCCGAGCACACCGAGAAGCAGGTGATCTGGGATCTGCTCGACGTGCACGCCAATACCGGCATCGAGCTGACCGACAGCATGGCGATGTGGCCGGGCGCCGCAGTCAGCGGCCTGTACTTCTCGCACCCGCAGTCGCAGTACTTCGTCCTCGGCCAGATCGGCCGCGACCAGGTCGAGGAGTACGCCAAGCGCAAGGGCTGGACGGTCGAGGAAGCCGAGAAGTGGCTCTCACCAAACCTTGGCTACCGCACCGACAACGACTGAGGGCGAGGCAGGCGCGCGCGAGGTCTACCTGAGCGCGAGGTCTACCTGAGCGCGAGGTCTACCTGAGCGCGAGGTCTGCCTGCGCGCGAGGTCTGCCTGAGGGCTTCCTGCGCGCGGCGAAGCGCGCTGCCGCTAGCCCCGCCACCAAACCCGGTACGCAAGAACACACAAACGTTGCATGGGAGGCGTACGAGGCGCCGACACGCCCGGAGAACGCCGCTCCCGCAACGTTTGTGTTTTCTTCCGGACGCGGAAGAAGAATGGTGTCGGAGGGGGGACTTGAACTCGCGAATTGTCGACTTTCGGCCCAAGATCATTTTAGCGAATTATGGGCCTGACCTGCGGAAACGCTTAAACGATCTTGGTCGACGATTGGGCTTGTTTGGGGGGTCTACGGGCTGA
>DASZTV010000047.1:0-26331 GCA_035548125.1 Mycobacteriales bacterium | reverse complement strand
AACATCGCGTCCGGCAACCCGGCGATGACCGGCGAGCTGACGATCCGTTACCGCAGGCCGACGCCGATCGGCGTACCGCTCGCCCTCAGCGCTCGGACGACGGCGGTGGACGGCCGGCGGGTCGAGACCACCGGCGAGATCCTCGCCGACGGCGAGGTGACGGCGTCGGCGGTAGGAACCTTCATCCGCCCCAACAGCGAGCGCCTGGACAAGCACGAAGCCCTGATCAAAGAGCGGCTCGCCACCAAGCAAGACGCGTAGTTGACTGACTGCATGCTGGAGATGCGTGGCGAGTGCGAGCGGTGCCAGGCAGCGCTGCCCTCGAGCGAGACCGGAGCGATGATCTGCAGCTACGAATGCACCTTCTGTGCATCGTGCACCGAGTCGATGAGCGGTCGATGCCCGAACTGCGGCGGCGAGCTGCTACCGCGGCCTACCCGCGCCTAGCGGCGACGAGCCCGCCGTCAGCGCGGTAGGCGGTCGCCCCGCCAGCACCAGGTGCGCATCGGGAAGTCGACCTCCTCGGCGTCGCCGTACTGCTCGTCGAGCAGCTCATGCGCACGGGCGAGAATCGCCTTGCGGTCCGGCTCGCTCGCGGTGATGACCCGGCTGTACGTCGCGATCATGTCGACGACGTCCTGCGGGGTCATCCGTCGGGTGAACGGGAAGCTGCGGCGGTCGACGTTCTCGAAGAGCCCGCCGCCGTCGTCCGCCACCTCGCGCCGCCACCGGTGCTGGTCCTCGACCGCGTCGCTCGGCCGCGCCTCCCCCGGTTTGAGGTCGAGCTCCCGCACCCACTCGAGCTCCCGGTCCCGCGACGTCCATAGAACGCCGAGCCGACCGCCGTCGTGAAGCACCCTGGCGATCTCGGGAATCGCCTTCGTCTCGTCCAGCCAGTGCCACGCGGACGCCACGTACACGGCGTCGACCGACGCATCACCAAGCGGGATTGCCTCTCCGGTGCCGTCGCGCACGTCGACGCCGGGCGAACGCTCGGCGAGCACGGCGCGCATCTGCGGGTCGGGCTCGACGGCGATCACCGTGTCGACCCACTCGGCGAGGGCTCGCGTGAACAGCCCGGTACCTGCCGCGACGTCGACGGCGATCTTGCAGTCGGCGGGCACCAGCCAGTCCAGTGCTTCCGGCGGCGGCGACGGACGCAGCCGGTCGTACTCCTCGGCAATCGCACCGAACGACCTCGCGCGTTCCTCCTTGCTCGCCACCCTCCAACCGTACGAGGTCACCACTTTCGCGATCTTGCACTTTTCAACCGTCGGGAGGCGTGCCGACGGTTGAAAAGTGCAAGATCGCGTTATGAGTAGGTGTTGGAAGTCGCACGCCGCGACGATTCCTCAGCTGGGAGTGGCGGCGGAGCCGGTCGCATCGCTCACTCTCGACGAGGACGACGCTTCGAACCAGTGGGTCATGGGTGCCCGGGTCCTCGAACTCGATCTGGACCGCCCGGAGTGGCTGGACCTTCGGTTCGAGGAGTGCGACCTCTCCGGCGTGGTCGCATCGGATTTCGTGATGCGGCGCGTGGCGTTTCATCGCACCCGGCTTCGGGGGGTCTCCTTCGCCAACGGCCAGTACGACGACGGGTTGCTCGAGGGCTGTACGACCGATGACCTGTCCCTGCGCTTCACCCGGCTTCGCAACGTGACGTTCCACGACTGCGACCTGTCCGGCGCGGACTTCTACTCGGCGACGTTCGATCACGTGACGATCGACGGATGCAGCCTGCGCGGCGCCCGGTTCCACTCCGCGTCGGTCAACTGCCTCACGATCACCGGCTGCGACATGACCGGCCTGGCCGGCGCACTCGACCTGAAGGGCGCGGCGATCGACCTCGCCGACCTGGACACCCTTGCGCCGTCGCTCGCCGGTGAGGCCGGCATCGAGATCGCCGACTGATGGACTTGTCAGGCGGTGACGCCGCCATAGCGCTCTGAGACCCTGACAGGGTTACGACTCGGGTGGGACCAGGTCTTTGACGAGCTCACCTGGGTCGATGTCGAGCGCCGCGGCGAGCTTCAGCAGGTTGTGCAGCGACAGGTTGCGCTGGCCGCGCTCGACCTGCCCGACGAATGTCCAGTGCAGGCCGGACTGGTCCGCGAGCCCCTCCTGACTGAGCCCCAGCTCGTTGCGACGCGCCCTCACGCGAGCACCGAACTCGGCGAGTGCGTCGGACACCGGGGCGGCCATGGCAGCCCCAACGAAATCCGTCCCGAGTGTTTGCGACCAGAGAAGATACGTCCTGGTGATATCGGGGCCGCCAAATCTGACGCCCTTTCAGAAACCGTCCTGACCTGTGGCAGTCTCGATGCAGCGTCCGACTCGGAGGGGTTTGCTTCGTCATGCCGATCTCGATCATGCGGTTCAACTTCGTGCTGCCGGGGATTGACCCGGACACGCTGTCCGGGATGTACCAGGCGGCGCTCGAGATGGCGACCGTGGCGGACGCCAACGGATTCATGGCGATCTCGCTCGAAGAACATCACGGCGTGGACGATGGCTGGAGCCCGGCGCCGCTGACCAACGCGGCGCTGATCCTCGGACGCACCAAGAACGTGCGCGTCATGATCCAGGCGCTGCTCGTGCCGCTCAACGATCCGCTGCGGGTCGCGGAGCAGGTGGCCGTCCTCGACCTCGCCAGCAACGGCCGGATCAACGTGGTCGCGGGCCTCGGTTACCGCCCGCAGGAGTACGCCGACGCCGGTATCGACTGGAAGACCCGCGGCGCGACGATGGACGAGTACCTCGAGGCGATCGTGTCGGCGTGGTCAGGCGAGGAGTTCAGCTACCGGGGTCGGACGGTCCGGGTGACACCGACCCCTAAGACGCCTGCCAGCGGCATCCTGTTCGTCGGCGGCAGCGGGAAGCCGGCGGCGCGGCGCGCCGCCCGGCTCGGCTTGCCGCTACTGCCCGCCGCGCACCTGCCCGAGCTCGAGGCGTACTACAACGAGCAGTGCGCCGAGCACGGCACCACCGGGTTCATGATCATGCCGCCGGAGCACACCACGCTCACCTTGCTCTCGGAAGACCCGGACAAGGCGTGGCACGAGCTCGGCGACCACCTGCTCCACGAGGCGCGGCAGTACCAGAGCTGGCAGACCCCCGACATCCACTCCGCGGTCTCGTCACACGCCGGCACCGTCGACGAGC
Source organism: Mycobacteriales bacterium (assembly GCA_035548125.1). GTDB lineage: Bacteria > Actinomycetota > Actinomycetes > JAFAQI01 > JAFAQI01 > DASZTV01. The sequence continues at coordinate 23,169 of DASZTV010000047.1, read as the reverse complement.
TGCGCGCCGAGGGGATCTACCGCATCCTCAGCCCGGAACAGGCGATCGATTGGTGCAAGGAGCAGGGTGACTTCGCGACGATGGTGCTGCACCCACTGTGCGGCGGCGTACCGGTCGAGCGCGGTTGGGACACCGTGAACCTCTACGTCGACAAGGTGCTCCCCGCGCTTTCCTGACGATGCGGATTCTGACCCGCGCTTTTCCCGCCCGGAGGGGTAGGACGGAGACATGACCGAGATCCCGGACATCCTGCTCAACAACGGCCAGTCGATCCCTCAGCTCGGCTTCGGCGTCTTCCTGGTACCGCCGGAGGACACTGCCGAGACGGTCGCGGAAGCGCTGCGGGTCGGTTACCGGCACATCGACACCGCGGAGATGTACGGCAACGAGAAGGAAGTCGGGCAGGCGATCGCGGAGTCGGGCCTGGACCGCGACGAGGTCTACATCACGAGCAAGCTCAACAACGGCCACCACCTGCCGGACGACGCCCGGCGGGCCTTCGACGAGACCCTCGCCGCGCTCGGCGTCGACGTGATCGACCTGTTCCTCATCCACTGGCCGCTGCCGACGCGCTACGGCGGTGACTTCGTGTCGACGTGGCGGACCCTCGAGGAGTACTACCGCGACGGCCGCGCCCGCTCGATCGGCGTCTCGAACTTCCACGCCCACCACCTGCGCCGGCTCTTCGCGGAGACCGACGTGGTCCCGGCCGTGAACCAGATCGAGGTCCACCCTTACCTCGTGCAGACCGAGCTGCGTACCTTCTGCGCCGAACACCAGATCGCCGTCGAGGCGTGGTCCCCGATCGGTCGCGGCGCGGTGCTCGACGACCCGGCGCTTCGGGTGATCGCAGAGGCGCATCACAAGACCACCGCGCAGGTTGTCTTGCGCTGGCACATCCAGCGCGGCGACGTCGTCTTCCCGAAGTCGATGCGCCCAGAGCGGATGCGGGAGAACTTCGCGATCTTCGACTTCGAACTGGCACCGCAAGAGATGGAGACCATCACGGCTCTCGACCGCGGCCAGCGGGTCGGTCCGGATCCTGAAACGTTCGACCGCGTCTAGAAGCACGAAACATGTCGGGGGGAACCTTCGCCGACCTGCTGCTCCGGCGGTCCGACGACGAGCACGTCGCGCTGTGGTGCGGCGAGGCCACCTGGACCTGGCGGCGGCTGATCGAGGAAGCGCGCGCCCGCGCCGTGCTGATGCTCGACCGGCGCGACGACGCGCTACCGCACGTCGGGGTGCTTCTCGAGAACACCCCGGAGTACGTCGCGTGGGTCTACGGGGCCGCGCTCGCTCGCATGACGGTCGTCGGCATCAACCCGACTCGTCGAGGTTCGGCGCTACGCGACGACATCCGCCACACGGACTGCGGGCTGATCGTCACCGACAGCACCCGGCGCCCCGTGATCGAGGACCTGTCGCTCGGGCTCGACCCCGCACGACTGCTCGTCACCGACGACGCGCCGTATCAGCGGGAGGCGGTCGACGCGCGTGACGCTGACACCGATCTTCCGGCGCCCGCGCCGGACGACCGGCTGTTGCTGCTGTTCACGTCCGGCTCGACCGGTGCCCCCAAGGCTGTCGTCTGCACCACCGGGCGGCTCGCACTGATCGCCACCGGAGCGGTCGACAGCATCGGCGTGCGGGAGGGTGACGTCTTCTACCAAGCGATGCCGATGTTCCACGGCAACGCGATCATGGCCAACCTCGCGCCGGCAGTCGCGCTCGCGGCACCGGTCGAGCTGCGACCACGGTTCTCGGCCTCACAGTTCCTGACGGACGTACGCCGTCATGGCGCGACGTACTTCAACTACGTCGGTAGGTCGCTCGCCTACGTGCTGGCGACCCAAGAACGGCCCGACGACCGTGACAACCAGCTCCGCCTGGGGTTCGGCACCGAGGCGTCACAGCGCGACCGGGCGGAGTTCGAGCGACGGTTCGGGTGCGCGCTGACCGAGTCCTACGGGTCGAGCGAGGGCGTCATCTCCACCTACCGGCCACCGGGGACACCGGCCAACTCCGTGGGGATCCCTCGCCCCCGGCCCGGATCCGACGTCGCGGTCATCAACGCGGACACGGGAACCGAGTGCCCACCCGCGCAGGTCGATGCGGACGGTCGCCTGACGAATGCGAGCGAAGCGATCGGGGAGATCGTCGACCGCGGCGGCGCCCCGGGCTTCGAGGGCTACTACCGCAACGAGGGCGCGACCGTCGAGCGGCTGCGCGACGGTTGGTACTGGACGGGTGACCTCGCGTACCGCGATGCCGACGGCTACCTCTACTTCGCAGGCCGCAGCAACGACTGGCTACGCGTCGACTCGGAGAACTTCGCCGCCGCTCCGGTCGAGGCGATCCTCGCGCGCTATCCCGGCGCCGTGATGGTCGCCGTCTACGCGACGCCGGATCCGCGCACCGGCGACGAGGTGATGGCGGCAATCGAACTGCGACCCGGCGCGATCTTCGACGCGGCCGACTTCGCGACGTTCCTCGCCTCTCAGCCGGACCTTGGCACCAAGTGGGCGCCCCGCTTCGTACGCATCGTCGATGCGATGCCGCTGACCGCAACCAACAAGGTCAACAAGGCACCACTACGAGCTGCCGGCTGGACGGCGGACGATGTCTGGTGGCGGTCAGGTCCAGAGCTCAAATACGAAAAGCTCAACGAAGCGGAGCGGGCGGCGTACCGCCTCGCCTTTGCAACTCACGACCGCTCCCACTTGCTTCTTGGGTAGCAAAGTGGCTTTGCCCACCGAATCTCGATCGATCCCAGTGAAAAGCGGTGGGTAAAGCCACTTTGCTTACAGACCGCGGAGTGGGAGGCCGGCCTTTCGATAGATGTCGTCAATGACCCGCATGGTGAGTACGGCGTCCTCGGGCGGCGTCAACACCGGGGCACCGTCGCGCACCGCCGCGATGAACGCCCTCAGCTGATGGTCGTACGTTGCCGGGCCGCGAAGCCGCTCGCGGCTTTTCCGCCCGTCGACCACCAGCGTCACCCGGTTGTAGAACTGCGGCGCGATGAAGTTCAGGACGCTCATCGACCCCCGTGAGCCGGTCACCCTCACGGAGAACTGCAGCAGCTTGCGCGACCACATCGACGTCGTGGTGCTGCCGGTCGCGCCGCCGGCGAACGAGTACTTCGCCGCCATCGCCCGGTCGATGTCCGGACCCCGAAGCAGCGCTCGTGCCGACTCGACCGTCGGCTCGCCGCTGCCCAGCAATCGGAGGACGTGTACGGCATAGCAGCAGTCCATCGTCGTGCCGCCGCCGAGCGGATACGAGTAGCGGATGTCCGAGAACTTCGGCAGTGGAAAGCACATCGCGACGTGGATGTGCGCGACGTCACCGAGCTGGCCGGTGTGCACGACGCTACGCATCCGCTCCGCGAGCGGGTGGTAGCGGTAGTGGTAGGCCTCCATGACGACGAGCCCTGATTTCTCCGCCGCGGTCGCCACCGTCCGCGCCTCGGCTTCGTTGGAGGTGAACGGCTTCTCGCACAGCACGTGCTTGCCCGCGTCGAGCGCCTTCAGCGTCCACTCCGCGTGCAATGCGTTGGGCAGCGGGTTGTAGATCGCCTCGATGGAGTCGTCGTCGAGCAGCTGGTCGTAAGACGCGTGCACCTTCTCGATGCCATGCTTGCGGGCGTACGCCGCCGCGCGTTGCGGATCGCGGGCGGCGACCGCGGCGACAACGGCTCCCGGGACCCGTGCCGTCGGTCGCACCAGCGCCATCGGAGTGATCCGGGCGGCACCGAGCACGCCGATCCGAAGGTCGTTTGTCACTCGCCCCATACCGCCTTCACGTCGGCGACGTGCGACGCCGCCTGCGCGCGGCCCGCAATCGCGGCCGGCTTCGCGGAGGCGGGATCGAGCGGGTTGGCGCCCATCTCGTGCAACGAGTGCTCGTCGGCGCCGATGGTAAGCACGCGGGCCGATTGCCGGACCGCGTCCGCGCCGGCGCGTGCGTCGGGTGCCGCGAACGGAAGCTCCGGCGTGGGGGCGAGCACCACCACGACGTCGCAACCCTCCGCAAGGTCGAGGTTGAAGGACGAGCGCACGCCGCCGTCGATGTAGCGAGCGCCTGCAATGCTGACCGGCGGCCAGACGCCTGGCACCGCGCAACTCGCAGCCACTGCGTCCACCAGCGAGACCTCGTCCTCGGGCGTGAAGACCCGCGGTGTTCCTGTCGCGGCATCCACCGCCGCGATCCGCAGATCGCGATTCGGCCAGTCGTGGCTCGGCAGCCTGCGCTCGATCACCGCTCGGCGCACTGCTTCCGGGACCGTGCGCGCTCGGAGCGCGTAGCTGCCCAGCGCGCGCAACAACTGCGGTCCCGGTTCGGCGTCGGCGAGCGCCGCTCCGAACTCCCGCATCAGCTCTTCCGGATCGAAGCTCGCTGCGATCTCGCTCGACAGCAGGTCGGCGGACAGCTGGCGGTCGTAGAGGTCTTCGAGGGCATAGCCACTCGTGACCTGCGCCGCCACTGCTGCGCCCGCAGACGTCCCGATCAGCCGGTCCGCGGCCGTGAGGTCGACGCCCGCCTCCTGGAGCCCGGCGAGGATCCCGAGCTCCCATCCGATCCCCGCGACGCCACCGCCGCCGAGGACGAGCGCGCGCATCAGGCGCTGACCAGGCCGGCCCACTCCCGCAGCGCCGGCAGGGCGTCGGCGTGCGGGGGCAGGATCAGGATGCAGCGCTCGAGGCCGAGCTCGGCGTAGTGCGCGAGCACACCGGCGTCGGGTCGCACCGCATGCAACGTGACGGACGGAACCGGACGGCCGACCTCGGCGGCGTGCTCGGTCAGCTCGGCAAGCCGCTCGCCGAGCTTGCGCTTCGACGGCATCGGCAGCCATCCGGTGCCGTACTCGACCGCGTGCCGCATCGACAGCTTGCTGCTGCCGCCCACGAGGACCGGCATCGGCTGTTGCACCGGCTTCGGCCACTGCCACGACGGCGAGACCTTGGCGTGAGCCCCGTCGTACGACGCGACGTCGTTGCTCCACAACGACTGCATCAGCTTCACCCGGTCGCGCAGCACGTCCCATCGCTCGTCGTACGCGACGCCGTGGTCGGCCATCTCCTCGGCGTTCCAGCCCGAGCCGACGCCGAAGAGGAACCGGCCCCCGGAGATCAGGTCGAGCGACGCGACCTCCTTGGCGAGCACGATCGGGTCGCGCTCGGTCACCAGGCAGATGCCGGTGCCGAGGTTCAGCCGCTCGGTGACCGCCGCCGCCGCTGACAGCGTCACGAACGGATCCAAGGTGTGGCTGTACTCCTCGGGAAGCTCACCGCCGTTCGGGTACGGCGTCGCCCGCGCGACCGGGATGTGGGTGTGCTCGGCGACCCACAGGCTCTCGAAGCCCGCGTCCTCGGCAGCCCGTGCGACATCCCGGATGTCGTTGGTCAGGTCGGTCGCGAACAGCGAAACGCCGAGATGCATGGCCGCCTTCTCAGTCGAAAGTGATCACTTGACGGATCACATCGCCGGACTGCAACGCAACGAGCGCGTCGTTGACGTCGTCCAACCGGATGCGGCGAGTGACCATGCCCTCGAGGTCGAGCTTGCCGGCCCGCCACAGGTCGAGCAGCCGAGGGAAGTCGCGCCGGATGTTGGCCGACCCGTAGTAGGAGCTGCGCACCGTCTTCTCGTTGTAGAACAGCTCGAACGCGCTGAAGGAGACCATGTCGTCGGCCGGCCCGACACCGACGATGACCGTGGTACCGCCGCGCCGGGTCGCGTCGTACGCCGCGCGGATCGTGCTGGACCGCCCGACCACCTCGAACGCGTAGTCGAAGCCGGCACCTCGGGTGAGTTCCATGCTCAGCGCCGGAAGGTCCTCCGGTGTCACGGCGTGCGTGGCACCGAACTGCTTCGCCCATTCGAGCTTCTGCGGGACCATGTCGACCGCCACGATGGTGGCGGCGCCGCAGATCCGGGCACCCTGGATCGCGCTGATTCCCACCCCACCGCAGCCGATCACCACGACCGAGGATCCGGGCTCGACCTTGCCGGCGTTGACGACCGCGCCGACGCCGGTCATCACCCCGCAGCCGATGAGCGACGCGAGGTCGAACGGCACGTCCTTGCCGATCTTGATGGCCGCTGCCTCGGGGACCACGAGCTCCTCGGCGAAGGTGCCGGTGCCCGACATCCCGAAAAGGGTCTCGTCGCCGGAGGTGAACCGGGGCTCGCCGAATGCCTCCGCAACGAGCGTCATGCACAGTTGCGGCTTGCCGCTGGTGCACTCCGCGCACTGCCCGCACTGCGGCGACCAGCAGATCACCACATGGTCGCCGGGCTTCAGGCCCTTCACGCCCGCGCCGACCTCGACGACCTCGCCCGCGCCTTCGTGGCCGAGGACCGCGGGCATGGCGACAGGGATCGTGCCGTTCATCGCCGAGAGGTCGGAGTGGCAGACGCCGGTCGCTCGGATCTTGACGCGGACCTTCCCGTCGGTGACCGGCGTGGCCTCGACGTTGTCGCGTACCTCGAGGGTGCTGCTACCGATCGTGGAAAGGACGGCAGCCTTCACTGCGCCGCTCGTTTGAGCCGCAGCGCACGCTTGGGGCACATGTCGACGGCTTCCTGCACCTTGTCGAGCAGCTCTGCCGGCGGGTGGAAGTTCGAGATCTGCAGGTTGTCGTCGTCATCCACCCGGAAGATCTCGGGGAGAATCGACTCGCAGACGGCATTGGCCTCGCACTCGTCGCGGTCCAGCACGATCTCGGCAGCACTCTGGGGATCAGTCACGATCGAAGTAGAACACGTTCCGATTTCGGTCGACAAGCCGTCCCCACCCGAATCTGACGACCCGTCATAATCCCCGAATGGTCCGCATGGAGCCCGTCGAAGCCGAGTCCGACTGGATGCTGCGGCTCGACGTCGCCGACGGCATCGCGACGCTCACGCTGGACAACCCGCCGAAGCTGAATGCGTGGTCCTGGGAGGCCACCCGTCAGCTCGGCAAACGCGCTGACCAGATCCGGTTCGACGACTCGGTACGCGTGGTCGTGCTGCGCGCCGAGGGCCGAGCGTTCTGCGCCGGTGTCGATCTCGGCATGCCGGAGGACCGGATCACCGGCCGGTCTTCGGCGGAGAAGGCACGCAACTTCTATGAAGGCCTTCGCTGGGTACACGAACGCTTCCACGCGTTCGCCGACCTGCCGCAACCGATCGTCGCCGCCGTGCACGGCTACTGCCTCGGCTTCGGTTTCGAGCTCGCGTTGATGGCGGACATTCGGATCGCCTCGGAAGACGCGGTGTTCGCGCTGCCGGAAGCACAGATCGGCGTGTCGATCGACGCGGGTGGCGACCTGCGCCTGGCCCGTGACGCCGGCGCCGGCTGGGCGAAGCTGCTCGCGCTCACCGGCCGCCGCATCGACGCCGCCACTGCCGAGCGGATCGGCGTAGTGCAGTCCGTCGTACCTCGCGGGGATCTCGACGAGACCGCGATGGCGATCGCGCGCGAGATCCGCGACAACGCGCCGCTCGCCGTACAGAGCATCAAGCGCACCATCAACTCCTTCGCGGACCACGGTCTCGCCGATGCGATGCGGTTCGAGGCAATGAGCGCGTCGGTGGAGTTCGTGTCGGAGGACATGCCGAAGGGCTATGCCGCCAAGGCGGCCAAACAGGCCCCCGAGTTCGAGGGCAAGTGACGGTGCCGAATCCCGTAGCGCCCGCGGGTGCTCCGCTTCCTGCCGCACCTGCCGGCGCGATGCTGCCGGTAGGCAGCTATGAGGGGCAGGTCGTGCTCGTGACCGGCGGCGGGACCGGGTTGGGCAAGGCGATCGCCGTCGAGTTCGCCCGGCTCGGCGCCGGGGTCGCAATCGCCAGCCGGAACGAGGAGCACCGCGCGGCCGGCATCGCTGCGATCGAGGGAGTCGGCGGAACCGCCTTTGCCGTGGAGGTCGACGTCCGGGAGCCGGAGTCGATTGCTGCCGCCTTCGAAGCGATCGAATCCGCCCTCGGCCCCGTGACCGTTCTCGTCAACAACGCCGCCGCCAACTTCCCGGTGGCGGCCGCGGACCTGTCCCCCAACGGCTGGCGGGCGGTCGAGCGCATCGTGCTCGACGGCACGTTCTTCTGCTCGCGTGAGCTGCACCACCGCCTCGTGGCCGCCGGCCGCAGCGGGTCCATCGTCAACATCGTGTCGACCGCTGCGGAAACCGGCGGGCCCGGCATGGTGCACTCGGCATCGGCGAAAGCCGGGGTCGTGTCGATGACCAAGACCTTGGCGGTGGAGTGGGCGCCCGACGGCGTCCGGGTGAACGCGATCGCTCCCGGGCTGTTCCCCCACGACGACATGCCCGATGCGATCAAGGCGGCCCGCGACCCCTCCCTCGACGCCTCGCGTCAACCGGCCGGACGATCCGGCGAGCCGAGGGAGCTCGGGTGGGCCGCGACGTACCTCTGTTCGCCGTTCGCCTCGTTCATCACCGGGCACGTCCTGGTCGTGGACGGTGGAAACTGGCTGCGCCGTGACTTCGCAATGCCGCGGTTCACCCCGATCAAGGAGCAGTTCGGCAGATGAGCGAGAGCGTGCGGGCACGGCTGTCGGGCGGGGTTACTGCGCGAGGCGTATCGGGTGCGCCGTACTCGGTCATCGAGGCAACCGGTCTGCCGGAGACCCACCTTCCGCAGGACCTGCTCACGCGGTTGCCGGAGTCCGTGGCGCCAGCCCCATGGCGGGCGCGCTGCCGCGTGGTCAGCTGGCTGCATCCGGTCGACGCCGCCGCGCGGCAGGCGTTCCCCCCGCAGATCCGCCCGGAGACCATCGCCTTCGTCGCGTGGGCACTGGTGCGCTACACGGACACGCCTGTCGGGCCGTACGACGAGATCGCCGCCACCCTGATGACCGAGGACGGCATCGGGCACATCCCGTTCATCGTCGTCGACTCACTGCCCAGCATCGTCGGCGGTCGTGCCAACTGGCTGCTGCCGAAGGCGCTCGCGCGGTTCACCTGGTCCGACGAGGACCTTGCCGTCGAGGTGACACCTGAGGCTCCGGCGACGCCGACGTGGTGGATCGAGGCCAAGGTCGAGCCGACTGGCGATGCGACCGAGCTGGAGATGCCCAACCGGGTCCAGCAGGTCAGCACGAGCGGAGACGTCGGCGTCTTCGACGGCGTGATGTCCGGACTGCTCCGGCCCGCGGCGGTCACGGTGCTCGGCAAGGCGGAGGGACCCCTCGCGTCCCTGCTGGTCCCCGGGCGGTACGACGGCACCATGCTCAGCGACTGCGAGTTCAACGTCGGCCCCCTCCACCCGGCCTAGAACCTCGGTGATCATGAGCGTTGATCCATCCGGTACGGCGTGTCGCGGATCAACGGTCATGATCACCGCTATTTGGCGGTAGGAGATAATGGTGGATACGAGCGCGGCGCGGGACCCGCTCGCGGACCTGCAGCGGATCGCGTACCTGCTGGAACGGGCGCACGAGGCGACGCCGCGCGTGAAGGCGTTCCGCACCGCGGCGTCGATCGTCGAGGAGCTGCCCGCCGAGGAGCTCACCGACCGCGCCGCCAAGAACACCCTGACCGATCTGTCCGGGATCGGTGACACGACGTCGACGGTCATTCGAGAGTCGCTCGCCGGGAAGGTGCCGGCGTACCTCGCCAAGCTGGAAGCCGCCCTGCCGGAAGTGAAGAACCCGGGGCGGATGCAGGCGGCGCTCAAGGGCGACCTGCACATGCACAGCAATTGGAGCGACGGCGGCTCGCCGATCGAGGAGATGGTGACGGCGGCACGTGACCTCGGCCATGAGTACGTCGCGCTCACCGACCACTCGCCGCGCCTCACCGTTGCCCGCGGACTCACCGCGGAACGCCTGCGCGAACAGCTGAAGATCGTGAAGGCGCTCAACATGAAGATGGCGCCGTTCCGGATCCTGACCGGCATCGAGGTGGACATCCTCGACGACGGGTCGCTGGACCAGGAGGAGGACCTGCTCGCCGAGCTCGACGTCGTGGTCGCTTCGGTGCACTCGAAGCTGCGGATGGACGCGAAGCAGATGACCGAGCGCATGGTCGTCGCCGTCGCGAACCCCAACACCGACATCCTCGGCCACTGCACCGGCCGCCTGCTCGCCGGGCGCGGTCGGCCGGAGTCGGAGTTCGACGCGGAGATGGTCTTCGAGGCGTGCAAGCAGTTCGGTACGGCGGTCGAGATCAACTCCCGGCCCGAGCGGCTCGACCCGCCGCGACGGCTGCTGTCCCTTGCCGACGAGATCGGCTGCATGTTCTCGATCGACACCGACGCGCATGCGCCAGGCCAGCTCGAGTGGCAGGTGAACGGCTGCGAACGCGCCGACGAGATCGACCTGGACCCTGACCGCGTGATCAACAGCAGAAGCGCCGACGACCTGCTCGCCCTCCTCGCTGACTGAGGTGGATCGAGGCATGCACATACAAGGAAGAACGCCGCAGCCTGTCCCCGACTGCGTCTTCTTCAGCAGTCCGGCGTTCGGCGCCGTACTCGCCAGAAACGGCCACAACTTCGAATCCGGCAACTAGCGCCGCTCGTCGGTGGAACCAACTCGCATCGTCGAGTGTCATCAAGATGTGCACGTCGTACGAACTCGGGAAAGCGCGCGGCTCGTGAGCGGCAAGGTCGACCTCGAGGAGCAATACCGTGCGCAATGGCCGGCACTCGTGCGGCTCGGACGGTTGTTGACCGGGTCGCAGGCAGCGGGCGAGGACGTCGCGCAGGAGGCGTACATCGGCCTTCTGCGCGCCGGTGCACCCATCGACAACGTCCCGGCCTATCTGCGTCGCTCCGTCGTCAACCAGTGCATCAACGCCGGGCGACGCGCACGCAACGAGCGGGCGTACCTCTCGCGGCAGCGTGAGTCCTTCATCGAGCCCGCCGAGGTCGACGACATGTGGCAGCGGCTGAGACGCCTTCCCGTCCGCCAGCGCACCGTTCTCGTCCTTCGCTACTACGAAGACCTCTCCGAGCGCGAGATCGCGCATGTCTTGGGCTGCAAGCCAGGAACCGTCAAGTCGTTGTCGTCCCGCGCACTCGACCAGCTTCGAAAGGACCTGTCATGAGCTCCGACCTCGAAGTCCGGCTGCGTCACACGATGCACGCGGTTGCAAGAGCGACGCCCGTCCCGGCTAGGCCTCTGGCGGCTGACGGAACGACACCGACCCGACACCGACTTGGCCGACGTGCCACTGCCGTCATCGCGGCAGGAGGGATCGTCGTCCTTGGCGTGGGAGCCGCCGCAGCCACCGGCGAGCTCACTCCCGGTGCAAGACAAACATTCAACGGCTGGCAAAACATCAATCCCCGAGATGCCATTCTCGTAGCGACGCTGCCCGGGCCGTACGGAACCGAGATCGCGGCTTACGAGGCGCCGGACCACACCAACGGTGAAACCTGTATTGCCTTTTTGCTCCGTCACGACCCGGCGTACCAGAGTTCCGCTGGCATCGGTGGGGCGTGTGCGAACTGGTCGCACGACGACAACCAGTTCGGACGCAGCGGTAGCAGCCTCAGCAAGATTGAGTTCCCCGGAGAACCTAGCTTCTCGATCTTCCTGGTCAGCGCGGGTGCGGCCGTCAGCGGCGACCTGGTGTACGGCGGAACGTCGCACCCCGTCGCGGTCGGCAACGGTTACATCGTCGCGTGGGCACCCGCCTCCGACGGACGCACCGCGACGTTGACCGCGCGCGACTCGGACGGGACGAAGGTCGGCGAGATCCGCGAGATCGGAGCGGACCAGCCGGAGCTCATCGACTTGTCAGGCTCTCAGCGCGCTATAGCGCCTTGAGAGCCTGACATGTCAGCTGGTCGCGACGGTGACTGTGTCGCGGCCGCTTCGGAGGACCTTGCCCGGTCGGGCGTCGGTCGCCTTGCCGTCGCGGATCGTCTCGACTCCGTTGACGAGCACTCGCTTCACACCGATGCCGCCGGCGGTCAGCCGCGGTGCGTCACCCGGCAGGTCGAAGTGCAGCGCCGCATCCTCGGACGCGATCGTCTCGGGGTCAAACACGACGATGTCGGCGTGCGCACCCTCGCGCAGGTAACCCCGATCGACCAGCCCGAAGAGATCAGCCTGCGCGCCGGTGATCATCCGTACGGCGGACTCCACCGGCACCAGCTTGCGGCCGCGGATCATGTCGCCGAGGAACCGCGTCGGGAAGGGCGCACCCGCCATCCGGTCGAGGTGCGCGCCCGCGTCGGATCCGCCGAGCATAATGTCCGGCTCGTCCCACGCCGACTGGCGTAGCGCCCACGTGTCCGGGTCGTTGTCGTTGGGCATCGGCCAGAGCACGGTACGCAACTCGTCGGCGATCACGATGTCGAGCAAGGTGTCGAACGGGTCCTGGCCGCGCTCCGCGGCGATGTCCTTCACGACGCGACCCTTCAAGCCCTCGTTCTCGGGGGCGTAGGTGTCGCCGATGACGTAGCGACCGAACGACCCGAGCCGCTTGAAGACCCCCGCCTCGGGGCTGTTGACCAGCTCGACCATCTTCGCGCGGGTCGCCGGATCCGACAGCCGCTTGATGCGCTCCGGCACCGGCACCTGCAGGATCTCTCCCCAACCGGGGATCAGCCACAGCCCGCAGAAGTTGAGCAGGCTCATGTTCATCGGGACCAGCACCGGCATGGTGAGCGCGACGACTCGGCCGCCGAGCTCACGTGCCCGGGTCGACGCCTGGAGCTGGCGCGGGATCCGGTCCGGCTCCCGCGAGTCGACGGTCAGCAGGTTCCAGTTCAGTGAACGCTTCGCCGCCGCGGACATCGACGCGAGCAGCTCGATCTCGTCGTCCTCGAACTTGTCCAAGCAGCCCGAGTCGATGCCCTCGAGGAAGGTGCCTTCGTGCTCGCCGACCGCCGTACACAGCGCGAGGAGCTCGTCCTTGCCGGCATGGCGCGACGCGACCGGTTTTCCCTCGCCATCAGAATGCGTGCGCGACAGCGTCGTCGAGAAGCCGAGGCCGCCGGCCTCGATCGACTCGTGGAGTACGGCGACCAGCTGCTTGATCTCGTCGTCGGTCGCCTCGCGGTCCGTCGCTTCGGCGCCCATCACGTAGCGACGGAGCGCGCAGTGCCCGACGAGGAAGCCGGCGTTGACCGCGAGGTCGGCGCGCTCGACCGCGTCGAGGTACTCCGCGAAGGTCTCCCAGCTCCAGTCGACGCCGGTCTCGAGCGCCTCGAGCGGCATGCCCTCGACCTTCTGCATCATCCGGCGGATGTAGTCGGCGTCCTCGGCCTTCAGCGGCGCGAGTGTGAAGCCGCAGTTGCCGCCGAGCACCGTGGTGACGCCGTGCTCGTTGGACGGCGTGAGCAGCGGATCCCAGAACAGTTGCGCGTCATAGTGCGTGTGGTTGTCGATGAAACCGGGCGTCACGACGAGGCCGGTCGCGTCGAAGACCTCGACGGCGTCCTCGTCGACCTGCCCGACGGCCGCGATCCGCCCGTCGCGGATGCCGACATCACCGACGTAGCTGGGCCCACCCGTCCCGTCGACGACTGTTGCCCCCTTGATCAGGTAGTCCAACGGCATCGCTCAGCTCAGCCCTTCCAGCGGCCTTCGGGAGACAGGTCGTAGAACCGGATCGCGTTGCCGCGGACGATCTTCTCGATGACCTCGTCGTCGAGGTGCTTCATCTGCTGCTCGGCGACCGCGCGGGTGTTCGGCCAGGTCGAGTCCGAGTGCGGGTAGTCGCTCTCGTACGCGACGTTGTTGACGCCGATGTGGTCGATGTCCTCGAGCCCGTGCGGGTCGTCGAAAAAGCAGCCGAGGACGTGCTCGTAGTACAGCTCCGACGGCGGCCGCTTCACCTTGTCGGCGACACCGCCCCAGCCCCGGTTCTCCTCCCACACCACATCCGCGCGGTGCAGGACGTAGGGGATCCAGCCGATCGACCCTTCAGAGAACGCGATCTTGAGGTCTGCGAACTGCTCGAGCTTGCCCGACAGCAGCCAGTCGACGAGCGAGTAGCAGGAGTTGGCGAACGTCAGGGTCGAGCCGACCGCCGCGGGCGCGTCCTTCGACGTCGACGGCATCTTCGACGACGAGCCGATGTGCATGTTGATGACGGTGCCGGTCTCGTTGCACGCAGCGAAGAACGGGTCCCAGTAGTTGTTCTTGTCGTGGATGCTCGGCAGCTCGAGGAACGGCGGGATCTCGGAGAAGCAGGTCGCGCGTACGCCGCGGGCAGCGTTGCGCCGTACCTCTTCCGCCGCGAGCTCTGCGTCCCACAGCGGGACGATGATCAGCGGGATCAGCCGGCCGTCGGCGTCGCCGCACCACTCCCCGACCTGGAAGTCGTTGTAGGCCTTCACGCACTCCAGCGCGACGTCCTTGTCCTTCGCCTCGAGGAAGGTCTGGCCGCAGAACCGTGGGAACGTCGGGAAGCACATCTGGGAGTCGGTCCAGTTGGTGTCCATGTCCTCGAGGCGCTCCTTCACGGAGTACGCCCCGGTGCGCATGTCGTCGTACCCGACCAGCCGCAGGTCCACCTCTTCACGGTCGAAGCCGACCGACGCGTCGAGGCGCATCAGCGGACGCTTGAGGTCCTCATAGATCCACCAGGCGACGTCGGGGCCGCTGCCCGGCTCACCCATCGAGACGGTGAGCTTGCCACCGACGAAGGTCACGTCTCCCTTGGGCGCGAAGACGACCTTCGGGCCCTTCTCCTTCATGGCGGCCGGGAGCCGGTCCTGCCAGAGGTTCGGAGGCTCGACGACGTGGTCGTCGACGGACACGATCTTCGGGAACTGCTCCATGTGCCAACTTTAAAGGAAATCTGACGGGTCGTCAGATCTAGACTTCAGCGGTGAAGCGAACCGGGTTCGGGTGCCTCGTCGTGATCGCTCTGGCGGGTGCCGCGCCCGTCGCTTCGGCCGCGGCCTCGGGTCGACATCTGCCACCCGCGGTTCAGGTGCAGCACCCGGACCGGCTCGCCGACCTGCCGGCCGACGCTCCGCCTGCCCTCTACCGCCGGGAGCCGGGTCTTCCACCCGCGAAGGGCTGGCCCGGCAACAACAGCGCGTTCTCGCCGACGTCGGGCACCGGCCGGCTTGCGGACGGCGGGCTGTACTGGACGGACTTCCTGTACGACGACCACGGCACGACGACCGCGTCCCCCGGTGGCATCGCCGTGACGGCCGGATCACCCAGCTTCGGCACCTACATCTATCCCTCGGGCCCGGCGCACAACAACGGCGCCGACATCTTCCGTGCGGCAGTTCTCGACCGTCCGCACGCGACGTACTGGCGGGTCGACTGGAACACCCTCGCATCCGCAGCAGTCCCGATCGCCGAGTGGACGTTCGATCGGGACGACAACGCCGCGACCGGCCGGGCGAACTGGCCGGCGGGCGCCGGGGTGCACTCCGCAGGCATCGACACCGCGCTGGTGATGTCGAGTCGCGGTGCCCGGCTGATCTCGATCGCCACGGGCAAGGTCATCGCGACGTTGCCGACGGTGGTCGACCTCGCCGCGCAGTCCTTCGTCACCCGGCTCCCGAAGTCCGTCCTGCAACCGCACGGCTCCTGGCGGATCCGGCTCGCGGCGGGGCTGGCCGACAAGACCGGCACCGGGTTCGGTCGCCCACCTCTCGCGCTGCCGACCCAGCCCGCGGTCTACAACGTGACCTTCCGCCGCGCCGACCAAGAGCCGACGATGTACTCGTTCTGGCGCGACCAGTCGCAGACGTTGGCGCTCGCCACCGGCAACGTCGCGCGGTTCTCCCGCCTGGTTCGGTGGCACGCGCTCGCCAAGCGAGCTCGGACGGCACCGCCGCAGCCGTACGGGTGGAGCGACCGCTGGTACGTGTCGGCGGCCAAGCCCGGCGAGGGGCTGCTGACCGACCCCGGCACCATCGAGGACGGCGCCCCCAACTACCTCGGCCGGGTCCAGCCCTACGCCGTGTACCTGCCGAAGTCACACCGGCCAGACCACGGCTGGCCCCTCACCTTCCTGCTGCACTCCCTCACCCAGAACCACAACCAGTACGCCGCGACGACGCCGAACTTCAGCCGGCAGGCCTGCGGGGACCGGCACTCGATCTGCGTGACGACGCTGGGCCGCGGCCCGGACGGCGACTACTTCGACTTCGCCCAGCTCGACTTCTGGCAGGTGTGGCACGCGGTGGCGAAGGCGTTTCCGCTCGACCCCGAGCGGACGGTGTTGTCGGGCTACTCCATGGGCGGCCTGGGCACCAACGCGCTGGCCGTCGCCCATCCCGACCTGTTCGCTAAGGCGGTCACCCTGGCGGGCGCGGTCGGCAACATCCAGGGGCTTGCGAACCTGCGCTGGATCCCCACCTACCTCGCCGGCGGGGTGAGCGACGAACTGGTCCCGCTGCCGATCGAGGCGGCGGAGGCCAACGGTCTCGCGGCACTCGGCAACCGCTACCGGTGGGTGATCTATCCCGCCGTCGACCATGCGGTCTTCGAGCTCGCGGACAGCTTCGCCGACGCCGTCCACTTCATGGGCAACGCGAAGCGAGTCCGCAACCCCGGCGCCTTCACCTACACCTGGTACCCGTCGAACGGCAGCGGGCTGTCGGAGAACCAGATCATCAGCGGCGGCATCTCCTGGACGCAGCTCCCGAAGTACGGCGTCGGGACCACCGGTGACTACTGGCTGCGCCACCTGCAGGCGCGGGCGACGAAGCAGTACGCAACGGTCAAGGCCGACTCCGGCCGGCGCCCGGACCGCGCGGTCATCACGCATGAGGCGCACGACATCGCCGTCACCGGCGGCCCCGGGCCAGGAGTCGCGTCGCAGCTGACCTGGACGCGCGGCAAGCGGCCCGCCGCCCGGCCGGTCATCACCCTCACGCTGACGAACGTTCGAGCGCTCGAGGTGCTGCTGCACGGCGCCGGGTTCCGCCACGGCGAGCACGGCACGCTTCACGTCACGAGCGACGGAGCGGCGGTCATCCGGCTCGGCCACCGCGCCGTTCACGTCGCGAAGGGCAGGACGACCATCTCCTTCCGCGCCTGAGGTCAACCGGTAGCGAGCCGTACGGTTGATCGACCGGTCGCGAGCCGCACCGTCGCCCGCCCGTCCGCACCCGCTCGCGACCTCGATCCTCGCGTCGTCACGACCGCGCCCGGACGGAGCCCTCGGACCGTCAGCGACAGCGGGTGATCGCTGCGAAGCCGCATGATCGCCGAACGGAACCGGTTCAGCCCCGTCGTAGCGGCGTCGACGGTCACCGCGGACAGGCCCGCCAACGAGCCGGTGAGGAGCGGTTTCTTCGCGGCCGTCACCAGGCGCACGTGACGCGCCTGCTCGCTCCACACGTCGATGTTCTTGTCGCCGGGGTTGGGACCGCAGAAGTCTCGCCCGGCGGTCAGGTTCTGCCGAAGTGGCGACACGACCGGCCCCGGCACGAGGCGCTTGCCCAGCGCGTGGGTGACGAGGTCGACCGCGCCCTTCCCGTGACCTGCTGCGCGCATCCCGCTGACCCAGTACGCACCTGAGTAGGACAGCCGCAGTCCGGTCGCGCGGTTCCGGACGAACATCGAAGGGTCGATCGTGTAGCGCACCCGCGGCGGCGCATGACGCCGCGGATGAGCGAAGGCGTGCCGGTAGACGCACTCGGCGATCTTGGCGGCGGGCTGGTGTGTCGTACGCAGCTGGATCGCGCTCATGTAGTCGACCGTTCCCGCAGCGGCGAGGTTCCGCCGGGTCTCGAGTGCAAAGTTGAGGTTGACCAGCGGGTCGGCGACGGCGTTCTGCGCCCGCAACGGCACGTCGGTCAGATTCGAGGTCAGCCCGGCCTGGTCGTAGCCGACGTCGGCATAGACCAGCGACCACCTGTCGGGATAGAGCTCGCCGAGCCGGTATGCGCCGATGCCACCGAGCGACAAACCGGCCAGCATCACGCGGTCGCGGTCGAGGTGCAGTCGTTGGATGACGTCGTGGGTGACGTCGAGCACGTCCTGCTCGGCGATGCCCCAGTAGTTCTGCAACGGACCGCGACCGAGCGGCCATGCGACGACCGCGTCGAACCGGAAGATGGCGTCAGGCAACGGGACCGGCACCCGCGTGCGCGGGTCGTACTGCGAGGTGTTGACCGGGCTCGTGTGAGTCTGGCTCGCGCCGTGCATGTAGACGACGAGCGGCAGACCGGGCCGGAGGTGGTGAGGCAGATGCACCAGGTACGGCTGGAACGGTCCGGCGTACATCGACTCGTTGCCGGTCCCCACGATCCCCTCCCCAAGCCGCAGCCGTGAGCGGTAGAGGAAGGTCTGGAAGCCGGCAGCTAGTGGTGGCGGACGGGAGAGGCCGGCACGCAGGGCGGCAAAGTCGATCTGCGCCACCGCCGGCCCCGGTGGCCGGCGGCCCGCGAGGATCGCGGACTGCACACCGTCCTGCCAGTACGCGCTGTTGCCCGTGACGAATCCACTTGCGTCGAGGGCGACACCCGCGACGTAGGGTCGGCTCAGCCAGCCGTCGTTGACGAACGCCAGGTCCATCAGCGGCGCGGTGCCGTCGACCCAGCTCGTTGCGCCGTACTGATACCCGACAGCGGCGACCGCACGCACTTTCTTCAGCCGCATCGCGCCGGTAAGCGGCAACGTCGCCGCGACAGTGTTGGCGCGGTCGTCCATCCGCACGCCGAACCGACGCTTCACACGCCACGTGCCGGCCGCATCGGCCACGAGTTCCCGACCACCGTCGCGGCCCAGCAGGTAGAGCCGGTCCATTCCGCGCGGCGCCGCGGCTTGCCACGAACCTGGAAGTGAAGCCGCTCCGTCCTGAGGTCCGTCAAGGTCGAACGCGATCCCGATCAGCGGCCGGCTTTTCGCCGTCAGCGTCTCGAGCACCGCCTTGGTCGCGACCCCGCGTGCATTCGGTCGCAGCTGCAGCTGGATCAGGTCGGCGACGTTGCCCCGGGCGATGCCCGAGGGGTAGCTGGTGTCGCCACCCGCCAGGCCGTTCGTGTTGGGTCCACGGTCGTCATAGGCGTAGTCCGTCCAGACGTAGGAGCCGTCCTCGTACGACGAGGTGCCGGAGACCAGCGGGCCGACGGTCGCGTCGCGTCCCTGGGACAGCGACGGCGACGGCGACGAAGTCGCCTGGGAGGCGGTCCGGCTGCCGGGCAGCGCGGCGACCGGCGCTGCCAGCAGGATGGTCGCTGCCACCGCCACACCCGCGAGAGGTCGCGGTCCGGTCACGGGCACGCTCCAGCGCAGCAGGGGGTCTTGTGTCCTCGATATTTCCATGCGGCGGTGTCACAACGGTGGAACGCGTCGTACCGTGCCAGGTATGACGATGACTGCTCCGCGCCCCCTCGCGATTCATCTCGGCGCCGACGAGCTCCCATTCGTGGACTACGGCGGCGGGAACCTGATGAAGGTGCTTCTCGTCGATGAGGCGGAGAGCCTCTGGATCGTCGAGAACATCTTCAAGGCCGGCTTCGAGACGCAGACCCACCGGCACACCGGTCCGGTCTTCGGTTACACGGTCTCGGGCGCGTGGAAGTACAAGGAGTACGACTACGTCAACCGTGCCGGCTCCTTCCTCTACGAGCCGGCCAACTCGGTGCACACGCTGGAGATCCTCGAGGACAACACTCAGGTGTGGTTCCAGATGTACGGCATGAACCTCAACCTGCGAGAGGACGGCAGCGTGGAGTCCGTCACCGACGGGGCGGGAACCCTCGGCGCGTACCTCCACCTCGCGGAGAAGCAGGGACACGGACGG
Organism: Mycobacteriales bacterium; assembly: GCA_035548125.1. Taxonomy (GTDB): domain Bacteria; phylum Actinomycetota; class Actinomycetes; order JAFAQI01; family JAFAQI01; genus DASZTV01. The sequence goes on along the minus strand of DASZTV010000047.1, from coordinate 3,481 downwards.
CCGAACGTCCTCGTGCTTTGAGCGCTTTGAGGGAGCTCGACCTGTCGGACCCCGACACCTACGCGGACGGTCCGCCGCACGAATACTTCACCGAGCTGCGCCGCACGGACCCGGTCCACTGGCAGCCGATGGGCGACCGCGGGTACTGGGCGGTCCTAAAGCACCGCGATGTCGAGACCGTCGCGCGCCAGCCGTTGCTGTTCTCCTCCGCCGAGCGCGGCATCGTCCTGGAGGATCTCGAAGGCGACCGGCTCGAGCAGATGCGCGGAATGCTGCTCGCGATGGACCCGCCGAAGCATCGGCAGGTGCGCAAGCCGCTCACGCCGCGGATGACGCCGCGCGCGTTGTCCGGGCTCGCCGATGGCATTCGCGCGATCTGCGCCGACATCTTCGACGCCGCCGCGGAGGCGGGCACGGTCGAGTTCGTCGACGACGTCGCGGCGGCGCTGCCGACCCGAGTAGTAGGTGCGCTGATGGGGCTTCCTCGCGAGGACTGGGAACGCGTCCACCGGATGTCCGAGGCGATCACTCACGGCCAGGACCCGGACTACGCGAACCAGGCCGGCGATGCCGCGGACGCCACCACCGCGATGGGGACCTACGCCTATCAGTTCGCGGTCGATCGTGCGGCACGCGAACCCGACGGCAAGGGCGACATCACCGACGCCATGCTCGCGGTGATGGACCCGGTCGCGTTCGCGATGTTGTTCATCCAGCTGGTCACGGCGGGCCAGGACACGACGCAGACGATGCTGTCCTCCGGCTTGCTCGCGTTGCTCGACCACCCCGAACAGCTGGCAGCGCTGCGCGAGGATCCGGCCAAGATCCCGGGCGCGGTCGAGGAGGTCGTGCGGTGGGCCAACCCGTTGCACTACTTCCGGCGTACGGCGACGAAGGACACCGTCCTCGGCGGCACCGAAATCGCGGCCGGAGACGCAGTGGCGATGTACTACACGTCCTGCAACCGCGACGAGGACGTGTTCCCGGACAGCCAGTCGTTCGACATCTCGCGGAAGCCGAACAAGCACCTGGGCTTCGGCCAGGCCGAGCACTTCTGCGTCGGGGTGCACCTCGCGCGACTCGAGGGGCGGATCTTCTACGAGGAGCTGCTGAAGCGCTTCCCCACGATCGAGCTCGCGGGCGAACCCAAGCGCCTGCGCAGCAACCTCAACAACAGCTACAAGAGCGTGCCGGTCACCCTCACCGCCCGCTGATCTTGACGAAAGGCGCGCCAAAACCCTCGCGAAGCGCTCGCTTCGTCAAGATCAGCGTCAGAGCAGAAACGGCGCTTCGCGGACTGCGTCGATGAGGCCCTTCGTCGGCACGTTGCCGTCGCACACGAGCACGTTGCAGTGCGGGTTGGTCACGAGGTCGCGGAGCAGCACACGGGGATCGAGGTAGTTCAGCGGGTTGAGGTCGTAGTCGATTCCCTCGCCCGGATACGGACCGGGGTCGCGGTAGTGCGCACCTTTGACGGACTGCATCAGCGCGCGGAAGAAGTCGTACTGCATGTCACCCGGCGTGGCACCCAGCAGGATCGACGGATCCGGATACGTGTCGCCGAACCATCCCGTTGTGGTCACCGTCAGGTGCAGGCTCGGCACGATCAGGTTGAGCTGACCGCCGGTGCCGTTCATCTGGTACATGTCCTTCGGCGCGGACGGGACAGCGCGTCGGAAGACGGTCTCCGCCGCGGGGATGTTGGCACCGGTGCACGGCGTGCCGCGGTTGGTCCAGAACAGCAGCCCATAACAGCCGTTCGTCGGGTTCGGACGGCTGACCTTCGCGACGTAGGACGCGGGGACGACCTGGTGGCCGTTCCACCGGCCGCCGTTCTGCATCAGCAGCCCGAGCCGCGCCATCTGCGTCGGGGTCAGGAACAGGTTGCTGTAGCCGTACGGCGTGCCCGAGCGGTCCTCGAGCCAGAACCAGGTACCGGCCGCGATCCCGACCGGCCCGAACAGTTTCCGCTGCGCGTACGCCTTCAGGTCGCCGCCCACCGCCCGCTGCACGACGTAGGCGAGCAGCGCCGGCCCGAGCTGGCTGTACTCGAAGTGGCCGCCGGGCTTGTTGACGATCGGCTGTGCCAGGGCCTCCTGCGCCAGGTTGGGATCGCTCCCGGTCGATGCCGCCTCGGAGAGGATCGCCTCCGCGATGCCCGAAGTCTGGGTGAGCAGCTGGTGCACGGTGATCGCGCGATGCCGCTTGTTGCCCCACCCGGGCCTGTGCGGCAGGTACCGGCCGATCGGCGCCGACATCTCGAGCTTGCCTTCGCCGATCGCGATACCGGCCAGCATCGACGTGATCGACTTGGTCACGCTGAACAGCTCGTTGTGCACCGAGGACGTCAGCGCGTTGAGATGGTCACCCGCGACCAGGCAGTTGTTGCGGAAGACGAGCACGCTCGTACGGTTCCGGACGCTCAGGCCGTCCACCGCCCGCTGCAGCTGCGCGCCGGCCAGTCCCTCTTGGGCGGGAGTAGCCGTGCCGAAACCCTGATCCGCACCGGGCAGCCGGCAGTGCTTGTGGGCGGCGCGCGACGTGGCAGCCGCCGAAGTCGCACCCGCCGAAGGAGCGAACGAGGCGACTCCTGCCAGCAGCGCGGCCAGCGCGACCAGTCCGACCAAGCAGCGACGCGGCATGACCGCAGGTTAAGCCGCCAAGGAACGCGGCTAGGCGGGACGGGTCTCCGAGAGGCGGACCAGGGGGATCTTCCGTTCGGTCTTGACCTGGTAGTCCGCGTAGTGCGGGCGGTCGGCGAGCATCGCGGCCCACGTCGCGTCGTAGTCCTCGCCGTCGAGGATCTCCGGCACCGACCAGTACGCCGCGCCCTGCACGCGGACGAAGACCTCCGGGTTGGCCTCGCGGTCGGACAGGTTCAGGAACCACGCCGGATGCCGCTCGGCCCCCGCGAACGAGCCGACCACGACCCGGGTGCCCTTCGGGTCCCACCAGAACGGCAGCGCGACCTTGTGCTCACGCCCGCTGCGGCGTCCGATGGTGCGCAGCAGCACGTGGTGCATGTTGACCCAGACCCACACGCTGTCGGCGTCGGAGTTCTCCATCATCTCGACGTGCTGCGCGCTGATGGCCACGATCTCCTCACGCGTGGGCGTGGTGAAGTCGCTAGACCGTTGTGAGGTCACGCTCGGCACCGTACTCTGCAACCTGACGAGGCGTCAGAAACTGAGCCCACGGTGGCCGGAGTGGTTACCGAGGCAAGTGATACGGAGGCAACTAGTGCGCACCCCGGTCTGCGAGAAGTTCGGGATCGAGTTCCCGATCTTCGCGTTCTCCCACTGCCGCGACGTGGTGGCTGCGGTCAGCCGCGCGGGCGGTCTCGGGGTGCTCGGCGCCCTGGCGTTCACGCCGGAGGAGCTCGAGATCGAGCTGAAGTGGATCGACGACCACGTCGAGGGCAAGCCGTACGGCGTCGACCTCGTGATGCCCGCCAACTACATCGGCAAGGGCGGCAAGCAGC
>DASZTV010000046.1:0-2925 GCA_035548125.1 Mycobacteriales bacterium | reverse complement strand
GGCTGGCGGATCCGCGCGGGAGAGCTCGACCTGCCCGCCACCGTCCCGGCCAGCGAAGCGCCGCCGGCCCTGCCGGAGGCCGGCGAGCCGGTGCCGGTGTTCGGCGCGCCGTTCCTGCAGGCCCTGGAGCTCCGCGCCGGCGTGGGTTCCTGGATGGAGCCGGGGGCTGCCTCGTGCTGGTTTCGTCAGCAGATTCCGCTGGTTGCCGGCGAAGAGCCGAGCGGACTGCAGCGGCTGATGGCCGTCGCCGACTGCGGTAACGGGCTGTCCAACGTCCTGCCCATCGAGGGATGGGTGTTCATCAACCCGGACCTCACGGTCCACCTCGAGCGCTACCCGCAGGGGGAATGGATCTGCCTCGAGGCGGCCACCGCGATCGACCCCGGCGGATTCGGCCTGGCAAGGTCGACGCTGTATGACATTCATGGTTCGGTAGCGCGGGGGGCGCAATCGCTGTACGTCAGCCAGCGCTGACGGGGAGGATCCGCACAATGTCGCTCGGCCCTGACGTCGCCCAGACTCGGCGCACCCGCGAGCAGATCGAGCACCTGCTCCACGAGCCGCGCCGGCTCGGACCGGACTACGCCCCGATCTGCTCGATGCCCGACGGCGCCCTCATCGGCTACAAGGCGTCCGGTCGAGGAGCTCCGGGCACCGACCTCGCCGACACCCTCAGCCTGCTGAACGGCGCCCGCTCTCTCGGCCTCGTCGAGCGGCTCGACTGGGCCTTTCGGGCCCTCGCGATCGAGGACATGCTGTCCCGGCCGCAGCTCGAGCTCCACCTCACCCCCGAGCCGGAGACCTATCTCACTCCCTGCCCGCCACGGCTGTCGGCGACCGTTGCGCAGGGCAACCGTGAACTCCGGATCTCCGCCGAGGTCCACGAGGACGCGTTTGCACCGGAGATCTCGCTCGCCAAGGGCATCGAGGAGATCCGCAGCTGGGGCTGGCGGATCGTGCTCGCCGATGTCGCCGACCATGATCACGCGCTCGCCAAGGCCGCCTCGATCCGCCCGGACGTGGTCCAGTTCGATCTTCGACTCGCGGGTCGGGCGGATAGTGACGAACATCACGGGGTACGCCGACTTCGTGCGATCGCCGAGGAGTCCGGGGCCGCGATCATGGCCGTGGGAGTCGATTCCCCGAGCGCGCGTGAGCGCGCCGCCCGCATGGGCGCCACCCTGGCGCGGGGCGACGACTTCGGCGTTACGGGGGCCCTGCCTGAGATCTGAGGGGTGACATCACGCCTCAGGTAGGGCAGAATGGTCGGTCGCGCCGCGGAACACTTGCGGCCTGCCACGCGTTGTACCGGATGAAAGCCGGCACGACAGCCACCACCACGATACGAGTTGAGGACCGACGCACGCCATGAGCACTGCCACGATCGCCCGTCCGGACGCGAACAGCGCCCTGCCCGCCGCTGTCGAGGATCTTCTCGACGGCGCAGAGGCAAACACGCTGACGTTCGCTGAGGTGCGGTCGGCGCTCGACGAGGCCGGCGTGGGTCCCGCGGAGTCCAAGCGCGTCATCGCCGAGATCCGCAAGCGCGGCATCACGATCGGCGCGGACGCACCCGGCGCCGCCCCCGCGACCGAGGTTGCCGAGGCCGAAGAGGCCGACGACGTCTGGGACCACGAGGTTCCGACGACCGACCTGGTCCGGGTCTACCTCACCGACATCGGCCGGGTGGCGCTGCTCACCGCGGAGCAGGAGGTCGAGCTCGCCAAGCGCATCGAGGCCGGCCTCTACGCGCAGGAGAAGATCCGCCAGGCCGACGCCAAGGAGATCGCCAAGATCCCGGTGAAGCTGCGTCGCGACCTGCAGGCAATCGCCGCCGACGGCGCCCGTGCCCGCAACCACCTGCTCGAGGCCAACCTCCGCCTGGTCGTCTCGCTCGCGAAGCGCTACCAGGGCAAGGGCCTCACCCTGCTCGACCTGATCCAGGAGGGCAACATCGGCCTGGTTCGCGCGGTCGAGAAGTTCGACTACACCAAGGGCTACAAGTTCTCGACGTACGCCACGTGGTGGATCCGCCAGGCGCTGCAGCGCGCGATCGCCGACCAGGGCCGCACCATCCGCGTGCCGGTGCACATGGTCGAGCAGATCAACAAGGCGCTGCGCGTGAAGCGCGACCTCGCGACGGAGTACGGCCGCGAGCCGACCTTCGGCGAGATCGGCGCCGTCCTCGAGATGACCGCCGAGCGGGTCGAGGAGATCCTCGGCTACGGGCGCGAGACGCTCTCCCTCGAGACGCCGGTCGGCGATGACGGCACCGCCACCTTCGGTGAGTTCATCGAGGACATGGACGCGCCGATCGCCGCGGACGTCGTGGACTTCGGGCTGCTGCAGGACCGGCTGCGTGCCGTCCTGTCGAGCCTGCCGGAGCGGTCCGCGGTCGTGATGCGGATGCGGTTCGGCCTCGACGACGGCCGCTCGCGCACGCTGGACGAGGTCGGCAAGGAACTCGGCCTGACCCGCGAGCGGATCCGCCAGATCGAGCGCGACACGCTGCGCGAACTTCGTCGCAGCGACACCGCCGCAACCCTGAAGGCGTGGCTCTAGCCGCAATCACCGTCGCGCGCCACGCGCGGCGTTAGTCTCCCCTCATCCGAGCGGGAGGTGCAATGTGGACAAGCGTGATGTCGTGCTCTTTCTGCACGTCGGCGTAGTCATCATCGGCTTCATGATCGCGGCGGTACTGCACGCGAGCCTGCACTCGTTGGCGCGCGCCGAGAGCGCCGAACAGGCGCGGCCGTTCGCCGCTCTGGTGCACCGGCTCGAGCCGCTGTTCCCGGTGGTGGCGTTGTTCATCCTCGGTTTCGGTGCCTGGCTGATCCACCTGGACAAGAACTTCGTCGACTGGGGCGATGGGTGGATTCTCACCTCTCTCATCACGCTGATCGTGATCGAGGGCCTGTCCGGCGC
>DASZTV010000045.1:0-2957 GCA_035548125.1 Mycobacteriales bacterium | reverse complement strand
GTGCGGGGCGGACCTGCCCGTGCCGACCACGGTGGTACGGGTGCGCCGGTCGACGGCGACCGAGATTCGTGACGGCCGGCGTCGAACAAGGAAGGATCGGTGACGTGCACCCCGACCGGCAGAGCGGAGCTTTGGATGTTCCACGTGAAACGTCAACGGGCCGGGGGCGCCACGGCGCTCCGGACGACGGGGAGGCGCGGCAGTCGATGAACACACCCAACCCGGACACCGGCGGCTGGACGCCGATCGCCGAAGAGGCGGAGCGGGCGACGCGGGTACTGCACCCGGACTCGCTGCAGCTCCCCCGGCCGACCCACCGTCGCGTGCTGACGATCGCCAACCAGAAGGGTGGCGTCGGCAAGACGACCACGGCTGTCAACATCGCCGCTGCGCTCGCGCTGCACGGGCTGAAGGTGCTCGTGGTCGACCTCGACCCGCAGGGCAACGCGAGCACGGCGCTCGGTGTCGAGCACCGGTCCGGCACGCCGTCGGTGTACGAGGTGCTGATCGGTGAGATCTCACTCGCCGACGCGGCGGCGGTCAGCGACCAGTCGCCGAACCTCTACTGCGTGCCGGCGACCATCGACCTCGCCGGTGCCGAGATCGAACTGGTCTCGATGGTGGCCCGCGAGTCGCGGCTGAAGGAGGCGCTGTCCGATGACGCGCTCGACCAGTTGCAGCCGGACTACGTCCTGATCGACTGCCCACCATCGCTCGGCCTGCTGACGGTCAACGCGATGGTCGCGGCGACCGAGGTGTTCATCCCGATCCAGTGCGAGTACTACGCGCTGGAAGGTCTCGGTCAGCTGCTGCGCAACATCGAGTTGGTGCAGGGACACCTGAACCCGCGGCTGTCCGTGTCCACCATCCTGCTCACCATGTACGACGGCCGCACGAAGCTGGCCGACCAGGTCACGGCGGAGGTCCGTGGCCACTTCGGGGACACTGTGCTGAAAACCGTGATTCCACGCAGCGTGAAGGTGTCGGAGGCACCAGGATTTGGTCAGACGGTGCTGGCTTACGACCCGGGTTCACGTGGCGCCATGAGTTATCTGGACGCGGCTCGGGAAGTGGCCGAACGGGGTGCGCAGAAAGGGACGACATGACGGAGCGCAAGGGCGGCCTCGGCCGCGGCCTGGCGGCACTGATTCCGAGCGGCCCGCCGCCGGGCGCGGCACCGCCCGCCGGTCCGGCCGCGGTGGGGGCATCGCCGTCGGACGCCCTCCCCGGTGACGCTCCGGTCGTCGACGTGATGGTCGCCGGCGCGGTCTACCGCGAGGTGCCGATCGACTCGATCGCGCCGAACGCGAAGCAGCCGCGCCAGGTGTTCGACGAGGAGGCGCTCGCCGAACTGGAGCACTCCATCCGCGAGTTCGGCCTCATGCAGCCGATCGTGGTGCGTGAGTCGGACACCGGTCGCTACGAGCTGGTGATGGGCGAGCGTCGTTGGCGCGCCGCCCAGCAGGCCGGCCTGGACGCGATCCCCGCGATCGTCCGCAAGACCGCGGACGACGCGATGCTCCGCGACGCGCTGTTGGAGAACATCCACCGGGTGCAGCTGAACCCGTTGGAGGAGGCGGCGGCGTACCAGCAGTTGCTGGAGGAGTTCGAGGTCACCCACGAGGAACTCGCGAACCGCATCGGCCGCAGCCGCCCGGTGATCACTAACATGATCCGGTTGCTGAAGCTGCCGCTGCCGGTGCAGCGCCGCGTCGCCGCCGGCGTGCTGTCAGCGGGCCACGCCCGGGCGCTGCTCGGGTTGGAGGACCCGGGCGCGCAGGAGGAGCTGGCGGTCCGGATCGTGGCGGAGGGCATGTCGGTCCGCGCGACCGAGGAGGCGGTGACGCTCGCCAAGAGCGAACCGACCCGCCAACCGAAGGCTCCCCCGCGCAAGCCGATCCAGGCACCCGGTCTCCAGGAGTTGGCGGACCGCCTGTCGGACAGCTGGGACACCCGGGTGAAGGTCGAACTCGGCCGCCGCAAGGGCCGGATCGTCGTCGAGTTCGCCTCGGTCGACGACCTGGAGCGGATCGTCAAACTGATGAACCAAGATGGTACAAATCAGACATAATCGTCGGTGAATTCCAATGACCCATCACACCAGCTCGTTTCGTCACGGTGACGACCGCGATCTGACTACCTGGTGTGATGGGCGAACCCGTTCGGTAGCCGACTAGCCGCGCGCGATCGCGCGGTCGACCAGACCGGAGAACACGTCCCCGAGCGACCGGCCGGAAGCCTCCACCGCCATCGGCAGCATCGAGGTCTCGGTCAGTCCCGGCGACACGTTCACTTCGAGGAACTGAACCTCGCCGTCGCCATCCACGATCGCATCGGTGCGCGACACGTCCCGCAACCCGAGCAACCGATGCGCGTTCACGGCAAGCGCCCCCACCCGCTCGGCGGTCTCCGGCGCGAGCCGTGCGGGCGCGTGAAAAGTCGTCAACCCGGCGGTGTACCGAGCGGTGTAGTCGTACACGCCGTTTTCCGCCACGATCTCGACAGCCGGCAACGCCTCCGGCCCGTCCGGCCCGTCGATGACGGTCACCGACACCTCGACGCCCTGCACGAACGTCTCGGCAAGCACGGTGTCCCCGTACGCGAGACACCCCACCATCGCCGCCGGCAGCTCACTCGCCTCCCGCACCACCTGCGCCCCGAGCGCCGACCCACCCTGATCCGGCTTCAACATCAACGGCAACCCGAGCCGCTCCACCATCGCGTCCAACACCGACTGCGCGCCGAGCTCACGAAACGTCGTGTGCGGCAACACGACCCAATCCGGAGTGGCGACACCGGCGCGCGCCAACTCAGCCTTCGCGGTCGGCTTGTCCCACGCCCGCCGGCAAGCCCGCGGATCGGTACCGACATACGGCACGCGCAACATCTCCAACACGTTCTGCACGGCACCGTTCTCCCCCTCCCCACCGTGCAACGCGACGATCACCGCATCCGGC
>DASZTV010000044.1:0-9738 GCA_035548125.1 Mycobacteriales bacterium | reverse complement strand
GAAGACGTCGGTCCGGCCGGTCGCTCGCCTTGGTGTGAAGGCGAACCGAAGTGTCGTCGACGCGGCGTCCCATGACATCGAGGTCGGCGTTCCGGCGATCGCCTGCGGATACGGGTGGACGAGCACGGCGAGCTTCGCAGTTTTGACGGTGGACGGCCTTGCGTCGTCACGGTAGAGGCCCTCGTCGCTGCTCCCCGTCGGGTCGGCCCAGTGCTTGTACTGCCAGTACATCCAGCCACTGAGCTGGCTGTCTGCAAGCGAGGTCAGCCGGGCGAGGTCGTCGAGGTCGTCGCCGGCACCGAACTCGCTCATGACACCGCCGCCGCCCATCTTTTTGATCTGGGCCGCCGCGTTGTTCATCACTCGTGGCTCGTTGACCTGGCAGTCGATGTCGCCCGGGACGACGCCGCCTTCGACGAACGCGGGAGTGCATGCGTAGTCGTGCCAGGACAGCCCGACCTCGGGGTCGTCGATGGCAGTGAAGTTCGACTGCGAGATCGCGTTGAAGAGGAACTGCGGTTCGTACCAGACGATGTTGCGCTGGTCGACGCGCCTGATCGCGGCCCGCATGTAGTCGTAGAACTTCTGCAGTCGCGCGTCGAAGATCGGGCAGCCGAACGGGTTGGCGCAGGTGAGCATCTGCGTGCCGGCGTTCGGCTCGTTGAACAGGTCGTATCCCATCAGGTACGGCTGGTCCCGCCACTTCGTCGCGACGGCCTTCCATGCCTGCGCGTAGTAGTGCCAGAGGTTCGCGTCGTTGTTCCAGAGATGGTCGTAGGCGCGCTGCACGGCGGGGGTCTGGTCGTTGACGAAGAAGCTGCCGAGATCCACGAACGGCAGACCGTCGTCGTTCACCGCCCAGTCAGGAAAGCCCTCGCCGGAGAACCGCTCGTTGAAGGCATCCTGATGGAAGTCGAGCAGCACCCAGATGTGCCGGCTCGCCAGCAGCCGGACGATGCGGTCGATCCGGTTCAGGTAGTGCTGATTGATTACGCCCGGCCTTGGCATCACGCCGGCGAACAGCACACCGAGGCGTACGCCGTTGAACCCGTTGCGGGCGAGGAAGTCGGCGTCGCGTGCGGTGAACCCACTCGCGGTCTTCGGCGCGACGTACGGCGGGCGCTTGAAGACCGCGTTGACGCCGTGGATGAACACGACCCGGCCGGTGCCGTCGGTGAGGAACGGCCCGCGGTGAGAAAGCTGCTGGACGCGAGTCACCGGCGTGACGCCGCGCGCCGAGCCCGCCTCGGTGATTGGTATGGCGACGGCAGCGGCCGCGATCGCGACCGACACGGTCAGCCGCGACAACGTCGAGCGGATTCCGAACACGCTGGGCCGTCCCTCCAAGATCGCCTCACCCAACCTTCGCTCATTCAGCGTCGGAACCTGCCTGGAACCGCAGCGGCGCGTCCTCCGTCCAACCGGCAACTGGCCTGGAGGGGATATGCGGATTCGGCTGATGGCAGCGTCGGCGCTCGTTCCACTGTTGGCTGCTTGTGGTGGCGGCTCGAGCGGGGACGGGTCGACCGTCGACAACTCGGGTGCTGCCGGTGGCGGCTCAGGGGTCGCCGCGAGCTGCGTCGCCCCGACGCTGACCGTCAAGCCCGTAACGGTGCAGGCGGGTGACAAGGTCCAGGTGACGGGCGAGTGGTTCGCCGACGGGTGCAACGACGTGGCGATCGACGGCCAGCCGCCGCAACTGCCTCCGCCGTTCACGAACATGACCATCGAGCTGCACCAGGGCGACCAGACGTGGTCGGTCGCATCAGACGTCGATGCGACGGGTGATCACTACGCCTTCGACCTGTCGGTCACGATCCCGGACGACGTGCATCCCGGCAAGGCGACCTTGCAGGCCAAGGACCGCGGCTTCCCTACCGACTTGGAGGTCGTCTCCGACTGACCAGCCCTTCCGGTAGCGAGAAGATGAGGCGGTGCCCCCGCTTCGAGTCGTGGTCGTCGGTGCTGGGATCGGTGGTCTGACCGCAGCGGTCGCACTGTCGAGAGACGGTCACGACGTGACCGTCGTCGAGCGAGCCAAGGAGCTGACGGCCGCAGGCGCCGGGATCGGGCTGTGGCCGAACGCGTTGCGCGCATTCGAGGAGATCGGTGTCGCAGATGCGATGAGAGGTGTTGGAGCACCGTTCACCTCGACGATGATCCAGACGCGCGACGGCCGTCGGCTCAGCGCGTACGACCCGGCTCGCGTGCTGCGTCATCTCGGCGGGCAGCCGATCATCGCCCACCGCGCCGACGTGCAGACGGTCCTACTCAGTGCCGCGGCACGCGTTCCGATCCACACAGGCAACGGCGCAGTCGAAGTCCGGCGGAGCGGGGACGCTACACACACTGCTGTTACCGAAGGCGGACTCGAGCTCGAGGCCGATCTGGTGGTGGGCGCGGACGGGGTCAACTCTGTCGTGCGTGCGTTGGTGGACACCTCGCCGTTCGCTCACTCGCCGCTGCTGACCTGGCGGGTGCTCATTGCCGACGGGCCGACGCCGTCAGATGCGTGGCTCTCGATCGGACGTGGCCATCAGTTCTTAGCGACCCCACTGCCCGGAGGCCGGAGCTATCTCGGCGGCTTGATCGGGCGTGCGCGACAAGACTCACCCGAGCGAACCTTTGACACTCTCGTTCACGCATACGGCGACTGGCACGATCCGATCCCGGCGTTCCTCGAGTGCATGCGAGACGCCGACGTGCGATGGGACCCGGTGAACCACCGGCGTCCGCCTCGGCGGACGGTGAGTGACCACGTGGTGCTGATCGGCGACGCTGCGCACCCGATGACGCCCGACCTGGGCCAAGGCGGCTGCCAGGCAGTCGAGGATGCCGTCGTACTCGCGGCTGCTCTCCGATCAGGCGGTCCCGACGCGCTGCAGCGTTATGAACGGGCGCGGCGTCCTCGGGTGCGGCGGATCGTGTCGACGTCGCATCGACTGGGCCAGGTGCTGTCGTTCCGGGCAGGACCGGCGATTCTCGCGCGCAACCTCGTGATGCCTCTTGTCCCGCAAGGCGTGAGTCTGTCGCAGATCGCGGGGATCGCGAGCGTGCGCGCGTTCGAACGGAACCTGGCGGCTGTCGCGGGCTAGACGGAGCAGCCGGGGAGGCGACCGGACAGCAGGAGCTGGCCGAGCGCGGCCCACGCGTCTCCGTAGTACGTCGAGTGCTCCGCTGCCGTGTGCCGCGCAAGAGCGAGCAGGGAACCGGCGGTCTTCGTGTCCCCGGCCACCTCGGCGGCACTGGCCGCGGCGACGAGGCTCAGCGGCGACGGGCCTTCGCTGACCGGTGCGCCCTCGAGACTGCGGGTCAACGGGCCGACTCGAGCGGTCGGCGCGAGGGTGCGCCACCACCTCGTCACCAGGTCGTGCGTTGCCGGCAGGCAGGCGGCCCACACGATCGCGCGCAGCCCGTCCTGGCCCGATGCCGGTGCGGTCCCGGTCTGGGGCGCGCTGGCCGGCTCAGCGCCCCTGCCGACGGTCGCCCAGTCCGGTGGTAGCGCCGACCCCTGACCGCTGACCGCGGAAAGGTGCGACGCGTCGGCGGCGGTGAGTGCCTGCCAGCGGTGATCGCCGGTGAGCTTCGCCAATGCGGCGTAGGCGGGAAACGTCCAGTATCCAGGCTCGACCTGCACCGGGTGACCGGGTGCGATCGCCCAGGGTCCGGCGGCGAGCGTCGGGTGGCCGTGCGCGTCGTACCCGATCTCGGACTCGGCGACCGCCTCGGCGATGCGGCGTGCGGCAGCGGTGTCGTCCGGCAAGGACCACGCGTGACCGGCCAGGGACAATGCCCATGCGATCTGGGTGTCCGCGTCCGCGGCAGGGGTAGCGTCCACGACCGCGCCGTCCTGCCAGTGGTAGGCGAACAGCCCGTCCGGGCGCTGCAGGTTGGCCCGCGTCCATGCCCAGACCTTCGCGAACCGCTGCGGATCGTCGAGTGCGAACGCCAGCAGCATCGCGTAGCCCTGGCCTTCGCTCACGACGTCGCCGCCCTGGTCGTGGCGTACGACCGCGCCCTCCGCCGTGACGTAGTCCTGGAAGAAGCCGCGAGCGTCGAGCTGCGCCTGTTGCGGCTGCGCGGCACCGTCCGACGAGCCGCAGCCGCCGAGGCACAGTGTCGCGACCAGCGCAACGGCCGCGGCGGCGGCGCCGGGCCGAGGCCAGCCCATTACGTCTGGTTGGCCGCCGACGGCAGCTGGATCACGCGGGTCGCGTCCGGGTCGTTCACCTCGGCGCCGTCAGGGGCGGGCGGGTCGGCGGCGGCGACCGCGGCCGCCGTCTCGTCGGGTAGTGCCTCGTCCAACGCCTGGCGCAGGCCGAGAGTGGACAACGCCTCCTGCACGCGGCGCAGCTCACCGACGACGGATTCGCGTCGCGCGGCGACGGCGGCGAGCTCGCGCTCGGCGTTCTCACGTTCGGTCTCGCGACGGCGCTGCGCCTCGGCGACGATCTCATCGGCTTCGTTGCGCGCCTGCCGGCGAATGCTGTCGGCCTCCTCACCGGCGAGCCGGAGAATGTGGTCGATCCGCTCGCCCAGCCCTTCGTACGGCGCGCCGGCGCGCTCGTGCTGACCTCGCTCGATCGCCTGCCTGAGCTCATCGGTCAGTCGCTCGTTGCGTCGGATGACATCGGCGACGCTGCGTTCTGCGCGCTGCGCTCTGGCCTCCGCATCAGCGAGAAAGTCGTTCAGCCTCGCGACATAGTCATCCACCTGCCCGCGGTCGTAGCCGCGCATCACGGTCGCGAACTGCGGCAACTCTGTCTCGCTGCCGTCCATGAGCTGGTCGAGCGGCGAGTCTGGCGTCGTCATCGGTGTCTCCTCGATGTAGCAGTGTTCACGCGCTCGATCACGATCCGGTTCGGCCCTTCCCCGAACGTCGCGACCGGTGTCGCGTGCGCGAAGGCTTCGCGCGCAAGCTCGTAACGCGGTGCTGGGCTCTGCCGTAGACCGCTACGAACGATCGGGCTGGATACGACATACCCGAAGTCGCGGTAGTCATGAATCCGTCGGCGTACCGAAGGGTCGAGGTTGTCGACGTAGTCGAGTTTGTAGAACCAGATGACCTGTCGCTGCGGGAAGCCGTTGGTGACCAGGTCCGACCACATCGTGTCGTCGACGAGAATGTCGCGTCCATAGCCGGGATCCTTGGCGGCGGGCGTCGCTATCGCGCCGCGAGCGTGTGCCTCGAGCCAGTGCTCGGCTGCCGCAACAGGCGCTGAGGCGTTGGGGCCGGCGAGCGCCGAGTCGCCGTGTATCCAGCTCGGTATGGCGAGCGCCGCGATAGCGACGATGACCGCGACCGCGCCGGCGCGACCGGCTGCCAGCAGCCGCGCTTCGTGCCGGGCGCCGGCGCGGATCGGGATGGGTGGACGCGCACGTAGTGCGTGCCAGCCGACTTCTGCCGCACCCGCGGCAGCTATCGCCGCGAACGGCAGAAAGGCAATGACGTACGGCTGCGGCAGGTATCCCGGCCGTAGCCCTGCCGCGAGCAGGACCAGCAGCGTCGCGCCGATCGGACGCAGGCGGGCGGCGGTCAGGCACCCGAAGGCTCCGACGACCCCCAGCCACGGCAGCCACGCGTCCAGCCCGAGCCAGGAGTCGACGAGGGTGCGGGAAGCTGAGTGTGCCGACAGTGCGCTCCCACTGGACGGGCGGCTGAGGAACTGCCACTTCAGCGCCTCGACCAGCGAGACGTGGCCGGTGCCGGGAAGCAGCTCGCCGCGGAGCAGGGCCATCAGGGGATAGACGAGCAGAACGAGGACACCCGTCACGCACATCCCGACCAGGCAGAAGGATCGGGTACGACGGTCGGTGTGCCGCCAGGCCAGCCACAGGAACGCGGGCAGCAGGAGGACCATCGTCTCCTTGCTGAGCATCCCGAGCGCGAAGCACGCGCCGGCAAGCGTGTGCGCCCACAGCGACTTGCGCGGTGTCGCGGCCAGCACGAACGCGGCGAGGACCCACGGGAGGGCGACGTTGTCGAGGTAGACCATCCGCGAGTAGCCGACGGCGAGCGGAGACAGCGCCCACATCCCGAGCGCGATCGCCGACCAGAGCCGGGCGACACCGAGACGCCGGGCGAGCACGTAGATCAGCCCGGCGTCCACGACGGCATAGCCGACCATCAGCTGCCGTACCGCGACGACGTGCAGCGTGGTCCCGTGGAAGGTGCCGGTCAGCCAGGTGTAGAGGGCCATCTGGATCCAGCCGAACGGCGGATGGTCGTACCAGTAGGTGTACGGCGCGAGCGCGTGTTGCGTCTGGACTGCCCACGCCTGAGCGACGTAGGTGCCTTCGTCGTCGGCGAGCCCTGGTCCGTGGGACAGCCCCCACAGCCGCACCAGCGCGACCACGACGACGAGGGGCGAGACGATGAGGATGCTGCGCCGGTGCCGCCACATCCAGACTTGGGTCTTCGCGCGGCCGCTGCGCCAGCCACCGATCGGGTCGCGCGGCGGGTCGACCGGAAGGTCGAGCTTGCGACGCTGATCAGGGGAGAGATCGAGCTCGGTCATCCTGCCGGCACCGCCTGGCTGCCGAGGTGCGCACCGCTGTGGGCGGTCTTCTCCCAACTGGTGTCGCCGGCCATCTCGCGCCCGACGGCACGGATTGCGGCGAGACCGAGCAGAAGCATGTAGACCGGCGTGCCGAGGATGAGGGTCAGGTAGTCACTCGCTCGCGCACGGACGTAGTAGACCCGGCAGAACTCGCGCAGTCCGACGATCTCGAAGCAGACCATGGTGATCGTGGGGATCGCGGGGATGAAGGTGATGAGCGCGACGACGAGGGGAACTTTCGCGAATAGCGCGAAGGCGATCGAGGCCGGAACGCAGAGGCCGGCGAAGGCCTGGAGGAAGGGTTGCGCGAGGGTGAAGCGCGCCAGGATCCGCTGCCGCCGAGTCGGAAGCTCGCGCCAGACCCCTTTGCGCAGCACCTGGAGAAAGCCCTGGTTCCAGCGGGTTCGCTGCTTGACCAGGGCAGACATCGAGTGCGGGGTCTCCTCGCGGGTCACAAGATGCGGGTCGTAGGCCACGGCGACGCGGGCGCCGAGGGACGAGAGCCGGACGCCTAGCTCACAGTCCTCCGCGAGACACTCCTCGTCCCAACCGCCGACCGTCTTCAACAGGTCGGATCGGACGAAGACCGTGTTGCCGCCGAGTGGGATGAAACCGTGCCGGGCGTGCAGGTGCAGTCGCGAGCGGAACCAGAAGAAGTACTCGAGGCAGTTGCGGAGCGAGAACCACGACGATCGGAAGTCGAGAAGCTGCACGCCGCCCTGTACGACGTGCGCGTCGTTGTGCCGGAAGGCGGTGTCGACGACACGGAGGAGCCGTGGGTCGACGTCATCTTCGGCGTCGAAGACGCCGATCACGTCGCCCCGGCAGTGGGGGAGAGCGGTGTTCAGCGCTTTCGGCTTGTTCTTGGGTTCGTTGTGGTCGACCACGACGGTGATCACGCCGTTGGATCGCTCGGCGGCGGCGCGGGCGACCTGTTCGGTGCCGGGATCATCGTGGCCGACGATGGCGATGATCTCGAAGTCCGGGTGGGCGAGATGAGTCAGCCGCTCCAGCGTTGCGGCGAGCACCGCTTCTTCGTGCCGGGCCGGGACGAGCAACGAGAACGAGAGTTGAGGCTCGTCTGGTCGTCGGTCGAACTCGGTACGCCGCATCGCGACAGGGGTGCGCCAAGCGTGGAGCATCCACCAGACCGTGGTGCTGGCGACGATCGTGAGCGTCGCCGAGATCAGGGTGAGGGTCAGTGCAAGCGCGGCGGTCACGCGTGAAGGGTCGCCGTTCAGAAGCGTTGGAAACGTTAGAGTTTTCGGCAGTCACCCGGGTGACCCGTGGCGTCACCTAGGGTCGTGGCGTCCTACTTGTCGTGCTTCTTCGCCTGTCCCGGCGGGACATGCGGCGGTGGTGGCCCGTGCTTCGGATGTGGCTTCTTCGTCACCGGCTTCGGGGCCGGGTTCGCATGGTGCGCCGGACCGGAGCGTGACACGACCACTGTGACGACGCCCCCCTTCTCGACTTTCCCGGTCGGGGCGAGTCCGACCACAGTGGTCTCGATGCCGGTGCCCGCGAACTGGGGGGCAGGGACGACACCGAGCGACTTGAGCTCCGCCCGAACGGCCGGCCACTCCCGCCCGACGTACCGGGTCGGGTCGATCGTCACCTTCGCCGGACGGTGTGTCGCGTGGGTCGTGGGGGTTCCCGCCGCAGCCGAGGGTTGTAGGCCCTTCGACCCGCTGCTCGCCGCAAGTGCGATCAGCAGCGCGAGCACGATCGCAGCGGCAGGGACGAACATCATCTTCGACCGCAACGTCGCTGACCTCGTCTCGTGCAGGTCGCGCGCAGCGAGTCGATCGCGCAGTCGGTGTCCAGCCGCCACGACGGACGGCATGACCGCCGTCCGTTCGGGGCTTGTGCCTGGGCCTACTCCGGCCTCGGGCAGCACGATCGTGGCGGCACCAGTCTCCGTGTCCAACGACCCGAAGGCGCTACCGAGCCGTTGGGCAACCTCTGCCGCAGTGGGGCGGTCCGCAGGGGTCTTCGCAAGCATCTGGCGAACCAGTGCCGACATCGGTCGAGGGACCTTCGCCGGCAGCTTCGGGATCGGGTTGCGCAGGTGCGCGAGGGCGATCGCAACATCGGAGCCGGCGTCGAAGGGCACCGTGCCGGCGAGGCATTCGTAGGCGACGACGCCGAGGGAGTAGACGTCGCTCGGCGAGCCCGCACCCCGGCCGTCGGCTTGTTCCGGCGCGATGTATCTCGCCGTGCCGAGGATCAGATCAGTGGCGGTCAGGGCGACCGCGTCCGCTGCACGCGCGATGCCGAAGTCGAGCACCGTGACCTGGTCGTTCGCGTCGACCATCAGATTCGCCGGCTTGATGTCGCGGTGGATGATCTGCTGCTCGTGCGCGGCCGCGAGCGCGGATGCCGCTGCGCCGATGATCGCTGCGGTGCGAGTGGATGTCAGCGCACCCTCACGGAGGAGCGCAGAGAGTGGCCGGCCCTCCACCAGCTCCATGACGATGAAGGCGCGGCAGCCGCCGGCAGGGTCCTTCTCCTCGCAGACGTCATGGATCCGTACGACGTGCGGGCTGTTGATGGCAGCGATCGCCCGCGCCTCGAGGCGCAGCCGTTCACGGAAGGTTGGGTCGTCGGCGTACTCCGGCCGAATCAGCTTGATCGCCACGTCGCGACCGAGCCGATGGTCGCGAGCACGCCAAACCACCCCCATGCCTCCGGTCGCGATCCGTTCCTCGAGGTGGTAGCGCTCGGCGAGCAGCTCCCGTGTCGCCGAAACCACACCCATCTCCCCGAGAAGCTCCGCGGCCCTAGCGAGCCATCCGGTTCCTACCCGGATCGCGGAGCCGCTAACGACAGATCGATGAGTGCGCGCTTTGTGTTACGCCACTTGGGGGAACAGACGACACGTGTCAGATCTGCCACCCGGGACCCTCTCGCCGGACGAGGGCCGGGCTGTCGCCCTTCGCGACGGTCTGCTGATCGGTCGCGCTCCGCGAGCCGACCTGCGTCTCGACCATCCCTCGGTCAGCCGCGAACACGCCGTCGTGCGTCAAGGCGGCTCCAACTGGACGGTGACCGACACCGGCAGCCGGAACGGCACTCAGCTCAACGGCAACCGGATACCGATGTACGTCGACTGTCCACTGCGGGACGGCGATCAGCTCGAGGTGGGTGGCGTGGTGGTGACAGTGAGCCTCGACGGGGA
>DASZTV010000043.1:0-58958 GCA_035548125.1 Mycobacteriales bacterium | reverse complement strand
GTGCAAGATCGCGAATGAGAGGCGCCTAGCGTCGAGGTCATGAGCAACCGCCTGGCCGCTGCGACCAGCCCTTATCTGCTGCAGCACAAGGACAACCCGGTCGACTGGTGGCCGTGGTGCGACGAGGCGTTCGACGAGGCGTGTCGACGGAACGTGCCCGTGTTCGTCAGCGTCGGCTATGCCGCGTGCCACTGGTGCCACGTGATGGCGCACGAGTCGTTCGAGGACGACGCGACGGCGGCGTACCTGAACGATCACTTCGTCTCGATCAAGGTCGACCGGGAGGAACGTCCGGACGTCGACGCCGTCTACATGGAGGCGACGCAGGCGATGACCGGGCAGGGCGGCTGGCCGATGTCGGTGTTCCTCACACCCGACGCGGAGCCGTTCTACTGCGGCACCTACTTCCCGCCGGTGCCGCGCCACGGGATGCCGTCGTTCCGGCAGCTTCTCGAGTCGGTCGCAGACGCGTGGACGACCCGGCGCGCAGAGGTCGCAGAATCGGCCACCGCGATCGTCGGGGAACTCAACCGCCGCGGGGGTGCATCTCAGCTGCAGGGATCCGCGGTCACCGCCGACAAGCTCGACGCCGCGGCCGCGCGGTTGTCCGAGGACCACGACGACCAGCGGGGCGGCTTCGGTGGCGCACCGAAGTTCCCGCCGTCGATGGCGCTGGAGTTCCTGCTCCGGCACGCAGTCCGTTCGCGGAGTGCGCGCAGCCTGCAGATCGTCGAGACGACGGGCGAGGCGATGGCCCGTGGAGGCATGTACGACCAGCTCGCCGGTGGCTTCGCGCGCTACTCGGTCGATGCCGACTGGGTCGTGCCGCACTTCGAGAAGATGCTGTACGACAACGCGCTGCTGGCGCGGCTCTACCTGCACTGGTGGCGGCAGACCGGGAAGTCGCTCGCCCGCCGCATCGCGACGGAGACGTGCGAGTGGATGCTCGCAGAGCTGTTGACCGCGGAGGGCGGTTTCGCGTCCTCACTCGATGCGGACAGCGAGGGCGAGGAGGGAAAGTTCTACGTCTGGACGCCCGACGAGGTCGGAGCGCGCGCAGCGGAGATCTTCTCGGTGACCGAGAGCGGAACGTTCGAGCACGGCCGGTCGGTGCTGCAACTTCTCCGCGACCCGGTCGACCTTGCGGCGTACGCCGAAGAGCGAGCGCGCCTGCTCGACCTCCGCGCGCTGCGCGTTCGGCCAGGTCGTGACGACAAGGTGGTCGCATCCTGGAACGGTCTTGCGATCGCCGCGCTCGCCGAATGCGGCGTGCTGCTCGGCCGCGACGACTTCGTCGAAGCGGGCCGCCGGGCGGCGGATCTGTTGCTCCGGCTGCACCTGAAGGACGGCCGGTTGCTACGGGCGTCGCGTGACGGGATCGCGGGGACTCCGGTCGGCGTGCTCGAGGACTACGGCAACGTCGCGGACGGCCTGCTGGCCTTGCATCAAGCGACTGGAGAGCGGGCCTGGCTCGACGCCGCGTCGGAGCTGCTGGATACCGCGCTTGCGCGCTTCACCGACGGTGAAGGCGGCTTCTTCGACACCGCGGACGACGCCGAGCGGCTGGTCCGCCGGCCGCGGGACCCGACCGACGGCGCGACCCCGTCGGGGATGTCCGCGCTGGCCGGCGCGCTGTTGGCCAGTGCCGCGCTGACCGGCAACTCGGCGCACCGAGACGCCGCCGAGGGGATCGTCAACGCCGCGTCGGACCTCATCGAGCGCTTCCCGCGCTTCGCCGGCGCGTCGGCCTCGGTGGCCGAGGCGGTCCTCGCCGGACCGCTCGAGGTCGCTGTCGTGGGCTCGCCGGAGCTCGCCGCGGTCGCGCGGCGGACGACCTCGCCCGGCGCCGTTGTGGTCATCGGCGGGGACTCGCCGCTATTGGTTGACCGGCCTGCCGGGGCGGCGTACCTCTGTCGAGGCTTCGTCTGCGACGCCCCGAGCACCGACCCGGCGCAGCTCGCCGAGCGGATCGCGGCGGGCCCGGGCAGCTGCTAGGGAACCACTGATTCCCTACCAGGCGTTCGCTCTGGGCAGAGTGCCCCGCCTTGCTTGCGGTGTAAGGATGTAATCACCGCAGGTAACGGAGGTTCCGATGAGCGAAGAGATCCGCGCCTGGTTCGCCGGCCGACTGCCGGCCGACTGGTTGTCCGGCGCCGCGACGGTCACGGTCGATCGGGACGAGATCCTGGTGGTGGTACCCATCGCGCCGCCCGAGGCTGCAGCCGGGGACGACACCGCTCGGGCGAGCGCGGCGGCGGGCCGGGTGTCCAGGTTCCGCGAGGAGACCCGCGAGGCGCGGATGCGGATCGCCGACGAGGCCCAGCACCGCTTCGGACGCAAGGTCAGCTGGGGCGCGGAATGCGGCGAATCCCGGGCGCTGTTCACCACGCTCTCCGCGCCCGTCATGACCCGGTTGCGACAGCCCGAGCGCATCGTCCTGGACACCCTGGTCGATGCGGGCGTCGCCCGCTCGCGTTCCGATGCACTCGGATGGTGCGTCCGGCTGGTCGGCCAGCACTCGCAGGAGTGGCTCTCCGAGCTGCGCGAAGCACTGCGCGAGGTCGAGCGGCTCAGAGGCGCCGGCCCCGCTGCTACAACCGGCTGAGTGCCGCGCCCGTGTGCTGGGGGGCCATGGCGGGTATACAGAACGCGCGTTATCCTTGGCTTTCCACCACGGCCTGACCCCTGCCGCTACTTTTGCGAGCACCTTCCCCGGGCACAGGCAACGGGTAACCGGTAGGAGATGTGCGCATGACGATCGCCCCGTCGATTCCCGGACTTGACGACGCACCTGTGGAGCACGCGCGTCTCGTCGAGTGGGTCAACGAGGTGGCCGAGCTCACCACGCCGGACCGGGTCGTGTGGTGCGACGGATCCGAGGAGGAGTGGGACCGGCTGACCCGTCAGCTGGTCGAGTCCGAGACGCTGATCCGGCTCAACCCGAAGTTCCGCCCGAACTCCTTCTACGCCCGGTCAGACCCCAAGGACGTCGCGCGCGTCGAGAGCCGTACCTTCATCTGCTCCGAGCGCGAAGAGGACGCCGGCCCGACCAACAACTGGGTCGACCCGGCTGAGATGCGCGGCACGCTCGACGGGCTGTTCCGCGGTTGCATGCGCGGCCGGACGATGTACGTCGTGCCGTTCTGCATGGGGCCGGTCGGCTCGCCGATCTCGGCGCTCGGAGTGGAGATCACCGACTCGCCCTACGTCGCGATCTCGATGAAGGTCATGACCCGCATGGGCAAGGCCGCGCTCGACGCTCTGGGCAGCGACGGGTTCTTCGTCCCCGCGGTGCACTCGGTGGGAGCGCCCCTCGAGCCGGGCCAGGCCGACGTCCCGTGGCCGTGCAACGACGAGAAGTACATCGTCCACTTCCCCGAGTCACGCGAGATCTGGTCGTACGGCTCCGGGTACGGCGGCAACGCGCTGCTCGGCAAGAAGTGCTACGCGCTGCGCATCGCCAGCGTGATGGCGCGCGACGAGGGCTGGCTCGCCGAACACATGCTGATCCTCAAGCTGACCTCGCCCGAGGGCGCGGTCCGCTACATCGCCGCCGCCTTCCCGAGCGCCTGCGGCAAGACCAACCTCGCGATGCTGCAGCCGACCCTCCCGGGCTGGAAGGCCGAAACGGTGGGGGACGACATCTGCTGGATGCGTTTTGGCGACGACGGTCGGCTCCACGCGATCAACCCCGAGGCGGGGTTCTTCGGTGTCGCTCCCGGCACCGGAGAGTCGACCAACAAGAACGCGATCGACACGCTGCACGCGAACTGCGTCTTCACCAATGTCGCGCTCACCGACGACGGTGACGTCTGGTGGGAAGGCCTGACCAAGGAACCGCCGGCGCACCTCATCGACTGGAAGGGCCGCGACTGGACCCCTGACTCCGACGAGCCGGCGGCCCACCCCAACGCCCGCTTCACCGCGCCCGCATCGCAGTGCCCGACGATCGCGCCGGAGTGGGAGGACCCCGCCGGCGTGCCGATCGACGCGATCCTGTTCGGCGGCCGCCGCGCCACCAGCGTCCCGCTCGTCACCGAGGCGTTCGACTGGGAGCACGGCGTGTTCCTCGCCTCGAACGTCGCGTCGGAAGGGACCGCTGCGGCGGAGAACAAGGTCGGCGAGCTGCGGCGCGACCCGTTCGCGATGCTCCCGTTCTGCGGTTACAACATGGGCGACTACTTCGCGCACTGGCTCTCCATCGGCGCCTCGGCCGACGCGAGCAAGCTGCCACGCATCTACTTCGTCAACTGGTTCCGCAAGGACGCCGACGGCAAGTTCGTCTGGCCCGGTTTCGGCGACAACAGCCGCGTTCTCAAATGGATCAGCGACCGCATCGAGGGCACGGCGGATGCTGTCGAGACGCCGATCGGGCGTGTGCCGTCCCGCGAGTCGCTGGACGTGTCGGGTCTCGACCTCACCGACGAGCAGCTCGACGTGCTACTGACTGTCGATCGTGAGACCTGGCGCGAGGAAGCGTCGCTGGTGCACCCGCACTACGAGCGGTTCGGGTCGCACACGCCGAAGGCGTTGTGGGACCAGCTCGCGGCACTCGAGCAGCGCCTTCAGTAGCTACTCGAGGGTCCACACGATCGCGAGGTGGACCGTGACCGGCTGCTGGCCCGGCCGGATGGCGATCGACTTCGCGGCAGTCGCGAACGCGTCGGGCTCGCCGTAGATCGGTCGGGGCGCCGACGTTCCTTCGGTGGTCTCCTTGACCGTGAGCACCTGCCCGAGATGCGCACCCGCGAGTGAGGCGTCGCGCGTCGCCGCGGATCTCGCCGCTTCGAAGGCCTTGCCACGCGCGGCGTCGAGCAGGGCGGAGTCGTTGGTGATGTCGAGGCTGATCCCGTCAATGCTGACCGAGTTGCCGGCAGCGGTTGCGGCGGCCGAAACGATCCGGCCGACCTGGTCGATCGGGTGGACCCGGACCGACAGGGTCTCGCTCGCCTCGTATCCGTCCGGACGGCCGTGGTCGTCGTACGCAGAGTCCAGCGACAGGTCGGCCGTCTGGATGTCCTTGCGCGACACCCCCTTCTCGCCGAGCTTCGCGATGACGCGGTGTACGTCGGTCGCGGCCTCGTCCAACGCCGTCTGAACGTCGGAGGCCCGGTGATGGACGCGGAAGGTGGCGACGAGGGTGTCCGGGACGCCCTTGACCGTGCCGTCCCCGCTGACCGAGAGGGTGCGGCCGGCTGACGATGAGCCGGCTTGCGCCGGTCCGCCGTTGGAGTCCACCGCGACGACCACCGCGATCGACGCGGTGACCACCGAGAGCAGCGCGATGGCAACGACGCCGATGCGCGAGGTGACGCGGGACATGACTACTCCTGCCTGTCGACGTTGTGTCGATCAGACGCAGCGGCCCCGCCGCCGGTTTCGTCTAGTGCACTGCAGCCGCCTTGAGCCGCCCGTGCTGGTCGATCCACGCGACGACGCCATCAGCGAGCTGGGGACCGGCGATCGGGTAGCTCGTCACCAGCAGCGTGTGGGCGACGGAGCTTCCGTACGCCTGCAACAGGAACGTCATGTTCGGGCGGAAACGCAGCGCACGTGCGCCCGGGAAGTTCGGGGTCGTCGAGCTCGCGGCGGAGGGCGTGCGCTCCAGCACCATGCCGGCGTCGCTGAACTGCCAGATGTTCACCCGGGTGGACAGCGGCACGACGGGACCCGGCGCGGCCATGTTGCGGTAATAGGCGCGGTGCCCGCCGAAGCCCGGCGGGTAGGCGTTCCAGCCCACCGTCTGACCGTGCACGAAGAGCCCGTCATCGACGAGCTGCATGCCGGATGCGACGGTGCGAACCGCGCCGGTCGTGAGGTTCGTCAGGCTGATCGTCCCCGCGGTGTCCGCGTACGCCAGCCAGTGACCGCTCAGCGCGATCCCGGTGGTCTCGAACTTCGTGGTCTTGTGGGTGTGAAGGTCATACACCCGGGCATTGCGGGGGTCGGTGTAGTAGGCGATGCGGTGGCCGCTGACCGTCACGGGCAGATAGCGGTCCACGTCGTGGATCGACACGGATCCGGACGGACTCACCACGCGCAGCGTCTCCGAGCCGTGATGACCGACGAACGAGCTGGTCAGCTTGGTCGGGTAGGCGTAGGTCTTGCCGGCGCTGGCGAGTTGGCCGTGCACCGCGCGCGACGTCGCGACCCGGTGCGTCGTACCGGCGTTGACCGATGTGCCTGCCGCGTTGTGTCCCACCGCGCGGCGGTGGACCGTCGCACCAGACGACGCGTTCTGCAGCCAGATGATGTGACCGGCGCCGAGCGCGAACTCGGTCGCGTGAGTGGTGGCGTGCGTAGAGGGCACGACGGTCTTCGACGTACGAACGTTCGCGGCGACCTTGATGCCCACGTGACGCTTGGCGTTGGTGCTCAGATAGCCGCCGAGCCCGGCGACCGGCCAGGCCCCGATCTTGACCGGCGAGGTGACCACGCCGCTCTTGCCGAGCACGACCAGGTGTCGGCTGCACGCGATCCAGGCGGCGTGCTTGCCCAGCACGGTCGCCTCGGCCGGGCACTTCGTGGTCTCGGCGAAGGCGGGCTTGCCGTCCAGCGGGTCGAGAAACACGTTCCGGATTCCGGAGTTGTCCTCGCCGGTGAAGTAGTAGGTCCCGCACGCGACGGTGCTGGCCGAGGCGGACCAGCAGACCGGCGTGTTGGTGCCGCCGGACAGGTCGGTGAGCTTCGACGTGTCGAGCGTGGTGACGTGACCGGTGGCGAAGGAAACGAAGGCGATGTCGCTGGCGTTCCACACCACGATCCCGGTCGGTCCGGAAACCCCGCTGACGCCCTGCGCCGAGCCGAAGGGGTTGCCGAGGGTTCGGGGCGTCCCGGCTCCCACCGGCACGTCGTGGAGAGCGCCGGTGGGGTCGATCTCGATCCAGCCGTCAGGTGCGGACCCGAGGTAGCGGTTTCCGGCGTGAACCGTCCCCGCGTGATAGGTGCCGGCCGAAGTGTGCTTCGCCGGCTGCCACCAGAACACCCGCGCCGCGTTGCGATTGCTGCGGGCCGTCAGGGTGCGCGCGGCGATCGAGAAGCCGGACATCACCGACGTCACCTCGCCGAACACGCGCGGTTTGTGCCCCGCCGTCACGGCGAGCAGCTGCCCGGTCGGGTCCAGGGCCTGCCCCACCGCGTCGTGTCGCTCGTAGACCGCCCACGGCTCTCCGAACGCCGCCGTGTCCGGCGTCGCCGCGACCGGGTCGAGGTAGGTGTGCGCGGCCGTCGGTGCGCTCTTGCTCAGCGTCTTTGGGTGGGACGTCGAGGCGTTCGCCGGGCCGGCGAGACACGTGAGGACCAGGGCGGCGGACGCCAGTGCGGTGACCGCGAAACCCACGCGAGAGCGGACAAAGCGGGTGCGGCCGACTTCGGATGTACGGGGTGTCATGTCAGTCCAACGCTTACGTGAGGGAAATGGTTGACCGGCGTAACCTTCGCATGGTGAACCTCCGCAGCCTGGTCTACGGCGTGTACGAGCGCCGGCTGGCGGCGAATCTGCCCGACGTGCCTCGCCCGCGCCACGTCGGCGTGATCCTCGACGGCAACCGTCGCTGGGCACGAGCGGCGGGCGCCGCGGATGTCGCGCGGGGGCACCAGGCGGGAGCCGACCGGATCACCGATCTCCTCGAGTGGTGCGGCGATGCGGGGGTCGAGGTCGTGACCCTTTGGCTGCTCTCCAACGACAACCTGTCGCGGCCGCCGGCTGAGATCGAGCAGCTGTTCGCGATCATCGAGGGAACGGTACGCAACCTCGCGCGCGCGGACCGGCCGTGGCGGGTGCATCCGGTCGGTGCCCTCGACCTGTTGCCGGACTCGACGGTCCGCGTCCTGAAGGAGGCGGCCGAGGCCACCCAGGGCCGTACCGGCATTCTCGTGAACGTCGCGATCGGCTACGGCGGCCGCCGTGAGATCACCGATGCGGTACGAAGCCTGCTGCAGGAGCAGGCCGCCAAAGGGGCGTCGCTCGAACAGCTCGCCGAGGTGCTCGACGTCGAGCACATCGCCGATCACCTGTACACGCGTGGCCAGCCCGATCCGGATCTCGTCATCCGGACTTCCGGCGAGCAACGGCTGTCGGGGTTCCTGCTGTGGCAGAGCGCGCACTCGGAGTTCTACTTCTGCGACGCCTTGTGGCCGGACTTCCGGCGGATCGACTTCCTGCGTGCGCTGCGCTCCTACGCGCAGCGCGAGCGTCGCCACGGCGCGTAGGCACCCGCAGTCGGGCGTGTCGCGCCCGGATCCGCCGCTGCACGGTCGTACCGTCGGCGGTGATGGCCGACGAGCCCGTCGGCCGGGTGCCCGGAGGCCACGTGACCCCAGCCGCGAGCAGCGCCGCGTCTTCATCGACTGGTTCCACGTCGACCAAGCGGCGCAAAGCGGTGACCACCGCGGGCCGGCGCGCGTTCATCCTCGACACCAGCGTCCTGCTCGCCGATCCGTCCGCGCTTAGCCGCTTCGCCGAGCACGACGTGGTGCTTCCGGTAGTAGTGATCGCGGAGCTCGAGGCGAAACGCAACCACCCCGAGCTCGGCTGGTTCGCACGCCAGTCCTTGCGGATGCTTGACGAGCTGCGCGAACGGCACGGTCGCCTCGACGAGCCGGTGCCCGTCAACGACGTGGGCGGAAGGCTCCGCGTCGAGCTGAATCACAGCGATGCATCCGTGCTGCCTCCGGGCTATCGGCAGGGCGGCAACGACGCCCGCATCCTCACCGTGGCGTGCAACCTGGCGGCCGACGGCACTGACGTCGTCCTGGTCAGCAAGGACATGCCGCTTCGGATCAAGGCGGCGAGTATCGGCATCGCGGTGCAGGAGTACCTCGCCGAGCAGGTCGAGTCCGGCTGGACCGGCATGACGGAGCTCGACGTGTCCGGCGACGACGTCGACGCCCTGTACGCCGAGGAGGTCCTCGACCTCGAAGTGGCGCGCGACCTTCCCTGCCACACCGGCGTCGTACTGCTGTCGGAGCGGGGCAGCGCGCTCGCGCGCGTGACCGCGGACAAGTCGCTGCGGTTGGTTCGCGGAGACCGCGACGCGTTCGGCGTGCACGGCCGTAGTGCGGAACAGCGGATCGCGCTTGACCTGCTGCTCGATCCCGAGATCGGGATCGTCTCGCTCGGTGGCAGGGCCGGCACCGGTAAGTCCGCGCTGGCGCTGTGCGCCGGCCTCGACGCGGTGCTCGAGAAGCGGCTGTTCCGCAAGGTCGTCGTCTTCCGACCGTTGTACGCGGTCGGCGGCCAGGAGTTGGGCTACCTCCCTGGCAGCGAAGCCGAGAAGATGACGCCCTGGGCGCAGGCGGTCTTCGACACCCTCGGCGCTCTCGTCCCGGACCACGTCATCGACGAGGTGATGCACCGCGACATGCTCGAGGTGCTTCCCCTCACGCACATCCGCGGCCGCAGTCTGCACGACGCGTTCGTGATCGTCGACGAGGCGCAGTCGCTCGAACGCGGCGTGCTGCTGACTGTGCTGTCCCGGATCGGCCAGAACTCACGCGTCGTCCTGACCCACGACGTCGCACAGCGTGACAACCTGCGCGTAGGACGTCACGACGGAGTCGCCGCCGTCATCGAGGCGCTCAAGGGTCATCCGCTGTTCGCGCACGTCACCCTGGTGCGCTCAGAGCGTTCGCCGATCGCGGCGCTCGTCACCGAGATGCTCGAGGACCTCGGCAGCTAGGAGACGGCCGCCGCGTCCCTGCCGCGTTCAGGGTGACGTCGGTACCGCGGTGCTCGGCGGAACAGACGGCGTCGCACCGGGCCCGCACACCTGCGATCCAGGTGCAGACTCGCACACCTGGTTCGGGGTGGGCTTGGTGGTGACCGAGTTGGTCGTGACGCTGTCGCCGTTGCCGCTGTTCGACCCGCACGCGGCGACCGCCGCCAGACCGACAGCGGTGATCGCGACTCCGATCTTCACAACCGAGCGCTACCCGGCCGTGCCTCCAGTAACCGGACGACCATGCGGGTACGCCATCGCCAGCACGTCGAGGGCCTTGTCCAAGTCGGCCTCGCTCACCTGGTTCTCGCCGTCGCCCACCAGCCCGAGCTCTACGACCGCCTGCCGCACGGTGATCCCGTCGGCCACCGCCTTCTTCGCGACCTTCGCGCCGTTCTCGTAACCGATGTGGCGGTTCAGCGGCGTGACGATCGATGGTGAGGACTCGGCGTACTCGCGGCATCTGTCGACGTCGGCCGTGGTGCCGTCGATACAGCGGTCGGCGAGCAGTCGCGCGCAGTTGGCGATCAGCCGGATCGACTCGAGCAGGTTGCGCGCGATCACCGGAAGCATCACGTTGAGCTCGAGGTTGCCGGCGGCTCCGCCGAACGCCACTGCGGCGTCGTTGCCGAAGACCTGGGCGACGATCTGACACACCGCCTCGGGGACCACGGGGTTGACCTTGCCGGGCATGATCGACGACCCGGGCTGAAGGTCGGGCAGGTGGATCTCGCCGAGGCCCGCGCGCGGGCCCGAGGACATCCAGCGCAGGTCGTTGGCGAGCTTGTACAAGCCGGCAGCGATCGTGCGCAGCTGCCCGCTCGCCTCGATGAGCGCGTCGCGTGCGCCTTGCGCCTCGAAGTGGTCACGCGCCTCGGTGAACGGCAGGTCGAGCCGCTCGGCGAGCACCTCGATGACCCGCGCCGAGAAGCCCGCCGGGGTGTTGATGCCGGTGCCGACCGCCGTACCGCCGAGCGGCAGCTCGGAGACCCGCGGCAGCGATGCCTGCAACCGCTCGACGCCCAGCCGCACCGCGGCGGCGTAGCCGCCGAACTCCTGGCCGAGGGTCACCGGCGTCGCGTCCATCAGATGGGTACGTCCGCTCTTCACCACGTCCGCCCACTCGGTCGCCTTGCGCGACAGCGAGGCGTCCAGGTAGTCCAGCGCCGGGATCAGGTCGCGGACGATCGAGCGCGTGGCGGCGATGTGGATGGCGGACGGGAAGACGTCGTTCGATGACTGCGAGGCATTGACGTGGTCGTTCGGGTGCACGTCCCGTCCGATCGCGCGGCTCGCGAGCGTGGCGATGACCTCGTTCGCGTTCATGTTGCTCGAGGTGCCCGAGCCGGTCTGATAGACGTCGATCGGGAACGCGTCGTCGTGCGCGCCGTCCGCGACGGCGTTCGCCGCGTCCGCGATCGCGGCAGCCACGTCCTTGTCGATGACGCCGAGCTCGCTGTTGGCGATCGCAGCCGCCGACTTGATGGCACCGAGCGCGCTGATCAGCGCCGGGTCGATGGTGACGCCGGACAGCGGGAAGTTCTCCACGGCTCGCTGGGTCTGGGCGCGCCACAGCGCGTTCTTGGGCACCCGTACGTCGCCCATGGAGTCGTGCTCGATGCGGAAGTCCTCTTCGGTGCTCATGCACCGATTCTCCCTTGTGCTCGGCAGAGTGCGCCGAGCGCCACTAGGAAAGCCGCCCGGTCTCACCGTGCCACCGCGCGAGCGGACCGCGCCGATGGACCGCGCGGAGTCGGCGTTCGGTGACGTCGCGCTGGGTGCGGGTGGTGACGATGAGGATCTCGTCACCGGCGCGCAGCTGGGTGTCCGCGCTCGGCACGAACGTCTCTTCGCCTCGCAGGATCATCGTGACGACGCTCGGCTTGGGAAGTCGTAGCTCGAGGATCGACACCGAGCTGAGCAGTGAGTCCGGCGGGATCGTCATGGCGAGCAGTTCGGCGTCGTGCACGTCCAGCGGTGCGGACTCCACCAGGATCTCGCGCGTCGCCTCCTTCGGGCTCAGGCTCAGCCGCCGTGCCAGGGGCGCGAGGATCGGTCCTTGCACCAGCGTGAAGATCACCACCAGCAGGAAGACGATGTTCAGCAGCCGGCCGCTGTTGGGCACGTCGCTGACCATCGCGAAGGTCGTGAGCACGATCGGAACGGCGCCGCGAAGGCCTGCCCAGGACACGAACGCCTGCTCTCTGAGCGGGATCCGGAACGGCAGCAGGCTCGCGAGCACCCCGAGCGGCCTCGCGAGCAGCAGCAGAACCAGGCCGATCACGACGGCCGGGACGATCTGGTGCGGCAGCTCGCTCGGCGTGACCAGCAGGCCGAGCAGCACGAACAGGCCGATCTGGGCGAGCTCTGCGAGGCCTTCCGCGAAGGAACGGGTGGCCGCGCGGTGTGGCAGGCCGGCGTTGGCGAGCACGAGCGCTGCGAGATAGGCCGCCAGGAATCCGCTGGCGTGCGCTGCGCCGGCGGCGGCGAACGCGACCAGGCACAACGCGAATGTGGCGAGCGGATAGAGACCGGAGGCCGGCAGAGCGAGCCGAGGCAGCGCGAGGGCCCCGAGCCGAGCGATCACGAGGCCGATCACGCATCCGACGGCGAGCTCGTAGACCAGGTGGTCGATCAGCTGGAGCGCGTCGAGGTGGAACGGTGTCTCGCTGAGGAGGAGCACGAGGATCACCGACGGGGCGTCGTTGAGACCTGACTCGGCTTCCAGCAGTCCTGCGGTGCGCTTGACCAGTGGCAGGACGCGCAGCACCGAGAACACGGCCGCGGCATCCGTCGACGACACCGTCGCACCGATGAGCAACGACAGTTGCCAGTCGAGGTGGACCAAGAAGTGTGCTCCGGTTGCGGTGACGGCGGTGCTGATCCCGACTCCGACCGATGCGAGCACCCCGGCGGGCGCCAAGGACGTTCGGATCTCGGACCACCGTGTGGTGAGCCCGCCCTCGATGAGGATGATCGCGAGGGCGGACGTGCCCAGTCCTTGGGCAAGCTCCGCGTCGTTGAACTTGATCCCGAGGGCGTCCTCGCCGAGCAGCATGCCCAGGCCGAGGAACAGCAGGAGGCTCGGCAGTCCGAGCCGGGCCGCGAGGCGAGTCGCGACGATGCTCACCAGCACGACCAGGCCGCCCGCCAGCAGCGCGAGATACAGCTGCTGCAGGCTCACGACCCTCCGCTCACACGCACGTCAGTACTGATGGCGAACGTGATGACTGTGGCGCGATCCCACCCTATCGGTGTGCCGGTTGTCGGTAAGGTCGCCGTTGGTCATGCGTATCGCTATCGCGGGTGCCGGTGCGGGTGGACGATCCATCGCTCAGACCCTCCTTGCCCTCAGTCATCGCGTGCTCCTGATCGAGTCCCGCAAGCAGGCCTACCGCCCGGAACAGGTGCCCGCCGCCGACTGGATGTGGGCGGACGCTTGCGAGCTGTCGAGTCTCGAGGGGGCCGGCATCGACGGCTGTGACGTTGCCGTCGCCACGACCGGCGACGACAAGGTAAACCTGGTCTTCTCCTACCTCTGCAAGACCGAGTTCGCCGTCCCTCGCGTCATTGCGCGCATCAACGACGCAGGTAACGACTGGCTGTTCAACGCCTCGTGGGGAGTGGACGTCGGCGTCTCTGCACCGCGTACCGCTGTCGCGGTGGTGGAAAGCGTCCGGCTGATCGATGAGATCGGCGGTGAGGTGGCGACGCGAGCGCGGCTAGGAAACCGGCACTAGGGAACCACTGATCAATGCGCTGTCCTGCTGCGCGTCGCTCAGATCGACGCCTGGACTGCGTCGTCGTCGCGCGTAGCGCCGCTACGCGACTCCTCCTCCGCCTTGCCAGCCGTCGACTGGAGCGCCGCTCGCGACGGACGGCATTGATCAGTGAATCCCTAGGTGTGGCGCTCGAAGTCGATGGCCGCGTAGGCGCGCAGCTTCGTGAGCTGGTGGTCGCTCTGGATGGACCGGATGGTCCCGCTCTTCGAGCGCATCACCAGTGAGTGCGTAGTCGCGCCGCCCGCTCGGTAGCGCACGCCCTCCAGCAGCTCGCCGTCGGTGACCCCGGTCGCCACGAAGAACACGTTGTCTCCCTGTACCAGGTCGTCGGTGCTCAGCACCCGGTCGAGGTCGTGGCCGGCGTCGACGGCGCGTCGCCGTTCCTCCTCGTCGCGCGGCCACAGCTTGCCGAGGATGACGCCGCCGAGGCACTTCACGGCGCAGGCCGTGATGATCCCTTCCGGCGTGCCGCCGATTCCGAGCAGCAGGTCCGCGCCCGAGCCGTCGCGCACCGCGAGGATCGCGCCGGCGACGTCGCCGTCGGTGATGAACTTGATCCGCGCCCCCGCATCGCGAACTTCCCGTACCAGGTCCTCGTGACGCGGCCGATCGAGGATGATCACGGTGACGTCCTCCGCGGAGCCGCCCTTGGCCTTCGCGACCGCGTTGATGTTGTGCTCGACCGGAGCCTCGATGTCGACGAGACCCGCCGCCGCCGGACCGGTGACGAGCTTCTCCATGTAGAAGACCGCGGACGGGTCGTACATCGCCCCGCGATCCGCCACCGCCATCACCGAGATGGCGTTCGTCATGCCTTTGGCACACAGGGTCGTGCCATCGATCGGGTCGACCGCCACGTCGCACTCGGGGCCGCTCCCGTCGCCGACCTGCTCGCCGTTGTAGAGCATCGGCGCCTCGTCCTTTTCGCCTTCGCCGATGACAACCACGCCGTTCATCGACACCGTCGAGACGAGTTGGCGCATCGCGTTGACCGCAGCTTGGTCAGCGCCGTTCTTGTCGCCCCGACCCACCCACCGGCCGGCGGCCATCGCGGCGGCTTCGGTGACCCGGACCAGCTCAAGTGCAAGGTTGCGGTCCGGCTGTTCGCCCCCCACCTTCAACGCCCCCGGCGGCTCGGATTCGTGGCTCATCCCTCGATCCTGCCATCTCGCGCTACCTCCGTCGCGTGCCGAATCGGCCGACTGGCACAGTAGGGGCGGTGCCGGCGTGGCCGGTAGCGACGATCGCGCGGAGGGCGGGCGGCGGACGTGCCGAACACGGAGCGGGGAGCCGGCCGGGCCGGCGCGACGCGCGCTGCCTTGCTCGCCGCGGCACGGGAGGTCTTTGCCGCGGGCGGCTTCGCCGACGCGAACATCACGGACGTGGTCACCCGGGCGGGTGCGAGCGTGGGAAGCCTCTATCACCACTTCGGCGGCAAGGCGGACCTCTATCTGGCGTTGTTCGAGGACTACCAGGTACGGCAGGAGCATCGGACCGCCGAGGCGGTGCGCAAGGCCCGCGGTGACGGGGTCACTGACCCGATGGAGCTGTGGCTGGTCGGCGCGATGGCGTACCTGCGCGGCTGTTGGGAGGAGCGTGACCTCGCCCGCGTCTTCCTCGACGGCGGTGGCCCGCCGGGTTTCGAGCTGATCGCACGCCGGCGTTACCGCGAGTGGGTGCGGGTCAACGGTGTGCTGCTCAACACCGATCGGGAGCCCCTCGGCGAGACCCTGGTGATCGTCCTGACCAGCGTGGTGGCCGAGGCCGGCCGCGAGGTCGCGGTGCAGGAGACCGAGGAGAGCGCGACCCGGCTCGCGGCGGAGTTCGTCGAGCTGCTGGGTCGCATCGGACGTCCGTCCCCCGCCGCCCAGGGCTAGCCGAGCATGACGCTGCCCAACTTCGTCGTCATCGGGGCCGCGAAGGCGGGGACCACGTCACTGCACTACTGGCTGGGTCAGCATCCCGAGGTGTTCCTACCGACCCGGCTGAAGGAGACGCTGTTCTTCTGCTTCGACCCGGCGACGCCTGAGCACGTCGCCGACGCCGGGCGGCGGTTTCCCATCACGACCCTCTCCGACTACGAGGCGCTGTTCGCCGACGCGGGCGCCGCCCGAGCGGTCGGCGAGGTGACCCCCGCCTATCTCAACAGCCCGGTCGCGCCCGCGGCAGCCCGACGGTTGGTGCCCGACGCGAGGCTTGTCGTCTCGCTGCGCGAGCCGGTGAGCCGGATCTACTCCTACGCGCAGATGAGGGTGCGTCAGGGCGCCGCGACCGACTTGGCCGCGGAGTCCAGGCGGCTCGCCGCGACCGGCGAACACCACTACGCCCAGTTCGTCCAGCAGTGGCTCGACCACTTCCCGCGCGCCCAGCTCAAGGCCGTCCGCTACGACGATCTGGCCCGGGATCCGAGAGCGACGGTCGCCGAGATCTTTCGATTCCTCGACGTGGACGAATCGTTTGTCGCAGATACCTCCGAGGCTCACAACGCCGGCGGCGTGCCGCGCTCGCAGCGCCTGCAGCGGGTGATCCAGGCGCGCGCTCTGCGCCGGCTGCGGCCGCTCGCTCCCGCGCTGGCCTCGACGGTCTCCCGCAGGCTGCGCAACGCCAATCTCGCGCCCGCCCAGCCGATCAGCGCGCAGCTGCGGGAGGAGCTTCGCGACATCTTTCGCGCTGACATCCGGCAGACCCAGCAGGTGCTCCAGCTCGACCTGTCGGAATGGCTGGCGGACTGAACGACGTCCTGGGCCCTACCACCGCCCTCGATGCACGATCTGCTCAGCCGCCAGGCGCTTGCCGCGAAGGTCACGCCGCGGCGCGTCGACGGCTTCGTGGCCGAAGCACACGACCCCGACCACGTCATGATCGTCCGGCACCCCGAACTCGGCGCGGAACGCGGGAATCACCGCAGGCGCCATGCCGATGAACAGCGCGCCCAGGCCTTCGTCCACGGCCTTCAGGAGCATCAGAAGCGCCACCATCCCGGTGTCGACGTGCCAGAACGGGACCGGCCAGCGGCCTTCGTCGCGGTCGGTCCAGCCCTTGTCGTCGCGCGCGTAGCGATCGAGATAGGCGCGCTTGCACGACAGCGCGACGGCGAGGGCGGGCGCTCGCATGACGCCGGCGCGCGTCTCCGGTGGCCAGCTCGCCGTCTCCTGAGGGGTTTCGGTCGCCGACCAGAACCGCCGGCGGTCATCCGCGTCCGTGAGCAGCAGCACGGCGTACCCCTGGGAGAACCCCGCCGAGGGCGCGCGCAGCCCGGCCGCTACGACGCGCTCCACCACCTCGGGATCGAGCGGTCGGTCGTCGTAGTGGCGGACCATCCGGCGGCGGCGCAGCACCTCGTCGAGCTCCATGCCGCCATTCCTACTAGGTACCGGTCCACCGGCTCAGGTGGTCAGGTGCCGTCGCTCGTGGTGCAGCAACCATTCCTTGGTGCTGAGCCCGTAGTAGTAGCCGCCGAGACTCGCACCGGTGCGCACGATTCGGTGACACGGCACGATCGGCGCGATCACGTTTCGCGCGCACGCGCTGCCGGCGGCACGGACGGCTGCCGGTCGCCCGGCTCGTTCCGCGAGCTCCGCGTAGCTGATCGTCTCGCCGGCCGGCACGTCGCGCATCGCCTTCCAGGCTGCCTGGAAGAAGTCGCCGCCGCGCTGCTCGACCGGAAGGTCGTCGAGCGCCGTGACCTCGCCTGCGAAGTACGACGCGACGGCCCGGGACAGCGGTCCGAGGTCGCGCCGGAGCTTCACCGCCGGGTCGGGTTCGGCCCGGATCGCCATCTCCTCGATGGAGGCGAAACCCGCGGCGACGACGACGCCGTCGCGGGCGAGCAGTGCGAGCGGGCCCGCTTCGGTGGTCAGAGTCGTCGCGTCGAGTGTCATGGGGTGGGCTCCCGTCTCATGAGGCGGTCGGCGTAGCCGACGTCGGGTGGAGGGCGTCGTTCCAGAAATGCATGGCGGCGTAGGCGCGCCACGGCCGCCAGCGCTCGGCGCGCCGAGGGGTGGCCCGCCGGCTGAGCACCAGATCTGTTCCGGGAAACGCGTCGGGGTCACCGAGGGCACGCATCGCGACGTACTCCGCCGTCCACGGTCCGATCCCCGGAAGTGCGAGCAGCGTGGCGCGGGTCTCGTCACGATCAGCGCTGGGATCGAGGACGAGCTCACCCGTCGCGTGCGCGGCCGCGACTGCCCGCAGCGTCTTCTGTCGCGAGCCCGTCAGACCGATCCCGTCCAACGTCGCGTCGGCGAGGACGTCCGAGGTGGGGAAGCGGCTCGTGAGCGAACCCACTGGTGCGTCGAGCGGCTTTCCGTACGCCTGGACCAGGCGTGCCGCGAACGTGTTGGCGGCGCGCAGCGATACCTGCTGGGCGAGTACGGTCCGCACCAGCAGCTCGAAACCATCGGTCGCGCCCGGCACGCGTAACCCGGGCCTGGCCCGGACCAGTGGCGCGAGCAGCTTGTCCCTGCTGAGGACGTCGTCGACCGCGGCAGGATCGGCGTCGGCGTCAACCAGCCGACGGCACCGGGTCACGGCGTCCGGCAGCGTGCGAACGTCGTCGACGGCGGTGGTGAGCGTGACCCCGGTGTCGTCGATCCGGAGAGCGGCGATCGCGCCGGACGGCAGCACCCGGCGGTAGTGAGATCCGTCGAGCTCTTCGATGCCCGCCACCAGATGGCGGGACAGCCACTCGAGAACCGTGCTCGCGGCGTAAGGCAGGCGCACTCCGAGTCGCAGTGTGAGCGCGCCGTTCCCCGGAACGTCGGCGGCGGGCCGCCGACGAATCTCGCGCGGCGCGACGCCGAAGTGCTCGCGCATCGTGTCGTTGAACTGTCGAACGCTGGCGAAGCCGGCGGCGAACGCGACGTCGCTGATCGAAAGGGTGGTCGCGTCAAGCAACAACCGAGCCGTCTGTGCCCGCCGGGTTCGGGCGAGTGCGAGCGGCCCCGCACCGACCTCCGCGACGAGGACCCGATGCAGGTGGCGGTCACTGACGTGGAGCGAGCGGGCGAGTGCGGGCACACCGCCTCCCGCCGCGGCCGCCTGGCCGTCGAGCGCCCCGGCAGCGATCGCCCGCAGCGCGCGGGCTGCGAGATCGCCGCGAACATCCCATTCGCGAGAGCCGGGGGCCGCCTCCGGCCGGCAGCGTTTGCAGGCCCGGAAGCCGGCCGCGACGGCCGCCGCGGCGCACGGGAAGAAGCGTACGTTCTCGCGTTTCGGCGTCTGGGCCGGGCACGACGGTCGGCAGTAGATCCCGGTTGACGTCACCGCCGTGACGAACCGCCCGTCGAACCGCGCGTCGCGGCTGGCGACCGCGCGGTAACAGCGGTCCGGGTCTTCGTGCATGTCCTCATGGTGCACCCGCCGACCCGTAGATACTGGCGGTTTTCAGACATCGCCGTCCGATGCCGGAAACTGGTCGTTGTGAGCTCCGGCGCGACCCCGCACGACGACCTGCTGTCGCGCCGTGCCGACTATCCGATCCTGGCCCGCAAGTCGGCCTACCTCATCAACAACTCGCTCGGCGCGATGCATCGCGGCACTGCTGAACGGCTCGCCGAGTACGCCCGGCAGTGGGACACCGACGGGGTCACAGCGTGGTCGAGCTGGTTCCCGGAGATGTCGCGCGTTGCCGATCTCCTCGGCGCCGCGATCGGAGCTGCACCGGGCACGACGGTCCTTCGGCAGAGCGTCGCGGACGCGATCGTCGCCGTGGCGTCGTGTTTCGACTTCTCGGGCGGCCGTCCCCGGGTGGTGACGACCGCGGCGGACTGGCCGGGCACGCACTACTTCTGGACCGAGCACCTGCGGCGGCACGGCGGCGAGCTCGTGGTCGTGCCGTTCGAGCCCGATGGTCTGAGCATCGACGCGCAACGCGTCGCGGGCGCCGTCGACGACGCCACGTCCCTCGTGTCGGTGAGCCTGGTGCAGTTTCGTACCTCCGCCTTGCTCGACGTCGAGCCCGTGCTCGCCGCAGCCCGACGGCACGGCGCGGTCGTCCTCGTCGACGCCTACCAGGC
This sequence comes from Mycobacteriales bacterium, assembly GCA_035548125.1. Lineage (GTDB taxonomy): Bacteria > Actinomycetota > Actinomycetes > JAFAQI01 > JAFAQI01 > DASZTV01. The sequence goes on along the minus strand of DASZTV010000043.1, from coordinate 39,440 downwards.
CGCCGGCGTCCTCCCCGTCGACGTCGCGGCGCGCGAGATCGACATCTGCGTCGGTGGGTCCGTGAAGTTCCTCTGCGGCGGTCCCGGCAACGGGTGGCTGTCCGTGCGTCCCGACCTGGTCGAGACGCTGCGGCCGGGGGCCGTCGGGTGGATCTCGCACCGCGAGCCGTTCGCCTTCGACTGGGGCGAGATCGACTACGCACCCGGCATCGCACGGTTCGCGGGAGGTACGCCGAACGTCCCTGCCGCGTACGCGGCAGCCGCGGGCTATCAGGCGATTGTCGACGTCGGCATCGACCGGATTCGCGAGCGGTCTCAGGCGTTGACCCAGATCATCGTCGAGGCGGCGCTGGAGCGGGGTTTCGAGGTGCGGTCGCCGACCGAGGCGAGGCACCGCGGTGGTCACGTCACCATCGACCCAGGAGATGCTGAGCGGGTGCACTCCGAGCTGATCAGACGCGGGTTCGTGGTCGACCACCGCCCCGGGGGTGGCATTCGGATCGGTCCCCACTTCTTCTCGACGGCGGACGAGTGCCGGGCCGTCATCGCCGAGATCGACCGGATTCGTCGTGGCTAGTCGCACCGCGGGGACGATCCGCGACATGGTGCTGTCCCTCGGCGTGCTGCTCGCCATCGTCGGCGTGACGCTGCTGTTCGTTCCCGGTCTGCTGCATCCGAGCAAGTCCGAGCGATTCGCGGCGGTCAGCTACTCCGATGACGTCGAGGGTTTCCACGTGGTAACCGGCCAGCGCGCCTTCGTCCCTGCCGGGCTCAGCACGGAGTGGTACGCCAACTCCGCAGCTCTCGAGCATCGGGGTGACACGGCGCACCTGCACATCGGCTTCGTGACGCCGAACAGCAAGTACCTCGCCCTCGAGGAGAGCAACGCCGCGGCCGACGCGTTCATCCTGCAGACGCTCGGCAGGCGGGGCCTGGTGGCGGACGGCACCGCACGGATCGGGGAGGTGTCGTGGCAGCGCCACGTCTCGGCGCGGGGAGAGCTGTCCCTCTCCCGCACCGTGGGCGGCGTCACCGTGGTCATCACCGGCAGCGGCTCGCAAGCCCAGCTCGCCCTGCTTGCCGGATCGCTGACCGAGTCCCGGGCTTAGGCCGAGGAGCTACTCCTCGGGCTGGTCGGCACCGAGCCGCTCCCGAGCGCCGTCGAGCAGTTCCTGGCAGGTCTTCGCGAGCTGTTCGCCGCGTTCCCAGAGCGCCAGCGACTCCTCGAGCGTGGTGCCGCCCGCCTCCAGCTTTCGGACCACGTCGGCGAGCGCGTCGCGTGCCTGTTCGTAGCTCAACGAGTCCTCGGTCACGCGCCGTCCTCCACCACGATCCGCAGGGTTCCGGTTGCCACGCGGGCTGAGAGTCTGTCGCCCGCGGATACTGTCGCGGCGTCTCGCACCACCCGGCCGTCGGCGGTCTGGACGACGGCGTAGCCACGGTCGAGGGTCGCCTGCGGCGACAGTGCAGACACCTGCGCCGCCAACGCGGCGACCTCTTGCGACCGCAGCGCCAGGTCGGCGGTCACCGCGCGGTTGGTGCGGCCCGTCAGGTCCGCAATCGCAGCAGCCCAGCCGTCGATGACGCCCCACGGGTCGGCGAGGGCAGGACGGCTCCGCATGGTGTCCAGGCGGTGCTGTTCGCTGTCGACCAGTTGGGTCACGCACCGCCGCGCGCGCCGGATCGCCGTACGGATCCGATCCACCTCTTCTGCGTAGTCGGGCACAAGATGCTTTGCGGCGTCGGTCGGGGTCGAGGCGCGGTAGTCCGCGACGTGATCGAGCAGCGGCACGTCGGTCTCGTGGCCGATCGCCGAGACGACAGGGGTGAGCGTCGCGGCCACGGCGCGGACCAGCGCTTCGTCCGAGAACGGGAGCAGGTCCTCCATCGAACCACCGCCCCGCGCGATGACGATGACGTCGACCTCCGGATCGGCGTCGAGTCGCGACAGCGCCGCCATGACCTCGGTGACCGCGTAGGGGCCCTGCACCGCCACCGGCTCGATCCGGAACCGGACGCCGGGCCATCTGCGCTGGGCGTTCTCCACGACGTCGTGCTCAGCGGCGCTCGCCCGCCCAGTGACCAACCCGATGCGACGCGGCAGGAACGGCAGCCGGCGCTTGCGTTCGGCGGCGAACAGGCCTTCGGCAGCGAGCACGCCGCGCAGCGCCTCGATCCGCGCGAGCAGGGCGCCGACGCCGACCGGTCGGATGTCGACAGCGGCGAACGTCAGGGTTCCGCGGGCGGCGTAGTACTCCGGTCGTCCCCACACCACGACCCGCGACCCTTCGGCCAGCGGCGGGTCGAGTTCCTCGATCAGGCGCGCCTTGCAGCTGACGCGGAGCGACATCTCGACGGCGGAGTCGCGCAGCACCAGGAAGCCGGTCGCCTGTCCCGGTCGACGGGTCACCTCGGTGACCTGGCCCTCCACCCAAACCCGCCCGAGCCGTCCGATCCAGTCGGTCAGCGCCTTGGCGACGGTACGTACGGCTACCGGTGATTCGGCGCTCGATTCGAGGGGCACGGCGCTCAACCTACGATGGTTGGGTGGTCATCGTCGGAGGTTCGTCCAGAGGCTGTCGGCGCCGGTGACTTCCGGCACCGCGCACCAGGGCGGCAAGCGGGTGCTGCTCGCCGCGCCGCGGGGCTACTGCGCAGGCGTCGACCGCGCGGTCCAGACCGTTGAGCGTGCGTTGGAACAGCACGGTGCTCCGGTATACGTGCGCAAGCAGATCGTCCACAACTCCCACGTCGTTGCTGGGCTCGAGGCCCGCGGTGCGGTCTTCGTCGACGAGACCGACGAGGTGCCGGAAGGCGCGGTGGTGGTGTTCAGTGCCCACGGGGTCGCGCCGTCGGTCCACACCGAGGCCGCGGCGCGCAACCTGCACACCATCGATGCGACCTGCCCGCTGGTGACGAAGGTGCACGGTGAGGCACGGCGGTTCGCTCGCGAGGACGTCGACATCCTGCTGATCGGTCATGAGGGCCACGAGGAGGTCGTCGGTACGACGGGCGAGGCGCCCGATCGCACCCACCTGGTGTCCGGCCCCGACGCCGTCGCGACGATCGAGGTGCGCGATCCCGAACGGGTCGCCTGGCTGTCCCAGACCACGTTGTCGGTCGACGAGACGCTGGCCACCGTCAAGGCGCTGCGCGAGCGCTTCCCGGCGTTGATCGACCCGCCGAGCGACGACATCTGTTATGCCACGCAGAACCGGCAAACCGCGGTGAAGCAGATCGCCGCCAACTCCGACCTGGTGCTCGTGGTCGGCTCGACCAACTCGTCGAACTCGGTCCGCCTGGTCGAGGTCGCGCTCGACGCCGGCGCACGAGCGTCCTACCTCGTCGACGACGTCTCGCACATCGATCCGAGCTGGCTCGACGGCGTTTCGACGGTCGGCGTGACCAGCGGTGCCTCGGTGCCGGAGGCACTCGTGGCCGACGTTCTCGCCTGGCTCGCGACGCGCGGCTACGGCGACGTCGACGAGGTGACCGCCGCCGAGGAGCGGTTGGTGTTCGCGCTGCCCCGGGAGCTTCGTCACGCGAGGCCTGCCACTGCGTAACGCCTCCGGCGCCAGGCGCTACGGCGTGAACCCCTCGCCGAGTGGCTCGGTGTAGCCGAGCATGCTGAACCCGCCGGCCGACATGCACACGTGCCACCCGTTGAGCTCGTGGACGACCACCACCGTGTAGGCGCTCGGTTCACCAGTGACCGGGTACAGCTGCCCGCCGACCTGAACCGCCGGGAGCTTGACGGGTCCGAGTGATTGGTGCACCGTCCTCGCCGAGGTGATCGTCCAGCGCGCGATCCCGAGGCCGAACTGTTCGAGCGCCGCGCTGCCGGCCGCCGCCATGTCGCTCTCGTCGATCTGCGCCTGGTCGTCTCGGCACAACGAGTCGTACGCGCCTTGCCAGTTGTGGTGGGCCACGTCACTGATGGTCGAGTTGACCGCTCGTTGCGCGGCGCCGGGGTTGGCCTTGAACACGTATCCCCACAGCAGGTGGCCGAGGATGAGGTCCACGATGACAAGCGCGACCGCGCGCTTCCACGTCATCCACTTCGGCCACCACCAGTGCCGCTTCTTCGGCGGCTTCTGTTTCGGGACGAGCTCCGCCATCGCCCAGGCAAGGGTGTCCCGGCCCTCGATCGAGGGCTTGGACCCGGTTCCGGCCGGCGGCGCGCCGAGGAACGCGTCACGCCCCTGGACCGGCTCCCATTCCACGGGGGAAGTATCGGCAGTTTTCCGCCGTCGGGTGAGGTACCGCAGGAAGCTCGGGCGTTATGACCCGGTTCGCCAGTCCTTGCCCACATCGTCCCCGGCGTTGATGCCGTAGTCGTCAAGGCGCTCCGGCTCGACACCGACGGTGGCGACCGCACGGATCGTGCGCTCCGCCTCGGCCGCCTCGACCAGCTCCGCCTTGGCCAGCGGCCGGATGGTTTCCTCGATGCCGTCGAGCTCGGCCAGCGGCTCGTCGACGATCTCCATCTCGCTGAGCCTCCGGGCGCTGGACAGCACGTTGCGCTCGAGTGATCCCACCGAGTCGTTGTACGTCTTCACCGCGGAGGTCAGCGAGTTGCCGAGCTTGCTCATGTGGCCGCCGAACTTGCCGAGCCGCTGGTAGAGCTCCTTGCCGAGGTCGAAGACTGCCTGCGCGTTCTTCGCGAGCGCCTCCTGCTGCCAGGCGTAGGCAACGGTGCGTAGGACCGAGATCAGCGTCGTCGGCGAGGCGATGTGCACCTTCTTGTCGAAGGCGTACTCCAGCAGCGACGGGTCCTGCTCCAGGGCGGCGGCCAGGAACGAGTCGCCGGGGACGAACAGCACGACGAACTCGGGAGCCGGTGACAACTGCGTCCAGTACGCCTTCGCGGCGAGCGAGTCGACGTGCTGGCGAAGATGCCTGGCGTGTGCTGCGAGCCGTTCGGCACGGACGCCGTCGTCACCCGCCTCGTAAGCCTCGAGGTAGGCCGCGAGGGTCACCTTCGAGTCGACGACGATGTTCTTGCCGCCGACCAGGCGCACGATCAGGTCGGGTCGCACTACGCCGTCGGAGGTGCTGAGGGTCTCCTGCTCGACGAAGTCGCACCGGTCTGTCATGCCGGCGAGCTCCACGCAGCGCCGCAGCTGCAGCTCACCCCACCGGCCGCGCGCCTGAGGCTTGCGCAGCGCGCTGACCAGCGCGGCGGTCTCGTTGCGAAGCTGCTCTCCGGTGGTGCGTACGACCTGGATCTGATCGCTCAACGTCGCCTGCGCGCCGGCACGGCGCTGCTCGATCTCGCGCAGCTGGGCTTCCACCTTGCCGAGCGTCTCGGTCAGCGGGCGTCCGGCCTGGCGGAACCGGTCGTCGGCAAGGTCGAGGAACTGCTGGCGGTTGGCCTGCAGCGCCTCGCTCGACATGCGGGCGAACGTGTCCTTCAGCTGCTGCTCGGCCTCGGCAATCGCGGTCAGCCGCGCCTCGGTGGCCGACAGCTCGACCTCGGCGGCATGAGCGCGTTCGGCGGCGACGTCACGCTCCACCCGCAGGCCGTCGCGCTCGCCGCGGGCGGCATCGCGCTCCGCCCGGGCGGCGTCCCGCTCGCCGACGGCTGCTTGCTCGGCCGCGCGGAGGCTCGCGGTGGACGCGGAGGAGCGGGCGCGGGCGATCGCCCATCCCGCCGCGAGCCCGATGACGAGCGCGGCGAGGGAAGCGGCAGCGATGTCCATGTCCGAATCGTGGCGCGAGCGTCGGACAATTTCCCCGACCGACGCGCGTCTGAGCGCTCGAATCGGCGTACCTGACGGTGGCGTCGCGCCGTACCCGACAATGGACGCGTGGGTCTATCGATCGGGATCGTCGGGCTGCCGAACGTCGGGAAGTCGACGCTGTTCAACGCGTTGACGGAGAACGACGTACTGGCGGCGAACTACCCGTTCGCGACGATCGACCCGAACGTGGGCGTCGTGAATGTCCCCGACGAGCGCCTCGACGTGCTCGGGAAGATGTTCGACAGCGCCAAGATCGTGCCGGCGACCGTGACGTTCGTCGACATCGCAGGAATCGTCCGCGGCGCAAGTGAAGGCCAGGGACTCGGCAACAAGTTCCTGTCGCACATTCGCGAGGCGGACGCGATCTGCCAGGTCGTACGGGCCTTCGCCGACCCCGATGTGACGCACGTCGACGGCCGGATCGAACCCGCCGAAGACATCGCGACGATCAACACCGAGCTGGTCCTGGCGGACCTGCAGACCGTCGACGCGCGGCTGCAGCGGCTCGAGCGCGACGCTCGGATGAAGCCGGAGAAGCGTGCCGAGCTCGCGGCAGTGCAGGCGGCGCGCACGGTGCTGGACGAAGGCAGACCGATCTCCAGCGATCCGTCACTGGACCGGGACGCGCTGCGCGAGTCCTTCCTGCTCACCGACAAGCCGTTCATCTACGTCTTCAACGTCGACGACACGGACCTGACCGACGAAAGCCTTCGCAGCAAGCTCAGCGACCTGGTCGCACCGGCGCCCGCGCTGTTCGTCAGCGCGAAACTCGAGTCCGAGCTGATCGGCCTCGACGTCTCGGATGCCAAGGAACTGCTCGCGGAGTACGGCCAACCCGAGTCCGGCCTGGCGACGCTCGCCCGGGTCGGCTTCGAGACGCTGGGTCTGCAGACCTATCTGACGGCCGGGCCGAAGGAGTCACGGGCCTGGACGATCCGCAAGGGCGCCACTGCGCCTGAGGCGGCGGGCGTCATCCACACCGACTTCCAGAAGGGCTTCATCAAGGCCGAGATCGTGTCCTACGACGACCTCGTCGAGGCCGGTTCGATCGTGGCTGCCCGCGCTGCAGGTAAGGCGCGCATCGAGGGCAAGGACTACGTGATGGCCGACGGCGACGTGGTCGAGTTCCGCTTCAACGTGTAGCTGCCGAGCTCGCTTACCGGGATCTGCTCGTCTTCAAGGCGCTGTTCAACCGTCGGAAGCATTGGGCCGCCGACGCAAGTACGGATGAGCACGCGCGTGCCTGAGACCCCACCGGTTGTTTGTAACGACTAGACCTGTCACAATCCCGGTATGGTGACGATGCTGACCGATGAACCGGCACCAGTGCCTGCGGGCAGCCGTCGTGCGGAGGTGCTCGGCCTGCTGCGCTCCGTGGACCTGCCGATGTCGGCGGCGGAGGTAGCGCAGGCGACCGGGCTCCACCTGAACACGGCGCGCTTCCATCTCGACGGGCTCGTCGAGGACGACCTCGTCGAGCGCGCAGCAGAGCCGCGGGAGCAGCCTGGCCGACCGCGCATCCTCTATGCGGCGCACGGTCCGGTCCCGGGTCCGCGCAGCTACGCGTTGCTCGCGGAGATGCTGACCGGCCTCGTGGCGACGCTTCGGGACGCGGGTCCGGCGGCCGTGGATGCGGGGCGGGCGTGGGGGAGCCATCTGGTCGAGCGGGCGGCACCCTCCGAGCGCGTCGACGAAGCCGAGGCCGTCGCCCGGCTGAACCGAGTGCTGGAGGGAATCGGTTTCCGACCCGAGTCCCGCAGGAGCAAGAAAGGCACCGAGGTGCGGTTGCACCACTGCCCGTTCCGTGAGGTAGCCGAAAAGCACACCGACGTGGTGTGCGCCATCCATCTGGGCCTGATGAAGGGTGCGTTGGAAGAGCTCCATGCGCCCCTCGACGCGACGTCGCTGCAACCCTTCGTCGCGCCGAACCTGTGCGTGGCGAGCCTGCAGCCGGCGAAGGCCCGGCGATGACCGCGCCCGCAGCGGAGCTCGCGAAAGGAGCCTTGTCGTGACCTACGTGATTGCCGAACCCTGTGTCGATGTGCTTGACCGCGCCTGCGTCGAGGAATGCCCGGTCGACTGCATCTATGAGGGCGGCCGCGCGCTCTACATCCATCCGGACGAGTGCGTCGACTGCGGCGCGTGCGAACCGGTGTGCCCCGTTGAGGCCATCTACTACGAGGACGACCTGCCAGCCCAGTGGTCGGCCTACACGGCGGACAACGCGGCGTTCTTCACCGAGGTGCTGCCCGGAAGAGACGCGCCACTCGGTTCGCCCGGCGGCGCCGCGAAGGTCGGGCCGCTGGGCGCCGACGCACCGCTGGTCGCAAACGTCCCGGCGCCGGCCGTACCGGAGTAGTCGCCTCGCCATCGACCCGGCCGTCGTGGTCGCGACGATCTTAAAATAACAACAGATCTTGTTTCTAATGCTGTGACCCGGGATAATGAACGCATGCACGCAGCGCTGAGCGAAGTCCTCGAGCGGGACCACCTTCGGATCGATGCCGGCATCGAGCGCGGTCACGCCGGGGCGACCGACGAGGCAGACCGGCGCGAGCTTGCGGCGGCGGTCGAGGCGCTGCGCCACCACATCTACGTCGAGGAGGAGCTCCTCTTTCCGCGGCTGCGGGAGGCGGGTATGGCAGGTCCGATCATGGTGATGCTCCGAGAGCACGCACAGATGTGGCCGATTCTCGACCTGATCGACGAGCAGCTCGCCGGCGAAGTGCCGGCCGACCGGCTGCCCAAGAGCTGTCGGCAGCTGACGGTCCTGTTGCAGCACCACAACCCCAAAGAGGAGCGCATCCTCTACCCCGAGGCCGACGCCGTGATAGCCGAAGCGCTCGACGAGGAGATCCGCATGATCCTGGTCTCGCAGAGTCGCCTCGAGGGTTGGGTGTGCCGAAACCTGAGAGGTATCGCCTAGTCATGTCGAGCTCGACGGTCTCCGTTCTCACCGCCGTCTTGATCCTCGCCGCTGCGATCTGGCTCGGCGGTCTGGTGACGATCGCGGTCGTCGCGCGCGTCGCCTCGGCGACCCTCGTCCCCTCGGCACGGGTGGAGTTCTTTCAAGGCCTCGGGCGGGCGTATGGGGTCGTTGGGGGGACCGCGCTGGTCATCGCGTACGGCACCGGCGCCGCGCTGGTCCACGATCGCCCTTGGGACGGACTGCTGACCGGCACCGCCGTCGTCGCGGCTGCGCTCGCCGCGACCCTCGCCGCGGGGATCGTTCAGGCGCGCCGGATGACCCGCCTACGCCGCAGTGCGATCGATGGCGGAGCGGACGCCGGTCTCGCGGAACAGGTGCGTCACGGCGCCCAGCGGGCAGGAGCCCTTCGCGGACTCATCGGGATGCTCAGCCTGGCGCTGCTCGCGCTCGGAGTCGCGGTCGGCACCTGACCGAAGAAGAGGGCGCATCATGGGGGCCGCGGGACGCGGGAAAGGAGGCCGTCGTGAGCGTCCACCTGTCGCGGGTCTACGACCACGAGCACATTCGCGGCGAGGCATTTCTCGTCGAACGGCTGTGGCCGCGCGGAGTTCGTCGCGACGAGCTGCACATGGCAGCGTGGCTGAAGGATGTCGCGCCGAGCACGGAGCTGCGCACCTGGTTCGGTCACGAACCGGAAAAGTGGCCGGAGTTCCGCCGCCGCTACGCCGCAGAGCTCGACGCGAACCCCGAGGCATGGCGCCCGCTCGCCGATGCCGCGACTGCCGGGGACGTCACCCTGCTCTACAGCTCCCGCGATCGCGAGCACAACAACGCGGTCGCGCTGCGCGAGTATCTCCAGGCCGCTACCCGCGACGGCTGACGGCATGAGTTGCCGTCGTGACGGGGACGCTCGTTCCGTCGCGCGGCGGCAGCCGTCGAGCGTCGGAGCGGTCGCCACCTGACCGAAGAAGAGGAGCGCACCATGGTGCAGCGCATGTCCCTGAACGACATCGACCCTCGGGCGTACCAGGCGGTGCTCGGGATGGAGAAGTACGTCCGAAGCAGTGGGTTGGACAAACTGCTGTACGAGCTGGTGAAGATCCGCGCCTCTCAGCTCAACGGGTGTGCGTACTGCCTGGACATGCACCACAGAGATGCCCGAAAGGCCGGCGAGGACCAACGGCGACTCGACGTGCTGTCCGCGTGGCGTGAGGCGCCCGATCTGTACACCGCGAAGGAGCGCGCTGCCCTGGCGCTCACGGAGGAGGTCACGCTGATTCACCGGGACGGTGTCACGGACGACGTCTGGCAAGCGGCGCGTGATGAGTTCGACGAGGCCGGGCTCGCGGCGCTTCTCATGGCCATTGCCACCATCAACGTGTGGAACCGGCTCGCGGTCAGCACCCATCAGGAGCTGCCCGACCTCGCCTGAGCAAAAGGAGTTGGCGTAGATGAACGAGCAACGGGTCGTCAGCGCGACGGGCGTGGTGCGCGCGCCGGCGGCCGTCGTGTTCGAGGAAATCGCGGATCCGACGCGACAGCCCGCCTGGGACGGCAACGACAACCTCGACCACGCCGATCCCGGCCAGCGGGTAACCGCTGTCGGTGACGTGTTCGTGATGATCAACGCGAAAGGCAGTGAACGGCACAACCACGTCGTGGAGTTCGAGGAGGGTCGCCGCATCGCGTGGCGGCCCGCGGAACCCGGCAAGACGCCTCCCGGTCACCTGTGGCGATGGGAGCTTCGGCCACTGGACGGCGGGAGTACCGAAGTCGTGCACACCTACGACTGGACCGATCTCGAGGACCAGAACCGGTTGCCCCGTGCTCGCGCCACCACGTCCGACCGGCTGCAAGCGTCGATCGACCGGCTTGCCGCACGTCTCGCATGAACTAGGTTTCTCGCGTCGAGCGGGAGGTCTGAATGTTGGACGGCAAGTCGGTGCTGGTGATCGGGGTCGGACCCGGTCTCGGCAAGGAGATCGCGCGCGTCGCGCATCGCGACGGTGCCGCGGTGTTCATGGCGGCGCGCCGCGCGGACAACCTGCGTGCGGCGGCGGACGAGCTCGACCCGTCCGGCGAGCGTGTCGGCTATCTGGCGACGGACATCACCGACAGCGTCCAGCTCGACGCTCTCGTGGCGGCCACCGTCGAACGGTTCGGCAAGCTCGACGGGCTCGCCATCTGCGCCAGCAACGACAGTGGCATGGGCGGTCTGGAAAGCACCAGTGAGAAGGCGTGGCGAGCGACCTTCGAGGTCAACGTGTTCGCCACGGCGAATGCGGTGCGCGCGGCGCTTCCGGCGCTCAAGGTTCAGGGTGGTTCGGTCGTCTTCATCGGCTCGCAGCAGTGGAACCATCCGTCGCGCGACGTGCAGCAGCTGGCGTACGGCGCCTCCAAGGGAGCCGGCGTGTCGATGATGTACGGCCTCGCGCACGAGCTCGGTGCGCACAAGATTCGGGTGAACACCGTCGTACCGAGCTGGATGTGGGGACCCAACGTCGAGCTCTACGTCGAGTGGCAGTCCGGGGTGCAGGGGCGCAGCAAGGAAGAGATCCGCACCGAGCTGAACGCGAAGTTCGCCACCGGCGAGATGGCCACGGATCACGACGTCGCCGAGGCAGTCGGGTTCCTGCTGTCGGAAAGGGCGCGCAGCATCACCGCCCAAACGCTGCACGTGAACGCCGGCGAGTTCCCCCGCTAGTTCGCGATCATTGCCGGCTGGCCGCGCTAGAGCACGGCCAAGCGGCAATCACGCGTGATCGCTCTCGATGCGCAGCGTGTTGATGAAGGTGGCAAGCATCGCGTAGTGGCCGGCAAGGAGCAGGAACTCGATCGCGTCTCGTTCCGAGAGGTGGCGACGCAGCTCACCCCACGTCTCATCGCTGAGGTTGCGCGAACGCTGAAGTTCGTCCGCGGCCGACAGCAGTACGCGGTCTCGCGCGTTCCAGCCCTCGAGGGAGTCGGTGACCGTCCGCTGAACTTCTTCGGCCGACAGGCCCGCCTGCTGACCCAGTCGACGATGGTGGTCGAGCTCGTAGTCGCACCCGCTCCGCCAGGCGGTCCGCAGGATCACCAGCTCGGTCTCGCGGCGGGGCAGCTTGCCCCGAGGCATCAGCCGGCCGGCGAAGAACAGCCAGGCCCGGAACAGCGACCGATGCCGCGCCATGGTCGTGAACAGGTGCGGCAGGCCGGGCACCTTCGCGACGCGGGCACCGGCCGAAATCATGGTCCAGTTCGCCAGCCCGATGTCCCGACGCCCGCCGGGGGAGATGCGCGGCGTCTGGTCGGCGCCGGTCACGACTCGGCCTTCATCGCGCGGTACATGCCGGCGTTGGCCACCCGCATGACGAGGTTGTAGATGTGCGGGGCGAAGTGCTTCACGGCGTACAGCAGCCGGATGTCGCCGGAGGTGTAGACGAGGTATCGCTTGGCGATGACGCCGCGAATGATCGACTCTGCGGCTTGCTCCGGCGTCACTGCCCGCTTGCGGAACCGGCCCTGCAGCTTCTGGAAGCGTTTGCTCGACGTGTCGATGCCGGCGACCTCGATCGTCGAGGTGAGCGGCGTGTCGACGCCGCCGGGGCAGACGATGCTCACCCCGATCTTGTGGCGGCGCAGGTCGTAGCGCAGGACTTCCGAGAGTCCGCGTAGCCCGAACTTGCTGGCGCTGTACGCGCCGTGCCACGGCAGCCCGATGAGTCCGGCCGCGGAGGAGACGTTGACCAGGTGGCCGCCGCGGCCGGCTTCCACCATCGTGGGCAGGAAGGTCTCGATCACGTGGATCGGACCCATCAGGTTGACGTCGATGACGGAGCGCCACTGCTCGTGCTGCATCCGCTCGACGGTGCCCCAGATCGCGATCCCCGCGACGTTCATCACGATGTCCGCGGCGACAGCCTGCTCGTGAACCTGCGTGCCGAAGCTGCGCACCTGTTCGAAGTCTCGTACGTCGAGTGCCTGCACGGCGCCCACCCGTCCGCCGCCGCCGCGGATCACGCCGGCGACTTCGGCGAGCGCATCTGCGTTGCGGTCGGTCAGGTGGACGATCGCGCCGCGGTCTGCGGCAGCGATCGCGACGGCACGGCCGATGCCGCTTGCTGCGCCGGTGACGACGACGTGCTTGCCGTCGAACGTCGGGTGGGGGTTCATCGACTCTCCCTGTGGCTCGAGGGGGCTGAGCGAAGATGGTCCGGTGCCGACCGCCGAGTATGCCCGCGACCGGTTGCTTGCGGCGCTTCGGCCACCCTTGTCGGGGGCCGACTACTGCGTTTCCCTCGCGGCTTCGCTCGGCCGCTACTGGAGTGCGCTGCTGCATCCGCTCGCGTCGGGTGGTCGGACGGTCGCCGTGGTCGGCGCCCTTCCGAAGGCGGACTACTACGACCCGCACGGGCTCGGCCGGCTTCCCCTGGAGCTTCCGCGGGTCACCTTCTCGCTGCGCCCACCGCGCCGCATCGCCTCGACGACTCTCCTGACGGATGACCTGACCGGCGAGCTCGCACAGCGACCGTGGAACAAGGTGCTGCAGGTCAGTGTGGCCACCGAGACCATGCTCGCCGATGCAGGGCCCCACTATCGGATGCCGTTTCCGATCTTCCCCGGCTATGCGGCGCGCGGATGGGAGCCGCGTTTCGTGGCGCAGCGCGACTCTGTGCGTACGACGAAGGTGCTCTTCGCCGGCAACACCGATCGGGCCCTGTACGACGAGCGAACGCCGCAGGAGACGCGGCGCCTGCACGGTTACCAGCTGTCGCGCTGCGCGGCTCTCGACGTCCTCCGCGGAGAGCTCGCAGCCGCGGACCTGGTGGTTGCCGAGAGCGAGGCTGAACTGGGGCGGGCGTACGACGGAAGCTGCGCTGGTCGCGCACTGGTCGCCGGATGGAGCGGCTATCGCGATGAGGAGTGGATCCGCGTCCTCGGCGCAACCGACTTCTTCCTCGCCCTGCCCGGCGTGTTCATGCCGATGTCGCACAACATCATCGAAGCCCTCGCCGCCGGCTGCGTGCCCATCACGAGCTATCCGCGTTGGCTCTCGCCGGCGCTGATCGACGGAACGAACTGCCTCGTCTATGACGACGCCGCAAGCCTGGTCAGGGCGCTGCGACGCGCCTTGGAGATGGGCCCCGCCGACGTCGAGCGAATGCGGTCCGCGGCGGCCGATTACTACGACAGCCATCTCGCGCCCGGCGTAGTGGCGTCCCGGCTCGCCGGCCTGCCGGGTGGCGCGACCGTGTACGTGCAGACCGAGAACTCCAAGCAGACGGCGTTGATCCAACGCGGTTCGGTCGGCTTTCCCGGCTGAGCCGAGGTGACTTCGTCAGGCGGGCATGTGGAAGGTGAACATCTTCTGCGCGACGATCCGGCCGCCGGGCGCATCCAGCCCGTTGACCCACTCCTCGAATGCCGGGCCTTGGCGCGGCAGGTAGTGATCGAGCATTGCCTGGCGCAACAGCGCGCCGTGCACCGGATCGCTCATCTCGAACAGCTCCGCCGTGCCGTGGACCGTGACGGCGAGCTCGTCCCCCGGCAGGTGGGTCGCGCTCACGGCGGGTCGCGCCGAGAGGTGCCGCATTCGCACCGCGCCGCGGCCGGAGCTGAAGTACCAATGCCCGTGGAGGAAGTACCCGTCGACCGGCCCGACGAGCGGCCGTCCGTCTGCGGTGACGGTTGCCAATGCGAGCAGTCGCATCCCGGTCAGCTTCTCGCACAGCTCAGCGGCGCTCAGCCGTCGCTCGGGGGTGATGATCCCGCTGAGGTGAGGTCCTGCTCCCGCCGCACTGTCATCGAGCAGCTGCTGGAGCTCGGCCATTTCATGAGGTGTCTCGAACACGCCACGATCCTCGCGCGGCGGTACGTCAGTTTCCCTCCGTCGATGCCTCCGAGAGGAGTGCGCTGACCCGCTTGGCGTATTCCACGTCGAGGTTGGTGACGCCGCCGGCCGAGTGGGTGCTCATGGTGATCATCACCTCGTCGCCGGAGATGTCGAGCTCCGGGTCGTGATCCATCTCGCGAGCGACGCGCTCGAGCTCTTCGAGCAACGCGGGCTGGTCAGCGGATCGCACCGTCACGGATCGACGAATCTCCGACCGGTCGCCGTGCCAGCCGGCGAGGTCGGCGAGCGCGGCGTGAAGGGCCCCCTCGTCAAGCAGATCGGCCATTGCTCCTCCTCGGCTCGAGTGCCTGCTCACGGCATAGCCTGCCAGGGTGTCGATCACACCTCCGGCGCGGCGGATGCTCCTCGTTCACGCGCATCCGGACGACGAGACGATCGCGACCGGAGCCACGATGGCGATGTACGCCGCGGCGGGAGCGGGGGTGACGCTGGTGACCTGCACGCTCGGCGAGGAGGGCGAGATTCTCGTCCCGGAGCTGGCGCACCTGGCCAGCGACCGCGACGGCGGGCTCGGCGAGCACCGGATCGGGGAGCTGGCGGCCGCAATGGCCGCGCTCGGGGTGACGGATCACCGCTTCCTCGGCGGCGCTGGACGGTGGCGGGACTCCGGGATGATGGACACGCCGACTAACGACGATCCGCGTTGCTTCTGGCGCGCCGATCTCGACGAGGCGATCGGTGAGCTGGTCGCGACGATCCGCGAGGTGCGTCCGCAGGTGGTCATCGGCTACGACTCCAACGGCGGATACGGCCACCCTGACCACATCCAGGCGCACCGGGTGACCGTCGGCGCGTTTGAGGCAGCGGGCGACCCGGAGCGCTACCCCGAGGCCGGCGAGCCATGGACGCCGAGCAAGCTGTACGAGACGGCCGTGCCGCGGTCCATGCTCGAGATGGCCTACCACGCCCTCAAGGGGCTGGGCGAGGACGCGCCGTTCGGTGTCGCCTCTCCCGACGAGCTGACCTTCGGGGTGCCGGACGAGCGGATCACGACGGCGATCGACGCCCGCGAGTACCTTCCGGCGAAGGTTGCGGCGATGCGCGCCTACCCGACGCAGATCGCGGTTGACGGCCACTTCTTCGCGCTTTCGAACGACGTTGGCCAAGGGCTCTTCGGTCTCGAGCACTACCGCCTCGTCACCGGGCCGCGCCTCGCCGCCGGCGAGCACGAGACCGACCTGTTCGCCGGAGTCGCCTGAGTGGAGGCCGCGCTTCGCTATGCGTCGTGCCTGATGCTCGCGGCGCTCGGGGTGATGCTGGGCACGCTCGGCACGTTTCTGGTACCCGCCGGCATCGTCGGTGGGTTCGTCGGGCTCTCGGCGCTCGTCGCGGTGGGCGGAAACCTCTTCACCGGTCTGCTCGGCGGCTTCGGTCTCCGCTCGACGGCCGGGGCGATTGCTCCGTTTGCCGGATGGATCGTGGCGGTTGGAGCATTCGTGACGTTTTCGCCCGGAGGCGATGTCGTGATCCCGGGCGGCCTGCCCAACGATCCGGGGGTGGTTCACGCCGGTCTGACCTTCATGGCGACCGGTCTGATCAGCTCGCTCGCCACGATTGTGCTCACTTCGCGCTTCACCGGGCGCGTGATTTCGCCGAAGTCCCTCTCGTGAGCGAAACATCCGCGGGCGCGCTGACCGACGAGCCGCCCGGCGACGACGTCGCGGCTGCGACCGACGCGATCGTCGCTCGCCTCGGGGGTGGCCGGTTCGCGGTAGAGCTGTCCAGCGTCGCCGAGGTCGGCCGGGCGCCGGGAATCACCCGCGTCCCGGGGCTGCCCGCGTGGCTGGCCGGCGTCGCCAACTGGCGCGGTCGGATCCTTCCCGTGCTCGACATTCGTGGGCTGCTGGGCGCCGACACCGATCCGCTGGACGACCGGGCGCGGCTCCTCGTGCTCGCGGAGGGCGCGATCGTCGTCGGAATGCTCGTCGACGCGGTCGAAGGCACGACCATGCTCGGCACCGACGTCGCCGCGTTTCCGCCGGTGAGCGCGCCGACCGGGTCGGGTCTGCTCAGCGGACAGGTGCCGCGCGAGGACGGCCCCATCGCCGTGTTGGACGTGGCAGCGGTGCTGCGACTTCGAGAAGGGCTCCCTCGCGGCCGTCGTACGGCATAGCTACAGGGACAGGAAGAGGATCGGTGGACTACAGCAAGCGGTTGAGCCAGGTTGCGGCCGGCTCGACCTGGGTGGGCATTGCCCTGGCGCTCATCGGAGCGGTCGTCCTGCACGACCACCCGTCGGCCGGGATCCACGTGCACCTGCGCGCGGTGTACTACTGGGAGGCACTCGGCGTCTTCAACGCGCTGTTCATGTCCGCGTTGCCTGCGCTGTTCCGCGCGAGCGAGCACTTCCGCAGGCGGGTGAACGTCTACCGCGCGGTGCTCCTGGTCTCGACCCTCACGTCGGTGAGCGGCGCAGTTGCGGTGACCGGGGGTCTGCGCGGCCCGTTCTGGATCCTCTACCTTCCGGGGCTGCTGTTCGCTGCGACGACGCTGAAGCAGTGGCAGAGCGTGCTGCTGGGCATCGCCGCGTCGGGCGGTCTGGTCGCGGCGTCGTACGTCGCGGACAGCGTCGACTCCTCGACGATCGCGTGGCTGGTCCTCGTTCTTCCGGTGTTTCCGGCGATCACGTGGTTCAACGGCGCGCTGTCCCAGTCGATCTGGGCGATGCGGGCCATGGCTCGCGCGGAGCGCGATGAGCTCCAGGCGCGGGTCGCGGACCTGTCGGGTGTGCTGTCCCGGGCGGCCGAGGGCGACCTCACCGTCGGGCTGACGACCGCCGACGCCGATCACGAGGCGCTCGAACAGCTCTCCGAGGCGTTCAGCTACACGCTGACCAACCTGCGGAATCTGGTCACCCAGATCCGCAGCGGCGGTGAGCAGATCGGTGCGGCCGCCGGCGAACTGCTCGCCACGGCTGAGGACCACGCGGCGTCCGCCTCGCAGCAGTCGTCAGCGGTGACGGAGACCACCTCGACCATCGAGGAGCTCGCCGCCACGGCGGCGCAGATCGCCGACACGTCGGAGGCCGTCGCCCGCTACGCGGCAGAGACGCTGCGCCACGCCGACGAGGGGCGTACGGCGGTGCAGTCGAGCGTGGAGGCGATGGACACGATCGCCGACCGAGTGGACTCCATCGCCGCCCGGGCGCTGTCGCTGGGCGGCAAGAGTCAAGAGATCGGACGGATCCTCGAGGTGATCAACGACCTCGCCGACCAGACCAACCTGCTCGCGCTGAATGCCGCCATCGAGGCAGCCCGGGCCGGCGAGCACGGCCGCGGCTTCGCCGTGGTGGCCGCCGAGGTCCGCAAGCTCGCCGAGCGCGCCCAGGAGTCGACCGGGCAGATCGCGTCGATCGTCGCCGAGATCCAGGCGGAGACCAACGCGACGATCATCGCCAGCGAGGAGGGCTCGAAGGAGGTCCGTACCGGATCCGAGCTTGCGCGCGGCGTGGTCGATGCCCTCGAACGCATCAGCGGCATGGTCGACGAGACGACCACCGCCGCGAAGGAGATCTCCATCGCGACGCAGCAGCAGCGGTCCGCCTCCGACCAGGTCGTCTCGGCGATGACCCAGGTCTCCGACGTCTCGCGGCAGTACGCCGTGGGCTCGAAGCAGGCCGCGGCGTCCGCCGCGGAGCTCAACAACCTCGCCGCCGAGCTGAGGGCCTCGATCGCAGCCTTCAAGGTCGGCGCGTAACCAACCCCGTCCGTCCAGCCCGAGGAGTTCGAACCGGTGGTCGACGCCACGACTGGCGTGTTCCGATCGCCGCGCCCTGAGGTGACGCCGATCACGACGGCACTGCCGGCCGACGTCGAGCGGAAGCTTGCCGCGCTCGTCGGGGTCGAGCCGGTGGTCGACGAGTTCGCCGACGTGGAACCGCCGTCGACCGGCCTCTACAGCGAGTTCAGCGTGACCCAGTTCCGGCGCCGGGTGCTCTCGGCGGCCCAGCAGGTCACGCTGGGCAGCCTCCTGCTGCTTGCCGGATGCGCGGCCGTCGCCGCCCGGGTGAACTCCAAGTCCCTGGTGGTGCACCCGTTCGCGGTCATGGCGTGGGGCGTTGCCGCCGCCGTCGCTGCGGTCTCCCTGGCCGGGCTCGTCACTGATCCGAGTGTCAGGGCGAGCGTGACCGATGCCAAACGCAGGGTGTTCGGCGGCATGTTGATGCTCGGCACGCTCGTGTCGCTCACCGGAATCGTCGCCAACGCCGACGGTGTTGCCGGGCCGGCGTGGATCCTGTTCCTGCCGCTCGTCGTGGTGTCCGGAGCGGTGCTCGGTGCCACGACCGGCCTCATCGTCGGGGCGCTCGCCGCAGGCGGCATCTACGCCGCGGCAGGGTTCTCTCACACGTTGGACATCGCCGGCGTGGGCCAGCTGATCGTGATCCTGCCGGCCTGCCCCTTGCTCGGCTGGGCCGCGGGCGGGCTGGCCGCGCTCGCCCACGACGCGGTCGAGCAGGCGATCCGCCGCCGTCACGGGCTCACCGATGACGTCGCCCGGCTGTCCTCTCTCCTCACGACCGTCGCAACCGGTGACCTGTCCCGGGTGCCCTCCCTGGACAACGCCGCGGACCAGGGCACCGCGACCCTCGCCGTCGTCTTCGCCGACACGGTCCTGTCGCTGCGGCGGCTCGTGCGGCAGATGTCCAACGTGGCCGACAAGCTCGCGGTGAGCGCCACCGACCTCGCCCACACCGCCGAGGTCCATGTCGGCACCGTCGAGCAGCAGGCGTCGGCCGTGGCCGAGACCACCAGCACCATCGAGCAGCTCGCCACGACTGCGACCACCATCGCCAGCACGGCGCTCCTGGTCGCCCGCTACGCGGGCAACGCCCGCCGCGACGTGGATCTCGGGATCGACTCGGTCCACAAGGCCAACGACGCGATGGCCGTCATCCGCCGGCGCGTGGCGGAGCTGGGGCTGCGGACCGGGCGGCTGGACGACCGCGTCACGCGGATCGCCCACACCACGCGCCTGATCGACGAGCTGGCCCGCCGTACGACGATGCTCGCCGTGAACGCCTCGATCGAAGCGGCCCGAGTCGGCGGCTACGGGGAGGGGTTCGAGACCGTCGCGCTGGAGATCGCCGCGCTGGCCGGGAAGGCCCGAGCCGCGACCGCGGACATCGCCCGGATCGTCGCCGAGCTCGAGGTCGAGGTCGAGGCCACCGCCCAGGTCAGCCAAGAGGGAATCGCGGCAGTTGAGCACGGTCTCGAGCGCCAGCACGAGGTGGATTACGCGCTGAACGTGATCAACGAGCGGGTCGAGGACACCACCGAGGCCGCCGACCGGATCACCGAAGCGACCCGGCAGCAGCGGATCGCCAGCGACGCGGTCGTGGAGGCGATGCGAACCGTCGCCGGGACGAGCGAAGGGGCCACCTCCGCCACCCGCAGCCACGCGGCGGCTGCCGGACGGCTGCGGGACCTGATGGAATCGCTGCGCCAGACCGTTGGAAGGTTCAGGCTGGAGTGACGGACGCCGAAGAGATAATGGTGAGCAGGGGACAAAGGGGGCGGGATGGCCGGCTGGGCTGACGACCCAGAGCTGCTCGCGACGTTTCGCGGTGAGGTCGAGGAGCGCGTCGCGTCGCTCCAGGCCGGGCTGCTCGCGCTCGAGGCGCACCCGTCGCCGCGGCAGGTGGTCGCCAGCCTGTTCCGCGACGCCCACACCGTGAAGGGCTCTGCCCGGATGATGGGGCTGTCCGAAGTGCTGGCCGTCGCCCACAACGCCGAGGACCTGCTCGGCGCGCTTCGCGACGGCCGGCTCACCGTGCGCCGCGACCTGGTCGATCTGTTGCTGGCTTCGTGCGACGGCATCGCGGGGGCGCTGCCAGGCGTCGAAGAGCCGGTCCCCGAAGACCACCTCAACGCTCTTGCCACGGCGATGCAGCGGGCGCTCGCGGGCGAGGACCCGGTGGTCGTCCCGCGCTGGGCGCCGGGGGCACCGGAGGAGGACGAGGGCGTCGACGAGACCCGTCGCCGAGGCGACTCGGTACGGGTGACCACCGCCAAGGTCTACGAGTTGATCGACGTCATCGGCGAGGCCGAGCTGGACGCGCGCCGGCTGGAGCGCGCGAGCGCCGGTATCGACGCGATCGCGACGGACAACTCCCGGTGGCTTCGCACGCTGCGGGAGTCGCTGCATGCCCAGCCGATCGGTGACGAGGCGTCGCTCGCGCTCACCCGGCTCACTGCGGTCGATGACCAGCTGCTGGCCGCCTCGCGCGACCTCAGGGAGCTCGCCGAGGACTCGCACAGCCGGCTGGCCGAGGTGCGAGACGGCGCGATGGGCCTGGCGATGGTCCCGGTACGCCGGGTGGTGGCTGGCCTGCCGCGGGTTGTGCGCGACCTCGCCGCAGCGACTGGCAAGGACGTGCGGCTGATTCTCGAAGGGCAGGACGTCGAGCTCGACAAGCAGGTGCTCGACGGGGTGTCCGACGCGTTGAAGCACCTGGTCGTCAATGCCGTCGACCACGGCTGTGAAGTACCCGCTGAACGAGTCGCCGCCGGCAAGCACGCACAGGCCACCGTCACCGTCGCGGCCCGGGCCTCCGGCGGGACCGTGGTCATCGAGGTGACCGACGACGGCATCGGCATCGACGAAGACGTGCTGCGCGCCGCGGCGATCGAGCGCGGTGTTCTCCTGCCCGATTCGCTGCTGAGCGGTCAGGCGCTGATGAACGTGCTGTTCCAGCCGGCGTTCTCGACGGCCAAGGAGGTCACCGAGACCTCGGGTCGCGGCGTCGGCCTCGACGTCGTCCGGAGCGCGGTCGAGGCGCTCGGCGGCCTCGTCGAGCTGCAGACCAAGCCGGGCGTCGGAACCACGTTCGCGTTGACCCTCCCGGTGACGCTCGGTGTGTTGCGCTGCCTCATGGCGAAGGTCGGCAACGAGCGGTTCGCGCTCCCGGTGCCCGGCGTCGTGGAGTCCCTGTCCCTCAAGAACGCCGTCGTCCACGAGCTCGCGGGCAAGCCGGTCGTGGTTCGCCACGGGGAGACCCTGCCGCTGCTCGACCTCGGCGCGGCGCTCGGCGTCACGGGCGAACGTGACGCGACGGCGGCCGTCGTGGTCAAACACGCGGAGCGTCAGGTGGCGTGGGCGGTCGACGGCCTGGAAGGCGAGCGTGAGCTCGTCGTGAAGGAGCTCGGCGCCTTTCTCGGGCGACTTCCGGTGATCAGCGGAGCCACGATCGACGGTGACGGCAGCGTCGTCTGCCTGGTCGACCTTCGCGAGCTGAGCGACGAGAGTGAGTCGGTCGCGGCGCCCGCCTACGCGTCGATGATGACCCCCCACTCCGAGGTCGGCACTGCCGAGACGGTCGCGCGCCCCCGCGTGCTCGTGGTCGAGGACTCTGTCGGCGTCCGCGAGCTCGAGCGCGCGATCCTGGAGAGCGCCGGCTACGAGGTGATCACCGCCATCGACGGCAGCGAAGGCGCCGCGCGACTGCGGGACGCCCCGACCGACCTCGTGCTCTCCGACGTCGAGATGCCGGGCATGGACGGTTACCAGCTCACCCGCACCATCCGGCGCACTCGTGGCTGGGAGCAGGTGCCGGTCGTGATCATGACCAGCCGAGTCAGTGAAGAGGACCAGCGGGCGGGCCTGGAGGCAGGCGCAAGCGCGTACCTGCTCAAGACCCAGTTCGATCAGGAACAGCTCGTTGAGACGGTGCGCCGCCTCATCGGGCGCTGAGGCGGAGGATTCCCGACATGCCGACCGTGGTCATCGCCGACGACAGCCCCACGCTGCGTCGGATCCTGACCTCCGTCCTCACCAAGGAAGGGTTCGAGGTCGTCGTCGCAGAGGACGGTGTCGCTGCGGTGCAGCAGGTGTTCGCCACCATGCCTGACGCAGTGGTGCTCGACGTCCAGATGCCGCGGGTCTCGGGGTACGTCGCCGCGCGGTTGCTGAAGGACGACTGGCAGACCGCCGACATCCCCGTCATCCTGCTCACCTCGCTGGACGCCGCCAGTGATCGCTACTGGGGTGCGCAGACCGGCGCGGACCGGTACTTCACGAAGGACTTCGAGGCGCCGCAGCTCGTGGTCGCCGTCCGTGAGGTGATCCAGGCCGCACAGGACAACGCCGCCGGCCCGCGCGGGCTTCGACCCGACCCGGTCGAGCTCGGTGACGACGACGTGATGTCGAGGGTCTGCGATCTGCTCGACCGCAAGCTGTTCGAGACGTCCGTGGCCGCGGAGGTCACCGCGCTCGCGGCGACCGTTACGGGCTTCGAGCAGACCGTCGCGGGCGTGCTCGATGTGCTTCGACGCTTCGTCGACTACGACCTCGCGTCGGTGCTGCTTCTCGAGGAGCGCACGGCCTACGTCGCCGTCGCGCAGGAAACCTCTCAGGCGCAGTACGCAGAGCTGCTGACCTCTGCGGTCGACGCGCTCAACTCGGTGTCCGGCGCGCCTCTCACGACCAACGACCTCGAGCTCCGCCTCGCCGACCCCGAAGGTCTCCTCGGGGAGGAGGACGAGCGAGGGATGGCGACGTTCCTGTCGATGCCTCTGAAAGGTCACGGCGGCCACATCATCGGCCTGCTCGCGTTGTCGAGCGGGTCGAAGAATGCATTCGGAGAGACTGCGCTGTCCACCCTGCGGTTGGTCGACGGACCGGCGGCCATCGTCATCGACAACGCCCGCCTCGCGCAGGTTCGCGCCGGCGCCTAAGGGTCCACTCGGCCCCAGACCGAGCCCATGCTGACAGCACTTGCAGAAGGCGGAATCGCCGCACCGCGAAGAGTGATCGCCGCCGCGGGCGTGCTCATCGTCGTCGGCTTGATCTTCGGCCTGCCCGTGGCATCGAAGCTCGGGGCAGGAGGGTTCTTCGACACCAGCGCGCCGTCAAGCGCGGCAGGAGATCTGCTCGCCACGCGCTTTCATACGGGCGACACGAACATCGTGCTGGAGCTTCGAACGCGAAAGGGCGGCCTCGACAGACCGGCCACGCGTGCGCTTGCGATGCGTGACGTCCGCCATCTCACCAACGCTCCCTACGTCGACAGCGTGTTGTCGTACTGGACCGCGCCGTCGGACGAGATCGCAGCCGCGCTGGCCTCGCACGACCATGACGTCGGACTGATCCAGGCCCACGTCGCCGGCGACGACTCGACGGCCCCCGAGCGCGCGGCCGCCGCGGTCAAACCGCTGACCGGAGTGCACAACGGCGTAACGGTCACGGCGGGTGGCGGGGCGATCGCCTACCAGCAGGCCAACGACGACGTGAAGGAGGACCTCGCCCGCGCGGAGCTCATCGCAATCCCGCTCACCGCGCTGGCCCTGATCTGGGTGTTCGGGAGTGTCGTCGCGTCCCTGGTGCCGATCGCAGTCGGTCTCACCTGCATCGTCGGCACGATGGCCATCCTTCGCGGGCTCGCCCTTGTCACGGACGTGTCGATCTACGCGTTGAACATGACGACCGCGACCGGTCTTGCGCTCGCCATCGACTACAGCCTGCTCATCGTGAGCAGGTACCGCGAGGAGGTCTCCGGAGGACTCTCCACCGCCGACGCGGTCCGCCGCACGATGCAGACCGCAGGTCGCACCGTGTTGTTCTCCGCGCTGACCGTGGGGCTGTCCCTGCTCGGGATGCTGGTCTTCCCGATGTACTTCATGCGCTCCTTCGCCTATGCGGGGATGGCGGTCGTCGCGCTGGCCGCGATCGCGGCACTCGTGATTCTTCCCGCCGTGCTGATCCTCATCGGCCGTCACATCGACTCTCTCGACGTACGCGCATTGCTGCGTCGAGTGTTGCGTCGCCCCCCGCTGTCGCCGAAGGCGCTGGAGCGGACGTTCTGGTACCGCTTCGCGCGTGTCGTGCAGCGCCGCGCGGTGTACGTCGCGATCGGCGTCACCGCGTTCCTCGTGTTCCTCGTGCTGCCGTTCACGCACGTGAAGTTCGCCTTCCCCGACGAACGGGTGCTTCCGCCGAGCGCGTCGGCGTACCAGGTGGCGAGCGACCTGGTCGACAAGTTCGGGACCGGCACCGACACCATCGACATCGCGGTGCCGTCGACGCAGGGACGTACCGAAGCCGTCGACTCGTACGCAGAGCGGCTGTCGCGCATCAAAGGCGTGAAGTCGGTCGCCTCCTACACGGGCACCTACGCGAAGGGGAAGATCTCGGCAGCGGGTGACCCGACGATGCTCTCGGGTGGCGCGACCTATCTCGAGGTCACCGCCGCCGGTGAGCCCGCCTCACCGGCACAGCGGCAAGCGCTCGCGGCCGTCGAGGCGGTACCCGCGCCGTGGCCGATCGACATCGGCGGCGACACGGCGCTGGAGCGGGACAGTCTCGCCACGCTGAGCCATGCGATGCCCTACGCCGCCGCGATCATCGCGCTGACGATCTTCGTGCTGCTGTTCCTGTTCACCGGAAGCGTCGTCATGCCGCTCAAGGCGTTGGTGCTCAACACGCTGTCGTTGTCGGCCACCTTCGGCGCGATGGTCTGGATCTTCCAGTACGGCCATCTCAAGTGGCTGTTCCCCGACGTGACGATCACCGGTTCGCTGGCCCCGACGATGCCGGTGCTGATGTTCTGTCTCGCTTTCGGTCTGTCGATGGACTACGAGGTCTTCCTGCTGTCCCGGATCCGCGAGGAGTGGCTGTCCTCTTCCCGGACGCGTGCGGACAACAGCCGGGCCGTCGCACTCGGACTCGGTCGCACCGGCCGCATCGTCACGGCCGCCGCCCTGCTGATGGCCATCGTGTTCGCGACGTTGTCGCGGGGTCGCGTCGAGTTCATGATGTTGTTCGGCACCGGCCTCACCCTCGCCGTGCTGATGGACGCGACGATCGTCCGCGGGACGTTGGTTCCGGCATTCATGGAGCTGGCCGGACGGTGGAACTGGTGGGCGCCGAAACCGCTGGCCCGGTTGCACGCCAGGTTCGGTCTGTCGGATGAGCCTTCCCGTCGTGAGGCCGTGCCGGCTGCGTCGGCAGCCGTCGCGGCGCCCGCGCTTGACCCGGCGCCTGCAGCCGGGTTGGCGTTCCGGTCGAGGCGCGGGATGGCCGACCTCGCCGCAGAGCTCTACGACACGATGCGGGCAGAGGCGGTAGGGGTCGACTCGCCGGTCGACCGGCTGTGTTCCTACGGGGTCGGCTACGTGCGCTTTGCGGTCGCCTACCCCTCTCACTACCGCGCCGCGGCAACGGAGTCCTCATCGCGCGCCGCGGCGGCAGGCGCGGGCTCGGTCCCGGCGCTGCAGCTGGTCGAGGCGGAGATCGTCGCAGCGATGCGCGCCGGATCGATCGCGACCGGCGACCCGCTGCCGGTCCTGCTCGACCTCTGGGCGACCGCGCACGGGATCGCGTCCCTGCTGATCGCGACCCCTTCCGCGCCGTGGGGGAGTCTCGAGACCGTTGCCGGCCGGGTCTTTCGTACCGCTGTGTTGCGTTACACGCCGGTCCCGACTCAGCCAGGGCCTAGCCCGTCGTACGACGTCGGTAGAGCATCGCCGCGAGCGGAGCGCACACCGCAATGATGGCTGCCGACCACAGGAGCGCGGTGACGACCGGATGCTGCATGGGCCAGGCAGGTATCGCCGCGGAGGGGTTCGGGTTACCGAGCAGGTTGCGTGCGGCGGCGGTCACGGAGCTGACCGGGTTCCAGTTGGCAACCGTCGCCAGCCAGTGCGGCATCCCCTGGGTCGGCACCATCGCGTTGGAGACCATTGCCATCGGGAACAGGACAATCAAGCCCACACCCTGCGCCGACTCCGCGCTGGCGCTGACCAAGCCGAGGCAGGCGCAGCCCCACGACAGCGCGTAGGCAAAGAGCAGCGGAATCGCGAACCCGGCGGCGATGTGCGCCGCGTCGGCGTCAGGCCGCCAGCCGATGACAAGTCCGGTGACGACAACCATCGCCGTGCAGAGCACGGCGGTCAGGACGTCGGACAGTGAGCGTCCGACGAGCACCGCGGCGGTCCAGATCGGCAGCGTGCGGAACCGGTCGATGACGCCGGTGTTGAGATCAGTGCTCAGCCCCACCGCGGTCCCCATCGCCGAGGTGGTGAGGTTCAGCGCGATCAGCCCGGCGAGCGCGAAGTTCTTGTAGTCGCCGTGCGCGATCGGCACTCCGGAACCGAACACGTAGACGAACAGCAGGGTGAACAGCACGGGCTGAACGGTGGCGTCCGAGAGCTGCTGGGGTTCCCGGCGGATGTGAAGGAGGTTGCGCCGGGTCATCACGGCGGTGTCGCGGATCGCGCGCCGCACCCACCCGTCCGTACGCGGCCGGTCGTTGGTCGCTGCGACGGTGCTGCTCACGCCACAACCTCCAGGTCTGGGTCGAGTCGGGGCGATGCCTCGGCGACAGGGGCGCCGGTGAGGGCGAAGAAGACGTCGTCGAGCGACGGCGGGTGCACCGCGACGTCGTCGACCACGATCCCGGCAGCGTCGAGCGCGCGGATCACCTGGGTCGCGACCCCGGAGCCGCTTCGGACCGCCGCTTTCAACAGTCGTCCGTCGCCGCTGACATCGACCGGGCCATCGGTGAGCGGGATCAGCGCGGTCACGGCGGCCGGGTGCGGCCGGGTGAGGGTCACTTCGAGGCGGGCGCCGCCGGTCGCGGCCTTCAGCTCGCTCGCGGTGCCGTTCGCAATCACCCGGCCGTGGTCGATGACCACGATCCGGTCGGCGAGCGCGTCCGCCTCGTCGAGGTACTGCGTCGTCAGGAGCAGCGTCGCACCGTCCGCCACGAGCTCACGGACGATGTCCCACATGCGCGCCCGGCTGGTCGGGTCGAGGCCGGTGGTCGGTTCGTCGAGGAACAGCACCGGCGGGCGGGTGACCAGACCGGCGGCGAGGTCGAGCCGCCGACGCATGCCGCCCGAGTAGGTCCGCAGCACCTTCTCGGCCGCATCGGACAGCGTGAAACGCTCGAGCAGCTCGGTGGCTCGGGCCTTCGCGGCCGGGCGGCGCAGCCCGCTCAGCTCGCCGATCATGACCAGGTTCTGCCGCCCCGTGAGGGCCTCGTCGAGGGTGGCGTCCTGCGCCGTGACGCCGATGTTTCGTCGTACCTGATCGGCCTGTTTCACGACGTCGAAGCCGGCGACCCGCGCCACGCCGTCGTCCGGAGCGGCGAGCGTGGTGAGGATCTTGACGGCGGTGGTCTTCCCCGCGCCGTTCGGGCCGAGGACGCCGAGCACGCTCCCGCGGGGAACGGAGAGGTCGATCCCGGCGAGCGCCTGGGTCGCGCCGTAGCGCTTGGTGAGGCCGGTCGCCTCGATCATCTGCTGGGTCATGGGTCTCCCGTCACGATTTACCTGCCGCACGGTAAGCGGCTTACCTGCCGACCGTCAAGTAAGATCGCAGAATGCCGAGACCGCCGGCCAAACCGCCAGGGGAGCCCGCGACCCGCGAGCAGATCCTCGACGTCGCGCTGGACCTGTTCGTCGAGCAGGGCTACGACAACACCTCGCTCCGCGAGATCGCGGAGCGGATGGGGTTCTCGAAGGCGGCGTTGTACTACCACTTCCCGAGCAAGGACGCGATCCTCATGGCGCTCCACATGCGGGTTCACGCGCTGGGCCATGACGGGTTCGACCGGCTCGTCGTCGGCGAGCTCGACGCAGAAGGCTGGGTCGAGGTGTTCGACACGCTGGCCAACGGGATGCTCGACAACCGCAAGCTCTTCCTGCTGCACACCCGCGAACAGGCGGCGCTCGGGAAGATCCACCAGGTTCAGCACGAGGAGGAGCACGCCGACCTCCAGGAGAAGATCGGGCGCCTGCTCGCCAACCCGGAGCTCCCGTTCGAGCAGCGGCTGCGCATCGGGTGCACCCTCGCGGCGGTGATGGGGGGCATCTTCGCCACGACAGAGGCTTTTGCCGACGTCGACACGGACGAGCTGCGCGCCGGACTGCGCGCGGTGGTGCGCGACCTGCTCGCGCCCAGTGGCGTTCGTCACACCACCTGAACAGGGGTTGACCCGCCTTGACTTACCGTCGTTAACTTACCGCCGTTAAGCGACGCAAAGGGGGAGTCATGCTGACGGCACTCGCGAATCGTGGAATCGCCGCTCCGAAGCGGGTCCTGGGAATCGCCGGCGTCCTGCTGGTCATCGGGATCGTGTTCGGTGCGCCGGTCGCGTCCAAGCTGGGTGCGGGCGGGTACGACGACCCGGGCTCGTCGTCGATCGCCGCGCGTGACCTCATCACCAAGACCTTCCACACGGGCTCGCCGAACCTGGTGCTCGAGCTCCGCTCACCTGCCGGAGCCGATTCCGCGGCGGTCCGGACGCTAGGCCTGAAGGACGTCCGGGCCCTGGAGGCAGCGCCCGGCGTCGACAGCGTCGTGTCGTACTGGACTGCTCCGAAGCATGTCGCGCCTTCGCTGGTCAGCACCGACGGCAAGGCGGCACTGATCGTCGCTCACGTGGCCGGCAGCGACGCCGTCGCTCCGGACCGCGCCGCCGACGCCACGGACCCCCTGGTCGGCGTTCATGACGGCGTCAGCGTCAAGGCGGGCGGTCTCGTCGTCGCCTACCACCAGGTCAACGAGGACGTGAAGTCCGACCTGACAAAGTCAGAGATGGTCGCGATCCCGCTCACGGTGATCGCGCTGATCTGGGTGTTCGGGAGCTTCGTCGCCTCGATCCTCCCGGTCGCCGTCGGACTTGCGTCGATCATCGGCACGATGGTGGTCTTGCGGGTCCTGGCGTTGTTCACCGACGTCTCGATCTACGCGCTCAACATGACGACGGCAATGGGGCTCGCGCTTGCGATCGACTACAGCCTGTTCATCATCAGTCGCTACCGAGAGGAGATCCGCAACGGGTTGGCGGCGGCCGACGCGGTACGGCGCACCATGCAGACCGCCGGCCGCACGGTGCTGTTCTCCGCGCTGACGGTAGGTCTTTCGCTCGCCGCGATGCTCGTCTTCCCGCTCTACTTCCTGCGGTCGTTCGCCTACGCCGGAATCGCGGTGGTCGGGCTCGCCGCGTTCGCTGCCCTCGCCGTCCTGCCGGCGGTGCTCATCCTGCTCGGCGACCGGGTGGACGCTCTCGACCTGCGCGCGTGGGTGCGCCGTCGGCTGCATCGGCCGGCGCCGGTTGCCAAGGCAGTCGAGGAGACGTTCTGGTACCGGTTCGGCAACGGCGTGATGCGCCGGGCGATCCCGGTGGCGGTGATCGTGACCGCGTTCCTGGTCTTCCTCGGGTTGCCGTTCGCGCACATCAAGTTCGGCTACCCGGATCCACGCATCCTCCCGCCGAGCGCGTCGGCGTACCAGGTCGGGGAGGACGCCCTCTCTGAGTTCGGCGCCGGCACCGGTGCATCGATCAACGTCGCCGTGCCCTCGTTGCAGGGCCACCCGGACGAGCTCGGCCCCTACGCGGCGAAGCTCTCGCAGATCGGCGGCGTGCGCGCGGCATCGTCCTCCGCGGGGGAGTACGTCGACGGCCAGCAGGTCGGGCCGGGCGTCGCGTCGATGCGCAAGGGGCAGACGACCTACATCCAGCTCGCCGCCGGCGGCGACCCGCAGTCGCAGGTCCTGAAGAACGCAGTCAGGGCGGCGCGCGCGGTCCCCGCGCCGTGGCCGGTCGACGTCGGCGGTATCACCGCCGAGGACCAGGACAGCCTCGACGCGCTGAGCCGCACTATGCCATGGGCGATCGGCATCATCGCCCTCGCGACGTTCGTCCTGCTGTTCCTGTTCACCGGCAGCGTGGTGATGCCGTTGAAGGCGCTCATCCTCAACACGCTGTCGCTGTCAGCAACCTTCGGTGCGATGGTGTGGATCTTCCAGGAGGGGCATCTCAGCTCGTTGTTCCCCGACCTCACGATCACGCACTTCCTCACCCCGACCATGCCGCCGCTGATGTTCTGCGTCGCGTTCGGCTTGTCGATGGACTACGAGGTGTTCCTGTTGTCGCGGATCCGGGAGGAGTGGCTCGCCTCCGGCAAGACCGCCGCTGACAACGTGCGCTCGGTGGCCCTCGGTCTCGGCCGCACCGGGCGGATCGTGACCGCGGCCGCCCTGCTGATGGCGATCGTGTTCGCCGCGATCTCACGCGGCCGGGTCGCGTTCATGATGTTGTTCGGGACCGGGCTCACACTCGCCGTCCTGATGGACGCCACGATCGTTCGCGGCACGCTCGTTCCGGCGTTCATGAAGCTCGCCGGTAGGTGGAACTGGTGGGCGCCGAAGCCGTTGGCGCGGCTGCACGCGCGGATCGGGCTCGCCGAGGAGCATGCTGTCCCCGTGGCCACCGCCGAGGAACCCGTCGCGGTCGGATGACCGTCGCCACCAGCAAGCCGCTCGCCGGCCGCCGGGTCCGCTCCCCGCGCGGCGGGGGTGAGCAGCTTCGCGCGGAGATCGTCGCGGCCGCGAAGGAGCTCCTCGCCGCAGCGAACAGTGTCGATGACGTGTCGATCCGAGCGGTTGCGGACGCGGTCGGGGTCACGCCGCCGTCGATCTACCTGCACTTCGCGGACAAGAACGAGCTGGTCGCCGCCGTCGTCGCTGATGTCTTCACCGAGCTGGACGCGGCGATGCTGGAGGCCGGAGCGGCGGCGGCGCTCCCGTTGGAGCGGCTACGGGCGTACGGGCTGGCCTACGTGCGCTTTGCCGTGAGTCACCCTGAGCACTACCGGCTGGCGACCATGGACCCGTGCTCCCGTCCCGACGTCGACGAGGTGCTCGCGTCGTCGGCCTTCGTGCACTTCAACGCCGTGGTCGTCGAGTGCATGGAGGACGGGATCTTCGCCGTTGGGGACCCGCTCCCCATCACGTTGGACCTGTGGGCGGCCGCGCACGGGATCGCGTCGTTGATGATCGCCAAGCCGTTCCTGCCGTGGGGCGATCTCGAGGCGACCGCCGAACGCGCGCTCTGCGCAGCGGCTCTCGGGCAGGCGTCAGCGGTCCTGGTCGGCGAGCCGCTGACGTCGGAGCGGATCACCGGCTGGCTCAAGCGGCGACGAGGTCGGCGTAGTCCGGGTGGCGGTCGATGAACGACTTGACGAACGGGCACTGCGGTTCGACCGTGAGGCCCTGGGCTCTCGTTGCGTCCAGCGCAGCGCGGATCAGCTTCCCACCCAGTCCCTGACCTTCGCGCGCGGAGTCGATCTCGGTGTGGATGAACACCCGCCGGCCGGCTGCGTCCCGATAGGTCGACAACCCGGCGCGCTCACCGCCGACGAGGATCTCGAACCGGTGGCGTTCCGGCACGTGACGAACCTCGATCTCATCGGTGGTCATGACGTCGCCTCCTCATCGGTTGCAACAGCGCGCGAGGGGTTGCGGATTCCGGCGACTCCGGTGAGCCCGCCGGCCGCGAGGCACAGTGCACAGGACCACACCGCCTGGTGGAACGCGTGCACTGAATCTTCCGAGCGGCTGAAGGTGTCTCCGACCAGGGTATGCGCAACCACCACACCGACGATGCCGATACCGACCAGACCGGCGACGCGAGCCACCGCGTTGTTGATCGCGGACGCGATTCCGGCGTCGCTGTCGTCGGCCTCGGCAAGAACGGTCGTCGTCAGCGGCGCGACCGTGATCGACAACCCGATGCCGAACACCACCAGGGCAGGAAGTACGACGCCGACGTAGGAGGTGTGGAGCCCGGCCCGCAGCAGCCACAGCGTGCCCGCGGCCGACAGCATCGGCCCGGTGCCCATGAACACCCTCGGCCCGAACCGGTCGGACAGCGCGCCGAACCGGCTCGCGAGCAGGAACATCAGGATCGTTACGGGCAAGGTGGTCAGGCCGGCCCGCAGCGCCGAGTAGCCGGCCACCTGCTGCAGGAAGATCACCAAGAAGAAGAACAGGATCGACAACCCGCCGTACATCGTGAGCGTCTCGAGGTTGGCGGCGGTGAAGTTCCGAACCGTGAACAGGTCGAGCTTGACCATCGGATCGGTGATCCGACGCTCGTACACCACGAAGCCGACGAACAGGATGACGCCACCGCCGAGCAGGACGTCGATCACCGGGCTGCCCCAGCCGCGGTGAGGCTGCTCGATCAACGCCCCCATCACCCCGCCGAGTGCGATGGCGCACAGTGAGGCCCCCGTGATGTCGAGCTTGCGCTCCGTGGTCGGCCTGACGCGTGGCACGGCGAGCACTACGAGGGTGATGGTCGCGACGACGAGCGGCACGTTGATGGCGAAGACCCAGCGCCAAGAGGCCGTGTCGATGATCCAGCCGCCGACGAGCGGTCCGGCCACCGTGCTGATGCCGGTCCATGCGGTCCAGCTCCCGATCGCCCGGCCTCGCTGGTCAGTGGGGAAGGCGGCGACGATGATCGCCAGCGAACTCGGGGTGACGAGGGCACCCGCGACGCCCTGCAGTGCTCGGGCCGCGATCAGCGTGCCGACGTTGGGCGCGATGGCGCAACCCAGCGAGAACACCCCGAAGGCGGCGACGCCGACGCCGAACACCAGGCGTTCGCCGTAGAGGTCGCCGAGCGAGCCGCCGATCAAGATGAACGAGCCCAGGAGCAGCAGGTAGGAGTTCGCGATCCATTGCTGCGCCGCGAGTCCCCCGCCGAGGTCATGCTCGACGGCCGGAAGTGCGACGTTCACGATCGAGGCGTCGAGCATTGCGACGCTGGTCCCGACGATCGCCGCGACAAGCGTGAGCCGCTGCGTTCGGGTCACGCTGAAGAGTCTGCGGCATGACGGGGCGCTGGCGCCGTCAGACCGTCACCCGTCCTGCCGCGGCGTAGGCCTTCAGCCGGTTGACCAGGTAACCGCCGTCGTCGTCCGCGCTCAGGGACGGTCGTTTCGCCGTGCCCTTCGGCGCGGGGTTTGTCGTGCCATCCTGCGCGGCGTCGCAGGCACAGGTGAAGTCGGGGGAGCCGTACCCGTAGCCGAAGACGAGGCCGATCACACCGGCGTTTCGCAGACCCACCAGACCCTGGAACTGCGTCTGGTCGAGCATCAGCTGCGCCCAGCGGTCCTGCCAGTGATAGGGCTTGTTGTTGACCGCCCGCATCAGGGTGTTACCCATGGGGATCCCGCTGAGCACGACGCGCAGCCCGGTGGCGTTGACCATGTCGGCGACCCACTGCCGCAGGACCGTGAGGTCCTCGGCGCGCGCCACGTTCGCCGGGGCGACCTTCGCTCCGTCGCCGTAGCCGACGGTGTAGTCGAGGAAGTCGAAGTGCGTACCGAGCCCGCCGTAGAAGCTCTGCAGCGCTCCGCCGTACTGCGCGAGGACGGACGCGGACGGCCGGTTCGGAATCAGGTAGTCCCCGACGCCGTAGGACTCCACCGCCCAGCCGAGCTGCACCTTCGGCGCGAGCGTGTTGCGAAGGCGGACCCACGCCTGCGCCCAGCCCGAGAAGGTGTTCGGGATTCCCGACAGCTGCGGGACGCCCGACGCGGCGACCGACGTGTAGACCTTCTGCGGATCGTTGTCGGTCGTGGTCGGTTGCACGATCGCTGCCACTGACGGGTCCACGACGAGCGGGAGTGCCCGGTCGAGTGATCCGAGCTCCTTGAGCAGCTCGATCGTCGACTGCCAGTACGCCGCCATCAGCGAGTCCGACTTCATGATCTTGAGCAGCCCGTCACCCGTCTGGTCGTCGTTGAAGTGACCGGTGGTGCGCAGCGTGTAGGTGTAGAGGTACGGCGTGGCGCCGTCCTTCAGGAGGCTGCGTACCTGCGCGGCGGCAGGCGCAGCGCCGTGCCCGGAGCGGAAGTCCCGGTTGGTCGCCGGATCGCCGGTGAACACCCCGAACGCGAACGAGCCGGTACCGATCTGTTTCGCGGAGGCGTCAGAGTCGGTGGTTGCCAGCCCCGCCAGCAGCTGCTGACCCCATCCCGGCGGCGCGGCGGGAAGCGTCGCCGGCGGCGTGCCGCCGATGTGGCTCGGCTCGGGGGTGTGCCCGGATCCGCCCGACAGGGCGATGCCGGCGACGACCCCGCCCGCAGCGAGCAGGCCGGCGACCGGTAGCCATACGGCACGCCGCAGCCTCCGGGGGCTTGGGCGGACCGGTGCCTCGTCACGCTCCGGCTTCGCGACGGGGACGACGCCGGTGGCCATGGACGGGTTGCTGCGGGCCGGGGTGCGTTGCAGCGGGATCCCGGTACGTGACAGCCACTCTGCGCCCCATGCGTCTGTGGCGGCCGCATCTATCGCCTCGGCCGCCTCGTGGCAGGTGGTGTAGCGCTCGTCGAGGTCTCTCGCGAGCCCCGTCATCACGGCGTCGGCGAGCCGCGGCGGCAGCTCGGGCGTGACGTCGAGGATCGGCGTGGGGTCCTCGGTCGCCCGCGCCAGCAGCGCCGCGTGAAGCGTCGTGCGGGCGGCGTAGGGGACCTGGCGCGTGAGCAGCTCGTAAAGCACGGCGGAGGTCGACCAGACGTCGGTGTAGGGACCGATCCGGTCGGGTTCGGCGAGCTGCTCCGGCGCCATGTAGGCAGGCGTACCGAGGGTGATCCCGGTCTGGGTCAGCCGCTCCGCCTTGTCGCCGACGATGGCGGCGATGCCGAAGTCGGTGACGCGCAGCCGGCCGTCCGCCGCGAGCATCAGGTTCTCCGGCTTGACGTCGCGGTGGAGCACGCCGTGGTGGTGAGCGTGTTCCAGTCCGTGAAGCGCGGCCAGCGCGTAGGCACACCCGGCCTGCGGCGGAATCGGCCCGACGCGTGCGCGGTCCGCGATCGTGCCGCCCGGCAACCGCTCCATGACGAGGGCGCACACGTCGTCGACCTCGACGTAGTCGTAGACCCGGACGATGTGCGGATGGTCGAGCGAGGCCAGGACCTGTGCCTCGGCGTTGAAGCGCGCGCGAGCCTCCGCGTCGTCCACGAGCTCCGGTCGCAGCCACTTGATCGCCACGGCGCGGTTGAGACCGCGATGGTGCGCAGCCACCACGGTGCCCCACGACCCGCGCCCCAGGACGTCGCCGAAGTCGTACGACCTCAGCGCGTCGCGCAGTGCTGCGAGGTCGCTCTCCACGCCCACTAGTCGCCCCCCGGACCGCAAGCGGTGCCAGCACCGTCAGCGTGCGGCACGCCTCCGCCACGTCGCTTGGACCCTACGATACGGACGCGATGGCCGACGTGTGGGTCGTTACCTCGCCCGGACTGCCCGACGAGCGGGCGATCCGGGTCGACGGTCGGCTGTGCCTCGGGCGCGAGTGCGCCGGGGTGGACGAGGCCCACCGGTTTCTGGTGGATGAGGCCGCGGTGTCGCGCGATCATGCCGAGATCCGGGTGTCGGCGACGGACGTCCTGATCGTCGATCGCTCCACCAACGGGACCCGGGTCAACGGCAGGCTGATCGAGCGGGACGAGTGGCATCCGCTGGCGGACGGCGACGTGGTGACGATCGGTTCGACCGCGCTCACGCTGCGAGTGCTGGCCGACCACGCGGCAGCGGCAGTTCCTCATAGCGCCACCGAGAAGGCGTCGGTCACGGGGCGGATGGCAGTCCTGGTCGGGGACATCGTGAGCTACACCACGTTGACGGAGGCCAACGGCGCCATCGCGGTGGCAGCCGCTGCCGAACAGCTGTGGCAACAGCTCCGGCCGCTGGTGATCACCCACGGCGGGACCGTCAACAGCTACGTGGGGGACGCGGTCCTTGCCACGTGGGATGCGGTCGACCCGACAGGCGTCGCCGACGCGACCCGCTGCGCCACCGCGGCGACAGAGGTCGCGGCGGCCCACGCGGCCGAGTTGGCGCTTCGCGGTGACGACGGCCTGCCGATCCGGATGGGCTGGGCGGTCACTGTGGGGGACGTCGCGGTCGGCCGGACCTCGCCGAGCAAGATCGCGGTGTTCGGTGACGCGGTGAACCTCGCCTTCCGGCTTTCCGGCATCGCGGGCCGTGACGACATGCCGGCGGTGCTCCTCACTGATGAGGTCGCGGCGATGGCGCCGGAGGATGTCACGGTCGGGTCGCGGCAGGAGGTTCCGGTCAAGGGAAAGACCGGTACGGTCGCCGTGCACGGCGCCGTACGACGGCTCAGCTGAGCACGAACGTCACCAGCCGGCGGGCCACATCGAGCTCACCCACCTTGACCGCCACCTCCTCGCCGAGCGGTAGGTCATCGCCGATCAGACGTGCTCGCACCGCGGGTTCTTGCAGTTGGATCTCGCCTTTCGGCCCGGGCTCGACGACGACGCCCCTCATCACCTGGTCGCGCTTGCTCTGCAACACCAGCGCCTCGGCGAGGTCGACGACTGCCCGGTCGACCGCATGCGCCTTGCGATCCGCGCCTGCCATCTCCTCCGGGAGGAGCGGCAGTCGCTCGCGTACCCATTCGGGGACCGGCGCCCCGGCGTGAAGCGCGAGGCAACACTCGTTCACGTAGCGGTCCGCCAGTCGCCGCAGCGGAGCGGTCGCGTGGGCGTACGGCGCTGCTACCGCCGAGTGGGTGGTGGACTCCGGCGGCTGGCCGTCGAACGCAACGTAGGACGCGCCGCGGAACAACACCGCGGCGAGCCGGATGAGCGCCGCGTGTGTGGGCTTCGCGGGGTCCAGCCCCCGGATCACGTCCGCGTAGGCGGTGCCCTCCGGCCAAGGGATGGCGAGGGCGTGCGCCGAGCGCCGAAGCGACGCGACCGTCTCCGGATCCGGGGGCGGCATGGTGCGGAGCAACCCGATTCCCGCGTCGAGCATCATGCGCGCCGCCGCCATGCCGGTGAGCAGGGACAGCTGCGCGTTCCAGTCCTCGACCGGGAGCGGAGCGCGGTAGCTCAGCGTCCAGTTCGCGCCGTCGCCGTTCACTTGCTGTTCCAACTCGGGGAGGGACACCGCACCGCGGCTGCGCTCGCGCTCCTGGCGCAGCCGCCCGAAGCGCTCCAGCAAGCCGAACGGCTCGCCGCCGGCGTGCTGCAGCCCGGCGTAGTCCAGCTGCGCCCTGCTGCGGACCACGGCTCGCTGGACGTCGACCTGGGTCGGCTCACCGTCCCGATCGAGCTCGATACGCCACAGCACCGCGGGCCGATCCTGGCCGGGCAACAGGCTGGCGGCACCCTCCGACAGCGTCGGCGGATGCAACGGGACGCGGCCGTCGGGCAGGTAGAGCGTCTCTCCGCGCAGCTGAGCTTCGGTATCGATCACGTCGTCCGGCACAACGAACGCCGCGACATCGGCGATCGCGTAATGCAG
The DNA here is from genome assembly GCA_035548125.1 of Mycobacteriales bacterium. GTDB lineage: Bacteria > Actinomycetota > Actinomycetes > JAFAQI01 > JAFAQI01 > DASZTV01. The sequence continues at coordinate 1,807 of DASZTV010000043.1, read as the reverse complement.
CGTCATCCGCCCGGCGGACTCAGCCAAGTGGAACGCCTGGTCGAGGTCTGTCGAGCCGGGCGGGTCGAGCGTCACAAGCACCAGGTCGGTCGCATCCGTCCGGCCTTCGCGTGACCATGCCGTGGCGGCCCGCGCGGCCGCCTGCTCGACGTCGGGCGGGAACGGCCCCGGTACCTTGAACTCGGCCCGGAGTGCGACCAGATAGGGGTCGATGTCGGTGCCGGTGACGACGGTTCGGCGCACCAGCCCCCCATCTCACGCTCGGTCGTGACCCGAAAACCGATTAGTTCCTGTCACGTCGGCCGTCTACCGTACGACGGCGCAACCGAAGGAGTGGGACGTGATGTCGGAACGCAGGCGCTGGATCGCCTTCTGGGTCCTCTGCCTGGGCGAGCTGATGGTGGTGCTCGACAGCACGGTGGTCAACGTCGCCCTCCCGTCGATCCGCAAGGATCTCGGTTTCAGCGAAGCGTCGCTCGCCTGGGTCGTCAATGGCTACCTGCTCACCTTCGGCGGCTGCCTGTTGCTCGGTGGTCGGCTCGGTGATCTCTACGGCCAGCGCAAGGTGTTCGTCGCCGGTATCACCGGGTTCACGCTCGCCTCCATCGGCTGTGGTGTGTCGACCTCGCAGGCGATGCTGATCACCTTCCGCGCCGTCCAGGGCGTCGCCGGCGCCCTCGCGACGGCGGTGGGATTCGCGCTCGTCGTGACGTTGTTCAGTGATCCCGAGGACCGGGCCAAGGCAATGGGCATCTCGGGGTTCGTCGCCTCCGGCGGCGGCGCCGTCGGGGTTCTGGTCGGTGGCGTGCTCACCGACACCCTCGGGTGGCACTGGGTCTTCCTGGTCAACGTCCCGATCGGGATCGCGGTGTGCCTCCTGGTGCTTCGGCTGGTCGGCGAGTCGTCGACCGCGGCGATCGGCGGGCGGCTGGACGTCGCCGGAGCCCTGGTCGTCACCGGCGGTCTGATGCTCGCGGTCAACGCGGTCGTCAAGGCCAACGACGCGGGATGGGCGTCGGCGCAGACGCTCGGCGAGCTCGCGGGAGCGGGCGCGCTGCTGGTGGCGTTTGTCGGCATCGAGTCGCGGGTCGCGGCACCACTCGTCCGGCTCGCCCTGTTCCGGTCGCGCAACCTCGCGGTCTCCAACGCGGTGGGCGTCCTGTGGGCTGCCGGCATGTTCGCCTGGTTCTTCATGGCGGCGTTGTACCTCCAGCAGGTGCTGGGCTACAGCGCGCTCGAGGTCGGCCTCGCGTTCCTACCAGGCAATCTCCTGATGATGGCCTGCTCGGTGTCGCTGTCGGCGAGGCTCGTTCTCCGCTTCGGTTACCGGTTGCCCTTGGGCACGGGCCTCGCGCTGGCGGCAGCCGGGCTCGGGTGGTTCGCCCGTGCCCCGCTGCACGGCTCGTTCGCGGTGGACGTGCTGCCGTCGATGCTGCTGCTCGGGCTCGGAGCCGGCATCGCGTTCAACCCCGTGCTGCTCGCGGCGATGGATGACGTGGTGCCTGAGGAGTCCGGGATCGCCTCCGGCGCGGTGAACACCTCGTTCATGATGGGTGGCGCACTCGGGCTGGCGGTCCTCGCCAGTATCGCGGCGTCGGCGAGTCACTCCCGCACGACGCCAGCGGCGTTGCTCGACGGCTACCAGCTGGCCTTCGGGGTCGGCGCGTTGCTGGCGCTCGCGGCCGCGGTGGCCGGCTACTTCGGGCTGCGCGACCGCACACCGTCGGAGGACGGCGAACCGGTCGAGCGGATCGAAGCCGGCGTACTCGTGTAGGCCGGATTGGCACGCGACACCACCGGTCTGCGG
>DASZTV010000042.1:0-11230 GCA_035548125.1 Mycobacteriales bacterium | reverse complement strand
GCGAACATGGTGTCGAGTGCGCCGAGGAGGGGCGGCCCTCCCATGGCCGCCAGAGTCGCCGCCACGAACGCCTGCCAGACCGAGCCCACCAACGCGTAGCCCGCGAGCCCGCAGCCCTGCAGCAGGCTCAGCCCGACGAAGACGCGCCGCGCGCCGAAGCGGTCGACCAAGGCGCCCGACGGCCCGGCCGCCAGCAGGCCTGCCACGCCGATCCACGCGCCGGTCACCCCCACCCACGTCGGGTCGAGGTGACGAACCTTGGTCAGGTAGATGAACAGGTACGGCAGCACCAGCCCGAAGCCGGAGGTCCCGAGCAACATGCTCGTGAACAACGCCGGCGCAGCCGTCGTCTCCGCCAGCGTCCGTCGCAGCACACGTCAGCGTGCCACTGCTAGTCGGTCGTGGTCGTCCCGTTTTCCTGCGCGGCGGCCGCCTGGCGGCGCGCCATCTCGGCCGGCTTCATGTTGCCGCCGATGACCTGGCCGATCAGCGCCTGCACGTCGCGACTCATCGACGCGAGGGTCACGAGGTCGTTGGAGCTCTGCCAGTGGACCCGCATGCCCATCAGCTCCCACGCGCGCTTGAGGTTCGCCTTGGTGGCCATCAACGTGGTCAGCGGCGCCTGCGCGACGTGCCGGGCGATCGCCTCGACGCGGTCCTCGAGCTGGTCGCGCGGCACGACCTCGTTGATCAGGCCGTACTCCAAGGCCTTCTGCGCGTCGACGGTTTCCGAGGTGTAGAGGTAGTACGCCGCGCGGCGCCAGTTCATGAACACCCACGGCTCGATGGAACACTCGCCCGACGGCATGCCGAATCCCTGGAGCGGCGGGTACCCGAAATAGGCGTCGTCGGAAGCGATCACCATGTCCGTGGTCAGCCCGTAGTGGGTGCCGCCGCCGACGCAGTAGCCGTGGATCTGGGAGATGGTCGGCTTCGCGAACTCCCAGAGGTTCATCACCGGCTTCACGAACAGGTCGCTCTGCGCCTTCCACGGCGCCCCCCGGACCTGCGACTCCTCGTAGAAGCTCGGGTACGCCTCCTGCATCCCGCCGACGATGTGACCGGAGCAGAAGCCCTTGCCGTTGGCCTTGAGGATGACGACCTTGATGTTCCAGTCGCGTTCGGCGTCGTACAGCGCAGCGTCGACCTCTTTGGCCTGGGTCTCATCCTGCGCGTTGGCCTTCTCCGGCCAGTTCAGGATGATCCGAGCGATCGGACCGTCCTTCTGATAGATGATCCGCTCGCGCGTCTCGTTCAGCTCCACGTCCACCTCCGCGCCCGCCGCCCTTCGGCAGCGCCGGCTCCGCCGGCACAGAGCAACGACGCTAGCGGGCGGGTGACACGCGCGTCAGGGTCGGGTCATCCGGGCGCCGACCGCGTCGCCGAGGAAGCGAGTCGTCAGCTTCGCGATCTCGTCGGGTGCGGCGAAGTCGACGGTGTGGGCTACCTCCGGCACCTCCGCGATCTGAGCGTCGTGCGTGCGGTCGCGCAGGGTCTCGAGCCATTCGCGGGGCGCGATCCGGTCCTCGGTCCCCCGGACCAGCAGGATCGGGTGCCGAAGCTTCGCGATCCGCTCCTCGGGTGCGTCGCGAAGTCCCGCGCGGAAGGCGAGGGCTGGGGTCCGGACGCCGCACTGCGCGTAACTGCGGGCCAGTGACAGCGCGAGCGCCGGCGGCTCCTTCGGCGTGATCTTCAGCCAGCGCGGCACCATCCGCCGGACGCTTCGAGCGGCGACGTCGAACGTCGGGCCGATCAGCACCACCCGTCGCACGATCTCCGGGCGGCGGGCCGCCACCGCAATCACGATCTGCGTGCCGAATGAGTTCCCGATCAGGTCCACCGGGCGCGGCACCTGGGCGTCGAGCAGCTCGACGAGCGCATCGCGGAACTCCTCGATCGAACGCAATCGTCTCGGGCCTCTGGTGCGCCCGAAGCCGGGCATGTCCGGCAACAGCACGCACCGGGTCGCCGCGAGCCGGACGGCGTGCGGCAGCAGGTATTCGCCGGAGCCCAGACCGGCGACCATCACCACCGTCGGACGGCCGCCGCCCGGATCGCCGAGCTCGCGGATCTTCCAGCGGGTGGCGCCGACAGTGACGCGCCGCTCCCGGCACTCGCTCACAGCTCGGACCAGGCCAGGTCATGCGCCGGCCCGGCGGCTGCCACGGCTGCGGCGACCCGATCGAGCGGCAGCGGTGGCGGGAACGGGCCGCGCGGCACCGCACGCTCCAGGGCGTCGGCATAGGAGGCCAGCGACGCGAAGTCGGCAGGCCATTGCTTCTCGGCCACCCCCGCGATCGCGGTGGCAAGGCCGCGGTCCTCGCCGGCCGCCCGCCAGCGCGCGGCGGCGGCGTAACCCAGCGAGCGGACACCGTGCGGGAACAGCGTCACGAGGAGCTGCTCGAGATCTCCGCGCGACGACAGGTACGTCTGAAGCGTCGCCAGCGAGGGCTCGACGCCGAAGGTGAGCCACAGCGGAACGGTGCGCGTCTCGAGCGCCCACGAGGGCTCGACGCAGATGAACGTCTCGGCGAGCAGCCGGTTCGCGGCCGCGCCGCACTCGGCGTACCAGTCACGGTGGAGGTCGGCGACGACCGCACTCGGCGCTTCCGGCGAAGGGAAGCTCAGTCGTATGACGCGGTATCCCTCGGCGTCCGCGACGCCGCAGATCGCGTCGGTGAGCGCCGGCTCGTAGCCCCACTCCGCCTCCGGAGCACAGCCGTCGACGGCAGGGAAGTCCCACCGCTCGTCGTACGCACCAGCCGCGAGGCCGCCGACGGCGCCGTGCTGGTAGACGTGACGCTCGCCGCGCCGGCTCACCGGCCACTTCGCCGTGCAGTCGACGACGAGCAGGGTGCCGCCGGGGTTCAAGCAGTCCCGGATGAACCGGCGATAGGCGTCGGGCAGGCCCCGCAGCTTCATCCGAAAGTAGGCGATCCGCGCCACCATCAGCCGGTCCTGGTTCGGGTCGTGCATCTGGTGGATCTGCAAGTCGTCCTGCCGCGCGAGAAGCCGCCCCGACTCCGCCACCGCGAGCTCGAAGTCACTCCGGCAGTCTTCGGGAGCGGCGTTGCGACGCACGGGCACAAGAAAGGTCTGCGGCAGCCACGGGACACCCATGGCCGCGCACAGGTGCATCACCGCGCCGTTTGACGAGCCGATGGCGACGACGTCAGCTCGCCGTCGGCCGTACCTGGCACATACCCACTCGGCGAATCGGTCCGGGTCTAGGTCGGCAAGCGCGTTCGGACGGATTCCTTCACGCCCTCCCATCTCGCGAAACGCCGCCATCCGCAGGCCTCGCGGCATCACTCGGCTGGCCCTCACCGCCGTCGCCAGCGCGGCGGATCGATCGAGCCGGCGGTACGGACGCCGATGCAGGGCGGCTGCCAACGCCCGGACCAGACCCGTCGAAGAGTCGAAGTCCGCGACGTAGGGCGGCACCGGCACGGCACTCACCGCCCGCGGGGCTAGGTCAGGAGACGAGCGCCTTGACCGCCTTCTTCAGCGACTTGGGGTGCGCCGGGCTACGTGGAGCCTTCTCGCGGAGCACTTCCAGGCGTTCGCCGATCTCCTGCAGCTGCTTGCGCCCCACGCCCTCGCGGACCTTGGGGAACCACTCCTCTTCCTCTTCCTCGATGTGGTGCTCGACGTTTTCGATCAGCACCGTCACCTTGGCGTCGAAATGCTCGTGCTCGGGACGCATTCCGGCGAGCTCCATGCAGAGCACGTCCGCGACGTGATGCTCCTCGAGCGACTCGAGGATGTCGTCCTCGAGGTCCGGCAGCAGCTCGCGGATCGCGGGATACATCCCTTCGTTCTCGATGTAGGTGTGAACCGTCAGCTCCTCGAGGATCTGGTCCACCAGGCGCGCCTTCGTCGCCTCGGCACGCTCACCGGCCTGGCGGAACTTCGCGAACAGCGCACGCACCTTCTTGTGGTCGTTCTTCAAGATGACGATGGCGTCGTTCGACATGCGGACCCGTCCTTCGGTCGTGGCTGGTGCCTCAAACGATCCCCCCGGCGGAAGCAAGAAAACCTGACGCGAGGCGCGCTGCTTGCGGAGCTCGACGGCGGGCAAGAAACCGCTCGTGGTGACCGAGCCGGAACCGACAAGCGGTGTCGATGACCTGCCGGTGGTCCGCGACCCCGAGGAGCTCGTGGAACTGCTCGGCAGCTGGCCGGACGCCTTCGTTCGATGGTCGCGCGGGCCCCAGTGGGACAGCGACAACAGCAGCTGTGACGAGCTCACCGGCGTCGCGCTACCGGGCCTGTCGGCCAACGCGCTTCGGGTGGAGGAGTGGTGGGGAGAGCGGCCGTTGCAGCTGTGGGTGGCGCGCCGGCTCTACGACTACCGCCACCTGCGGGAGCAGCGCGGGCCGGGCGTGCGCCCGTGGGTTCTCACCGGTACCGAGGTGGGCCGCGGGCCGGACAACGAACCGCTCGTCCGCTGCGAGCAGCCGCTCGCCTGGGTCGACGAGAAGGTCGTGACGGAGGCGACCCGGCTGGTCGACGATCAGCAGGGCGAGTGGGGCCCGATGGATCGCCGCTAGGCGGTGCTCTCCGACGAGCTCCGTTCGATGAAGCTGATCCGCCCGTTGGCTTCGAGGATGGCCCACCGGACGTCGGAGAAGGACATGATCTGCTGCAACCGCATCTCCTCGGCGACGTCGTCGGGCGTCAGCCGCTGCCGCCTAAGGTTGCGCGTGACGAGCTCGCCGTCGTCGATCAGTACGACGGGACGACCCTCGAGCAGCCCGCGCATGAACTTGAACCGGTATCCGAGATAGGCCGTGAGCACCTGCAGCACCGCGAAGGTGGAGATGACGATCACCGAGCCGGTCACCGAGTAGTCGTCCTGGGTGAGTCCCTGCTGGATCGCATCGCCCATGACGATCAGCAGCACGAGGTCGATCGCGGTGAGCGAGGTGAGCTCCCGTCGGCCCACCGCTCGCATCACCACGATCACGAACAGATAGAGCACGATCGCGCGAATCGCGATGTCCATCGGGTCTCCTCAGGGAATGATCGTCATGGTGCGATGCAGCGCTGCAACGACTGCTCCCTGGCTGCGCACCGTGACGGTTTGATCGCGGCGGCTGATGCTCGTCGGGTTGACCTGGAACTCGAGGTACTCCACGAAGGTCTGGCCCCGATCGATCGTGCCGAGGTCGAATACCAGGCCGCCGTCCGGAGCGCTGGTCTCGCTGCTCGCCGCCGGCTCGATGGTGTTGATGGTCAATCCGTCAACCCATCCGTTCCCGAGTACGAGCTGCGTGGCGGGCATCGGCTCAAACGCGGTGATGCTGATCTTTGCCTGGAACAGCAGGCCGGGCCGTACCACCGTCGGTGCGCGCAGGCTGAGTGCGCCGAGCTGGGTGTGCGCCCGCGCCGTGCTCGCGCGCTGTCCGACGACGTTGCACAGCGCCACGACGACGACCGCCGCGAGCACGCACATGATTCCGCGCCGGACCCACAGCCCGATGGCCGCGTGGCGCTCTGTGACCTCTCGCGGCGATTGGATGGGCTCGATCACGTCGCGCATGGCGTGAGTGATCTTTCCGTCGCACGCCGCGACTAATCCTTACTCCGGGAGGTCGCCCTCGAGGGTGATGCGGTGCAGCAACCGACGATGACCGTGGTAGTCGTTCACCGGGTTGTGCTGGACGCACCGGTTGTCCCACATCGCGAGCGAGCTCGGCTCCCACCGGAACCGGCAGGTGAACTCCGGCTTGACCTGATGGGCCCACAGGAAGCTGAGCAGCGGGGCGCTCTCCTCCTCCGTCATCCCGTCGAACCGCGCCGTGTGGGCGACGTTGACGTACAACGCCTGGCGGCCGGTCTCGGGGTGGGTGCGCACGACCGGATGGCAGGACTCGAAGTCCTGCGGTTCGATGCCGTCGATGTCGCGAAGCCGGTCTTCACGCGTTTTGCTCACGTCGGCGCGTGCCGAGCTGTTGATTCCGCGAAGGCCCTCCAGCAGCTGCTGGAGTCGAGGTGAGAGCGACTCGAAAGCGGCGTACTGGTTGGCGAACAAAGTGTCACCGCCGTAGGGCGGGATCTCACGCGCTAGCAGCATCGTCGCGGACGGCGGGCGCTCGAGATAGGTGGTGTCCGAGTGCCAGATCCCGCCGAAGTTCACCGTCTCGTGCGGCTCCTTGAGCACCGCGATGATCTCCGGATGGCCTGGGATGCTCGGCACCAGCGGGTACCGACCGATCTCGCCGAACCGCCTCGCGAACGCGACGAACCGGTCATCGGTGATCGGCTGGTCGCGGAAGAACACGACGAGGTGCTCCAGCCAGGCGTTGCGGATCTCGTCGACCACCGCGTCGTCGAGATCCTCGGCCAGATCGACGCCGCTGATCTCGGCGCCAAGGGCGCCGGCGATGGGGGTGACGGTGATGCTCATGCGGATGCGCGCGGCTCACAGATGACGACGGGAATGTCGCGCGGGGTGTTCTTCTGGTACGCGGCGTAGCCCTTGTACGCCTGCACGATTCGCGGCCACAGCTCGGCCTTCTCCTCTGCCGTCGCAGTACGCGCGGTCATCGGCTTGGTCTCATTGTCGACCGTGACCTCGACCTCCGGGTTCACGACCAGATTCTTGTACCAGTCGGGATGGTCCTGCGAGCCGCCCTTGGACGCGACGATCACGACGCGATCGCCCTCGACGATCGGCGCGGTCAGCATCGTCGAGTAGCGCTTGCCGGATTTCCGGCCCGATACGTGGAGCTCGACGGGCTTCATCCCGAGGATCGACCGCGGGTACCTGCCGCCCGTGATCGCGAGCAGGAAGCGGTGACCGTGCTCGAGCGTCCACGCGCCCGCGCCGATCACTCGGTCAGATGTAGGCACTGCTATCCCCCAGCCTTCTTCGTACTTCCGTAGCCGCGCTTCATCGCGGCTTCGATGACCTTCTGCAGGTCCTCCTCGGTGAGCAGGGTCGGCGTGCCGAGGCTGAGCGCCCGGGCGTAGAGCTCGCAGCTCCACTCGAGCATCTCGAGGGTCTCGCACGCCCCCTGGATCGTCTGGCCGTGCGCCACCGATCCGTGGTTCGCCATGAGTGCCGCCGTCTTGCCTTCGAGCGCGGCGACGACGTTCTTCGCGAGCTCCGGGGTGCCGAAGGTCGCGTACGGCGCCGTGCGCACCGAGCCGCCGAGCATCAGCTGGCTGTAGTGGATGACCGGCAGCTCTTGGTGCGTGCAGGCGACGGCGGTCGATGCGAGGCCGTGCGCATGGGCGACCGCCTTGGCGAACGACGACTTGTAGACCAGCAGATGAAGCTCGGTCTCCGAGGTCGGAGCGAGCTCACCGTCGACGATCTCGCCGTCGAAGTCGATCACCGTCATCATCTCGGGCGTCAGCTCTTCGAGTACGCCGCCGGTCGGTGTGATGACGACGTGGTCACCCGCGCGGATCGACAAGTTGCCGGCGGTGCCTGTCACCAGTCCCTTGGCCGCCACCCGGTGACACGCAGCTGCCAGGTCGGCACGTTCCTTCTCGAGCACCAGGGAAGCGTACTGAGCCGGATCGACACACGCGGAACTAGGCGACGAGGGCCGGTTGCTCGTGCTTCGTCGTAGTGCTTGTCGCACCATTCGCGGAAGGTCCGCGCTCGCTTGTCACGCTGCTTGGGATGTGGTCGGGCTGCGCGGCGCCGCAGGATCCCCTCCGCGACTGTCGCGCACCCATTCAATGCGCTTTTGATCTTCCAAGGACCAGCGAGAAGCCAAAGCGCAAACCAACGGCCCAAAGCGTCGGATTCGCGCTGAGACAGCTAGCCCGGTGCAGGTACGACGACGACGGGGCACGGGGCGTGCTTGAGGCACGCCCGCGCGGTCGAGCCGATCGCACCGTCCATCCAGTGCCGCCGGTGTACACCGAGGACGAGCATCGAGGCGCCGGTCGCCTCCTTCACGAGAGCAGCGACTGGGGACGGCGCGTCTAAAACGCGCGGCTCGATCGCGACCTGATCGCGATCTTCGACCACTGTCGCGACACCGTCGGCCAGCCGGGTGTCGGCGGCTGCGGCGAGCTCCTCCGGTGATGGCTGCACCGGGAGCGGTCCTGCGAAGCCACTGAAGTCCACCGGCGCGACGGTGGTGAAGACGTACACCGGCTCCACCACCTCGCCGGAGACGCGAGCTCGCTGGACCGCCCAGCGAAGCGCGTGCAGCGACTGTTCGGAGCCGTCGACGCCCACCACGATCCGCGGTGCGCCATCGAGGTGTCTGGTCTCCGCCGCCGGCGACCGCATGGTTGTGGTTGTCATGTGAACCACCTCCCTCACCACGGTGCAAAGCAGGGCACCGACAGCGAAAGAGTCGAACGGCCCTAGTCGCAGGGGCTGGGGCCTCTACGCACCAGGACTCCGGCGGGTGCACGGTGGCGACATGGAAACCGCCGAGATGAGACTGGCCGCGCAGTTCGCCGCGCTGGCCCCGAGTGTTCACAACACCCAGCCCTGGCGGTTCGTCGCCCGACCGCACGCCCTCGAGGTGCACGTCGACCCGGACCGCGAGCTGACCTACCTGGACCCAGAGGGCCGGCAGATGTACCTCAGCTGCGGGGCGGCCGTGGAGTTCGCCAGGTTGGGCATCCGGTATCTCGGCCTCGGCTGCACCGTCCGCCTGCTCCCCGATCCGGGACACGACACGCTGGTCGCCAAGCTCGTGGTGGGCCTCGGCGAACCGGTCACGGGCGCGGAGCAACGGCTCATCGACGCGGTGCCGCGCCGCTACACCGATCGCGGCCCATACAGCGACGAGCCGATCTCCCGCACGGTGTTGCAGGCGATGCGCGAGGCGGCGAACGAACGGCAGTGCTGGCTCAAGGTGCTCGACCACACCGACGACCGCCTGGCGGCGATCAGGCTGCTGGAGTCGGCCGAAGCAGCGGAGGCTGCCGATGACGGCTACCACGCCGAGATCGAGCGGTGGCGACGCAGCGGGCCGGCGCACGACGGCGTCCCGGTCGACCGGTTCACCGACTGGAGCGCGCAACACCGGGTCTCCGATGTCCCGTTGCGCGACTTCGCGGGCAACGCCGCGCATCCGCACCAAGGCGCCCTCGACCCGCCCGAGGTCGAACGAGACACGATCGTGGTGCTCGGCACCGACCGCGACGACCGGCTGAGCTGGCTGCGGGCCGGCCGCGCGCTGGCCGACGTAGTGCTCACCCTCACCGACGCCAACCTGGTCAGCCAGCCGCTCGGGCCGGCGCTGGACCTCCCGACGACGCGCGCGCAGCTGCGCCACGACCTGGGACTCGTCGGCTACCCCCAGATGATGCTTCGGGTAGGCCGCGGGATTCGCGTTCCGGTGACGGGCCGCCGCTCGATCGACGAGGTGTTGTCCGTGACCGCAGCGCCGTAAGGTCGGGATCATGAGCGAAGGGGACGCGCCGCCGGGCCCCGCGCTCCCTGGGATGGCGCAGCTCGATCTCAAGTCGCTCCTGCAGGAAGTCGTCGACCGGGTCGAGAGTGTCTCGCTCCTGGCCGATCGACTGCAGGCGCTGCTCCAGGCAGTCGTCGCGATCGGCTCACAGCTCGATCTCTCCGCGGTGCTCAAGCGGATCGCCGAGACCGCGGCGGAGCTGGTCGACGCGCAGTACGCAGCCCTCGGGGTGCTCGACCCCAGCGGGAACCAGCTGAGCGAGTTCATCACCGTCGGGATCGACGAACCCGGCCGCGCCGCGATCGGCGACCTGCCGCACGGGCGCGGCGTACTCGGCCTGCTGATCGACGAGCCCCTCCCCATCCGGCTCGCCAACATCGCCGACCACGAGCGATCCTTCGGCTTCCCGCCGAACCATCCGCCGATGCGCACCTTCCTCGGCGTCCCGGTCAGCGTCAGGGGCGAGGCGTTCGGCAACCTCTACCTCACCGAGAAGCGCGGCGGCGTGGAGTTCACCAACGAGGACGAGCAGATCGTCCTGGCGCTGGCGTCTGCGGCCGGGCTCGCCGTGCAGAACGCCCGGCTCTACGAGCGCGCGCTTCGCCGCGAGCAGTGGCTGGAGGCGGCCAGCATCATCACGACCAGGCTGCTGTCGGGAGCGTCGCCGACCGACGTGTTCCCTCAGCTCGTGCAGGCTGCCCGGGAGCTCGCCGACGCCGACGTGGCACTGCTGGAGCTCCCCATCGGAGCCGGCGAGATGAGAGTGGCCGCGATCGACGGGCACGGCGCCGACGTCCTGCACTCGGCGGTCATCGAAGAGCCGCCGATCGCGGTCGAGGCGATGCGGACCGGCGCACCGTCGGCGATTGCGGACGCCCGCACCGACGAGCGCGTCTCGGTCCAGCTGCGGCAGACCGGGCTCGGCCCCATGCTGTACGTCCCGCTCGGCGTGGCCGACGAGGCCCTGGGCACGCTGATCGTCGGCCGACTGGCCGGTCGCAGCGAGTTCGGCGAGGACATCCGGCAGCTGGTCGGCTCCTTCGCCGGCCAGGCGGCGATCACCCTGCGACTGGGCGCTGCCGCCTCCGACCGCGAGCAGCTCGCCGTACTCGGTGATCGCGACCGGATCGCGCGCGACCTGCACGACCTCGTGATCCAGCGGCTGTTCGCCACCGGCATGTCGCTCGAGGGCGCACTGCGCGGCATGCCGCCGGACAAGACCGAGCGGGTGCAGCAGGCGGTCGTCGACCTCGACGCGACGATCCGTGAGATCCGGAGCACGATCTTCGCCCTGCAGAACCCCGCCCCGATCGCCGGGGAGAGCGCGCGTGATGCCGTCCTGGGGCTCACCCGCGCCTACCGGGGAACGCTCGGGTTCGAGCCGTCGGTGACATTCGTCGGTCCGGTCGACACGTTGATCCCGACCGCGACCGCCGAACAGATGCTGGCCGTGCTGCGAGAGGCGCTGAGCAACGTGGCGAAGCACGCCCACGCGAGCGCCGTGGCCGTCGAGCTGCGCGCCGACAACGACTACGCCGAGCTCGAGGTGCGGGACAACGGGATCGGCATCCCGCCGGAGACCCACCGCAGCGGGCTGGCGAACATGGCGGCCCGCGCCAAGAGCCTCGGCGGCACGTTCGAGGCCGAGCCGGGCGAGACGGGTACGACCGTGGTGTGGCGGGTGCCGATCGGCTAGCTTTCGCCGTGCGGGTCAAGTCTGAGTTCGGGCAGGCTGGCGCGCGCCGGTGCGTTCCGGCGCTGTGTTGCGGCGCTGGTGTCTGGCAGGTGGGGCCGTGGGGTTCGGCTGGCTGATCAGGCGCCCTCTTGGGGCA
>DASZTV010000041.1:0-4990 GCA_035548125.1 Mycobacteriales bacterium | reverse complement strand
GCTGATGTCGACCGCGATCAGGTGGGGGAAGCGTGCCACCGCCGACGCCGCGTCGAGGCCGAGCTTCTTTGCCGATCCTGGGGCCAGATTCTGGATGAGGACGTCAGCCTGCGCTACCAGTCGCTCGGCGACCGCGCGGTCCCCTTCTTCCTTGAGGTCGAGGACTGCGGATTCCTTGCCGCGGCTCGTCCACGCGAAGTACGCCGACACCTCTCCCACCGCGTCGTCATACCAGCGCGACGCATCACCGGACCCGGATTCGATCTTGATGACCCGGGCGCCCATGTCCCGCAGCTGCCGCGTGGCATGCGGTACGGACACCGCCTGCTCCAGCGCGACGACGAGCAGGCCTTCGAGCGGAAGCGACATGGTGACGAGCCTTACCGGTTCTCGACCGCGGGTAGCCGGCCCTCGCGGAGGGCCTGCCGGAGCTGGAACTTCTGCACCTTCCCGGACGGGGTGCGCGGGAAGTCGGCGACCTCGTGCAGCGACTCCGGCCACTTCTGCTTGGCGAGCCCGGCGCCCGCGAGGTGGTCGCGGATCTGCGCGAGCGTCGGGAAGTCCGCACCGGGCCGGGCTCGGACCACGGCGGCGGCGTGCTCACCGAGACGGTCATCCGGCGCGGCGATGACGCTGACCTCCGCAACGGCGTCCATGCCGAGCATCAGCTCCTCGACCTCCTGTGCACTGATGTTCTCCCCACCTCGGATGATGATGTCGGAGACGCGATCGGTGATGGACAGATAGCCGTCGGCGTCGAGGACGCCGACGTCACCGGTGCGATACCAGCCATCGGAATCGAAGGCCGCTGCCGTCAGCTCGGGATCGGTGTAACCGAGGCACAGATCGGGCCCCCGACTGAAGATCTCGCCGTCGTCGCCGAGCCGGATCTCAACGCCCTCGATCACGTGCCCGTCCGTCATACATCGCTTGTCCTGCGGCTCGTCGAGGTAGGAGACGGTGATCGAGGGGTGCTCGGTACTGCCGTACGAGCGGTAGCACTTGATGCCCATCCGCTCGGCGCGGTCGGTGACAGCGATCGGGACGGTCGACCCGCCGAGACCGGAGAACGGCATCCGCTTGCGGTGCTCGTCGGTGAAGTCCGGGTGGTCGAGGACACTCGTCAGGAAGTACGTCGCGCCCCCGGCCATCGCCAGGTCCTCGTCGAGCATCAGCTTGAGGATGCGACCCGGGTCCCACACGTCGACGAGGTTGACCGGCGTCGTGCGCATCAGCGGGACGAGGAACGCGTTGACCATCCCGATGAAGTGGCCGACCGGCGCACCTGTGATCGGTGGCGGCGGCATGTCGGGGAACATCCGGTGGAGCTGGCGGGTCTCACAGCCGATCGTGCGCTGGCTGTGAATCACACCCTTCGGGTCACGAGTCGTCCCCGATGTGAATGCGATGACCGCGACGGAGTCCGGGTCGACCTTCGCGGGTCCCTCGATCGGTGTCTCGTCGAGCAGGTCCGCGAAGCGGGTCGCTCCCGCCGGCAACGCACCACCTTGCGAGTCGACAACCAGCCACAGCGGCGAACCGTGCCTCGGCAGCAGCTCGGCATACGTCGCCGCGAAGTCCGACTGGCCGAACCGGTCGGCCGTGATCACCGCGGCGGGCTGCGTGACGCGAAGGATGTAGTCGACTTCCTTCGGACCGTAGAAGTGGACGATCGGCACGACAGCGGCGCCGAGATAGGCCGCGGCCCAGAACGCGATGCCGGCCTCGACCCAGTTCGGGATCTGGAACGCGATGACGTCTCCCGGGCCGATGCCGCGGGCACGCAGTGCACCCGACAGCGATCGCGCCGCGCGGTCGACGTCGCCGAACGTGCCGCGCCACGGATGCACCTGGGAGTGCACCCGAAACGCGGCCTCGCCCTTGCTGCCGAGACCGGCTGCGACCATGTCGCCGAGGCTCGCGCCGGTCCAGTAGCCGCGATCGACGTACTCGGCGACGAGCGCATCCGGGACGGACCGCAGACCCCAGCTCGGATTGGTCACCTGATCCCCTCAGCCTCTCATCGCCGGTCGCGTTGCCGACGAATGAGAATCGGATTATCGTTTTCGATTATGGCAGTCTCAGCCGCCCCTGTCGGGACGGCACATGACCGCGGCTATCACCCGTTGACGATCTCGAAGGTCGTACGCGAGACCGACGACGCAGTCTCTCTTGTTCTCGAGATCCCCGACGAGCTTCGGACGACGTACGGATACGCCGCGGGACAGTTTCTTACCTTCCGCGTGACGATCGACGGGCAGACCAGCTATCGGTCCTATTCCATGTCGTCGGCACCGGAGAGCGATGCCGAGCTGGCCGTCACGGTGAAGCGCGTGCCCGGCGGCGCGGTGTCCAACCGGCTGAACGAGCTGTGCCCCGGCGACGTGGTCGAGGCGAGCGCCCCTGCGGGCAAGTTCCGGCTGGGCACCCAGGAGCGCGACATCGTCGCGTTCGCTGCGGGCAGCGGCATCACCCCGATCTTCTCGCTGATCAAGAGCGCGATGCTCACGACGACCCGCGCGGTACGCCTGCTCTACGCCAACCGAGAACCCGGGAGTGCGATCTTCGCGGCGGCGCTTGCGGAACTGGCAGCCCATCGGGAGGGACGCCTCGACGTACGCCATCGCTACGACGTGATCGAGGGCTTCCTCGACGCTGCTTCCGTCGCGGCGTACGTCGAGACCGCACGCGAGTCCGATGTGTACGTCTGCGGTCCGGGTCCGTTCATGGACGTGGTCGAGTCGTCGCTGCTTGCCTGCGGCGTACCGGCCGAGCGGATCCACATCGAGCGGTTCAACGTCACCGACGGCGTCGCGCCGGCCGCGCCGGAGACGGCTGCCGCTGACACCGGCGAGGTGATGGTGACGATCGAGCTCGACGGCAAGCGGGAAACGGTGGGGTACCGCCGTGGCACCACGATCCTGCAGACGGCACGACAGGCGGGGCTGAAGCCACCGTCGTCGTGTGAGGCGGGCAACTGCGCCACATGCATCGCGAAGTGCGTCGAGGGGGAGGTCTCGATGCGGGTCAACGACGCGCTGTTCGACGATGAGGTTGCCGACGGCTGGATCCTGACCTGCCAGTCCGAGCCGACGACGCCTACCGTTCACGTCATCTACGGATACGAGGGGTAGTCAGTCTTGGCCGCACCGATTGAGGACGTCATCGAGATCGAGCAGCTGCTCGCCCGCTATGCCGTCGGCATGACCCGCAACGATGTCGAGTCGGTGATGGCGGTCTTCACGCCGGACGGGACCTACAGCGCATTCGGCGAGGTCTACGCGCTCACCGACTTCCCGGCCTTGGTCGAAGCCGCGCCAAAGGGCTTGTTCTCCACCGGTACGCCGGTGCTCGAGCTCGACGGCGACAGCGGCACCGGGATGCAGACGCTGTGCTTCGTCGACCAGACCACACACGACATGCGGATCGGTTGGTACACCGACACCTATCGCCGTACCGAGCTCGGATGGCGGCTCGCGACGCGCTCGATGACCTTCCTGCGCCGAAGCGGTGCTGCCGACTCCGGCAAGGCCCACGACCCCCGTCGTCCGGCCCCGAGCAGCTAGTGGAGCTCGTCGAGTTTCGGCCGGCGCTTGATGCCTGGCTGGATCAGAACGCCGCCGAGCTGACGCCGTCGGGGCACGGGCTCGACGACGCGATGCAACACCTGTCCAAGGTGAAGCGGCTCGCCTACGACGCGGACTGGATGCGATGGGGCTGGCCGGAGCGCGTCGGCGGGCTTGGCGGCTCACCGCTGCTACGGGGTTATCTCGGTGAGGCGCTGACGGCGCGTGGGTTCGTCGAGGCCGGCATCTACTCGCTCACGGAGGTGCTCGCGCCGACGATGATCGACTTCGCCTCTGCGGAGCTCGCAGCGGAGATGGTGCCGCGGCTGCTGCGCGGCGACGAGACCTGGTGCCAAGGCTTTTCCGAACCGGGCACCGGCAGCAACCTCGGATCACTCACCTGCCGGGCGGTAGCGACCGACACCGGCTGGCGCGTCAACGGGCAGAAGGTGTGGACGAGCCTTGCGCAGTTCGCGCAACGTTGCGTCCTGCTGACTCGGACCGGTACGCCGGAGTCCGCGCACTCTGCTGACAAGCACCGCGGAATCACCGCGCTGTTTGTCGACATGGACTCCCCCGGAATCACCATCCGCCCGATCGAGACGATGCACGGCGCGGCAGAGTTCTGCGAGGTGTTCTTCGAGGACGTCGACGTACCCGCGGCGCGAACGCTCGGTGCCGAAGGTCAGGGCTGGGCCGTCGCGATGGACCTGCTGCCCTACGAGCGCAGCACCGCGTTGTGGCACCGGGGCGCTCTGCTGCACCGCCGGCTCGGCAATCTCGTTGCCGAAGCACCGCAGGACGCGCTGTCGCCGCGGGAGGTCGGTGCGGTGCTCGAGCAGATCTACGCGTTCCGCGCGATGTCCCGCCGCACCCTGCACCGGCTGGATGCCGGCGAGACACTCGGCGCGGAGACCTCGCTGGACAAGGTCGTGTTGCAGATGGCCGAGCAGTCGCTGTTCGACCTGGTGGCGGAAGGGCTCGCAGATCGGGTCGTGTTCGGCGACGATGACACCGATGCCGAGTGGCGCAGCGAGTTCCTGTACTCGCGCGCCGCCACGATCTACGGCGGCAGCGCCGAGATCCAGCGCAACATCATCGCCAAGCGCTTGCTCGGCCTCGGAGCCGAGTCGTGATGGAGGCAGCGGACCTCACTGCGTTCACTGACGCGTTACGCCAGGCGGCCGAGCGACACCGCGATGACTTCGACAACGGACTCGAAGAAGTCGGCTGGCGGGAGGCGCTCGTTGCTGACCCTGTCGCAGCGCGAGCAGTGTTCGCCATACAGGGCGAGCTGAACCTTTCGTCGTCGGCGCTCGACGACGTGCTCCTCCACGCGCTGGGTGATGCGCCGAACCCGCACACCGCCGTGTTGATCGCGCCGTACCCGATCGGAACCCGCCGGCTGGCGACCGCCTCTCACA
>DASZTV010000040.1:0-116076 GCA_035548125.1 Mycobacteriales bacterium | reverse complement strand
CTTCGTCGGGCTGAGCCTGCTGCAGGGCTGCGGGCTCGCGGGCTACGCGTTGGTGGGCTCGGTCTGGCAGGCGTTCGTGGCGGCGACTCTGGCGGCCATGGGAGGGCCGCCCCTCCTCGGCGCACTCGACACCATGTTCGCATCCGCCGCGCCGGAGGAGATCCGCCAGCAGTTCTTCGGGGTGACGTTCGTCGCTCTCAACATCGGCGTGGGCCTCGGGGGTCTCGTGGGTGGCGCGATCGCCGACGTGCACCGGCTCGCGTCGTTCGAGTGTCGTGTGCCTACGGCCAGCTGGAGTACGGCTTCACGGCGTTCGCCGCCGACGTCGCCCACGTCTCCACGCGGGTCGTGGGCTGGGCGTTCGCTGCGAACTGCGCGACGATCGTCGTCATCCAGCTGCTCGTGCTCCCGCACCTCGAGGGTCGCAGTCGCAGCCGGGTGATGGCCGTCGCTGCGGCGATCATCGGCGGATCCTGGCTGGTCCTGGCGACCGCGGCGATCGGGCGCGGCGGCGGGGCCGGCGCGGTCGCAAGTGTCGTCGCCTGCGGAGTGGTCTTCTCCTTCGGCGAGGTGCTGATGTCACCGGTGATGCCGGCGATCACGAACAGCCTCGCCACCGACGCGCTGCGCGGCCGTTACAACACGGTGACGTCGATGACCTTCGGCGTCACGTCGGTCATCGGGCCGCTGACGGCGGCGCCGCTGATCGGCCACGGGTTGTGGGGGGTGTGGCTCCTGGTCGTCGTGGCGTTCGGGGTCGCGGCTTCGGCCGGCGCGATGACCCTCACGCCGCGGCTGACCGCGGAGCAGGACGGCAGGGCCGACGCGGTGGGTCAGGCCTTGGTGTCGACCTCGCCGTCGGGTTTGCCGCGAGGTGCCTGAACCACCCCGGTGACCCCGGCGGAGGGCGGAGCGGACGGGTCGTTGGCCGCCCGTCCCGCGGCGTCGCGGGGTTCACCGGGCTTCGGCGGCGGGTTTCCTTCGACCTCGGAGACGGGGCGGTCCGCGGCCGGCGGGTCGTTCTCGTCCGACTTGGGTTCCACGGGCAGGTCAGCAGTCGACATGGTCGAGTAGTACCCGGCTCGGGGTGGCGGAACCCGACAAATCCGGGCGGCGCCGCGCCCGTCTGACATCCTCGGCGGCGTGGACCCTCCGGCAGCCGCGCGCATCGCCACCACGGCGCGCCGGGTGGAGCGGCTCTCGGGCACCCTCGCGACCCGGGCGCAGCAGCGCATGGCAGAGGCGCTGCCGTGGTTCGAGGCACTGCCGCCGCTGCCGCGGTCGCAGGTCGGGCTGCTCGTCCAGGCCGGCATTCGCGGGTTTGCGGACTGGATGCGCAAGCCCCAGGCCGGGCCGACGATCAGCCTCGCGGTGTTCGACGTGGCGCCACGCGAGCTCACCCGGGTGGTGACGCTCGAGCAGGTGGTCGAGCTGGTCCGGATCGCCGTGGACGTCACCGAGGCCGCGGTCGAGGAGTTCGCCTCGGCGGACATGGAGGTGTGGGCGCGTGAGGCGGTGCTCCGCTACTCGCGCGACATCGCCTTCGCCGCCGCCCAGGTGTACGCCAGGGCCGCCGAGCAGCGCGGCGCGTGGGACGCGCGCCTCGAGGCGCTCGTCGTCGATGCCATCGTCCGCGGCGACGTCAGCGACGCGCTGCTCTCCCGAGCCTCCGCCCTCGGGTGGCACGAACCGAGCCACGTTTTCGTGCTCGCCGGTGCGGCACCCGACGGCGACACCGAACGGTCCCTCGCCCAGACCAGACGGCTCGGGCGGGAGGCCGGCGCCGACATCCTCACGGGGATGCAGACCGGTCGGCTGCTGGTGGTCGCGGGAGTCGCCGGACGGACGTCGAAGGTCACCCGCGCGCTGCTTCCCGCCTTCGCGCCCGGTCCCGTCGTCACCGGGCCGGTGGTCCACGGGCTGGTCGGGGCCGCCCACACCGTCCAGGACGTGTTCGCCGGGCTCCGCGCGGTCGCCGGATACCCCGACGCCGGCCGGCCGGTGGCCGCCGAGGACCTGCTGCCCGAACGCGCCCTCGCCGGGGACGCCCGCGCCGGCAGGCAGCTCGTCACGGCGATCCACCATCGCCTGGCGGCCGAGGAGGCCTTGCTGTCGACGGTGGACGCCTACGTCGCCTCGGGCGGATCGATCGAGGCCACCGCGCGCTCGCTGTTCGTTCACCCCAACACGGTCCGCTACCGGCTGCGGCGGATCGAAGAGGTGTGCGGATACGACATCACCGGTGGGCGAGATCGGTATGTCGTCCAGGTTGCGCTGACGTTAGGGCGGATCGACGGCGGTAAGGATTTGTAGGAATCCTCCAAATCTTGCCCTCGAACTCTGTCGGGCTGCGTGGCTGACCTACTGGCCAGTCACGATGAGGGTGACGGAGTGCTCGCGATCCTCGCGCCCGGCCAAGGGGCGCAACGGGAGGGCTTCCTCACCGACTGGCTGACGTTGGACGGCTTCGCCGACCGGCTCGCCGCGCTCGAGGCGGCCGCAGGAGTCGACCTCGTGACCGCCGGCACGATCATGACCGACGCGCAGATCAGTGACACCGCGATCGCGCAGCCGCTGATCGTCGGGGCCGGCCTGGCGACCCTCGGCGAGCTGTCCGCCGACCCCGCGACGGCGTACGCCGGTCACAGCGTCGGCGAGTTCACGGCGGCCGCAGCGGCCGGCGTCGTCGACGAGCAGTCGGCGATGCGGCTGATCGCGGTGCGCGGGGCCGCGATGGCCGCCGCCTCGGCTGCTGCCTCGAGCGGCATGGCCGCCGTCCTCGGCGGCGAGGAGAGCGACGTGCTGGCCGCGATCACCGCGGCCGGCTGCGTCGCGGCGAACTTCAACGGGGCCGGTCAGATCGTGGCGGCCGGCCGCCAGGAGGCGCTCGACCGTCTCGTGGCGAACCCGCCGCCCGGTGCTCGAATCCGTCCGCTTGCCGTGGCGGGCGCGTTCCACTCCGACCTGATGGCGCCGGCGCGAGACGCGCTGCACGCCGCCGCCGGGACGGTCGACACCACGGACACCGCCGGCGGTGTCGTCTCCAACCGCGACGGGCAGCTGCTGACCAGCGGGCTGGAGATCCTGGGCCGGCTGGTCGACCAGGTCTGCCTTCCGGTGCGGTGGGACGCCTGCCTGCGCACCCTCGCCTCGCTCGGCGTCACGGCGGTCATCGAGCTGCCGCCCGCCGGAACTCTCACCGCCCTGGTACGCCGCGCGCTGCCGGGAGTCGAGACGCTCGCGCTGCGCGGACCCGAGGACCTCGGCGCCGCCCGTGAGCTGGTCGCGCTGCACAGCACGCAACCGACCTCGGGCTCGCCGGATTGGCGGTTGCTGGTCGCGCCGGAGAAGGGAACCGTGCGGCTCACCGATGCCGGGAATGCGCTGCTGCATCTCGCCACCCGCGATGCGGAGCTTGCGGTGTGCCTCGACGGCGACGCCGACCTGCTCGAGCTGCTGGTCCAGGATGGCGACCCGGTCACCGCCGGTCAGCCGCTGGCCCGGGTGACGGCACCGTGATCTCGGCCGGGCCGGCCCCGCGCCACAGCCGGATCCTCGGGCTGGGGGAGCACCGGCCTGCGCGGGTGATGACCAACGACGAGCTACCCGCCGTGCTCGACACCGACGACACCTGGATCCGGCAGCGCACCGGGATCGCCCGCCGGCACCTTGCGGGTGACGGCGAGACCGTCGTCGCGATGGCGGCGGCGGCCGCCACCAAGGCGCTCGCCGACGCCGGTGTCGACCCGGGCCGGGTCGGCCAGGTCGTCCTCGCGACGTGCAGCATGCCCGGGCAGGTACCCGGCGGAGCGGCGCAGGTCGCGGAGGCGATCGGCTCGCGCGGAGCGGGCGCCTACGACGTCAACGCCGCGTGCGCCGGGTTCTGCTACGGCCTGGGCGCCGCGTCCAACGCGATCCGCACCGGCGCCGCGGACTACGTTGTCGTCGCCGCCGCCGAGCGGCTCTCGGACCTGGTCGACTGGACCGACCGCTCCTCGGCGATCCTGTTCGGCGACGGGGCCGGAGCAGTGGTCGTGGGGCCGTCCGAGCAGCCGGGCATCGGGCCACTCGCCTGCGGCAGCGACGGCTCGGCCGCCGGCCTGATCGGGCAGACCCCGCAGGGTCATCTCGCCCTCGACGGCCCCGCGGTCTTCCGCTGGGCCACCACCGCGCTCGGGGACGCGGCGCGCCAGGTGTGCGCCGCGGCCGGGGTCACTCCCGACCAGCTGGCGGCGATCGTCCCTCATCAGGCGAACCAGCGCATCGTCACCGCGATCGCGAAGCAGCTCAACGCTCCCCACGCGGTGGTGGCGGACGACATCGTCGACACCGCGAACACGTCGGCGGCCTCGGTGCCGCTGGCGCTCGCCCGGTTGCGCCGCGAAGGGCGCGTCGCCGCGGGCGACCTCGCACTCACGTTGGCGTTCGGCGCCGGCCTGACCTGGGCCGGAACGGTCGTCTCGGTCCCCTAACCACAACCAAGGAGTGTTCATGTCAGAGCAGGAGATCGTTGCCGCACTCGGCGAGATCGTGCAAGAGGCGACCGGCATCCCGGCCGAGCGCGTCGTACCGGCAGTGTCGTTCCGCGACGACCTCGACATCGACTCGCTGTCGATGGTGGAGATCGCGACGATGGCCGAGGACAAGTTCGGGGTCGCGATCCCGGACGCCGAGCTCGCCAAGCTGAAGACCGTCGGCGACGTCGTCGTCTTCCTCTCCGCGGCGGGCGTCCCCGCGTGACGTCTTCGCCCGCTCGTCCCGTCGTGGTCACGGGACTCGGTGCCACGACCCCGCTCGGTGGCGACCTGCCATCGACGTGGCGTGCCCTGCTCGACGGCCAGTCGGGCGCGGCGCTCCTCGAGGACGAGTGGGCGGCGGACCTTCCGGTGCGGATCGCGGCACGCGCCGCCAGCGACCCGGCCGACCTGTTGCCCAAGCCGCGGCTGCGCAGCCTCGACCGTGGCCAGCAGCTCGCGCTCGTGGCCGGGCTCGAGGCGTGGCGGGACGCGGGCGCTCCCGACATCGAGCCGGAGCGACTTGCCGTTGCGGTGTCCAGCGGTATCGGCGGCGTGACCACGCTGCTGGACCAGTACGACGTGCTTCGGTCCAGCGGTGCGCGACGGGTGTCGCCGTTCACCGTCCCGATGATCATGCCCAACGGACCGGCGGCGACCCTGGCCCTCGAGCTCGGTGCCCGGGCCGGGGCGCACGCACCGGTGTCCGCGTGCGCTTCGGGGGCCGAGGCGATCGGCTACGGCCTGGAGATGATCCGTGACGGGCGCGCCGACCTCGTGGTGTGCGGCGGCGCCGAGGCGGCGATCCATCCGCTGCCGCTGGCCGCGTTCGCCGCGATGCGCGCGCTGTCGGCCCGCCACGACGCGCCTCAAGCGGCGTCGCGTCCGTTCGACAAACAGCGGGACGGCTTCGTCCTGGCGGAAGGCGCGGCGATCGTCGTGCTCGAGGCCGAGGAGCACGCGACGGCACGCGGCGCCAGGATCTACGCCCGGGCGGCCGGCGTAGGCATGGCCAACGACGCGCACCACGTCGCGGCGCCCGATCCCGAGGGTGCGGGGGCGGCGCGCGCCATGGCGGCGGCGCTGTCCGACGCCGGGTTGACTCCGGCCGGCGTGGCGCACGTCAACGCCCACGCCACCTCGACGCCGGCCGGCGACGTCGCCGAGGCCAAGGCGGTCAGGCGGGTGTTCGGGAGGCACGTCGACCGGGTGGCGGTGACGGCGACGAAGTCCTGCACCGGCCACCTGCTCGGCGCGGCCGGAGCGCTTGAGGCGGCGATCACCTGCCTGTCGTTGCGCGACCGGATCCTTCCGGCGACGGCGAACCTCGACGACCCCGACGACGAGGTCGCGCTCGACCTGGTGCGGATGGCGCCTCGTCCGATCGGCGGCGGTGCGGCCCTGTCCAACTCGTTCGGCTTCGGCGGCCACGACGTCGCCCTCGTCTTCACGGATGCTTCATGACGCTGATCGACGTCGACCCGGTCAAGGTCGTCATCCCGCGCGCGGTCGATCCCAGCCGCGACCCGCAGGCGCGGCTCGCCACCCTGCTCGGCGACTACGAGGCGCTGGCGACGCCGGACGTGCACTGCGGCGTGTTCGCCGGCGTCGGTCGGGTCGACGGACGGCCCGTGGTGGCGTTCGCCACCGACCCCACGATCCAGGGCGGCGCCCTCGGCGTGGAGGGGTGCGAGGCGATCGTCGAGGCCTACCGCACCGCACTCGACCTGCGGGCGCCGATCGTCGGCATCTGGCAGTCGGGCGGCGCGCGGCTGGCCGAGGGAGTCGCGTCGCTCGACGGCGTCGGGCGCGTCTTCACCGCGATGACCCACGCGTCGGGGCAGGTCCCGCAGATCTCCGTCGTACTCGGACCAGCAGCAGGCGGAGCGGCGTACGGACCGGCGCTGACCGACGTCGTGGTGCTCGGGCCGGCCGGCCGGGTCTTCGTCACCGGCCCGGACGTGGTGAAGAGCGTGACCGGCGAAGAGGTCGACATGGCGCGGCTCGGTGGTCCCGAACCGCACGGTCGTCGCAGCGGTGTGGTGCACCTCGTCGCCGACACCGACACCGAGGCGTTCGACGCCGCCCGGCAGCTGGTGGCGCTGCTGGGTGACCGTGACACCGTCGTCTCGTCCGTGGCCGGCCGCGCGATGGCCGCGCTGATGCCCGAGTCGGCGAAGCGCGCCTACGACGTCCATCCCATCGTCGACCGGCTGCTCGACGAGCCCGGCATCGAGCTGCACGCCAGATGGGCGCCCAACATCGTCACGATGCTCGGCCGGCTCGGCGGCGCGCCGGTCGGCGTGATCGCGAACAACCCGCTGCGGCTCGGGGGCTGCCTGGACTCGTCGAGTGCCGAGAAGGCCGCTCGCTTCGTCCGAATGTGCGACACGTTCGGGGTCCCGCTCGTGGTCCTGGTCGATGTTCCCGGCTATCTCCCGGGCGTCGCGCAGGAGTGGGAGGGCGTGGTGCGTCGTGGTGCCAAGCTGCTGCACGCCTTCGCGGAGGCCGCGGTGCCGCGCGTGACCGTCGTGACCCGCAAGGCGTACGGCGGGGCCTACATCGCGATGAACTCCCGCTCTCTCGGCGCGACGCGCGTCTTCGCCTGGCCGGGTGCCGAGGTCGCGGTGATGGGTGCGGTCGCGGCGGTGCGCGTGCTGCACCGCCGCACGATCGCGGCCGCGTCCGAGGATGAGCGAGCCGCCGTCGAGCAGGCACTCGCGGCGGAGCACGAGGAAACCTCCGGCGGCGTCGCCCGCGCGGTGGCGCTCGGCCTGGTCGACGAGGTCATCGAGCCCGATGCGACGCGCGGCGCGATCAGCCGGGCGCTTGCGGGTCTGCCGCGGCGGGCGGGCGGTCACCGCAACATCCCGCTATGACCGCTGCGTCGCGCTCGGTCCTCGTCACGGGCGGGAACCAGGGGATAGGCCTCGGCATCGCGCAGCGGTTGCTCGGCGCCGGGCATCGGGTCGCGGTGACGCATCACTCGTCGGCGGCGCCCCCCGACCTGCTGGCCGTGAAGTGCGACGTCGCCGACCGCGACTCGGTTGCCGAAGCGGTCGCGACGGTCGCCGCGGAGCAGGGTCCCGTCGAGGTGCTCGTGTGCGCCGCCGGGATCACCCGCGACGGACTGATGCTGCGGATGGCTGACCGGGACTGGGACGACGTCCTCGAGACCGATCTCGGCGGAGCCTGGTCGGCGGCCCGCGCGGTGCTGCCACCGATGATGCGTACCCGATATGGCCGGCTGCTGTTCGTGGGCAGCGTGGTCGGCCTGCTCGGGTCGGCCGGCCAGGCGAACTACGCGGCCGCGAAGGCGGGGCTGGTCGGGCTGGCCCGCTCACTGGCGCGCGAGTACGCCGGCCGCGGCATCACCGTCAACGTGCTCTCGCCCGGTCTGGTCGACACCGCGATGACCGCATCACTCACCGAGGCGCAGCGCTCGGACATCGTCGAGCGGACGCCGCTCGGCCGCGCCGCGACGGTCGACGAGGTCGCCGCCGTTGCGTCGTTCCTGGTCTCGGACGATGCGTCGTACGTCACCGGTGCAGTGGTGCCGGTTGATGGCGGGCTGGGAATGGGGCATTGATGAACCTGCTCGAGGGCAAGTCGGTGCTGGTCACCGGTGTGTTGACCGAGGCCTCGATTGCCTTCCGGGTGGCCGAGGCGGCACAGCGCGAGGGTGCCGACGTCGTACTCACCGGGGCGGGCCGTAGCCGGTCGCTGACCGAGCGGATCGCCAAGCGGTTGCCCGTCCCGGCGCCGGTCGTCGCGCTCGACGTCACCGAGCCGGCCGAGCTGGACGGCCTCGCGGCCGCGGTGTCCGATCACGTCGACCACCTCGACGGCGTGTTGCACGCGATCGGGTTCGCGCCGGCCACTGCGCTCGGCGGCGGATACCTCGACACGTCGTGGGCGGACGTGTCGACCGCGCTGCAGATCTCGACGTACTCGCTCGTGTCGTTGGCGCGGGCAGCCCTGCCGCTGCTCCGCGACGGCAGCTCGATCGTCGGGCTGGACTTCGACGCGAGCCGCGCCTGGCCGGCGTACGACTGGATGGGGGTCGCGAAGGCCGGACTCGAATCGGCGGCTCGCTACCTCGCGCGCGATCTCGGACCGCGCGGAGTGCGGGTGAACCTGGTCGCCGCGGGCCCGCTGCGCACCATGGCCGCGAAGTCGATCCCGGGGTTCGACGGGTTCGAGCAGGTGTGGAAAGAGCGGGCTCCACTCGGCTGGGACGTCGAGGACGCCCGGCCGGCCGCGCTGGCCTGTGTGGCGCTGCTGTCCGACCTGTTCCCGGCTACGACCGGATCGGTCATCCACGTCGACGGCGGGGTGCACGCCGTCGGCGCCTGACTGCTGGCGGTGCCTGCCAGAGTCAAGAGCAAAGAGCGCTCACGATCAAAGGCAAGAGCGCTGAAACCGGGGCCGAGGCTTCTTGCTGGGGTGCTTCGAGCTGGCGCCTAGGGCCGCGCGGCTAAGGAAGCGCGAAGGCCTGTACGCCCGAGAGCGGCGACAGCGGGGACTGGCCGATGGCGCGCTCGATGCTCGGCGGGATCGCGAGGTTCAGCGCCTTGTACTCCAGGTCGGTCTCGTTGGTTCCGGTGCCGAGGTAGACCGACGACCCGCTGACCACTGCCGTGGACGAGGGCGGTCCGAGGATCGGTCCGACCCAGAGCGGCAGGCCGGTCTTCAGGTCGACTGCAATGACCGAGCTCGCGACGGTGAGTGGGACGAACGCGATGTCGTTGACGATCGAGGTGGATCCGTACGTCGGCGCGACCAGCCGGTCGCTCCACAGCACCTTGCCGGTCGTGGCGTCGAAGGAGTGGATGTTCTCCAGTGCCCCCAGGTAGTTGCCGCCGTCCTTGAACGGGATCGGGATCGCCGTGCCGCCGACGATCTGGGTGGCGCGTCCGCGGGAGTCCGACGCGACAGCGAGCGACCCGATGAAGCCGCCGACCGCGAACCCCTCCGACAGGTTGCCCGGCGAGCCGTCCTCGGTCTGCCACAGCTTCTTGCCGCTGCGTGCGGTCCGCGCGTAGTAGATCGATCCCTTCGACCCGTCGCCGGCGACGATCTGGCCGCGGGCGTTGCGGTAGATGTTGACCGAGGACCCGAAGTCGTCGTCGAGGCCGGCCTGGTAGAGGTTTGCCTTGACCGACCCGTGATGCTGGGCCGGCGCGTAGCGCCACAGGAACTTCCCGGTGGCGGCGTCGACCGCCATCAACGACTCGGCCCAGTGTTGGTGGTGGGCCTTCGCCACCGAGGGGTGGTCGCAGTTGCCGACGCCGTAGACCATCACGCCCGCCTCGGTGTCGACGGCGGGTGAGGACCACACGTCGCCGCATCCCTGGCCGTGGCCCGAGCCTTCGGTCAGGCCCTTGCGGCCGTAGTACGTGCGGTTGGTCTCCGCGTCGTTCTTCCACAGCGGCTTGAACGACCACTTGCCGTGCCCGGTTGACACCAGCCGCAGCGCCACCACTCCGGTCCGTCCGACGCCGTCGTCGTTGTGGACGTCGAGCCCGATATAGATCCGTTGCTGAAGGCGCGAGCCGACCCGGACGTTCGCGACCGCGGGGGAGGACTCGATCTCGACGGTCGGCGGGTTCGGCGACGACAGCTGCTTCTTGCGCAGCGAGGGTGTTCGCGGGTCGAGGTCGAGGGTCGCCAGCAGCCGACCGGTCCTGGCGTCGAGGGCCCACACCGAGGAGCTGCCGCCGAAGATGACGGCCTGCTGGAAGCGACCCGTCCGCCCGACCGGAACCGGGACGACCGCCGCACTCGAGACGATCTGCCCGAACGCCACGGGGTTGGTGACGTTGATGTCGAAGACCCATTGCTCGCGCCCGGTCTGCGCGTTCAGCGAGTAGAACTTCCCGTCCCAGGCGCCGACGTAGACGCTGTTTCCGACCACGGCGGGCGATGCCGTGACGGAGTCGTCCGTGTGGAAGAACCACTTGGGGAGCAGGGTCGTGACGTTCCTCGACGAGATCGGAGAGCAGCCGGCCGGAACGGCGAACGTGTGGTCGGCGTTGTAGCCGTACTGCCGCCAGGCGGCGCCGCCGCATCCCGCTGCGGGGCGAAACGAGTGCGGTGAAGCGGCAGGCGCGATCGCTGCTGCGCCGATCGACCCGGCGGCGACCAGCAGGGCCGCGGCGATCCAGGTGCCCACCCGTCTCACCCCGACTGCTTCGACACCGGAGATACTCGAACCTGCCGTGATCAAGTACATCGGCTCCAAGCGCACCCTCGTGCCGGTGCTCGGCGCGATGGCGAGAGCTGTGCGGGCCCGCACCGCGGTCGACCTGTTCTCAGGCACCACCCGGGTGGCACAGGAGTTCAAGCGTCACGGGATCGCGGTGACCGCGGTCGACGTCGCGACGTACACCGAGGCGCTCGCCCGGTGCTTCATTGCGACGGACGCAACGCAGATCGACCACCAGCGGTTGCGAAGCGCGGTCGACGAGCTCGCGGGACTTCCCGGTGAGCACGGCTACTTCACCGAGACGTTCTGTGAGAGGGCGCGCTACCTCCAGCCGAAGAACGGGATGCGCGTCGACGCGATCCGTAACGCGATCGAGAAGACGTACGCCGGTACGCCGCTCTACTCGATCCTGCTCACCGCGCTGCTGCTCGCAGCCGACCGGGTCGACTCCACCACGGGGCTGCAGATGGCCTATCTCAAGCAGTGGTCGCCGCGCTCCTACAAAGACCTCGAGCTGCGGGTGCCCGACTTGTTGCCCGGCGCGGGCACCGCGATCCGGGCCGATGCGATCGAAGTCGTCGCGACCTTGCCGAAGGTGGACCTCGCCTACGTCGATCCGCCGTACAACCAGCATCGCTACTTCACGAACTACCACGTCTGGGAGACCTTGGTGCGCTGGGACGCTCCGGAGCACTACGGGGTGGCGTGCAAGCGGATCGACAGTCGTGACCTCGCGACCAAGAGCGTGTTCAACCGCCGGCGCGAGATGCCGGCTGCCCTCCGCGACGTGCTCACCCGGGTGTCCGCCCACCTGGTGGTGGTCTCCTACAACGACGAGTCCTGGGTCACGCCCGAGCAGATCGCGGGGTGGCTGCGGGAGGCCGGCCACCGCGAGGTGCGCACCCTCGACTTCGACAGCAAGCGTTACGTCGGTGCCCAGATCGGCATCCATGACCCGCAGGGCCGCAAGGTCGGTGCGGTGTCGCACCTGCGCAACACCGAACATCTCGTGGTGGCCGGTGAGCCCGAGGCGGTCGGTGCGGCGGTCAGTGCTTCTTGTGGTGCTTGGGCTCGGTGACCTTGGGCGCCTTGTAGAAGATGCCGAGACCGAGCGGCATGGCGCGCTCCTGACCGTCTGCCGGATAGGTGCGCCGGCTGAGGGTGTTCGTGCCCGGTAGCTGCGCGAGCATCTCGGTAGAGCCCGATCCGTCGACGTCGAAGGCGCGGTCGACGCCGAGCTGCGCCATGAAGCCGGACATCTGGTTCTCGTCGAGGCCGTGAACGCTGGTGCCGGGGTGGTCCTCGACCTCACCGATGACCAACGTCTTGCCGCCGTCGGCGACGCCGAACGCCGTACGCGCCGGCTGCACGGTGTTGGCGCTGTTGCAGGACAGGTCGGTCCGGGTCCGGCCCTTGTGCTTCACGACCTCGGCGCCGACGCCGTACGCCTGAGCGAACGGCCGCTTCGTTGTCGACGCGACCAGCCCGGCGATGCCGGCCTTCGAGCCGGCGGACACACCCGAGAGCCAGTGGCTCGCGGTGCCGCCATGGGCCATCAGCTCATAGCCGTCGCTCGGCACATGCGCGTTGCGGCCAAGCGTCGCCCCGATCTTGTTGGCCACGACGGCGCGGGCGACGGCCTGCCACGAGCCGGGCACCGGGCGGCCGCCCCAGGCCGGGTTGTAGGCCTGCAGGCCGCTCCGGCCGGCGACGTTGTTGATGCCTGCGACGGTGTGGGACTTCTTGCCTGCGAACAGCTTGGCGACCAGGTGCACCTTGCCGGTCTGCAGCCGGCCCTTCGCGTCGAAGCCCAGGACGCGCTGGTGCCGCCTGGAGATCACCAGCGGAGCGCCGTTGACGATGAGCGGCTGGGTGGGGGCGCCGGTGGCGAAGTCGAAGTAGCCCGTGTTGACGGCGGCGACGATGTTGTCGCGCCCGGCGGCGAGCCGGCTCAGCGGGGTGCGCTGGGCGATCGCGCGCCGCAGCGGGTGGAAGGACATCCCTGGCTGGCCGACGGTGACCCGCAGGACGTGCATCTTGACCAGGCCCCTGCCGTCCTCGTGGTTCCCCTCGGACAGCGTGATGCCGGGCGCCAGCTTGTGGGTGTGCCACGTGGTTCCAGATACCAAGGTCTCCGGTCCTGGACACCCGCCGTTCCAACGGCCGCTCGCTGCATGCGCCGTGGCACCGGGGGCCAGCGCGAGTCCGGCGCCGAGCACGAGGCTGGCGGAGACTGCGGCGGTTCGCGCTGCGCGGCCGCGCGCGGCGCGCTGCGGCGTGATGGTCTGGGCTACCACGAACGATCTATCGACGGCCGAAGATCGCGGATACGGGCAAGTCGGACTCGGCCGCGGAAGATCACTCCGATAGCCGATGACAAATGCCGCCCAACCGGGGCGAGCCCGACGCCCGCTACGGAGGGTGGCTCAGGCGCCGCGCTGTTCGTGAGCGGCGGGTTCGGCGCGGATGCCCGCGAGCAACGCACGGACCAACGCAGCCACCTCGGTGCGGGCTTGCGCGGGGTCGGCGGCGGCCGCGACGTACAGGCAGGCTTCGCTCAGCGCGCCGGTCAGCATCACCGCCAGCGGCCGTAACGGCTGGCGCGTGATGACGCCGGCGTTCATCGCCTTGCGGAGCGCGCCCCGCAGCGCGACGGTGCTGAACCGCGTCTCGATCTCTCGCGCGGTCTCCCAGCCGAGCACGCCGCGCGCGTCGATCAGCACGATCTGCCGGACCGCCGGGTCGTCGTGGGCCTCGACCCACAGCCGGCAGCCGTCGATCAGCGCGGCCCAGGAGTCGCGCTGGTTGAACTTCGCGACTGCGGCGTCGGAGACCTCGCGCTGGACTTGTTCGAAGACGGCGCGGAACAGGCCTTCCTTGTCGGAGAAGTGGTGGTAGAGCGCGCCCTTGGTCACGCCGGCGCGGTCGACGATCTCCTCGGTCGAGGTGGCGGGGTAGCCCTGCCGGCCGAACAGCTCGCGGGCGGCGGCGATCAGCGCGTCGCGGGTCTCCGCCGCCTGCGCCGCGCGCTTGGCTGCCATCGCCATCGCCATCTTTCGAGGTTCTTTCGCGATTCGCTTGACCTGCATACCGACGGTATGTACTACTACGTACCGTCGGAATGTGAGTGACGTACCGTCGGTACGCTAACACAGGCCGGCCGACACAAAGTGGAGGGGTACATGCCTAAGTTCGTGATCGAGCGCACGCTGCCGGGCGCCGGCCAGCTGTCGAGCGAAGAGCTCCAGGGAATCAGCCAGAAGTCCAACCAGGTCCTCGCCGACCTCGGGCCGGACATCCACTGGCTGCACAGCTACGTGACCGACGACAAGATCTACTGCGTCTACCACGCGCCCGACCCGGACATCATCTTCGAGCACGCCCGCTGCGGCGGGTTCCCGGCGGACAGCGTGAGCCAGATCTCGGCGGTCATCGATCCCTCGACGGGCGACTGACCGGATGGACGCAACAGTGCTCCGGGCCGCCCAGCAGCCGCTGAAGGAGCGCTACCGCTCGGACCCCGGCGCCGCCGCGGTGACGCTGCAGGCGTCGGGGTCGCTGGCGGCGGGCGACGTCGCCTGCTCGGTGCAGACCGGGCAGGCACTCGTCGCCGCGGGACTGCACCCGGCGACCGGAGGCGACGGCAGTCTTGCCTGCTCGGGGGACATGCTGCTGCAGGCGTTGGTCGCCTGTGCGGGTGTCACGCTTCGTGCGGTTGCGACCAGCCGTGGCATCGAGGTCACCGGGACGGTGACCGCCGAGGGCGATCTGGACTTCCGGGGAACGCTCGGGATCGACCGGGACGCCCCCGTCGGGTTTCGCGCGGTGCGGCTGTCCTTCGCGCTGGCGTCGGAGGCCTCGGAAGCGGACCTCGACGCGTTGATCGAGACCACGCGGCGCTACTGCGTCGTCTATCAGACGCTGGCGTCGCCGCCCGAGCTGTCGATCGCGCGCACCTAGAGCACTCCAAACGGCGTGACGACCGCGGTCGTGACCGGAAGCAGGTAGGCGCGGGCGGCTTCGTCGCCCACGTTGCCGACGCCCGGCGGAAGGATCAGCTGGTTGTCGGCGGCGTCGATCTCGTCGACCGCCGTGGTGAGCTCGGCGTTGTCGCTCTCGGCGATCAGCAGCATGTGCTGACCGTGCGTGGCGACGTCCCCTTGCAGGTAGCGCACGTCGCCCTGCGGGCTGAAGTGCCGGTCAGGCGCGTCGTCGGGTGCCTGCGACGGCTTGGACGGGTCGAACGTGACGGTGCCCGGAATGTTGTACGGCGTGCCGTCCGGGTTGTGGTTCCAGCAGCGCCTGTGGTGGACCGCGTTGCCCCGGTAGGTCTTGCCGCCGGCGTGCACCGTGCCGTGGAAGCGGTCCGCGGGTGCCGGCGCCGGAGTCCGGGCGACCGGCTTGCCGTCGACGTCGGCGAACCCCCAGGTGGTGGGCTCATCGGCGCTTCGCAGCTCGACGTGGGGGCCGGGGTTTGCACCGGTCCCGTCGTCGAAGCACGAGTCGTCGACGTAGTAGGGCTCGGCGACCAGCAGCCCTTGCGCGTCGCCGGGTGACAGCGGCTGGTTCTGCGACAGCCCCCACTTCTCGACCATCGTTCCTGCCGGACCGGTCATCTCCTCCCACGACAGCAGCTCGGGCAGCAGGCCGGAGAACGTGACGTCGGGGAGGTTGAACGAGTCGAAGATGCACGCGTCGGAGTGACACGTCTTGTCGTTGGGGTTGCCGATCGTCAACGGCTTGCCGCCGGTCAGCGCCTTCTCGATGCGCCCGACCTTGTCGTTGCTGGACTCCGAGATGCCGTCCGGGCCGATGTGCGCGGTGGTGTCGCCGTAGAGCACCGGGTTGATGCCTTGGACCGGCACGCCCTTGGGGTTGTACGGGTTGTAGTAGCGGGTGATGCGGCCCGCCGCCATGTCCCACTGCGAGTAGATGCCGTCGAGCGGCGGGATCGGATGGACCCGTACCCCGAAGTCGTGGACCATCGTGTACGCGTAGAAGAGGTCGGTCCGTGTGACGTTGGTCCCGGAGTCCGAGCCCCAGGTCACCCGGATGGCCCGAACCGGGCCTTGCTTGATGCCCATCGTGATCGAGGAGCCACCCCAGTTGTTCTGCTCGTCCTCGTAGCCGCAGCACGGGGTGTTGCCACCGGGGGACTGCTGGAACGCGCGGGCCTTGAACCGGTCGACGATGCTCGGGCCGTAGTTGCCGCGGGTGAGTCCCTTGTCGTTCTTCGAGACCTGCAGGTCGTCCATCAACCAGCGGCCGTCGAAGCGGAACTTGTAGCGCGGCGTGGTGACCGTCGCGTTGTCGATCGTGCGCCGCTGGACGTAGGTCTTCGGGTCGAGTACCACGTCGTGATGAGAGTTGTACCGGAACCCCTGCCCGATGACCGCGCGCCCGTCGGGGGTGCAGACCGGACCGTAGCGGGCGTTGCCGTAGTCGCCGTACGAGCTCTGCGAGTAGACCAGCGTGTCGGCGTTGCGGTCCGGCGTGTAGCGGACGTAGGGGGAGTTTCGTGCGGTGTAGCGGATGGGTACTGCCCACGAGCTGCCCGATGTCCGCGTTGACCGTGGAGCTGACTCCATCACGTAGGCGAAGCGGGTCTTTCCGCTCGACGGGTCGATGATCAGCACCTGGTTCGCCGAGACGATGCCCCTCGGGAGGGCGGCGGTCGGCGGTGCCGCCGGACCCGCGTCGCGCGCCATGAACGACAGCTGGTCGCTGTTGATGAGCCGGGCACCGTTCGGGTCGGGAGTCGGCTGCGTCACCCCCGTGGCGGGCGTCGCCCGGCAGACGATGCCGGCCCGCTTCAGCTGGTGCGGTCCGGGCGGGACGCACCCAGGCGTCGCGGCTCCCTTACCGGCGTCGCAGTCCGCAGGGAGCGCGCGGTTGCTGTAGTCGAGGAACGGCTCGTGGTCGAAGGAGTAGGTGAGGAACTCGTCGGTGCCCGAGTAGACCGCGAACCCCGACGCGTTGTTTGACAGGTAGTGCGTCCACATCTGGTCGACCTGGAACGGGATTTGCACGAAGCGGTGACCGTTCCAGGCATAGCCGCGCAGGCTCGCGACCGGCACCCCGCGGCCTACCGTCCGGATCGGCAGCTGGCTGGGCTGGAAGCAGCTGTGGTCGTTGTGGAACCGGTCGACGTAGCCGTTGACGTCCGGCTTCGGCTGCTCCTCGTAGCACGCGCTGCGCAGCCCGGCCGGCAGCATTGCCTGGGTGTTCGCGACGCCGTAGTAGTTCGGCACCTGCGGCAGTCGGGCGGTGAGCTCAGGGCCGCCCGACCAGAGCGGGAAGTCGGCGCCGCTCAGCACCACCGGCTGGGTGGCGAAGCTCGACACGTCCACGGAGACGTGCCGGGCGGCGGCGCGCGTCGGGACCGGCGCTGCCACTGACGTCTGGTGCGAGGCGGGTGATGCGGCCTCTCCGTGCGCGACGGGCAGGAGGGTGGTGATCACGCCGGCGGTCACGACGGCCAGCCGCAGCGCGGGTCGGGTCATACCGAAGGTGGTTCGCCGGAGGCGGTCGAGGTCCTGCCGGCGTCAGCCCGGCGGCGCCCCGCGCCGGCGAAGCACGGTGAGTGCTGCGCCCGCAGCGATCACGGCCGCCGCGGCGGCGGCGATGCCGATGACGAGCCCTTCGTGCCCACTCCCCGAGGGCGCTGCCGTCCGAGTGGTCGGCGTCGGCCCGGGCGTCCGGCCCGGGGAGTGCGAGGGGATCGGCGAACCCGGCTTCGCGGTATGGCGGGGATGCGGCGACGCAGACCGCGGGTGGTGGCGGGTGTGGGTCGGGGTGGGTTTGCTCGACGCCGGGTGGGCGGACGGCCGGTTCGACCTCGACGGTCGCGGCGAGCTCGAGTGCCGCCCCGGGTTGGGGGTGGGCGAGGACGAGGCGCGAACCGAAGCCGCGACCGGGCGCTGGAAGGAGATCGCGAAGGTCGGCCCGATGGTTGCGCCCTTGACCGCCGACGGCACGAGCACGATCCCGTGCGCGAGAGCGAACGCCGGGACCCGCAGGGACATGCGGGTCTGCGCCGGGTTGTAGTCCCCCCGGGCGAGCGCATGCGCGTACCGGGGCCGCGACGCCCAGGGCTGAGGACCGCCCGGCTGCCACGACGACGTGGCGGCGTACGCACTGATCGCGGGCGGGTTGAGCACTTGTCGTTGAGACACCTGCAGGGTCAGCTGGACCAAACCGCTCGAGATGGGGGTGGTGATGCTCAGGGCGGACATCGCCTGGGTGCCGGCCGGGCTCGACGCGACGTAGAGACCGGCGGCGGGAACGCCCGGCGCGGGAATCAGGCCGCTCACCGGTTCCGGCTGCCACCAGTACGCGGTGCGTACCGACGGTGTCGCGGCCGAGGCGGGCGTCATCACCGGGGTGACCACGGTGGCAAGCAACGCCGCTGCCGCGACCCGGAGCGTGATCACGCCCAAAGTGTGACCTAACGCACCCATCCCCACGCGCTGCTGGGTGGGCTAACCGGCGCTCCTACTGGCGGCGTAGCGCGATGAGGCGGACCCGGCGCGGGAGCGGCGTCGCCGGGACGTCGCTGGACACCAGGCGTGCTGCCAGCACAGCGACGTCGTCGCGCCGCGGCCGCTTCGTGGTGGCTTCCAGCAACAGGTCGCACAGCTGTTCGGGGGAGCACCGGCCCGCGTTGGCGGTCAACGTTTGCTTGAGGCGTTCGACGTGGTCAGTGAGCGACTCGCCCGGAACCTCCACGAGCCCGTCGGTGTAGAGCACGAGGGTGGCCCCGGGCGTCAGTACCACTGACGACTGCGTTCGGCTCACCTCGCCGCCCACGACGCCGAGCAGGAGAGATGTGACAGCGTCGAGGTCACAGACGCCGGTGGTCCGGTCGTGGACCATCGGCGCCGGATGTCCCGCGTTCGCGAACGTGAGCTCGCGTCGGCCGGTGCCGTCGTCCGGTCCGAGTATCCCGAAGAAGACCGTGACGAGACGCTCGGTGTCGAGCGAGATCAACAGCCTGTCGAGATGGTCGAGGACAGCGGCCGGCGGATGTCCGACGAAGGCGTATGCCCGCAGCGCCGCCTGGATCCGCGACATCAGCGCTGCCGCCTCGATGTCGTGACCGAGTACGTCGCCGACGGCAAACCCGATGCGGTCGCCGTCGAGCGCGAAGACGTCGTACCAGTCGCCGCCGATCTGCTGATCGGCGGAGCCCGGCAGGTAGCGCGCGGCGACGTCGAGTGTCGCCAGGTCCGGAAGCTCCGGCAGCAGGCTGCGTTGCAGCCCCTCTGCTAGTTGGCGCTCGTTGCGGTACAGCATGAGCGCGTTGCGCCGCCGACGGGTCTCGCTCTCGACGATGAGCGTGATCAGGCAGGCCATCACCACGCCGGCGCCGAGCACGATCCAAGGAGCCTGCGCGGTGGTGCCGCCGACGAGCGGATGGGCCGGGCTCACCTGGAGGGTCCACACCGATGCGCCGGCGTCAACCGGCACTGACGTCACCTCTCCGCGCAGCGGAAGGTCATCGGTCGTCGCAACGACGGCGGTGGATGGGTCCGCGCGTCGCGCGTCGTAGAGCACGACGTGGAGCTCGTTGAACGGCGACGTGCCGACCCCGGTCGGTGGGCCGAGCGCGCCGAGCGTCAGCTGGAGGTAGAGGACCGTCCCCTCGGGGGAGGCGGGCGGACCGACGGCGAAGCCGAGAGTGCGGTCGCGGCCGGCACCCATGACCGGTGTCGCCACCATCCGGTTCGTCGCGCTCGCGACGGCGAGCGTCTCGGCGACGGGCCCGGTGACGAGCTGCTGTCGGCGGATCGCGGCGCCGCTGACGAGCGCCGCGCGGTACCCCTGTGGGGTTCGCCGGAGCAGTGCGATCGAGTCATGGCCGTCGGAGGCGGATACGAGCGCTGCGCTCGACCGTGCGAACGCCTTCGGGTCGCCATCCGTGGCGCGCAGCACGCCGCCGACGGTGTGCAGCTGGCTGGACAGCGACTCAACGGCTTCCTTGAGGACGAGCGCCACCTCGTTCGCTCGTTCGTGGAGCAACCGATTCTCCTGATGGTCCACCGTGCCCTTGACGAGCCAGGTGCTGAAGCCGGTGAGCGTAAGCAGGAGAACGAGGGTCGTGGCCGCAGGCCAGCCAAGGCTCCGCCTCATCGTCAGGCCTCCGTGCCGCCCGGGTAGCGGTAGTAAACCTCGGACGGAGCGACGCGCGCCGCCATCCGATCGAGTTCGTGCGCCAGCACCAAGGCGAACGTCGTCGCCTCGTGCGGCGCCTCACCCATCGCCGCTGACTTCAGCTGGTCGCACAGCGACCGGACGTACCACTCCCGGAACACCCGGTGCGAAGGGGCGGCCGCAACGGTGAGCAGCCGCGCCGACCGAGCCTGCCGATCCGCCTCGTCGAGCGCGGCGAGGTAGCGGACGCCGGCGTCCGCCGCCGTCAGCGGAAGGCTCAGCGTCAGGTCGGTGTAGACGTCGCCCCGCCGTGCCGCGGCCAGTGCCTGCCGCTTGATCTCGATCCTGGCTTCGGCGAAGTCCTCTGTCACCGTCGCGAGCACGTCGATCGTTTCCGCGGGCAGGCCGGTCTCGGCTCCTTCGCGGATCAGCGTCAGCTCCCGCAGGATGTTGTCGATGTGGGCCTTGGCCGCGAGCAGCAGCTCGGTCGGCACCCAGCCGAGACGAACCGGATAGTGCACGTCCGCGCCGGGATCGAGCTCTGACAGCGTCGCCGCGTCGGCGTCGGGGTAGTCGCTGCGCGAGGGAAAGAGCCGGCGCGGGCGGCCCAGCTCGGCCCACACCAGCTTGCCTTCCGGTCCCGACTGCACGCCCCACGCGTGCGAGAGCGTCTCCACCACGTCGAGCCCGCGGCCGGTCATTCCCTCGCTGCGGCGGTGGTGCCGGAGTGGGAGCGTCAGCGCGCTGTCGCTCACCTCGATGCGCACCCGGTGTCGACGTCCCGTGATCCGGACCAGGACCGGTGGCGCGCCGTGCAGGACGGCGTTCGTGACGAGCTCGGTGACCACGAGCTCGGCGTCGGCGGCGAGGCCGTTCGAGCGGCCGTCGAGGGTTGCCGAGGCAAGGCGGCGGGCATCCCGTACCCCGTCCGGGCCGGGCTGCACGACGAGCTCTGCCGCCCTAGCCACGCCGAGGTGGTGCCCAGCAGCGAATAAACCTAAGCAAGGATTCGTTACTCCGACCGGCTTAATTGTCGGGTGTCAGCCCCGGCTCGGGCAGCTTGCCACCAGCGTGCCCCGGTAGTCGCCGGCAGGCTCGATGGTCTCGCTCTTGCAGCCGGGCGCCACCCGCCACCGGCCGGCCGTGGTGTCCCAGTACTCGAACGCGTGCGGGTCGAGGTGGATCGTCACGGTGCGTGACTGACCGGGGGCAAGCCGGACCTTGGCGAAGCCGGCAAGCTGGCGGACCGGTTCCGGCCGGCCGAGCGACTCCAGCCCGACGTACGCCTGCGGCACCGCCCAACCGGTCCGATGCCCGGTGTTGGTGATCCGCAACGTGACGGACGACCGCGCCGGCGGCGCACCGAACGTTCCGCGGACCGAGCGCATCCGGAATGTCGTGTAGGACAGCCCGAAGCCGAACGGGTACGCCGGGGCGAGGTGGTGCTTGTCGTACCAGCGGTAGCCGACCATCACGCCTTCGCTGTAGTGCGCGGCGAGGAACAGCGGCGACTCCGGGTTGAGGGTGCCGGGGTACTGCGCGGTACTGCCCGCGGTGGGGAGCTGGTTCGCCGAGCGGGGGAACGTCGCGGGCAGCCGGCCGCCCGGGTCGGCGTCGCCATAGAGCAGGCGGGCGATGGCCGTGCCGCCGTCCTCGCCCGGGTACCAGGCTTCGAGGATGGCGGCGACGTCGTTGCGCCACGGGGTCAGGACGGGCGCGCCGGTCTCGAGGACAACGACCGTGTGCGGATTCGCGGCGGCGACCTTGCGGATCAGGGCGTCCTGGTTGCCGTAGCCGAGCTGGCTCGCGATCGGGTTCGGCGGGGTGGCTTGACCCCCGCTGCAGATCGGGCGCAGTGACAGGCACACCTTGTCCTCGCCCTCCGACGAGGTGTCCGCGGCAACCACGATGGCGACGTCGGAGCGCTTCGCGAGAGCGGCTGCAGCGGCCCGCCGGTGGCCGCTGGCGTAGGTCACCGTGTCGCCCGCTCGCGCCGCCCGGCGTTCGATGCCGGCGAGTGCGGTCGTCCTGAACCAGGGCGTGACCTGCGAGGAGCCGCCACCGGAGATGTAGTGCTTCGCCGCCGCTCCGATGACCGCGATCGTGTGGTGGCGGTGCGACGCGAGCGGGAGCATGTGGTGTCGATTGCGCAGCAGGACCGCGCCTTGCTCTGCGGCCTGGTCGGCGACGGCGGCGTCGGCCGCCACGTTGTCCAGCGACGGGTTCGCGGGCCAGAACGGATGGTCGAAGAACCCGTACGCGAACAGCGTGCGGAGCACTTCGTAGGCCCGCTTGTCGATGTCGCTCTGGTGGACCAAGCCGATGGCGAGGGACGTCTGGAGCTCCGGTGCGGTGTAGCAGGTGCCGAGGATGTCGATGTTGGTGCCCGCCGCGAGGTCCTGTTTCGGTTCGTGACACGCGCCTGCGTCGGAGTAGACCAAGCCCTTGAAGCCCCACTGCTTGCGGAGGATGGTCGTCAGCAGCTGCCGGTTGCCGCACGCATAGACCCCGTTGATCTGGTTGTACGAACACATGACCGTCGCGCTGTGACCCTGCTGGACCGCGGCCCGGAACGCCGGCAGGTAGATCTCGTGCAAGGCGCGTTGGCTCACGAGGGCGTTCACGATCAACCGGCCGCCGACCACGCCGCTGAGCGGCGCCGATCCGATCTGGCCTTCTTGGTTGTTCACCGCGAAGTGCTTCACGTCGGCCATCACGCCTTCGGACTGCAGGCCCTTGACCCAACCGACCGCTATCTGTCCGGCGAGGTACGGGTCTTCGCCGTACCCCTCGAAGGTTC
Organism: Mycobacteriales bacterium; assembly: GCA_035548125.1. Lineage (GTDB taxonomy): Bacteria > Actinomycetota > Actinomycetes > JAFAQI01 > JAFAQI01 > DASZTV01. Next base: position 93,401 of record DASZTV010000040.1, on the reverse strand, counting down.
GCCCGCCGAGTGGCGTTCGCATGATGTTGACGGTCGGCCCGTAGTCGGCGTCGAAGCCTCGGTGACGCACCTCGGCCCCGACCGTCTTGCCGAAGCGGTAGGCCAGCTTCGGGTCGAAACCGGCGGCGAGGGCAATCCCGGCGGGCATGGCGGTGGACTTGTACTTCGACGAGCCGAGGCCGCCGGCACCGACGGCACCATCGGTGGCCTTGACGGCGGGCATGCCGACGTCAGGGGCCGCGTCGCCGGACAGCACGGCGATCCGGTCGGACGGGGACATCGCAGCGAGCAGGAGGTGCGCGCGCTTCGCCGCCGACAGCTTGGTGTTGCACCACGGGTGCGAGCCGCAACGGCTGACCGCGGGTTTGCCGGTCCGGGTGGGCGCTGCGGCGGCCGAGGAGATCGCGAGACCGGTGCCGGACAGCAGCGCGGCGATCGTGGCGGCAACGGCAATCAGGCGGATGCGCACCGCATCATCTTCGCCATCGCCCCGGTGATCCCTAGGATCGGAAGGCGATGACCATCACCCTCGCGCCCGGCACCGAGGACCTCGAGGCGCATCGCCGGGAGCTCACGGCGTACTGCTACCGCATGCTCGGATCGGGCTTCGATGCCGAGGACGCAGTGCAGGAGACGATGGTGCGCGCCTGGAAGGGCGCCGACTCCTTCGAAGGGCGCTCCAGCGTCCGATCGTGGCTCTACCGGATCGCGACCAACATCTGTCTCGACATGCTGCGCAGCCAGCAGCGGCGCGCCCGGCCGGTCGACCTAGGCCCGCCGATGCCGCCGACCGAGGCCTCTCTCGAAGGGATCCTGCCGGACGGATCGTGGGTGTCCCCGATCGCGGACGAGCGGATCCTGCCGCTGGAGGCCGACCCGGCGGAGCTCGCCGAAGCGCGCGAAAGCATCCGGCTCGCGTTCGTTGCGGCGCTGCAGCAGCTGCCGGCCCGCCAGCGCTCGATCCTGATCCTGTGCGAGGTGCTGCGCTGGCAGGCGACCGAGGTCGCCGACCTCCTCGACACCAGCGTCGCCGCGGTCAACAGCGCCCTGCAACGGGCCCGCGCCACGTTGGCGGACGACCAGGCCGCGACGCCCGTCCCGTTGCAGGGCGACGACCGCGACCTGCTGGCAAGGTACGTCGACGCGTTCGAGCGCTACGACATCGACGAGCTGGTCACGCTGCTGCACTCCGATGCCGTGCAGTCGATGCCGCCTTACGCCATGTGGTTGCAGGGCGCCGCCGACATTCACACCTGGATGCTCGGTCCGGGCATCGGGTGCCGCGGCTCGCGCATGATCGCGACATCGGCCAGCGGCTGCCCCGCCGCGGCGCAGTACCGCCCCGACCCCGAGGGCGGCCATGCCCCTTGGGCGCTGCACGTGTTCGACGTACGCGACGGCAAGGTGGCGGCGATCAACACGTTCCTCGACACGGAGCGGCTGTTTCCGCTGTTCGGGCTCCCCGCCCACCTCTAGATGCCGTGAAGGCGTGCCGGACCAGGCCGAAATAGGCCAATATGTCCGCCATGGCTGACAAGACCGTCCAGGTGTCGACCCAAATCGCGCGCGACGCGGATGCGCTCTACGACATGGTGTCCGAGCTCACCGACATGGGGAAGTGGAGCCCGGAGAACACCGGTGGGAAGTGGGTCGGTGGAGCCACGGGCCCGGCGGTCGGCGCGAAGTTCCGCGGGAGCAACCGCACCGGCTGGCGTCGGTGGTCCACGACGGCCGAGGTCACCGAGGCAGAGCGAGGGAAGCGTTTCGTCTTCCGGGTGACGTTCGCGGCCGTGCCGATTGCCGAGTGGAAGTACGAGTTCCAGCCTTCCGGGACCGCAACGCAGGTGACCGAGACCTGGACCGACCTTCGTCCGTGGTGGATGGACAAAGGCTCTGCGCCGGTGATGGGAGTGTGGGATCGGCCGGAGCACAACCGTAAGAACATGGAGGCGACCCTCGCCTCGTTGAAGAGCGCCGCAGAGGCGAAGTAGCCGCAACGTTGGCTGGGACGCGCGGCCTGGACCGCACCGCGCTTGCGGCGTACGCCGGTGCGGGACTCGGTGCGGCGGGTGACCTGTACTCGCTGGCAGGCGACACGATCCTCGCGAGCCTGCAGGCGGTCCGGCGGCGCAGCTTCCCGTGGCGTGAGGCGATCGACCAGGCGTGGTTCATCGCGAGCGTGTGCCTCCTTCCCGCCATCCTGGTCGCCATCCCGTTCGGTGTCCTCGTCGCGGTCGAGGTCGGGTCGGTCGCGCATCAGATCGGCGCGGACTCCTACACCGGCGCCGTGGACGCGCTCACGATCGTGCGCGAGGCGGCGCCGCTCGTCACCGCGCTGATGATCGCCGGAGTCGGCGGCTCGGCGATCTGTGCCGACCTCGGCGCGCGCAAGATCCGCGACGAGATCGATGCGCTCGAGGTCATGGGGATCTCGCCGCTCGAGCGGCTCGTTGCGCCGCGGCTCGCGGCGGCGATCCTGGTGACCGTCCTGCTCAACGGCATCGTGCTGTTCGTCGGCGTCACCGGCGGCTACCTCTACGAGGTGTGGGTCGGGCACGGCACGCCCGGCAGCTTCCTCCGTACCTTCACGGAGTTCACCGCGTTCGACGACATCGTCGTCGGCGAGATCAAGGCTGCGGTCTTCGGCGTCATCGCGGCGCTCGTCGCCGGCTACAAGGGCCTGTCGGTCAAGGGAGGACCCAAAGGCGTCGGCGACGCCGTCAACCAGTCCGTCGTGATCAGCTTCCTGCTGGTGTTCGTGGCCAACACGGTCATCTCGCAGATCTACCTGATCCTCGTTCCGCCTCACGGGCCGTAGATGACGAGCAGCTCCGATCCGCTCGCCGGTCTGTCGCCACCCCGGCCGGTCCGTGTCGTGGTCCGCTCCTTCGAGCGGGTCGTCGATGTGCTCGAGGAGCTCGGCACCCAGCTGCTGTTCTACGTCCGCGCGCTGCTGTGGCTGCCCCGCGCCGCGGTGCGCTACTGGCGCGAGGTCGCGCGGCTGGTCGCTGACATCAGCTTCGGATCCGGTGCGCTGCTGGTCGGGGGCGGCACCGTTGCTGTCATCTTCGCGCTGTCGTTCTTCTCCGGCAGCGAGCTCGGCCTGCAAGGGTTCAAGGGCCTGCAGATCATCGGTCTCGCGCCGCTGTCCGGCGTGATCTCCGCGTACGCCAACACCCGCGAGATCGCGCCGATCGTGGCGGGGGTCGGGCTGGCGGCGCAGGTCGGCTGCGGCTTCACCGCGCAGCTCGGCGCGATGCGGATCGCCGAGGAGGTCGACGCGCTCGAGGTGATGGCAGTGCCCTCGCTGCCCTACCTCGTGACGACCCGGATCCTCGCGGCGTTCACCGCGGTCGTGCCGCTCTACCTGGTCGGGTTGTTCGCCTCCTACGTCGCGACAGAGGTCGAGGTGGTCTATCTCAACCACCAGTCGAAAGGCACGTACCTCTACTACTTCCACCGCTTCCTGCCGGTCGAGGAACTGTTCTACTCGCTGGTGAAGGCGGTGGTCTTCGCGATCATCGTGACGCTGGTCCACTGCTACTACGGCTACACCGCGACCGGGGGTCCGGAGGGCGTCGGTCGTGCCGCTGGCCGCGCGCTGCGGACCAGCATCGTCGCGATCGTCATCTTCGACCTCGTCCTGACGTTCGTGCTGTACGGCGCGAACCCGTCGGTACGGATCTCCGGATGACGCGCGCCCAGCGGGTCCTGGCGGGCCTGCTGTTCCTGGTCCTCGTCATCGGCGCGTCCGTCGTGGGCGTGGCGTACGGCTTCGGGGCGTTCTCGACGTCGAAGGTGGTCACCGCGACGCTGCCGGAAGCCGGGCCCGCCCTCGGTCCGGGCTCCGAGGTCGAGTACCGCGGGGTGCTGGTCGGCTCGCTCGCCCGCGTCCATCGGACGCTGCGCAACGCCGTGCTCACGCTGCACATCGATCCGTCGCAGATCGAGAAGATCCCCGACGGGGTGACGGTGCGGCTGGTGCCGCGCAACGTCTTCGGCGATTTGTACGTCGACCTGGTCCCGCCCGAGCACGCCACCGCACCGCTGCGGCTCCCGGCGCATCTCGTCGCCGACACCTCGACCCCCACCGTCGAGCTCGACCAGGCGCTGGACGTCGGGTACCGGCTGCTCACCGCGGTGCAGCCCGGCAAGCTCGACGCGACCCTTACCGCGATCGCGACCGCGCTCGATGGCCGAGGAGCGGAGCTCGGCCGGCTGGTCGACCAGCTGGAGGCGTACACGACGAAGGTTGCGCCGCACACGAGCCAGCTGGTCCATGACCTCTCCACGCTTGCCCAGGTCGGCGACGAGCTGTCCCGCGACGCCCCCGACCTGCTGCGCACCCTCGACAACGCGATCGCGATCTCCAAGAACGTCGACACCAGCCAGGCGCAGATCCGCAGGCTGCTTGCGGAGGCGCCGCCGGTCGCCGACCGCACCCGCCGGCTGCTGTCGGTGAACCAGCACAAGCTGCGCGCGATCGTCGAGCTGTTGCAGCCGGTCGTCACGGTGCTGGAGGGCGGTCGGACCAACCTGGTGCGGGCGGTCGAGCAGCTGCGGCTGTTCCTGCTCGGCGCCGCGCGAGCGCTCGGTCACGGGCCGTGGCTACAGGTCACCGTCGCGCCCGACCTCAACCCGCTCGACACCCAGGGCTACACCCGCGCCCAGTGCCCGCGCTACGCCGGCGTTCCCGGAAAGAACTGCCCGTGAGCATCTGGCGGACCTCGGTGAAGCTGGCGGCGTTCGTCGTCGTATCGCTGCTGCTCACGCTGATCGTGTCCAACACGGTGACCAGGCCACTCGGTCGTTCGACGTACTCCTACCGGGCGCTGTTCACGGACGCGTCTGGGCTGCGTCCCGGGGACGACGTCGACATCGCCGGCGTACGGGTCGGGCGGGTGACCGGCGAGCGGCTGTCCGGCGACACCGTCTACCCGGACGGCAAGGCCTACCCCGCCGATGCGGTCGTCACGTTCGAGGTCGACCGGTCACAGCGCTTCACCACCGGCGCCCGCGCCGTGATCCGCTACGAGGACCTGCTCGGCGCGAGGTTTCTCTCGCTCGAGCAGCCGGACCCGAGCGGGCAGTCGATGAACGACGGTGGCGTCTTCTACCCCGACCACACTGCGCCGGCGCTGTCCCTCACCGCGTTGTTCAACGGCTTCAAGCCGCTGTTCGCCGCGCTGAACCCGACCCAGGCGAACCAGCTCGCCGCCGATGTCGTCGCCCAGTTCCAGGGGGAGGGCGGCAGCATCACGGCGCTGCTCGGCAACATCGCGACGCTCACCACGAACCTCAGCCGGCGAGACGACGTGATCGGCCAGGTGATCGACAACCTCGACACCGTGCTGGCGAGCGTCGCCGATCACAACGGCGATCTCGCGTCGCTGATCAACCAGCTCGCCTCGCTCACCCACGGGTTGGCCGCGGACCGCCATCAGATCGCGGACGCGCTGTCCGGGATCGATGACGTGGCGCGTTCGGTCGGCAGCCTGGTCGGCAAGGGCGAGCCGATCCTGCACCACGACATCCGCGACCTGTTCCTCGTCGCCGGGACCCTGGTGCACAACCAGAAGATCCTGGCGGCGGCCCTCAAGGCGCTTCCCATCGGCGCCGCCGCGTTCACCCGCAGCCTCGGGTACGGCACGTGGCTCAACGGGTACGTCTGCTCGGTTGCGGTGCAGAGCGGCAAGCTGATCGTCCCGATCACCGTGAACGGCAAGACGGTGCACTCGGCCGTCTGCCAAGGGGCACCGTGATCGGCTTCCTGAGCCGTCCGCTCCGCTCCCGAAATCGGGTCGCGGTCGGGCTCGTGGGCACGGCCGCGATGGTCGGCGTGGTGGCGGCCGTCGTGCTGTTGCCGCGGGTCGAGGTGTTCTCCTCCGACCGCCACTACTCCGCCGACTTCGCCCAGGCCGCAGGCCTGTCCAGCGGGGACGACGTGCGGGTCGCAGGGATCCCCGAGGGGACGGTCACCGGGGTCCACCTCGACCACGCCGTGATCCGGGTCGACTTCACGCTGCCCAAGAGCGTCCATCTCGGCAGCCGCACCACGGCCTCGATCGAGGTCGCGACGCTGCTCGGCACGAAGTACGTCGAGCTCACCCCCGCCGGTCCGGGGGAGCTCGCCTCGTCGGTCACCATCCCGGTGGCACGCACCACGGTGCCGTTCGACCTGGCGGACGTCACCAACGGGCTGTCGTCGACGGTCGGTGGCCTCGACATCCCGACTCTGCGCTCGGCGCTGCGGACGGTGAGCCGGACCTTCGCGCACACCCCCACGGTGACGCGTCAGCTGCTGCACGGCCTGGCGGGCATCTCGAAGGTCGTGGTGTCCCGCCAGGCGCAGCTGGACAACCTGCTGCGCAACACCAGGACGGTCACCGCGACCCTCGCGTCGCAGCGGAACACCCTCGACGCGCTGTTCGGGGACGCCGACCAGGTCCTCGCAACCCTGAAGGCGCGGCGAGCGGTGATTCACGAGCTGTTGGTCGACTCCGCCCGACTGGGTCGGGAGCTCACCACCTTGGTGCGGCACAACGCGGCCACGCTCGGCCCGCTGCTCGACCGGCTGCACGTCGTGACGACGCTGCTGCGCAAGGACGACCACCTGCTGGGGCACGCCGTCGACCTGCTGGCGCCGGCCAGCCGCGGTCTGGCGAACGCCACCGGCGACGGGCCCTACATCGACATCAACCTGCCGTATCTGCTGCTGCCGGACAACGTCCTGTGCGGCTTCGTCGTGAAGGGCTGCCACTGATGGCGCGGCCGCGGCTGGTCGCCGCGCTCGCTGCCGGGCTGGTGCTCGCGATCGTGGCCGCCCTCGTCGTCGTGGGGGTGCACCTGGTCAGCGGCGGCAAGCGGATGCACATCACGGCGTACTTCACCGAGAGCAACGGCATCTACCCCGGCAACCACGTCGACATCCTCGGGCTGCCGGTCGGGAGCGTGTCGTCGGTGACGCCGCAGCCGCACCAGGTGAAGGTCGTGCTGAGCCTGCCGGCGGGGACGAAGGTCCCCCTCGACGCGCAGGCGTTCATCGTGCCGCCGTCGGTCATCAGCGACCGCTACGTCGGGCTGAGCCCGGCGTGGAGCGGCGGCCCGACGATGCCCGACGGCTACGTCCTGCCGACGACGCGGACCCACGAGCCTGCGGAGTTCGACCAGCTGGTCGGGTCTTTGACGACGTTGTTCGACGCGCTCGGGCCGAAGGAGGCGGGCGCCAAGGGCGCGGTGGGCCGGCTGATCAAGGTGCTCTCCGACAACTTCGACGGCAACGGCGCCGCGTTGCACGACAGCATCGAGGGGCTGGCCACCGCCACCGGGGCGCTGGCGGGCGACAGGGAGGCGTTCACTCATGTCATCGCGAGCCTCAACACGCTGAGCGCGAACCTCGTGAAGCGCGAAGGGCTGATCTCGTCGTTCAACTCCGACCTCGCCGACGCGTCGTCGGAGCTTGCGAAGGAGCGTGGGGACATCACCGCGGTGGTCGACAACCTGTCGACCGGCCTGCTCTCGCTGGCGACGTTCCTGAAGTCGCACCGCGCGACCCTCCACGGCGACCTGCACGACCTCGTCGTCACCACCAACGTTCTGTTGCAGCACCAGCGCGCCCTGATCGAGACGCTGGACAACCTGCCGCTGGCCGCCCAGAACCTCGCGAGGGTCAACCACGGGGGTGCGATCCTCACCCGCCACGCCGACCTCGGTCAGAACCAGTTCTGGAACTCCACCGTCCAGAAGGTCTGCAAGGCCCTCGGCCCGGTGTGCTCCCTGCTCACCGGGCTCGGCAAGTCCGACAACCTCGGCGCGCTGTTCGGGGACGTCCGGTGAGGCGCGCGCTCCGCCTCGCCGCGGTCGCCGTGACGGCGAGTCTGGTCGCCGGATGCGGCCCGGGGCTGCAGAGCTTCTCGATCGGCCGCGGAGTGAGCGGCCCGTCGTACCGGTTGACCGCGGTGTTCACCGACGCGACCGGCCTCCCGGTCGGCGGCCGGGTCGAGCTGCACGACGTGACCATCGGGCGGGTGCAGTCGCTGTCCACGTCGGGCTTCCGTGCCTACGTGCACATGGTGATCTCGAAGAGCGCCCAGCTCCCGGTCGGCACCACCGCGACCCTCGCCCTCACCACCCCGCTGGGCGAGGAGTACGTCAACCTCGTGCCGCCGAAGACGGTGGACGCGGGTTATCTCGCGTCCGGCGCGACGATCAGCGCCGACGACACCTACCGCTCGCCGGACGTCGAGAACCTGCTGGCGGCGTTCTCCGCGCTGCTGAACGGCGGCGGGATCGGTCAGATCTCGACGATCGTCGGCCAGCTCGACATCGCGTTGCACGGCCGCGCACAGACCGGTCACGCGCTCATCGCGCGGCTGAACGACGTGCTGTCCGAGCTCGACGCTCACACGTCGGAGATCGACCACACGCTGACCGCGGTCGCACACCTGTCCAACCAGCTTGCGGCGCAGCACACGTTGCTGGTCCGCGGGCTCACCGAGCTCCGTCCCGGCATCGCCGACCTGCAGGCGGACACCGCGGGCTTCACCAAGCTGCTCTCGCGGATCTCGCTGCTGGGCCGGACCGCGACGCAGGTGCTCGACTCGGTGCAGGGCACCTTGCTCACCGACCTCGACGAGCTGGCGCCGACCCTCGACACCCTGGTCGCGCTGCGGAGCCGGCTGGGCTCGACGTTGTCGGGTCTTCGCCGCTTCGCGCTGCTGCTCGACCGCGCGATCCCCGGTGACTACCTCGACCTCGTCGGCCAGGTCGTGGTTCCGAGGAACGGGGCCTCGAAGTGAGGGCGCGGCTGCCGCTGGGCAAGCTCGGGCTGTTCGCCGCCGTCGGCGCGCTGTGCCTGACCTACCTCGTGGTCAGCGTGATCGGGCCGAAGACGTTCCAGGGTCACTACCGGGTGGTCGTCGACATGCCGGTGACCGGCGGGCTGTTCCCCGGCAGCCAGGTGACCTACCGCGGCGTCCCGGTCGGCACGGTCTCCTCGATCGACATCACCGACGACGGCGTCGCGGCGACGCTGGAGATCCATGACTCGGCACACGTTCCCGCCGCCACGAAGGCGGTCGTGGCGGACAGGTCTCCGGCGGGGGAGCAGTACCTCGACCTGCAACCGACGGGAACGGGCCCGCCATACCTCGCCGACGGCTCGGTGATCGCACCGGAGGACACCGTGCAGCCGCCGTCGCTGTCGGGACTGCTCAACTCGATCTCGGCGTTCTCGGGTTCGGTCGACCTCGACCAGCTGCGGACGGTCGTCGACGAGCTCGAGACGGCGTTCACCGGGACCGGCCCCGCGCTGGCGGCGATCATCGACCACGGTGCACAGCTGGTCGACTCGCTGTCGAAGATCGAGCCCCAGACGGTCAACCTGCTGCACAACGCGGGCTCGCTGCTGGACACCCAGCTCGCCCACAACGGCGACCTTCGCACGTTCGCGCGATCGCTGCGGCAGCTGTCGGACACCATTCGCGCCGACGATCCGAAGACCGCGCGACTGATCCGGGCCGCGCTGCAGACGACCGAGCAGGTGGCGCCGATCCTGCTCAACGACGCGGACGACGTCAGCGTGCTGCTCACGAACCTGGTGACGACCGGACGCATTGCCGTGGCGCGGCTGCCCGGGTTGAAGGCACTGTTGATCTCGCTGCCGGCCGGGCTCCGCGCGCTTGCCTCCGCGGTGCATGGCGGCCACGTCGAGTTCCTGCTCTCGCCGCAGCCGGGGACGTTCTGCAGCTACCCGGGCACTCGCCGCCGCGCGCCGTTCAACCCGCACAAGGGACCTGCGATCACCAACGGGTACTGTCTGCACCCGCTGCCGATCCAGGACCAGCGCGGTGCGGCGTTCGCGCCGCGCCCCGCGGGGGACGACACCGCAGGGCCGCCACGTCACGGGGGCAGCTCATGGAAGAGCGCGTACCAGGCGGGAGTGCGATGAGCGAGTCAGGACGATCGGTGACGCTGCGGTTGCCGTCGGCGTGGACCGCCATCGGCGTCGTCGCGGTCGGCGCGGTGATCGCGGGCGCGGTGGTGGCCGGCGTGCGCACCCATGACCTGTCGTCGAAGAACGACCGGCTCGAGCACTCGCTGTCCTCGTTCGAGCAGAGCGCCCTCGCGACCGGACGGCAGTACGCACTGCAGTTCGCGACGTACCGCTACGACAGCTTCGCCGCCGACGTCGCGAAGACCGAGGCGCACTCGGTCGACCCGTTCCTGTCCCAGTACCGGAGCCTCACCGCTGCCGACGGCCAGCTGCAACCCGGGATCGTCAAGTTGAAGTCGACCTCGTCGGCCAAGCTGATCAGCGCCGGGATTGCGTCGATATCGCAGACGTCGGCGGTGCTCGACGTGTTCCTCGACCAGACGATCGTCAACACCAAGGGGTCGACCACCTACGCGCAGCGGATCACGATGACGATGGTGCGGCCCCACGACCGGTGGCTGATCTCACGGGTGCAGATCTTCGACTAGCGAGTGACCTCGCCGGTGATGTGGTCGGCGACCGACGTCATCAGCGGCACGAGGTCGATCGTCGAGAATGCCGACACCTCGTCGCTGATTCGTTCCCGCACGTAACGCGCGATGTTCTTGCGCATCTCGCGCTCGACGATGCCTGACCGGGCGAGCAGCTTCGCCTGCATGCCCTTGGGACGGATGTCGACGTCGACGTCGAGATAGGTCGGGGACTCCGCGACGATGGAGATCGACAGCGGTGGCGTCAGCGCGACGGTGAAGAACACCCGGACCGTGGCGTTCACGTCGAAGTGATGCTTGGTGCCGGCCGCCGTGACGTCGACGTCCAGTGTCACCGGAAGCGAGACCTTGTACGCGAGCGGGTCGTGACCGGTGATCTCCGGCGCCGGCTCGCCGATGCGGCCGACCGCGTTGGCGGTCGCGACCCCGCCCGGTCCGGCGGCCAGCGGTCCGACTCGAACCTCCTCACCGGTGATGCCGCGGATCACTGCGCTGATCCGTTCCGGCGTCACTGCCGCGTGGACGAACGCCGCGCCGAACTCGGCGTAGTTCACCGCAGGCCCTCCATGAAGCGGGCGACCTCGGGGTCGCGGGTCGCGGCGACGGTGAGGGCGGCGTAGAGCTGGCTCAGCACGAAGTCCTCGACCTGCTTCCGCGGGACGTCGCGGTGGGTGAGCCAGTCGAGTGCGGACGCTTCCGCCGAGGCGATCCAGGACCTGAGCGCGAGCCGCAGGTCCGCGCTGACCCGGTGGCGGCCCATGCCCTCCACCAGCCGGTCGAACAGCGCGCCGCGTACCTCTTCGACGATGTCGCCGACGGTCCCGGACCGCGCTCCCGGGTGCCCGGAGAGCAGCGCCTGGAAGCCGGTTGCGTGCGCCTCGGCGAAGGTGAAGAACAGCCGGATCGCCTCGATCACCCGGGTCAGCGGGTCGGCGTCGTGCGGTGGGTCGAGCAGGGCGAGCATCTCGTCGGCGGCGGAGCGCATGGCCGCGACGTAGATCTCGCCGCGGCCGCCGAAGTAGCGGTACGCGAGGGCGCGGGACACCCCGGCGCGCATGGCGACGTCGTCGAGGGTGACCTCGTCGGCCGGCTGGCTGCTGAACAGCTCGAGAGCGGCAGCGATCAGCTCCTGGCGGCGGTCCTCGACCGTGAGCCGGCGTCGCGTGCTGGTTGACATCCCCGCATCCCGGTAGGCCATTATTGGACCTCCAGTCTACTAACAGGCCTGCCCGTTCGGAGTGATGACGTGGCCAACTTCTTCGTCGAGTCCGGTGGTGTGAAGCTCGCGGTCAACGAACGAGGCGTTCGTGATGCCCCGACTGTGGTGTTCGTACACGGCTACCCCGACACGTCGGCGACCTGGAACGCCGTCGCCGACGAGCTGGCGAGCCGGTTTCACGTCATCTCCTACGACGTCCGCGGCGCCGGTGACTCCGACCGGCCGCACCGGCGTGCGGCGTACAAGCTCGAGGTTCTCGCCGCCGACATCCGCACGGTCGCCGACGCGGTATCGCCGCACCGGCCGGTCCACCTGGTCGGCCACGACTGGGGGTCGGTGCAGTGCTGGGAGGCGATCACCGACCCGGAGACGCAGCACCGGTTCGCGTCGTTCACCTCGATCTCGGGTCCGTCGCTCGACCATTCGGCGTTCTGGACCCGTGAGCGGCTGGCCAGCCGGCGCCCGCGGGCGGTTCTCGGGGCGCTCGGGCAGGCGCGCCGATCTTGGTACATGCTCCCGATGCACCTGCCGGGTGTCGTACCGCTGATGTGGCGGCTGTTCATCGGGCGGACCTTCGCCCCGGCGCTGCGCCGGATGGAGGGACTGCCGGCGCGCGCCGACTGGCCGGCGCCGACGCTGGTGAAGGACGGCGCGCGGGGCATCCAGATCTACCGGGCCAATGTGTTCCCGCGGATCCGCAATCCGAGGGAACGATTCACCAACGTCCCGGTGCAGATCGTCGTGGCCACGAAGGACCGCTACCTGTCGCAGGCGCTGGTCACCGAGGCGCCGCAGCGGTGGGTCGACACGATGTGGGTGCGGCGGGTGAGGTCCGGTCACTGGCTGCAGCAGAAGTCGCCGCAGGCGCTTGCACACGCGATCACCGAAGTGGTGTCCCACGTCGAAGGCGAACCCGAGCCGCGCACCCTGCGCAAGCTGCGGGTCACCAAGGTCACGCCCGCCGAGCCGCGGAGCCGAAAGGCCGCGAAGCGCTTCGACGACCAGCTCGTCGTGGTGACCGGCGCCGGAAGCGGGATCGGTCGCGAGACCGCACTGGCGTTCTCCCGGCTCGGCGCGGAGGTCGTGATCGCCGAGCTTCAGGAGGCATCCGGCGAGCGGACCGCCTCGGAGATCGCTGCGGCCGGCGGTGCAGCACACGCCTACGCCGTCGACGTGTCGGACCCGGCCTCGATGGAGGACTTCGCCAAGCGGGTGATTTCCGAGCACGGCGTTCCGGACGTGCTGGTCAACAACGCAGGCATCGGCGTCGCGGGTCCGTTTCTCGACACCACCGCAGCCGACTGGCAGCGGATCGTCGACGTCAACCTGCTCGGGGTGGTCAACGGTTGCCGCGCGTTCGGTTCCGCGATGGCGGAACGCCTCGAGGGCGGCTACATCGTCAACGTCGCGTCGGCCGCCGCGTTCACGCCGAGCAAGATGCTCGGTGCCTACGCGACGACGAAAGCCGCGGTGCTGATGCTCAGCGAATGCCTCGGCGCGGAGCTGGTCGACGCCGGGATCGGCGTCTCGGCGATCTGCCCCGGGATCATCAACACCCCGATCGTGGGGGCGACGACGTACGTCGGGCTCTCGGAGTCCGGGCAGCGGGAGCGTGCCGCCTCGCTGACCAAGCAGTACGCGCGCCGCAACTACCCGCCGTCGAAGGTGGCCGACGCGATCGTGAAGGCGGTGCAGCGCCGCACCCCTGTCGTACCGGTGGCACCCGAGGCGGTCGGGGCACGGCTGCTTTCGCGCGTCTCACCGGCGGCAATGCGCAGGCTTGCTCGCGTCGAGGTGAAATGACGATCCGGCCCCGGCGGGTCGAGTTCGCCTGGGAGCCGACGCCGCTCGCGTGGATCCCGGGAGATCCGGTCACCTCGCACATCATCGACGTGCTGCACCTGTTGCTGCCCGCCGGAGAGCGCTGGTTCGTCCACGTCTACAAGCAGGCGCTGCCGCTGATCGAGGACGAGCAGCTGCGCTCGGACGTGAAGGGCTTCATGGGCCAGGAGGCGGTCCACTCGCGGGCCCACGCCGCGGTCCTGGACCATCTGAGCGCGAACGGGTTGGACGCGGAGCCGTTCACGCGCCGGATCGACTGGATGTTCTTCACGCTCGGCGGTGATGGGGCGGTCCGGTGGGTGCCGCGCAAGCGGTGGCTGCTGGAGCGGGTTGCGGTGATCGCCGCCATCGAGCACTTCACTGCTGTCCTCGGGGCGTGGATCCTCGACTCCCCGGCGCTGGACGAGGCGGGCGCGGACCCGACGATGCTCGACCTGCTGCGCTGGCACGGCGCGGAGGAGGTCGAGCACCGCAGCGTCGCGTTCGACGTCTTCCGGGCGCTGCACGACTCGTGGTTCTCCCGGCTGCGCACGATGATCGTGGCGGCGATCACCATGGCGTACCTCTGGCGGCGCGGGATGCGCTTCCTGTGTGCCGCCGACCCGACGTACGTCGGCCCGGTGCCGAGGTTCCGCGACTTCTACCGGGCGTCGAAGCAGGGTCTGTTGCCGTCGCCGTGGTCGCTGGTCATGGCGATTCCTCGCTACTGCCGCCGCGACTACCACCCGTCGCAAGAGGCGGACACCCAGGTTGCGCTCGACTACCTCGCGAACTCCCCGGCGGCGACGGCAGCCGCGGCGTAGCGCGTTATCGCTCCTGGCACAGGACGTTGACGGCAGTCGACCGGTTCGGTTCGACCGTCACCGGTCTGTAGCCGTTGCACACCCCGCGCCCGCTTTCGTAGTTCGGGCTGTGGCCGATCAGCGTGTAGCGGCCGGGCGGCACCTCGAGCTCGAACCTGCCGAGCTGGCCAACGACCGACGCCTGGGCGACGACGCGCCCTTTGCTCATCGCCATGACGGTCCCGTGCCGGAAGGGGCGGAGGCCGCTTCGGTCCGGCCCCCCGACCGCGCCGAGGCTGCCATCGATGTAGGCCTTGCCGCCGAGATAGTCGTCGTTGATGAGGCGCCGCATCGCGTCGGGGACCTCGAGATCGGGGAGCGACTCCTTGCCGAGCAGCACGCCGAAGCCGCCGCAGTTGGCACCGCCGGGATAGCTGATCTGCCAGGTGCGCCCGCCCGACACGATGGTGATCTGGTAGCCCAAGGCGGGCCCGATCCCACCGACGCACACCCCTGGCGCGCGAACCGGTGAGGCGTTGAAGGCTCGGACGAAGGCAGCCGAGTGCGCGGCGTCCAGGCGGACGGTTCTGACGATCCCGCCGGGCCGGCCGAGGTGCCTACGAAGGATCGTCACCTTGCTGTCCGCCACGGGGATGGTCTCCGCGGCGGTGCGGATCGGATGCGCGGCGGCCTCCCCGAAGGCCGCGATGATCGTCCGTCCTCCGGTGCCCGCCTCCAGCTCGACATAGAGCTCGGTGGCGTCGATGTACGGCGGCGGCGAGACCGGGTCGAAGTGAAGGAAGCCGCGGCCCGCGACGTCCTCCGCCTGTGAGGTCGGGTCGCCGTAGCCGGTCAGGCGAAACCCGGCCGGCGTTGCGTTCGAGAGCGACTCATAGACGTGGCGAAGGGAGCCCGGCGCGGTCCAGTAGCGGGCGCGGACGACGAGGTTGCTGACGCCGATGGTCTCGTCGACGTGGCGCAGGTCCTTCGGCGGCGTACCGGTGAAGGGTCGTTCGCCGGCAATCCGCGGCGCGCTGTCCGCGAGCTGTTGGGCGTAGGTGACTGCCGCCCGTTGCCGGTCCGTGCGTGAGGTGCCCGTGCTGCCGCTCGAGCTGCATGCGGTGGTCGCTGCGAGCGCGACGCAGGTGATCGTCGTGCCGAGTCGTCGGGCCTTGTTCATGCTGTTTCGACGCCTCCCGGGATGTATCCGTTCCAACGAGCGTGGCAGGCTCGAGTCGTGGAGGGAGAGCTGAACGTCCTCGGGGGGCCGCTGGAGCCGTGCGGCACCGATCCGGTCACCGGCTTCTATCGCGATGGGAACTGCAACTGCGGGCCGGAGGATGTGGGCAACCACTCGGTGTGCGCCGTAGTCACGCGCGAGTTCCTCGCTCACCAGGTGTCGGTCGGCAACGACCTGGTCACGCCGCGACCGGAGTGGCAGTTCCCCGGGCTGGTCCCCGGTGACCGGTGGTGCGTCGTCGCGGCCCGCTGGCTGCAGGCGCACCTCGACGGGATGGCGGCCCCCGTCGTACTCGCCTCCACCAACCAGCGGGCGCTGGAGATCGTGCCGCTCGAGATCCTGCAGAGCTATGCCGCCGACGTCCCGTCGGATCCGAGCGAGCTGCTGTGACCGCCGAATCGTTCGCGCCCGGCTCCGCGGTCGAGGAGCTCATGCAGAAGCTGCGCACGCTCACGTACTTCGGTGTCGGCGCGTGCATCGTCGCCTCGGTGCTCGGCGCGGTGCTGCTCGGGACCGGCTGGTCCTGGCCGCTGTTCGTCTGGGGCGTTGCGATCGGTCCTGCCTG
This sequence comes from Mycobacteriales bacterium, assembly GCA_035548125.1. Lineage (GTDB taxonomy): Bacteria > Actinomycetota > Actinomycetes > JAFAQI01 > JAFAQI01 > DASZTV01. The sequence goes on along the minus strand of DASZTV010000040.1, from coordinate 77,268 downwards.
GGTGGCGGGCACGTCCGCGGTCTACCGGTACGCCGGTCGCTACGTCTTGGGCACGTCCCCGCCGCCGAGCCGGTTCCACGTGCTGTATCCGGCGTGGGCCGCGATGGGGGTGCCGTTCGGGGTGTTCTCCGCATGCTTCGAAACCGCGGCACCGGATGTCGGGCTGAGCGGGTACGCCGTGATCGCCACGCTCGTGCCCCTGGTCCGGCTGCCTCGCCTGCGGCGACGGTTCCAGGCCGCGACGACGCGACAGGAGTGCCCGTTCAAAGGCGCCTGCGGCGAGGCTTGTAGCCATCCCCTCGAAGGCTGCTAGCGCCGTTCTGCGCGAAAGGCGAGCATCCAAGGGACAGGCCCTTGGCCGTCTTCTCGAAAGCCGGTGATTGCGAATCCGCGCGACAGCAGCGGTTCGAAATAGGCGCTCAACGGCCGGTGCAAGCTCTCGAATGTCATCGCGAGGTCGCCGCGCTCGATGCGGTCGACGCTGCGCCGCGCCTCGAGGTACGGCGCGACGAGTTGAAGGTCGCCCGTCCTCATTCGCGCTGGATCGAACATCGAGACCGCAGGGTGAACGATCGCGGCGACGAGCACCCCTGTGGGCGAGAGCACGCGATCGATCTCGGAGACAGCGGAGTCGAGGTCTTCGATGTCGAGTAGCGACATCGAAGCGAACGCGAGGGCGACCGCTCCGGATGCGACTGGCAATCGGGCCGCGTCAGCCAGTACGGCGGTTGAGCCCCGTTCCCGGGCCGCGCGTACCAGCGAGGGCGATCGGTCGACGCCCACGACGCGGTATCCGAGAGCCGTCAACTGGCGCGCGCCGCGACCTTCGCCGCAGCCGATGTCGAGAGTGACGCCGGCTGGTGCGGGCAACAGGTCTCGGAGGCCGGGCCAGGTGGTCGGTGCAAAGCCGTCCCGTTCGTTCGCTGGGTCGGTCCACTTGATCCAGTCCTCGGCGTTCGACTCCCACGCCGCGGCCGTGTCCACCCAAAGGACCGTAGCCGCGATGGCAAGTAACCGGGTTGCGGCAGGATGCCCGGCATGAACGAGACGCCTGACCTGCTCGTCGAGGACGTTGCACAGTGGCGCGCGTGGCTTGCGGACAATCACGCGACGTCTGCCGGTGTTCGTCTCGTGCTGGCGAAGAAGGGCGTCACCGAGCCGACCCGGTTGACCTACGACGACGCGCTGCCCGAGGCGCTCTGCTACGGCTGGATCGACGGACATCTCACCCGGCGGGACGAGGCGACGTACCGAGTCCGATTCACCCCACGTCGTGCCCGCAGCAGCTGGTCGCAGCGCAACGTCGAACTGGCCGAGCGCCTGATTGCCGACGGGCGCATGCAACCGGCCGGGCGCGACCAGGTCGAGCGGGCGAAGGCGGATGGCAGATGGGAGATGGCGTACGCCGGATCCGCGTCGCTCGAGGCACCTGACGACCTTCGCGACGCCGTCGCCGCATCGCCTCGCGCGCAACGGATGTGGGACGTGCTGACGCGTACGAACAAGTTCGCGCTGGTCTACCGGGTGCAGGAGGCGAAGCGCGCGGACACGCGTGCTCGGCGAATCAAGCAGTACGTCGAGATGCTCGAGCGCGGCGAAGCGCCCCATCCGCAAAAGCGAAAGCCGGATTAGAGGGGCCGGATCTGCTCCCACGCTTCGTGCACGAGCCCGTCGTCGGACAATCGGAGAAACAGCATCCCCTGAAAGCCGAACGCGTCGCCCCCCACCGTCGTGCCGGACTCGGTTTGTATGGATGCCAGTAGGCCCGCTTCAGGATCCGCGACGACGGAAATCGGCGTGATCGTCAGGTCTGGGCACACAGCCAGTACTGAGTCGTACAGGGTGCGCAGCTCGATGACGCCGTGCCGATCAACACCATCCGCGCTGTGGTGCAGCACATCTGGGTGATAGAGCGCATAGAAATCGTCGAACCTTCGCTCGTTCCAGGCTGCGATTGCCCGGGCCGACAAGGCTCTCATCTCTGCTGCCGACATCACATCGGCGAACCTAGCGTGGACGGAAGGGCTGGATCAGGTCACTCGCGAAGGACGGCGACGGTCTACGTACGCCGAGCCCTACGTAGGGTGCGTAATACGCCCGAATAACGCAACTTACGTAGGTCTCGGCGCATCCTCGGCGGAGAAGCGCTCCCACGCCGACTGCCGGGCCATTCCCAAGGCGGTGCCGATGCGCGCCCAGCTGACGCCGCGCTTCCGCAACCGTCCGACCCAGTCGTCCAGAGCCGCGTCGACCTGAGAGGCGACCCGCGCGATCTGCGGGAGTAGTCCGAGGATCTCCTCGTCGCTCAGCTTGTCGGGGTCGATGACCGCGGCCGGCGCGCTCTTCGGCAGCGCGATGAGCTCGTTGCACAGCCCGATGCATTCGTTGCAGATGCAGACGCCAGGTCCCGCCACGATCCGTTCGACGTCGCCCGACGGTTTGGTACAGAACGTGCAGCAGGTTTCGACAACGGGCGTCACGGCGTCCTCCGGCGTGTCAGGAACTGCCTGACAGATGTCAGGAGATGCCTGACGCGTCAACCGTCAGCCTGGTGAGGACCTATGCCTCGCGGGCGATCTGCTCCAGCCGTTCGCGGTAAGCCGGCCAGAAGTCCGGACCGACATCGGGCAGGTTCGAGTTGTCGGGCATGACACCCGCTGCGCCGTCGAGCTGCTCGCGCAGGATGTCGGCATGCCCGAGGTGGCGGTGCGTCTCGGTCCCGACGTGGGCCATCAACCGCCCGAGGGTGGCGTGCGCACGGTCGGCCGGCCACCACGGCACCAACCCGACCGCATCGAGGCTCAGCGCGCCGATGGTGTTGTCGGCATGCGCACAGGCGCGCCGGAACCGCTCGACGATGAACTCGCGCGACTCGTCCGCTCGCGCGTACAGGTCGGCGTTCGGCTCCGCGTCGTCCGACCACTCCGTCAGTGGCTCCGGAAACGGTCGGCCGAAGCAGTTGCCGAAGTAGTAGGCCTCGCCGTACGTCAGGTGTTTCACCAGGCCGAGCAGGTTGGTACCGCTGTCCACCATCGGCCGCCGGACGTCGTACTCGGACAAACCCTCGAGCTTCCAGAGGATCGCCTCGCGACCGCGCACCAGATACCGGTGCAGGTGTTCCTTCAGATCATCGCTCACGACACGTACCTTCCCCGATCAGACCGCGTCGTAGTCGATCGTGACCTCCGCCGAGGTCGGCCGCGACTGGCAGGTGAGCACGAAGCCCGCCTCGAGCTCCCACGGCTCGAGCGCGTAGTTGACGGCCATCTCCACCGTTCCTTCGACGACCTTGGCGCGACAGGTGGCGCAGACCCCGCCGGTGCACGAGTACGGCGCATCCAGTCCTGCCGCCGCGACCGCGTCCAACACTGTGGCCTCGCGGTTCGACGCAACCGTCGAGGTGACACCGGACAACGTGACGGTGAGCTGTACGTCCTGCTCGCCCGTCGCCGCCGCCGGATGGGGACCCGGGGAGCCGTGTACGCCGAACAGCTCCATGTGCACCCGTTGGGCGGGCATGCCCAGGTCGCGCAGCGTGTCGCGGAGCGTGACGGTCATCGGCTCCGGCCCGCACACGAAGGCGTGGTCGAACGACCCGACGTCGAGCAGCGTCGCGGCAAGGCTGCGCAGCTTCTCTTCGTCGAGCCGGCCGTTGAGCAACCGCGTCGCCTGCTGCTCTCGGCTGAAGACGTGGATCAGGGTGAGCCGGTCGAGATAGCGATCCTTCAGGTCGCACAGCGCATCGCGAAAGATCGTCGTCGCGGCGGTGCGGTTGCCGTAGACCAGCGTGAACTCACTCGACGGTTCCCGGGACAGCACCGAGCGAAGCACCGACATGACCGGCGAGATGCCACTGCCCGCGGCGAGGCCGAGATATTGCCGCGCCGTCGAGGGATCTGGATCGACCGTGAAGCGGCCCATCGGCGCCAGCGTCTCGAGTACGTCGCCGGCGGCGAGCGAGGTGCTCGCGAGCGTTCCGAACACCCCACCTTGCAGGTGCTTGACCACGACCCGCAGCTCCCCGTCGTCCAGCCCGCTGCAGATCGAGTACGACCGGGTCACCGGCTTGCCATCGGCTCCCGGCACCCGGAAGCCGACGAACTGGCCGGGGGAGAACCGGAAGGTCTCCCGCAACGTCTCCGGAACCTCGAGCGCCACCGACACCGTGTCGGACGTCTCGCGGCGTACCTCCGCAACCCGCAGCGGGTGGAACGTGCGAGCCACGGGCCGTCAGTGCACCTTGAAGTAGTCGAACGGCTCCCGGCAGGCGACGCAGCGCCACAGCGCCTTGCACGGCGTCGAACCGAATGCCGCGAGCTGTTCCACGTCGGTCCCGCCGCAGTGAGGGCAGCCGGCCGGCCGGTCGTCGCCGGCGAGCGGCAGCAGCGCTCGCCCGTTGGGCGGGGCGATCCCGTACTCGAGGAGCGCCGTGCGCCCGCGATCGCTCAGCCAGTCCGTCGTCCATGCGGGGGAGAGCCGGATCCGGATCTCGACGTCGTCGTACGCCACGGACAGCGCCGCCCTGACGTCGCCGGTGATCACCTCTGTCGCGGGACATCCCGAGTAGGTCGGTGTGAGGGTGACGGCGACGGATCGCCCGTCGGCGGACTCCTCGACGTCGCGGACGATCCCGAGGTCGAGCACCGACAGGACCGGGATCTCCGGATCGGCGACGTCGGCGAGCACCTCCCAGGCCACGGCGGTCGTCACCACGTCGCTCCCGGGTGGGCGCGGGCCAGCGACTGCATCTCGGCGAGCAGCTCCCGGCGCGCGGTCGCGGACGCCTCGGCCGCTGCCGCGTCGGGCTCGGCCGGCGCCGGGACGGGAAGCGTCGCCGCCACGAGCACGTCGGTGACCGCCTCGCGCCAGCCGTCGACCGCAATCTCCGCGGTCAGCGGCCAGAGCTCGTCGACCGCGAGCAGCATGCGTCGCCGTGACTCCTCGGTTCCGTCGCCGAGCCGCACCACCCATGCACGCGAATGCCGCCGGTGGTACGCGTTCTCCTTCACCGCCTTCTCCGCGACGCCACGCACGACGTCATCGCCGTGGTCGAGCCAGCCGGCCCACACCTGCTCGAGCCAGCAGTCTGCGAACAGCTGGCGCACCACCGTCCGCGCGAAGTCGCCGTTGTCGGTTGCGCAGATGCCGGGGTTGTGGAACTCCTCCGCGTCGCGGAAGTACGCCAGCTGGTCCTCGTCGCCGAGCACGCCCAACAGGCCGCGCGCCTGACCCAGCAGGTCGAGTGCGATGTTGCCGAACGCGACGTCCTGCTCCATCGTCGGCGCGTTGCCCACCCACTCGGTGAGGCGATGCGACAACAGCAGGCACCCGTCCGCGACGGACTCCACAGAGGGCGACTCAGAGGTTGGTGACACCGTCGGGAACCTCGTAGTACGTCGGGTGCCGGAACTCCTTGTCCATCGCCGGCTCGAAGAGCTCGCCGGCGTCGGCAGGGTCGCTCGCGGTGATCGCCGTCGAGGGCACCACCCACAAGCTCGCCGCCTCCCCGCGCCGGGTGTAGACGTCGCGCGCGTTCTCCAGCGCCATCTCGGCGTCGTCCGCGTGGATGCTGCCGACGTGCGCGTGGTGCAACCCGCCGCGCGGGCGGACGAAGACCTCCCACAGCGCCACCGCTACGCGACCTTTCGATCCGCCCGCTTCGCGGCGTACGCCGCCGCCGCTTCGCGCACCCACGCGCCGTCGGTGTGGGCGCGAGTACGCCGCTTCAGTCGCTCCGCGTTGCACGGCCCGTCGCCGGACAGCACCCGACGGAACTCCTCCCAGTCGGGCTCGCCGAAGCGCCAGTGTCCGGTCGCCTCGTCGAACGTGAGCGCGTCGTCCGGGATACGCATCCCGAGGAACTGCGCCTGCGGGACGGTCGCGTCGACGAACCGCTGCCGCAGCTCGTCGTTGCTGAACCGCTTGATCCGCCAGCGCATCGACTGCTCGCTGTGCGGGGAGTCGGAGTCGTGCGGGCCGAACATCATCAGCGAAGGCCACCACCAGCGGTCCAACGCGGCCTGCGCCATGGCGCGCTGTGCATCGGTCCCGCGACACAACGTGACGAGGATGTCGAAGCCCTGCCGCTGGTGGAACGACTCCTCCTTGCAGACCCGCTTCATCGCGCGCGCATAGGGTCCGTACGAGCAACGGCACAGCGGCACCTGGTTCATGATCGCTGCGCCATCGACCAGCCAGCCGATCGCGCCGATGTCGGCCCACGTCGGCGTCGGGTAGTTGAAGATCGAGGAGTACTTCGCGGTGCCGGCGAGCAGCGCGTCGACCATCTCGTCGCGACTCGTGCCGAGCGTCTCGGCGGCGGCATAGAGATACAGCCCATGGCCCGCCTCGTCCTGCACTTTGGCGAGCAGGATCGCCTTGCGGCGCAGGCTCGGCGCGCGGGTGAGCCAGTTGCCTTCCGGCTGCATCCCGATGATCTCGGAGTGCGCGTGCTGCGAGATCTGGCGCACCAACGTCTTGCGGTACGCGTCCGGCATCCAGTCGTCGGGCTCGATCTTGCCCTCGGCCGCGACGTGGGTGTCGAACCGCTCCAGCCGGTCCACATCGCCCACACTCCGGAGGTTACGCCCGCGCGTACGGCAGGCTGTACCCCGTGACTGTTCGGCTGCGCGCCGCGATGGGGCAGCTCCCTGCCTATGTCGCGGGCCGCAAGGCGCCGGGCGCGATCGTCCTGGCGAGCAACGAGTCGCCGTACGGGTTGCTGCCGGCCGTGGCGGCGACGATCGACGGCATCACCTCGGGAGTCAGCCGTTATCCGGACATGTCGGCGACGGCGCTCATCGAGGCGATCGCGGGCCATCACGACGTCGCGCCCGAGCAGGTCGCCGTCGGGGCGGGCAGCGTGGAGGTGGTCGGGCAGATCGCCTCGGCGGTCGTCGATGCGGGCGACGACGTGGTGTTCGGCTGGCGGGCCTTCGAGGCCTATCCGATCATCACGACGGTCGTCGGCGGCAATGCCGTCAAGGTGCCGCTGCGTGACCACGTGCATGACCTCGACGCCATGGCGGCCGCGGTCACCGACCGCACTCGCCTCGTGATCGTCTGCAACCCCAACAACCCGACCAGCACGGCGGTCGGCGCAGAGCTGGTCGACTTCGTCGACGGCCTTCGCGACGACGTGCTCGTCGTCGTCGACGAGGCCTATCACCACTACGCGGACCCGACCGAGGTGCCGGACGCGCTGGCGGAGTTCCGCGGGCGGCCCAACGTCGTCGTGACGCGCACGTTCTCCAAGGCGTTCGCGCTCGCCGGCCTTCGAGTCGGGTACTGCGTCGGGACACCCGAAGTGGTGGCCGCGGTTCGCAAGACGCAGGTGCCGTTCAGCGTCAGCGGGCTGGCGCAGCAGTGCGCGATCGCCGCGCTCGGTGACGAGCCGGTCGTGAAACGGCGTGCCGCGATGACGATCGCGGAGCGGCAGCGGGTGCAGACCGCGCTCGCCGAGTCGGCCTACGACGTGCCGCCCTCCCAGGCCAACTTCGTCTGGCTGCCGATCGGCGAGCACGCCGCAGCGTTCGCCGAGCACTGCGCTGCCGACGGCGTCCTGGTCCGGCCGTTCGCCGGCGAGGGGGTACGCGTGACGATCGGCCTGCCGGAGGAGAACGACCGGTTCCTCGAGCTCGCTGCCGCTTGGGCAGCCGCCCACCCCGCCTGACGACCGCAGCCATGCGGACCCGTTCGGACGGCGCCGTCGGTGTCGTGGCCGCACTCAGCGTGGTGGGCCTGCTCGTAACGGTGCCTGCCATGTTCGTGCCGGATGTCGACGCGTCGAACCGGGCGATCGCCGCCGTCGTCGCGGCTTTGCTCGTCGCCCTCCTGGTGCGCGTGCTCATGGCCGGGCTGATCCTCGAACCGAACCAGATGACGGTGCGAGACGTTCTCGCCACCCACCGGATGCCGCGAGCCGAGGTGCTCGGGCTGGCGGTCGAGCGCGTGGCGCGTGGTCGGCTTCAGCGCCTCGTCGTGGTGTGCGCGGACGGCCGGGTGATCCCTGCCGGCTGGACCGTGGCCCGCGCGCTCGACGGCACCTGGGTCGGCCATGCGGCGTACCTCGCGCAGGGCTTCGGTGTAACCCAGACGTCGGTCGCGCCTACCCTCGCCGAGCACGACCGGTTCGCAGCCGATGGGCCGCTGCCGCTTGCCACCCGTGATCCGGGGCTGACGCCGCAAACCGTGTCGCCGGCGATGCCGGGGCCCCAGTCGCGATGGCTCCGGTGGGAGACCGGGTTCGTGGTGGCTGCGTTCGCGCTACCCGGAGTCGCGGCGGCGATCACGATCCTCGCGCAGCATCTCGGCGGGGTGGGTGACCTCGACGAGTTCGATCTGCCGCTGAAGCATCACGCGGGAGTGAGCCTGTTCCTGATGAGCTTCGGCTATCTCACGACTGGGCTGGTCGTGCCGATCGCGCTGCTGCTGCTCGCCCGCACCGGGCAGCCGCCCGCACGCCTTGGTCTCACCCGGAAAGGGCTCGGTCACGACCTCTCCGGCGCCGTCGGTCTGCTGGCCGGCGCGTTCGGGCTGACCGCCGCGTTGAGCCTCCTGCTGCTGCCGTTCACGGACTTCAAGGCGACCGAGACGAACACCCACGTGCCTGCGTATTTCTTGGTCTACGCCGTTCTGGTGTCGGCGACCACGGCGATCAACGAGGAAGTCATCGTCAACGGTTACTTCCTCACCCGGCTCTCGCAGCTGGGCTGGACTCCGTGGTCAGCGTTCGCGCTGAGCTTCGCGGTGCGCGAGTCCTACCACCTCTACTACGGCCTCGCGTTCGTGATGACCATGCCGTTCGGCTACCTGCTCACCCGCTCGTTCCAGAAGCGCGGCAGAGTCGGTCGGGCGATCCTCACCCACTTCGCCTACGACCTGATCCTGTTCTCGATTGCGGTGCTGACGTCCTGACCCGCTCGGAGCGTGCAGGTACACGGTGTCGTCCACCTCGAGGGCGAGCTCGCGGATCTGGTTGCGCGTGAGCTGAACCGTGACAGGCTCCGCGCCGTCGTCGGGCGCCGCGACCAGCCGGGTCTCGAACCCGAGTGACACCAGCCGCTGCACTGTCGCGGACACCGCGTCGTCGCGCTTCGTCTTCTCGACGCGGATGTCGTGCGGCCGCACCAGCTGGCCCGCCAGGGTGGTCACCGGGCCCAGGAAACCCATGACGAAGTCGTTGGCGGGACGGTCGTAGAGCTTGGTCGGGTTGCCCGCCTGCTCCACCCGGCCGTGGTAGATCACGATGATCTGGTCGGCGATCTCCATCGCCTCTTCCTGGTCGTGCGTCACGAAGATCGTCGTGGTGTGCACCTCGTCGTGGAGCCTGCGCAGCCAGTCGCGAAGCTCCTGGCGGACCTTGACGTCGAGGGCCCCGAACGGCTCGTCGAGCAGCAGCAGGCCTGGCTCGACCGCGAGCGCCCGAGCCAGCGCCATGCGCTGGCGCTGACCGCCGGACAGCTCGGACGGGAAGCGCGAGGCGAGACCGTCGAGGTGGACCAGCTCGAGCAGCTCGGCCACCCGTGCCTTGATCTTCGGCTTCGGGGTCTTCGCGATCTTCAGCCCGAACGCGACGTTGTCCCACACCGTCATGTGGGTGAACGCGGCGTAGTGCTGGAACACGAAGCCGATGCCCCGCTGCCGGGCAGGGACGTGGGTGACGTCGACGCCGTCGATGAGGACCTGGCCGCGGTCGGCGGTCTCCAGCCCCGCGATGATGCGCAGCAGCGTCGACTTGCCGCCGCCACTGGGACCGAGCACCGCGGTCAGCTGACCCGGCTCGATGTCGACGCTGACGTCGACGAGCGCGTGGAAGTCGCCGAAGGACTTGCTGACGTTGCGGACCTGAATGCTCACTGCGAGATCTCCTTGTGGCGGCGTCCGCTGAAGGCGGTCATGCCGACGAGGATCAGAAGGGAGATGACCGCGAGCAGCAGGCCCGCGCTGTACGCCGACTGAGGATCGAGCTGGCTCACCCGGTTGTTCACGTAGAGCGGCAGGGTCAGGCTCTGCCCGACGATGTTGCTCGAGACGATGTTCACCGCGCCGTACTCACCGAGGGAACGCGCAACGGTGAGGATCGTGCCGTAGACGATCGCCCAGCGGATCGCTGGAAGCGTCACGCGGAAGAACGCCTGGAACTGGGAGGCACCCAGCACCGCAGCGGCCTGCTCCTGCTCCGTACCGAGTTCCTCGAGGACCGGTACGACCTCGCGGACGACGAACGGCAGGCTGACGAAGATCGTTGCGATCGTCATCGCCTTCCAGGTGAACAGCACGTGGCTGCCGTGGGCGAACAGATAGCTGCCGATCCAGCCGGTCCGGCTGTACAGCACGAACACCGCGAGACCGACCACGACCGGCGACATGGCGAACGGCAGGTTGATCAACGCGTTGACCAGCCACGGCAGTGGCATCCGGCGCCGGGCGAGCAACCAGCCGGTGCCGACGCCGAAGACGACGTTGATCGGCACGGCGATGACGGTGATCAGCAGTGACAGCTTCAGCGCCTGCACCGCGTCGTGGCCGGACAGTGCGTCCCACACGGGTGAGAACCCGTGCTGGAACGTCCGGTAGCCGACCATGACAACCGGCGCCATGAGCAGCGCCGCGAGGTAGCACAGCACGGCGTAACGGAGGGCGTACCTTCCCGGCCCGCTATCCATGCCGCGCCGCGTTCCTGTGCGTCAGCGCCGCGAGGACGAGGAACACCAAAAGCGCCATCGCGAGCAGCACGACGCCGATCGCGGCGGCGGCCTGCGGCGCACCGTTCTCGACGTCCTGGAAGATCACCTGGGAGGCGATCTCCGTCCTCGGCAGGTTGCCGGAGATCAGGACCACCGAGCCGAACTCGCCGAGGGCACGCGCAAACGCGAGCGACGCACCGGTGATCGTCGCCGGCATGATCGCCGGAAGGATGATCCGGCGGAAGATGGTCCACGGCTTGGCGCCGAGACATGCGGCCGCTTCTTCGACGTCCCGCTCGAGGGTGAGCAGCACCGGCTGCACGGCTCGGGTGACGAACGGCAGCGTGACGAACAGCAGCGCGAACAGGACCGCGAGCCGGGTACCGGCGACGTTGACGCCGACCGGGCTGTTCGGGCCGTACAGGCTCAACAGCACCAGGCCGGCGACGATCGTCGGCAGCGCGAACGGCAGGTCGATCAGCGCGTTGACGACCCGCTTGCCGGGGAAGCCGTCGCGCACCAACACCCACGCGAGCGCCACGCCGGTGACCGCATCGATGACGGCCGCGGCCAGCGCGACGGCGACCGTGAACTCGAGAACGGACCGCGTGTGTGGCGCCGTGACGACCGACCAGAAGGAGTGGTCAGCCGACTGGCTGATCACCGCGGCGACCGGTAGCCCGACGAGCAGCGACAGGTAGAGCACGGAGATGCCCGGGCCCACCCCCGCCACCACCGGTCGCGGTAGCGACCAGCGGCGGGGGTGGGTGACCGCGGCAGCGGCGTCAGCCACTGGCACCGTGACCGAGGTCATTGAGGATCTCCGTGATAGACCCGTTGGTTGCGTCGAAGAACGTCGCGTTGACCTCGCTCCACCCACCAAGGTCGCCGATCGTGAACAGACCCTTCGGCGTCGGGAACTGCTTGGCGTCGAGGTCGGACTTCACGACCGGCCGGTAGCCGTGCGCGGCGAAGATCTGTTGACCCGCGTCGGAGTACAGGTAGTCGACGAACGCCTTGTCCAGGGTCGGGTTCTCGGCGTCCTTGGTGACCGCGATCGGGTTCTCGATCAGGATCGTGTCGCTGGGCGTCACGTAGTCGACCGGGTTGCCGGCCTGTTGCGCCGCGATCGCCTCGTTCTCGTAGCCGATCAGCACGTTGCCGGTGCCGGCGACGAAGGCGGCAGTCGCGTCGGCGCCGCTGTCGGGCAGTGACACGGTGTGCTGCAGCAGCTGCTTGACGAACGCGAGCGCCTGAGCGGGACTCTTGCCCTCGCGGATCTCGGCGCCGTACGCGGCCATCAGGTTCCAGCACGCGCTTCCCGAGCTCAGCGGGTTGGGGGTGACCACCTTGACGCCGGGCTTGACCAAGTCGTCCCAGGTGGTGAGGTGCAGCGGGTTGCCCTTGCGAACGATCAGCGTCGCCACCGAGTCGGTGATGATGCCCTTGTACTGGTTGGTGTTCCAGCTCGGGTCGACCAGGCCGGCGGTCACGAGCTTGTCCATGTCGGAGGCGCGGGAGAACTCGACGACGTCGGCGGCCTGACCGTTCTCGACCGCGCGCTCCTGGGAACCGGAGGGGCCGTACGACGGAGACAGGGTCGCGCCGGCGCCGGCGGCGGTCTTGGCGAACGCCGGGAACAGGTCGTCGTACGCCTTCTGGGGAGTGGAGTACGCGACCAGGCTGATCTTGTCGTCACCACCCGAGCTCTTGACCGTGCCGGTGCCGCCCGACGAGGAGCTGCCGCAGGCGGCGCTGACCGCCATCACGGCGACCGCCCCGACTCCGGCGATGATCTGCTTCTTGGTGGTCACGTTCCCTTGCCCTCCGGTCAGTGTCTTGTGAGACGATCGATTCAACAAACATAAGCATGTTGGTCAAGAAAAGTAACACTGTCAAATCACACTGCGCCGCGCGGCGTGTCGGACCGGGATAATCGCGTTGCCATGCGCGTCCCTCTTGTCGCCTCGATCACCGGTCTCGTGCTTGCCGGCGTCACCCCGTCCGCGCTGCCGTCGGGCTCGACGCCCACCGTCCCGGCGGCTGTCGGTCATCGGCTGACGACCGGCGCCGAGCTGGTGCGACTGGCCAACGTGTTCGCGGGGACGGACACCGCTCTCGCCGACCAGGGGACTGGTGGCAGCGCCGGCAACATGAGCCCGGCCGCCACGGCTCCCTTCGGCATGTTGTCGTGGGGCCCGCGGACCGTCCCGGACGCCGTCGCCTTCGGTGCCGGCTACACCTACTCGGACAAGACCATCTCCGGCTTCGACCTGACCCGGTTCCAGGGCGGCGGCTGCGCCGGGTTCCAGGACGTCCCGATCACCCCCACGACGACGGCGATCACGACAAGCCCGGCCAGCCTGCTGAGCGGCACCCTCGACCCGGCACTCGACTCGTCGTTCGACCATCGTCACGAGAGCGCGTCACCCGGGACCTACTCCGTCGTGCTCAACCCGGGAACCCGCCGGGCGATCGACGTCGATCTGGCCGCCTCGACGCGGGCCGGGATCGGTGCCTTCCGGTTCCCGTCGGATTCCACCGGAACCGTCGTGATCAACGCGGGCGGCAGCGCTGACGCCGTCGACACCGCGGGCGTGCGGATCCTGCCCGCGAGCCGGACGGTCGAGGTCACCGTTGGCAACGGCCGGTTCTGTGAGAACCCGCTCGGCGCGACCCTGCACGTGGTGATCCGGTTCAGTCGCCCGTTCGCCAGTCACGCGGTCTGGCAGGGGGAGTCGTTTCACGAAGGCGGGACTGCCGCCACCGGTCACGCCCTCGTCGGCATCGGCTACACCCCGGGGTTCGGAGGCCTGCCGGCGAGCCTTCCGGGCAACCCGAGTGGGACCGCTCAGGCCGGTGCCGTGCTGCGCTTCGCGACCGCGCATCACCCGAGGGTGACCGCGCGCGTCGGGCTGTCCTACGTGAGCATGCACGGCGCCCGGGTCGCGCTGCGGCGAGAGATCGCCGGGAGCAGCGTGAATGGGGTGCGGCGCGCGACGGCGGCGAGATGGGCGAGGCTGCTCGGCAGGGTGCGCGTTGCCGGCGGGGCGCAGGTCGACCGACGAATGCTTGCGACGACGCTCTACCAGTCACTGCTGTCGCCGCAGGTCCTCGGTGACATCGATGGCCGATTCCCGGGACTTGACGGCCGGATCCATCGCGCGCACGGCTGGACCGCGTACACCCAGATGAGTCTCTGGGACGAGTACCGCACCCATGCCCAGCTGCTGGCGATGGTTGCGCCGCGACAGGCGCGCGACATGGCGCGCAGCCTGCTCGCGGACGAGCGGATTGCGGGCTTCCTGCCTCGCTGGCCCGCGGGGGCCTCAAGTCCCAACGTCATGGTCGGCGACCCCGCGGTTCCCTTCCTCGCCGATCTCGCGGCGTTCGGCGGCCGCGGGTTCAGTCGCCAGGCCGCACTTACCGCGGCCGTTCACGGGACTCGAAGCAACGGGATCGACGACGAAAAGCTCGGCGACGCGGTTGCCGCGGCCGCCCAGGGCCCGATCATGATCGGCCGCGGGACCTACACCGAACGGCCGGCCAACGCGTTCTACCAGCGGCTGCACTACGTGCCGATCGAGCTCGACACCACCACGAACACGACCGGCGGCATCGAGCTGTTCCTGAGCCAGCAAGTCGTCTGGGGGAGCGCCTCCACCTCCTTGGAGTACGCCACCGCGGACTTCGCGACGTCACAGCTCGCCGCCGCCACGGGTCACTGCGCGACGGCGCGGGAGTTTCTCGGCCGGGCCGGCTGGTGGCGCGAGAGCTTCGACGACGCGACCGGCTACGTCGAACCGCGCAGCCTCACCGGAGTGTTCCTGCCGATCGGTCGGACCGGACAGGCCCACGGCTTCGTCGAAGGCGACGGCAGCCAGTACACGTTCATGGTGCCGTTCGACGTCGCCGGTCTTGCCAAGTCCCTCGGTGGACCGAAGGCGCTTGTGGCCCGCCTGGACGCGTTGTTCACCCGGCTCAACGCCGGACCCAACTCGCCGTATGCGTTCCTCGGCAACGAACCACAGCTGGACACGCCGTACGAGTACCTCTGGGCCGGCCGCCCCGACCGTGCCGAGGCCGTGGTGCACCGGGCACTCGACTCCATGTACGCGCCGACGCCCGGCGGCTATCCCGGCAACATCGACGGCGGCACGATGACGTCCTGGTGGATCTGGAACGCCATCGGGCTCTACCCGGCGATCCCGGGCGACGACGTGCTGACGGTCGGAGCGCCGCGGTTCAGTCGAGTGGTGATCAACCTGCCCGGCGGCAAGTCGCTGCGGGTCGAGGCGCCGGCCGGTTCGCGGGCCAAGCCGTACGTGAAGTCGGCCGCGCTGAACGGGCATCGGCTCGATCGAGCATGGGTGAGGTACGCCGGCCTGGCGACAGGTGCGACGCTGCACCTCAGGACGTCGGGGCAGGCCGGTCGTTGGGCACGCTCGGTCGTGGCCGCGCCGCCCTCCTACCCGCCGGGACGCGCGCTCCGCTGCGCCCCGTGACCGAGCTCAGATGGTGGCTCGGGCGAGGAGATGGGTCTTGCCGCGGGGCGCCTTCAGCGTCTCGAGCGCACGTTGTCCGGGGCTCGCGAGCACCAGGCGGCCGAACGCCGACGTGACCGCCAGCCGGTTGAACGTGTCGACGGTCCGCTTGATCGTCCCGCCGCGGCTCATCACTCCCACGTGCTTGGCCGCGCACGCGCCGCTGTCGCGCGGCACCCAGGCGAGCCGCGTGCCCCACACCGTGGCGGCGTACGGGCACAGGCTGGCCTTGATCGTCGGAGTGCGCCCGTCGAGCGGGAACAGCGCCACCGGGCGGCCGGGCGCGCCCTGCAGCACGCATGCCGCGAAGCGCGACGTCACACTCTCGCACTTGTTGTTCGTCCCGCCCGGAGTGAGCAGCGTCCGGTGCCGCGTGCGATGCGCCCACGAGGTGTAGGTGATCTCGCCGTTGTCGTTCTGGAAGTTGTCGGCGTAGGCGACGAAGCCGTTGGGGCCGGAGGTGACGGCGTAGTCGACGTGCGGGGACATCGGGATGCCGTAGTCGACCAGGTCGCCGCCGGGCGACTGGGAGTAGACGTGCGTGCCGTCGGGCTTGTCGACCTCGAACAGCCAGCCGTCCGGCGATGCCCCGACGATGTCCTCGCTGATCACCAGGTCGCTGTGCCGGCCCGTGGCGAGGTCCCACCACCGCAGGTGGCGGTGCTTGCCCTGCATCGTGGCGACGATCAGCATCGAGCGCGACAGCGAGATCACTCGGGGTGCCGGGCCCGCCCTGCCGAGCAGCGTCGGCCGGCCGGACTTGGCAAGGGCATAGAGGCGGACGTCGCTGCCGAAGTCGAGCGGGCCGATGGTGTGCGCGCGCACGGCCTCGGCATAGACGAGGTACTGACCGTTGCCCGCGACCGGAACGTACCGGGCGTGGGCCCCACCTGCCGCGCCGGACGCCGGCTGCGCGAGCAACAACGTGCCCGCAACCGTCACGGCGGCCGTCACCGCAGCGCCTGCTCGTAGCAATGTGCCGAGTCTCGTCATTCCACTCCCCACCTCGGTGGTGAACCTATGCCTTCGGGACGGTTACGGGCGCGCGTACCGCAGATAGAGCAGGTCGTTGCGCTGCAGCACATGACGCAGGGTGAGCCGAGTGGGCGTGGTCATCGCCGATGGTGCTTGGGGTGTCGTCGGCTGCGGTCCGGTGAGGAACGGCGCGACGGTCAGGCACATCTCCTCGACCAGGTCGGCGTCGACCAGGCTCGACAGCAGGTACGGGCCGCCTTCACACAGGACGCGGGCGAGGCCGAGCCCACTGAGCGCGGTGATGATCGCCGCCGCGTCGATCTGCTCCGCGCCGGCCGTGACGACGTCAGCGATGTCGGCGAGTTCCGGCCGTTCGCGAGCGGTCCACTCGGTCGTGACGACGAGTGGCCGGATGTCGCCGGAGAAGACGCGCAGCTCGGGGGAGAGCGCCCCGCGGGCAGTCACGATGGCCAGCCGGGGCAGTTCGGCCTGCCCCGCCGCCAGGCGGCGTTCTCTGAGCTCGGCGGCGAGCCGGACCGGCCCGTACCTCTCGGCCGCGACGGTCGCCGACCCCACGAGTACGACGTCGGCGTGGGAGCGCAGGTGCGTCAGCAGCACCTGGTCCGCCGGGTCGGTGACCGCCTTGGTCCGCCCGGCGAAGGCCGCGGCCCCGTCGAGTGTGGCGATCATGTTGGCGCGCACGCCGAGCGGCGGGTTCCCGTAGTAACGGTCGAGCTCTTCCGCCGTTTCGGGGAGCAGGGCAACGCCGTCGACCGAGCTCATCCCGCAAGTCTGCCCTGTCACCCGGCGCCTACGGTCCCCGACAAACCTGATGGACCGTGACATGATTCCGCCACGCCGTCGCGTACCCACCCACGCTGTTCCCCGGATGCTGACGGGTGAGGATGCGTTGTGTTCGGGGTTGGTGGTGGCGGTGGTGGTGGTGGCGCGCAGGTCGCTGGTCCGGCGTGGTCTGTCGGTGACCGTGGCCGGTGTCGTGATCGCGCTCGCCGGTGCCGCGCCGGCCGTAGCGGGGCCGAATCGACACGGTAGTCCGCCGCCGCCGACGGTCGCCGCAGCTCCTGTCGCGATCGTGGGATCGCTCGTCGGCTCAGGGGCGTCGCTGCTGCGCGAACCGCTGCATCCCGTACGGCTGGCCCGGGTCGCGCTCGGCAGCGTCGAGGCGCTGCGACCGGCTCGAATGCCTCACCCGCGTCACCGGCCCGCCGCGGCCACTACCTCCCGAGCCGCGCACACCGCGGACCGACGCTTTCAGGCGGTGACCCGCAGGAGCAATCACGCCGCCGAGCAGAGCCGGGTGTCGATCGTGCCGATCGGCCCGTCGCCGATCGGACGGCGGCCGGCAGTCGCGCAGCGGGAGCAGCCCCCGAACGTGCGGCTCGCGCGGGGCAGCTCGACAGCCGCTGCCGTACCGCCGACCACCTTCTGGTTCTTCGCCGTACTTCTCGTGCTGGCAGGCGCACTGGCCCGCGCCGCGGCCACGGCGCGACGAGGCTCAGCGGTCAGAGCGTCGCGGCGTCGATGACGAACCGGTAGCGCACGTCGCTGCCGACCACCCGCTCGTAGGCAGCGTCGATCTGGTCGGCGGAGATCGTCTCGATCTGCGCACCGATCCCGTGCTCGCCGCAGAAGTCGAGCATCTCCTGGGTTTCGCGCATCCCGCCGATCCCGGAGCCGGCGAGGCTGCGCCGGTTGGTCATTGTCGTGTAGGCGTGGAACGACATCGGTTCCGGCGGGGCGCCGACGTTGACCATCGTGCCGTTGAGTCGCAGCGTGGACAGGTACGCGTCCAGCCGGAGTGGTGCGGACACGGTGTTGACGATCAGGTCGAAGGACTTGCTCAGCGACTTCAGCGCGGCCGGGTCGTGGGTTGCCACGTAACTGGTGGCGCCGAACTTCTCGCCGTCCGCCTTCTTGGCGTCGGTCTGCGACAGCACGGTCACCTCGGCGCCCATCGCGTGCGCGAGCTTGACGCCCATGTGCCCGAGACCTCCGAAGCCGACGATCGCCACGCGCTTGCCCGGGCCCGCCTCCCAGTGGCGCAGCGGCGAGTACAGCGTGATGCCGGCGCACAGCAACGGCGCGGCGACGTCGAGCTCGAGGGAGTCCGGGATCCGCGCAACGAAGTGTTCGTCGACCACGATGTGCGTCGAGTAGCCGCCCTGCGTCGGCCGGCCGTCGCGATCGACGCCGTTGTAGGTACCGGTGTTGCCAGGGATGCAGTACTGCTCCTCTCCGAGCGAGCAGTTCTCGCATTCGCGGCAGGAGTCGACCATGCAGCCGACGCCGACCCGGTCGCCCACCTGGTACTTGGTGACCGCGTCGCCCACCGCCTCGACGATGCCCGCGATCTCGTGACCCGGGACCAGCGGGAAGGAGATCTTGCCCCACTCCTCGCGGACGGTGTGGATGTCGGAGTGGCAGATGCCCGCGTACGCGATCGCGATCACGACGTCGCTGGACCCGGGGTCGCGGCGTTCGATGCTGATGCGTTCGAATGCGGACTTCGGACCGGGTGCTGCCCACGCGGTGACTGACCTCATGCTGGTTACGCTACGCGCGTGGCCGGGCCGTTCGACGGGGTGCGGGTAGTCGAGGTCGCGGCGTGGACGTTCGTCCCCGGAGCGGGCGCGATCATGGCGGATCTGGGCGCCGACGTGATCAAGGTCGAGCCGCCGACCGGTGATCCGCAGCGTGGCCTGATGAACCTGATGAACCGCGTCGACGGTGCGCCGAACCCGTTCATCGAGGTGCCGAACCGCGGCAAGCGCAGCATCACCCTCGACTTGCAGACCGCCGGCGGGCGAGAGCTGCTGCTGAAGCTGATCGAGTCCGCGGACGTCTTCCTCACCAGCTACCTGCCGAAGCTGCGCACGAAGCTCGGGATCGACGTCGATGACCTGCACGCGGTGAACCCGCGCCTGGTCTATCTGCGCGGGTCGGGCTGGGGGAGCCGCGGACCGAAGGCCGACGTGGGCGGGTTCGACGCCGCCGCGTCATGGGCGAGCGGCGGCGCGATGTACAAGCTGACCGAGCCCGGCGCCGACGATCCCGCGATGCAGCCGGCCGCGTTCTACGACCTGCAGGGTTCGAGCTACATCGCGGGCGCGGTCGCGATGGCGTTGTTCAAACGCGAGCGCACCGGCGAAGGCTCCGTCGTCGACGTCTCGTTGCTGAACACCGGCCTGTGGAGCATGAGCCCTGACATCGTCGCCGCGCCGTACACCGGCGAGCTGTTCCGCCCGGACCGCAAGAACGCGGGCAACCCGATCGCCAGCTTCTACCGAACCTCCGACGACCGGTGGATCTCACTGGTGTGCCTGCAGTCGGATCGCTACTGGGGCGAGCTGTGCGACCTGGTGGGTCGGCCCGAGCTTGCCGCGGACGAGCGGTATGTCGACATGGTCGCGCGCTACAAGAACCGTCGTGAGTGCGTCGCCGAGCTGGATACGATCTTCGCGGCGAAGCCGCTGGAGGAGTGGCGCGCGATCCTCGCCCCGTTCACCGGCGTGTGGGCGGCCGCGCAGAGCTTCGAAGAGGTCCATGCCGACGAGCAGATCGCGGCCAACGACTACCTCAGCGAGCTCAGCGCGAACGACGGCCGCAGCTTCAAGGTGGTGGCGCCGCCGTACCAGTTCGATCAGCAGCCCTCGACCCAAGGGCGTGCGGCACCGGAGCTCGGACAGCACACCGAGGAGATCCTGCTCGACCTCGGGATGAGCTGGGACGAGGTCTCCTCGTACCGCGAAAGTGGCGCGCTCGGTTAGTAGGAGGCCGCGCAGTGAAAGGATCTTGGCGTGGTCGCGACAGTGATTGCCGTCATCACGGGCTCGCTCTCGGTCGCGCTGCTGGTTGCCCACTTCACCCGGGACGCCGGCTGGATGCGCGGACTCGATGAGCGGATCTATGCAAGCAAGTTCGGGTTGTTGTTCCCGGGCGGCTGGATGTACCGGTTGGGGATGCGCCACGGCGACGACGGCGCGAGGGGGTGGTCCGCCTACGACCTCGGCCGCCGTCGTTCGACCGTGCCGCCCGTGCCGGAGCTCCCGCTGGAAGGCGGTGAGCCACCTCGGATGCCGGAGTCGCTGCTGGTCTTCTTCGAAGACCCGATTCCCGTCGAGCCGTCCGGCCGCCGCCGCGCCCGCTAGCCCAGTTCGGGCAGCAGCGCCCGCAGCGCCTCGACGAGGGCGAGGGGCTGGTCGAACATCGCGTGGTGAGCTGCCTTCGGCAGGAAGACGACCCTCATCCCGGAGCGGTGCAACGTAGAGATGCGTTGTGCCATCGGCTCGTCGACCATGCCGTTCTCGCATCGGATGAGGGTGAGCGGCGCGGTGAGCCGGGGGATCAGGTCGCGGACCCAGCCGCGCTGCCCGAACAGGCCCGGATCGAACTTCCACGTCCAGCCGCCGTCGACCTCCCGCAGTGACTCGAGCGCGACGTGTCGCGCGACGTAGTCGAGGGTCACGTCCTGCGGTGGGACGGTCCGGAACCGGGCGATCGCGTCCTCGAGGGTGGCGTAGACCTTCGTCGGCGGGCGCCGCTCCGCGATCGGCGCCTCCTCAGGCGGCTCGTCGGCGAGCGGTGAGTCGATGGCGACGATCGAACGGACCGCCCCCGGGTCCAGGACACCGGCGAACACGGACACCCAGCCGCCCATGCTGTGCCCGATGAAGATGGCGGGGTCGAGGCCATCGGCACGGACCGCACCGACGACCTCGTCAGCCCACTGCGACCGTTCGTACTCCGACTTCCAGGCGCTGTCGCCGTGACCGCTGAGGTCGGCGGCGATGACGCGCCGGTCGGTCGCGAGCTGCGGCGCGATGTGGTCCCACCAGGAGGAGTTGGCCGCGCCCCCGTGCAGCAGCACGACGCCAGGGAGGTTGGTCGCCCTGCCCCAGGCTCGGTAGTGGATGCGGGAGCCGTCGACATCGACGTCGTGGTGCTCGGGCACCGTCGCGATCGCGCGACGGAACCACTCCGGCTCCTCCGCCATGGCCGAGAGGACTTCAGTCGCTGGACGGGAGCGGCTTGGACTCCTTGAACACCAGTGGAGTGCCGTTGCCGGTGAGCGTACCGTCGCCACCCTTGGTGACCAGCACCTCGAGGGTGCCTTCGCTGTCGTCCGTCGTGTAGCGCTTGCCGAGCAGCGTGCCTTCGGCGAGGCCGTCGGCCGGCGTTCCGCCGTCGGGGACGTCCGTGCCGAGCTCGACCATCGGCGAACCCCCGCAGGAGAGCTCGAGGTCGTCGGCCGGGGCGCGGACGACGATGACCTCGGTGGTGCAGACCTGGCTCCGCAGCCGCTGCCCTGACTTCAGTGGCACGTGCGCTCCCTACATCTGGCCCGGGGGTGCCGGGTACTTCGGCGTCGTAGTTATTCCGTATGTGATGATGCCATCCGATGACTGCCACCGACACCACCGCCCGGATCCCGCTGGTCGACTACCTGGCGCTGGACCCCGAACCGCACCTGGTCGCACAGGAGTGCACCAGCTGCGGGGCCCGTTACTTCGACCACCGCGACGCCTGCGCGTCCTGCTTCGAGGACAGCTTCAAGGGCGTCGACATCCCGACCGAGGGGGAGGTCACGTCGTTCACGATCGTGTCGTACGCCCCGCCCGGCGTGGACGCACCGTTCGTCGCGGCCGTCATCGACTGCGGTGGCACTCCGGTGCGCGGCAACCTTCGTGACGTCAGCCCCGACCCCGAGCACGTGACGCTCGGGATGAAGGTGCGGCTCACGACCTACTCCCTGGGAACCGACTCGGCAGGAACCGAGGCCATCGGCTTCGGCTTCGTGCCCGCGTAGGAAGGCACAGCGACATGGCCAGTGGCGACGTCTGGATCCTCGGGATCACGATGACGAAGTTCGGCAAGCACCCCGACATCGACTCGGTGGGGCTCGCCGCTCAGGCAGCGCGCGGCGCGCTGAAGGACGGTGGCGTGTCGATGCGCGACATCGGCATCCTCGCCGCCGGCAACCTGATGGGTGGCGGCGCGCTCGGCCAGCAGCTGCAGAAGCAGATCGGACAGACCGGCATCCCCGTCTACAACGTCGCCAACGCCTGCGCGACCGGCGCCACCGCGCTGCGTACCGCGATCATGGCGATCAAGGCCGGCGAGGTCGACATGGGTCTCGCGGTCGGCGTCGAGAAGCTCTCCGGCGCGGGCCTGCTGGGTGTCGGCGGTCCGAAGAAGCAGGGCGACACCTGGGAACCCTCCGGCCGGGTCGGCGCGATCATGGGGCTCGACGGCCGGGTCGGCACCGAGAACATGCCGGGCACGTTCGCCCAGATCGGCATGGAGTACGGCCACAAGTACGGCGGCGTGAGCTTCGAGCTTTTCGCGCGAATCAGCGAGAAGAACCACATGCACTCGACGCTGAACCCGCTCGCCGCCTACAACAAGGCGATGTCCGTCGAGCAGATCATGGGCGACATGATGATCGCCTACCCGAACACGCGGCCGATGTGCTCGGCCAACTGTGACGGTGCGGCGGCTGCGGTCGTCGTGAGCGACGAGAAGCTCAAGACGCTGTCGGACGAGCAGCGCAAGCGGGCGGTCCGCGTTGCGGCCTCGGTGCTGACGACGGACCCGTACGAAGCGGGCTGCCAGATCCTGCCCAACGTCAACACCCTGACCCGCAACGCCGCGAAGCAGGCGTACGAGAAGGCGGGCGTCGGTCCGGAGGACCTCGACCTGGTCGAGCTGCACGACTGCTTCGCCACCGCGGAGCTGGTGCACTACGACAACCTGATGCTCTGCGGAGAGGGCAACGCGGTGGAGTTCTTCGAGTCCGGTGCCGCGCACCGCACCGGCTCGACGCCGGTCAACGTGTCCGGCGGCCTGCAGTCCAAGGGCCACCCGATCGCGGCCACCGGCATTGCCAACGTCTGGGAGATCTGCCACCACCTGCGCGGTGAGGCGGGCGACCGGCAGATCGAGGGCGCCAAGGTCGGTCTCGCTCACGTGATCGGTCTCGGTTCGGCGTGCGGCGTCCACATCCTCGAGAAGGCCGCCGCTTAACCAGCCATGGAGCTCGCCCTCTCGCCGGAGGACCTTGTCTTCCGGCAGGCGGCGCGGGAGTGGCTGCAGGAGAACTACCCGAAGGAGCGCCGGCCCAACGACGGGCCGGCAATGCGCGAGTTCGACCTGGAGTGGCAGCGCCGGCAGTGGGCCGGCGGCTGGGCCGGCGTGTCGTGGCCGAAGGAGTACGACGGTCTCGGACTCCCCGTCCTGCAGCAGCTGATCTGGCTGGAGGAGTGCGCCCGGATCGGCGCGCCGGACATCGACAGCCGGTTCGTCGCGGTCAACCACGCCGGGCCGACGCTGATCGCGAACGGCACCGACGAGCAGAGGGCGTACCACCTGCCGAGGATCCTGCGCGGCGAGGTGCTGTGGTGTCAGGGCTTCTCCGAGCCACAGGCCGGCTCGGACCTCGCCTCGCTGCGCACGACGGGCGTCGTCGACGGTGACGACCTCGTCGTGTCGGGCCAGAAGCTCTGGACCAGCTTCGCCGACCTCGCGGACTACCAGGAGCTGCTGGTCCGTACCGATCCGACGGCCCCCAAGCATCGTGGACTCACCTGGGTCATCTGCGACATGACGCTGCCGGGCATCACGATCCGGCCGATCAAGACCCTCGACGGGTTGAGCCACTTCTGCGAGGTCTTCTACGACGACGTTCGGATCCCGAGGTCCAACGTGGTCGGGGCGATAAACGACGGTTGGCGGGTCGCGATGTCGACGCTGTCCTTCGAGCGGGGGACGGCGTTCACCCACGGCCAGGTGCAGCTCGCCTCGATCGCCGAACGGCTGGTCGGCTACCTGCGGCAGACCGATGCCGCGGCGTACCGTCCGGAGCTGGCCGAGCAGCTCGCGACCGCTAGGGCCGAGATCGCGTCGCTGCGCGCCCTCACCTACCTCAACGCCCTCCGCAACGTCGGCCAGGCGGTGCCGGGACCCGAGGGATCGCTGGTGAAGCTCGCCTACACCGAGCTGCGGCAGCGGCTGATGCGACTCGCGCTCGAGATCGTCGGGCCGGGCTCCGATCTGCCGGGCATCACCGACGCGACGTGGGACGAGGACTATCTCTTCTCCTACACGGAGACCATCGCCGGAGGCACGTCGGACATCCAGCGCAACATCATCGGCGAGCGCGTCCTCGGACTGCCGAAGTAGCCGCGCGTCATGGACCTGTTGCTTTCCGACGACCAGCGGTCGATCGTGTCCTCCGTCGCCGAGGTGCTCGACGACCTGATGCCGTTCGAGTCCGTGCGGAGAGTGCTGGACGGCGATGCCGGACCGCTCGACGCGCTGTGGCGGTCGGCCGGCGAGCTCGGCTGGTTCGGGCTGGCTCTGTCGGAGTCGGCGGGTGGCGCCGGCTTCGACCTGATCGACGAGGCGTTGCTGTTCGTCGAGCTCGGTCGCCGCGTCACGCCCGGACCGTTTCTCGGCACCGTGCTCGCGGCGCGCGCCGCGACCGTGAGTGGGGCGGCGGACGTCGCGGCCGCGTTGCTGTCGGGGCAGGCGAGGGGCGCGCTCGGGGCTCATCCGCCCGATGGCCCGTCGATCCTGTACGACGCAGCCGACGCGGCGTACCTCCTGGTGTTCGACGGTGAAGGTGCCTCGTTGTACGAGGCGGCCGCGGCCGGAAACCGGACCGAGCAGCGCGGCCTGGACCCGCTGTTGCGCCGGGAGACCGCGAGCCTGTCCGGCGAGCCGATCGCCACGCTCAGCTCGGCGGCGGAGCCGATCGGCCCGCGCGGTTCGGTGTTGACCAGTGCGCTGCTGACCGGGATCGCGGCGGCCGGGCGGGACATATCGGTGAGCTACGCGAAGACCCGGGAGCAGTTCGGTTCGCCGATCGGGGCGTTCCAGGCGGTGAAGCATCGCTGCGCAGACCTGGCGGTGGGCGCAGCGCTCGCGGACGCCCAGCTGACCTTCGCCGCGCTCAGCGTCGCCGAGTACGCGGACGACGTCGACTTCCAGGTCGCGTCCGCTCGAGTCGTCGCCGAACGCGCCGCGCTGCACAACGTGCGCGAGGCGATCCAGATCTACGGCGGCATCGGGGTCACCTGGGAATGCGACGCCCATCTCTACCTCAAGCGAACCCACGCGCTGCGAGAGCTCTTCGGCGGAGAGGCCGCCCAGCGCCCCGCCCTCCTCCAGCCCGCCCGTCGTACCGAAGAGAACACAAACGTGGCGACAGTCAACGCCTGAGGCGGTGTCAGTGCCTCAGGACAGCGTCCGCGTCACGTTTGTGTTTCCTTAGGAACGGTTATTGGCGGCTTCGGGTGGCGGTGAGGAGCAGGTACTCCCAGTCCATCGTCAGGCCCGAGTCGCCGCGGTTGTGGCCGGCCGCGAGCTGGTCGAGCGTCGCGTCGAGCTCGGCGGCGCGATCGGGAGTGTCCGCAAGTCCGCGGTACGCCGCTGCCGTGGGTCCGTAGTGGGCCTTGAAGTACTCCCGGAACTCGGCAGGCGTGGCGAAGCGGTCGATCGTGACGGCGCGCCGGCTCATGGTGAGGTCGTCGACCCGACCCCCGAACAGCTCGCGCACGTGACCTTCGTCGCCCCACAGCGGCGGCGGCTGGGCACCGGGCGGCGGTGGCGCGACGTACGGCTTCATCGCGGCGAGCATCTGCCCGACGAAGCCCTCCGGAGTCCAGCTGATCAGCCCGATCGTCCCGCCCGGCCGGCACACCCGGACCAGCTCGTCGGCAGCCGCCTGGTGGTGCGGTGCGAACATCACGCCGACGCAGGACAGCACGACGGCGAACTCGCCGTCGGCGAACGGCAGCGCCTCCGCATCTCCCTCCCGCCAGTCGACCTCGGCCCCGCGCTGCGCCGCCAGCTTCCGGCCGGCGTCGAACATCTCGGGGGTCAGGTCGCACGCCACGACACGGCCTCCCTCGAGTGCCGCCGGGATGGCGACGTTGCCCGACCCCGCGGCGACATCGAGCACCTGGTCTCCCGCCCGGACCCTCGCGGCCTCGACCAGCTGGGCGCCGAGGTCCGGGATGACGTCGACGGCAACCTGCGGGTAGTCGCCCAACGCCCACATCGCGCGGTGCTTCGCCTTGAGTGCCTGGTCGGCGACCAGCTCGTCGGTACTGCTCATCCGTGCCTCCTCCGCTGTCCTCACCGCGGAGCGTAGGAAGTGCAGGAGTGGGCGCCTAGTACGAGATCTGTACTGCGAGCGCGTACGTGCCTATCGTCCGAGGGATGGGTGCGTCCTACGGCCAGTTCTGTCCCGTCGCGAAAGCCATGGAGCTGCTCGGGGATCGTTGGACGTTGCTGGTCGTGCGCGAGCTACTCGCCGGCAGTGAGCACTTCAACGACCTGCGTCGTGGCGTTCCGCGCATGTCGCCGAGCCTGCTGTCCGGCCGGCTCGGCCAGCTCACTCGCGCCGGAATCGTCGAGCGACACGACGACGGACGGACGGTTCGCTATGTGCTCACGCCGGCCGGCCGCGAGCTCGCACCCATTGTGATGGCGTACGGCGCGTGGGGGATCCGCTGGATCGGCAAGCTCGGTGACGAGGACCTCGATCCGAAGCTGCTGCTTTGGGACATGCACCGCAACGTCAACCACGACGCGGTCCCCGTGCCGCGCGCCGTCGTACAGTTCCGCTTCACCGACGTGGCTGCCCGCAACAGCAACTGGTGGCTGGTGATTACGGCGGACGACGCGGATGTCTGCGACGTCGACCCGGGCCATGAGGTGACCGTCGTGGTCGTCGCGCGGCTGCGCGACCTGACCAGGATCTGGCGCGGCGAGCTGCCATGGGCTGCCGCGATTCGATCCGGGGTGATGGAGCTTCAGGGAGCAGCGCAGGTCCGGCGAGCCTTCCCGGGCTGGTTCAGGCTCTCGGCGTTTGCCGAGCTGGCACGTCCCGCGAGCTAAACCAGCTGCTCGGCCGGCTTGTTGATCGGCATCGTGATCTGCGCAGGATCCACACTGACTCCGAACACGGCGCGGTAGCCGTCGGTCAGTTCGCGGTGGACGACGCGGTCGGCCGTTTCGATCCGGCAGCCGGGAACGCACTCGAACGTCGGACGGTCGTCCTCGAACTCGATGCGGATGCTGCCCTCCAGCATGAAGATGACCGCCTCGAACTCGTGCCAGTGCCAGTCGGAGACCTCGGCGGGCACCGAGAAGGTCAGCGCGTGCCAGCCGCGAGCCTCGATCTCGCGCACCGCATCCGCCTCGGTCTGGAACGCGTCGGGCGTAAGGGAGAACTCCATCCGCTCCTCCTAGGACGGCTCTGGCCGAATGTATCGCTGAGCTCCGGCCCGTGCCCCTCGAGCGCAGGCGACCAGGAGGCAGATCGTCACCGGCAGGACGAAGACGCCGATCGAGAGCATCGCCAGGACGTTGCCTGCGGCGAGCAGTCCGGTCAGCGTCCACGCGACGGCTCCGGCGTCGCGGGACCGGCGTCGCCAGAGAAGAGCGCCGACCGTGAGCGTGATGACGAGCGGCACGGAGATCGTGATCGCCACTCCGTTGCCATTGGCCGCGACGAGCGTGTCGGCCGCCCCCGGTACGTCCGAGGAGTAAACGGGCAGCACGTAAGCGCCGACGATCAGCGCGACGCTCCACGTGAGAGCGACCACGAGCGCAGCGGCTCGCGCCGCTCCCAGCTCTCGGACGCCCGTCACGCCTCAGCCGCCTTCGCAGGCGCAGATCGTCGACAGCGCTGAGTCCCGCCACGCCGCGAGGCTGACGGCAATCGCGACCAACCCGAGTGCGAGGACCACGAGCGCCCGGTAAGGGCGCAGTTTGACCGCCCGGACTACGGCGGCGCCGTACGTGCTCGCAACGAGCGCAGCTATGACGAGGGTCGCCCCACCGAGGAGGTGATACCCGTGGTCCTTGCGGTCCGCCGCCAGGCTCGTGCCCCAGTCCGTGTGTAGCCACCGCCACCCGCCGTACCCCAGGACGGCGATGGTCGCGATGACCGGAGCGAGCAGGAACTGAAGCGCGGCCGGCACCCGGTTCAACAGCGAGCGGGCGCGACCCATGACTCATTGTGCGCCAGATCTCTACGCTCGGTCTCGTGCCAACATTTGTGATGCGACTGAAGGGGTCGCGGCCGGACTTCGCGCTGACCATGTCCGACGAAGAGCGCGAGATCATGGGCCGGCACGCGGCGTACTGGAAGCCCTACCTCGATGCCGGCCAGATGGTGGTCTTCGGTCCGGTCCTCGACGGCACCGGATCCTGGGGTCTTTCGGTCGTCGAGGCCGACGACGAGGAGGAGCTGCGAACGTTCGCAGCGGGGGACCCGGCCGTCACCTCCGGAACCGCCACACTCGAGTTCGGCAAGATGCTCGCCGGCTATGTGCGCCCCTCCAGTCATGATGTTCAGCCCGGATCCCGAGCGCCGCTCGGTTAGGCGTGGACGTCGCGGCGGGAAAACGCCGCGGCGCCTGCGCCCAATGCGACCAGACAGGTCACCGCAAGCACGACCAAGCCCCAACCGTCGAATCCGCTGCCCAGCGGGTCACCGCCGAGGTACCAGCGCCAGAGCGTCAGCGGTCGTACCGGGCGAAGCCAGTGGATCGTCGCCGCCAGGCCATAGACGATGTAGGAGACGAACGTGTAGCCCGCGCTCACCGCGATCCCGATGGCGCGCCGGCCGGTCGCCGCGGCGACGCCATCGGCGACGAACGCCAGCGCGAGGCAGAACAGACCCAACTGAACGCAGATGGCGAGCAGGTGAGAGCCGGGCAGGTCGAGGCCGAGCGGCCCGTGGAGCGTCGAGATGGGCAGCCACGCCGCCGCGGTCAACAGCGTGACTCCCGCGAACACCGCGAGGCCCTTCTCCAGGTAAAGCGCGGTCCGCGTCACGGGCTGGGCGAGCAGCAGGTCAAGCGTCCGTTCCTCCTCCTCACCGGCGATCGCCGCGGCGCCCCTGCCGATGGCGAACACGAGAACGATCGCGGGCAGGAAGAACGCGAACAGCTGGGTACTGAGGTAGCCCGCCGGTGAGGTGAGGTTGGATCCGCCGAGCAGGGCCTGTGCCGTCGGCGACAGATCGGCGTAGATGGAGTCGATCGAGGAGTTGTGGTGGATCGAGGGATAGACGCCGATCACCATCAACACGACGAGCAGTACCGCGATCGACCACACGACGAGGGACCGGCGGCGGATCCGCAGGTCGCTCGTCGCGACTCGCAGCCGGGCGAAGCCGTTCATCCTCGCTCCGCCGCGTCGGTCGCGTACGCCGACATGAACGCGTCTTCGAGCTCCGTGTGCGCCACGTCGAAAGAGCTCACCTCGAAGCGGGAGACAGTCTTGACGACGGCGTCCATGTCGCCCGTGCAGACGAAGTCGACCGCCTCGTGCTCGACGGCGACCTCGCTCACTTCGGTCACCGACTGCAAGGCGGCGGCGAGTGCGGATGCATCAGCGGCGGCACGCGGGCGGACGTGTCCGTGCCGCCGGGAGCGAGCGCGGATCGCGTCCATCGTCTCGACGGTGATCAGTCGGCCCGCTCGCATCAGCGCCACACGGGACGCCGTGTGTTCCACCTCGGACATGACGTGGCTCGACAGCAGCACGGTGCCGCCGTCATTGGCCCGCTCGGCGACGATGGCAGCGAACTCCCGCTGCAGGAGTGGATCCAGACCGCTCGTCGGCTCGTCGAGCACGAGTAGCTGGGCGCTCGGCGCAAAGGCGAGCAGCAGCCCGAGCTTCTGTTTGTTGCCCTTCGACAGGTCACCGACGCGACGAGACAGGTCGAGCTCGAACCGCTCGGCAAGGGCGGACACCCGAGCGGGATCGAGCGCAGCGCGCGCGAAGGTGTAGCGCTGAAGCGCGTCATGACCGGTCAGCTGCCTCGGCACCACCAGCTCACCGGGGAGATACGTGGTGACCCGTCGTACTTCCACCGCGTCGTGCACGCTGTCGTGGCCGAAGACGGACACGCCACCCGACGTAGGGCGGATGAAGTCGAGCAGCGTCCGCATGAAGGTCGTCTTGCCGGCGCCGTTTGCGCCGACCAGGCCGAGCACCTCACCTGGCGCGATCTCCAAGTCGACGTCCACGACGCCGCGGTCCTTGCCGTAGGACTTCGTGAGCGAACGCGCCGAGACGGCCGACGTGGGGGATGCCACGTTCGTACCGTAGGCCAGCGCCCTATCTCGACCTGAGCATGGCGGAGCGGAAGCCGCTGCCCAAGGCCCGGAGGGCCGCGGCGAGGTAGGTCGTGAGGTCTGCGTCGGCTTTGGCCAACCAGGTGTCGTACGCCGCCCGGCAGGCAGCGAGCGTGGACCGTCCGATCGCGAGCGGATGCAGCGAGTCGGCGGGGGTGCCGAGCCGCGAGGCGGCGAACTCCGACACCGCGCGCTCCCACGCGTCGTAGTGCAGCGCGGCACTCGCGGAGAGCTCGGGATCGGAGCTGATCAGGCGCATGCGGGTGCGCAGCTCCGGGATGTCCTCGGCCCGGTAGCGGTTGACGCTGACGACCACTTCGCGGATCGCCGTCATCATCGGAGTCTTGGCCGGAACGGCGGCAAACGCCTCCCGGAGCTGGGCGACCTCGTTGTCGAAGTCGTGCCACAAGACCGCCGTCTTGGAGTCGAAGTACCGGAAGAACGTCCGCTTGCTGACCCCGGCGCCGGCAGCGATCTGCTCGACCGACGTGTGGGCAAAGCCTTGGCTCGCGAACAGCCGGAGCGCGACCACCTCGAGCTCGCGCGCGCTGGTCTCGCGCGGCCGGCCGCGTCCCATGGGCGTTGATTCTGGCACTGAGTGCCGATATTGTCGCGCCATCGACTCTGCCCACTCGAACGAGGCGAAGGGAACCGCGATGACTCCGACCGCAACCGAGGCAGCCGTGACCGAGGCGGCCGTGACCGAGGCCGAGACCACCGTGGCCGAGGACGTAGTCGTCGAGGATGTGCTGGTTGAGGACGTCTCGATCGACGGCATGTGCGGTGTCTACTAAGTCCTTCGATCTCGACAGCTCCTGGGAGATCCACCCGAGCGTTGCGGTCCGTCCCGAGCGGTTCGGCGCGCTGCTCTACCACTTCGGAACGCGGCGGCTGTCGTTCCTGAAGACTCCCGCGCTGCTCGACACCGTGCAACGGCTCGACTCGTCGGCGTCGGCCCGCGCGGCGCTCGCCGATGCCGGCGTGACCGAGGCCGAGACAGCCGCCTACGAGCGTGCGCTCGCCGGCCTCGCGGCGACGGACATGATCCGCGAGCGCGTCGCCTGATGACCGCAACTCTTCTCGATGAGTTCGAGCTCGGGCTCGACGCTCCCATCTGCCTGACGTGGGAGCTGACATACGCCTGCAATCTGGCGTGCAGCCACTGCCTGTCGAGCTCCGGGCGGCGCGACCCCCGCGAGCTGAGCACCGAGGAGTGCAAGGCGCTCATCGACACGTTTGAGCGGATGCAGATCTTCTACGTGAACATCGGCGGCGGCGAGCCGACCGTCCGGCCGGACTTCTGGGAGCTCGTCGACTACGCGACCGCGCACCACGTCGGCGTGAAGTTCTCCACCAACGGCATCAAGATCACGCCGGCCGTGGCGAAACGGCTGGCCGCAAGCGACTACGTCGACGTGCAGATCTCGATCGACGGTGCCACCGCAGAGGTCAACGACGCGGTGCGCGGCCAGGGCTCGTACGCGACTGCGATCCGCGCGATGGAGAACCTCCACGCGGCCGGGATGCGCGGATTCAAGATCTCGGTCGTCATGACCCGCCACAACGTCGGGCAGCTCGACGCGTTCAAGGCGCTCGCTGACCGATACGACGCGCAGCTCCGCATCACCCGGCTGCGTCCCGCGGGCCGCGGCGCCTCGGTGTGGCACGAGCTGCACCCGTTCCCCGAGCAGCAGCGCGAGCTCTACGACTGGCTGGTCGCCAACGGCGAAGGTGTGCTGACCGGTGACTCGTTCTTCCACCTCAGTGCATACGGCGAGGCGCTACCTGGTCTCAACCTGTGTGGCGCCGGCCGGGTGGTCTGCCTGGTCGACCCGGTCGGTGACGTCTACGCCTGCCCCTTCGCCATCCACGAGCAGTTCCTGGCCGGCAACATCCGCAGCGAGGGCGGCTTCCAGACGATTTGGCGCGAGTCGGAGCTCTTCCTCGAGCTGCGCAGCCCGCAGACCGGTGGCGCCTGCACGAAGTGCTCGGCGTACGACTCGTGCCGCGGCGGCTGCATGGCCGCGAAGTTCTTCACCGGCCTGCCGCTCGACGGTCCCGACCCGGAGTGCGTGAAGGGGCACGGCGAGCCGATGCTGGCCGGCGTGACCGCCGGATCGACACCGGTGCCGTCGCCCGACCACTCGCACGCCGTGCCGGTGACGATCAGCCGGCGCCGGCCGGACCGCGCCTGCGACTTCAGCCCGCTGTGACGCAAGCCTGGCTGGGTGATCTGACCTGGCCCGACCTCGCCGGCGTGCGTCCGGTGCTGGCCGTTCCGCTGGGCTCGACCGAGCAGCACGGCCCGCACCTGCCGCTGTCGACCGACACCGACATCGCAGAGGTGCTGTGCGCGCAGCTCGCGGCGTTCCGGGATGACGTGGTGATCGCCCCCGCGCTGCCGTACGGCTCCAGCGGCGAGCACGCCGGCTTCCCGGGCACATTGTCCATCGGCCACGACGCGCTGGAGCTCGTCATCGTCGAGCTCGCGCGGTCCGCGGCCTCGTCGTTCGCCGGCGTGGTGTTCGTGTCGGGACACGGCGGCAACGCGGAGGCGCTCGAACGGGCGGTGCGTCGGCTGCAAGACGAGGGCCATGACGTGATGGCATTCCGCCCGCGGTGGGAGGGCGACGCACACGCCGGGCGGAGCGAAACCGCCATGCTGCTGGCTACTCGTCCTGACGATGTGAGGGTCGACGTCGCCGTCGCGGGAAACACCGCGCCCCTGTCCGAGCTGATGCCGGCGATGCGCGACGGGGGAGTGCGCGCGGTCAGCCCGAACGGTGTTCTCGGTGACCCGGCAGGCGCGTCCGCCGACGAGGGGAGCGCGCTGCTCGACGCGCTCGCGGATCAGCTGATCGACGAGGTCGCCAGGTGGCGGGGATGAGCGACGCACCTCGCGTGGCGATCGTCACCGGCGCCGGTCGGGGGATCGGCGCGGCAGCGGTGCGCGCGCTTGCCGCTGACGGGTACGCCGTCCTCGCCGTCGACCTGTGCCATGACCTGCCGGGTCTGCCGTACTCGCTGGCCACCGAGGCCGACCTGCAGCAGGTCGTCGCGTCGACCGACGCGCCGGACCGAGTGGCGGCGCACGTTGCCGACGTCAGGGACCCGAGGCAGCTCGCGGCGGCAGTCGCGACGGCCGAGTCCCGCTGGGGCGGCCTTGATGTCGCGGTCGGCTGCGCGGGCATCATCGCGGGCGGCCTCGACCAGTGGGAGGTCGATTCCGACGTCGAGCGCGCCGTCGTCGACATCAACCTTCACGGCATTCTCAACCTCGCACGAGGCACGATCCCGGCGATGTTGCGCCGGCCCGCGCCACGCAGCGGCCGCTTCGTCGCCGTGGCCTCGGCCGCCGCCACCCAGGGTCTGGCGAAGCTGACGGCGTACTGCGCGGCGAAGGCAGGCGTCACCGGCGCAGTGCGCGCCCTGGCCGCCGAGCTCGGCGCGACCGGAATCACCGCCAACTCGGTCAGTCCGGGCTCGACGCGTACCGCGATTCTCGACGAGAGCGCACGGCTCTACGACCTGGACGACGCCGAGGCGTTCGCGGCCCAGCAGCCGCTGTGCCGCCTCATCGAGCCGGAAGAGGTCGCCGCCGCGATCGCGTTCCTGGCGAGCCCGCGGAGCAGCGCGATCACCGGCGCCGAGGTACCCGTCGACGGTGGGTTCGTGCTGTGAGCCGAGCGCTAGTTCCGGTTCCTCCGGGCACCCCGCTGGTCATCGACCCGGACACCCGCGCCCTAGGGGACGGTCGGCTGGTCGGCGGCACGCCTCGTCGGATGCTGCGACTGTCGACTCTCGGGCAGGAGGCGTGGCGGTCGCTACAGGGGGACGGCGCCGTGACCTCAGCCGCGGCCGGCGTGCTTGCCCGTCGACTGACCGATGCCGGGCTGCTGCATCCCCGTCCCGCCGCCCCGACCGCGCTGTCCGTCACTGTTGTCGTGCCGACCCACGGGCGGGTCGCCGAGCTCGACCGCTGCCTGGCGAGCCTCGCCGGCCTGCGGGTGCTCGTGGTCGACGACGCCTCCCCGGACGCCGAGCGAGTGGCGTCGGTGGCGTCGCGGCACGGCGCACGCTTGGTCCGCAGGGCGGCCAACGGTGGACCTGCGGCGGCGCGCAACACCGCGATCGCGGAGATCGACACCGAGCTCGCCGCGTTCCTCGACAGCGACTGTGTTGCGCCGGCGGAGTGGGTGGCGCAGCTGGCGCGACACTTTGCCGATCCCGCCGTCGCCGCGGTTGCGCCGCGGATCGTCTCCGTTCGGCGGTCGGGCACGCGCTACCTCGACAGCTGCTCGACGCTGGACCTTGGATCGGCGGAGGCGCGCGTCCACCCCGGCGGGCGGGTCGGCTACGTGCCGACCGCTGCCCTCGTCGTACGCCGCGCGGCGCTCGTCGCAGTGGGCGGGTTCGATGAGGACCTGCGGTACGGCGAGGACGTCGACCTGGTCTGGCGGCTGGACGCCGCCGGGTGGCGGGTGCGTTACGACCCGTCGGTCGAGGTGGCGCACGACGAGCCACGTACCTGGCGGGAACGGCTGTCCCGCCGCTACCGCTACGGAACGTCGGCCGCCGCACTGTCCCGCCGCCATTCCGGCTGGCTCCACCATCTCCGGGCAAGGCCGCTTCCCCTCGTCGCGGTGGCGGCAACGGTCGCCCGTCGGCCGGCCATCTCGGCAGCGGCCGTCGCCGGAACGGTCCTGGCCGCTCGCCGCTCGGCAGCGCGCGCGGAGGCCGGCATCAGTACGGCGCGCGCAACCGCCGCCGTCCTCGCCGGCTCCTGGCTGGGGGTCGGCCGCTACGCCACGCAGTTCGGTGCGCCGCTCGCGATCGGCGCTCTCGTGAAGCGAAGCGACCGGGGGCGGCGAACGCTCGCGTTCGGCGCGCTCGCTCTTGCGCCGCCGGTCGTCGAGTGGGTCCGGACCCGACCGTCGGTGGCGGTGCCGCGCTATCTCGCCGGGCGGCTGGCCGACGACGTGGCGTACGGCGCAGGCGTCTACGCCGGATGTGTGAAGGAACGAACCGCGGCGCCGCTCGCGGTCGCGATGACCAAGAGCCGATCGGAGCAGCAGAGTCGATGAGCAACGCATGGTTCGAGACCGTCGCTGAGGCGCAGCGTCGCGCCAAGAAACGGCTCCCATCGTCGGTCTACGGCGCGCTCGTCGCGGGATCGGAACGCGGTCGCACCCTCTTCGACAACGAGGAGGCGTTCGGCCAGCTCGGCTTCGCGCCCCACGTCGCCGGGCTGCACGCCGAGCGCGACCTGTCGACGACGGTCATGGGCCAGCCGATCTCGCTCCCGGTGATCATCTCGCCGACCGGTGTGCAGGCGGTGCACCCTGACGGCGAGATCGCCGTCGCCCGGGCGGCCGCGGCCCGCGGCACCGCGATGGGGCTCAGCTCGTTCGCCAGCAAGCCCATCGAAGCGGTCGTCGCCGCCAACCCGCAAACCTTCTTCCAGATGTACTGGTGCGGCACCAAGGACCAGATGCTGGCTCGGCTGGAGCGGGCGCGCGCAGCGGGTGCCGTCGGCGTGATCGTCACCTTGGACTGGTCGTTCTCCAACGGTCGGGACTGGGGGAGCCCGGCGATCCCCGAGAAGATCGACGTGCCCACCGCCTTCAGGTTCGCGCCGGAGATCTTGCGGCGACCGCGCTGGCTGATCCAGTTCCTCAAGGCGAAGCGGCTGCCTGACCTCAGCGTCCCGAACCTCGCGGCGTCCAAGGATGAGAAAGGTCCGTCGTTCTTCGGCGCGTACGGCGAATGGATGCAGACGCCGCTGCCGACGTGGGACGACGTGGCGTGGTTGCGCGCCGAGTGGGACGGGCCGTTCATGCTCAAGGGCGTCAGCCGGCTCGACGACGCCAAACGTGCCGTCGATGCCGGCGTCACCGCGATCTCGGTGTCCAACCACGGCGGCAACAACCTCGACAGCACGCCGGCCAGCATCCGGATGCTGCGCCCGATCGTGGAAGCGGTAGGCAACGACGTCGAGGTCGTGCTCGACGGCGGTGTCCGCAGGGGCAGCGACGTGGTGAAGGCGCTCGCCCTCGGTGCCCGCGCGGTGATGATCGGCCGCGCGTACCTGTGGGGGCTCGCGGCGAACGGTCAGGCGGGCGTGGAGAACGTCCTGGACATCCTGCGCGGCGGGATCGACTCCGCGGTCCTCGGTCTCGGCCATTCCTCGGTGCACGATCTCGTGCCGGACGACGTTCTCGTCCCGGACGGGTTCACCCGATCAGCTGGATCGGTGGCGACTGTCCGCGCCGTGCGCCCGGCAACCCGGTCGAAATCGAGACCTCGCGCGGTGTAACGGTCAGGTCCCGGGCCGGGACTAATGGGCATGCCCGACTACTCGGACTTGTCCGCGCTGTTCGTCAACTGCACCCTGAAGCGGTCTCCGGAACGTTCTCACACCGAAGGTCTCGCGGCGATCTCGATGGAGATCATGCGCAAGCAAGGCGTCTCGGTGGAGATGGTGCGCGCGATCGACCACGACATCGCCACCGGCGTGTGGCCCGACATGACGGAGCACGGCTGGGCCAGGGACGACTGGCCGCCGATCTTCGACAAGGTGATGGCGGCCGACATCCTGGTGCTCTGTACGCCGATCTGGCTCGGCGAGAAGTCATCGGTCTGCACCCAGATCGTCGAGCGCCTGTACGGGAACTCGCATCTGCTCAACGAGCAGGGTCAGTACCGCTACTACGGCCGGGTCGCCGGTTGTCTCGTCACCGGCAACGAGGACGGCGTGAAGCACTGCGCGATGAACATCCTCTACTCGCTGCAGCACCTCGGCTACACGATCCCGCCGCAGGCGGACGCCGGCTGGATCGGCGAGGCCGGTCCGGGTCCGTCGTACCTCGATCCCGGCAGCGGTGGCCCACAGAACGACTTCACGAACCGCAACACGACGTTCATGACGTGGAACCTGCTGCACCTCGCCCGAATGCTGAAAGACGCGGGCGGCATCCCGGTTCACGGCAACCAGCGTTCCGAGTGGGACGCCGGCTGCCGGTTCGATTTCCCGAATCCCGAGTATCGATAGGAGCAGAAGATGGCTGAACCCGGTTTCGTCCAGATCATCGAGTGCCGTACGTCGCGGTTCGATGAGCTGATGGCCCTCGAGGCGGAGTGGCTGGCCGCCACCGAGGGCAAGCGCACCTTGCGGCGCACCATGGTCTGCCGCGATCGCAACGATCCGTCGCGCCACCTGATCCTCGCGTTCTTCGATGACTACGAGTCCGCGATGGTGAACTCGAACCTCCCGGAGACCGGCGACTTCGGCCAGAAGCAGCAGGCCCTGTACGACGGCCCACCCACCTTCACCGATCTCGACATCATCGAGGACAAGTCATGAGCAACCTGATCAGCAAGGCGTACTCCGAGCCCGACGAGACTCGCGCGCCGGACAAGACCACGATCCAGATCGTCGACCTGGAAGGCGTCAACGCAGCCAGACTGACGCTGCAGCCGGGGTGGAAGTGGTCGGAGTGCATCAAGCCGATCGCAGGCACTGACAGCTGCCAGGCGCACCACGTCGGCATGATCGAGTCCGGCCATATGCACGTCGTGCACGATGACGGCACCGAAGCCGATGTCGTGGCGGGTTCGGCCTACCGGATCGCTCCCGGCCACGATGCCTGGGTGGTCGGCGACGAGTCGATCGTGGCCTACGAGTTCGACAACTCAACCGTCACGACGTACGCCGCGACGAGCTGAGTGGTGTCCTAGCTCTTCCTAGGTACGCCCGGTCCCCGTTAGCGTGTCGCCCCATGGGGGGCCGGGCGGAGCCTGAGCTCGTCGCCGCGCTGCAAGCCGGATACGAGCGAGCGTTCGCTGAGGTGGTGAGCGCACATCACGCGGCGCTGCTTCGGGTGGCATCCGCGTTCGTCCCTACGAAGGCAATGGCTGAAGACGTCGTCCAGGACACCTGGCTCGCGGTGGTCCGCGGGATCGCTCGCTTCGAGGGGCGGTCATCGCTTCGGACCTGGCTGGTGAGCATCGTGGTCAACCGCGCGAAGTCAGCCGGCCAGCGCGAACACCGGACGATTCCGATCGACGCCCTGGCCGAGGCGGCAGACATTGGTGGCCCGTTTGCTGCAGACGGTCACTGGCTGAATCCGCCGGAGAGCTGGACCGAGGCCGTGGAGGACAGGTTCGACGCGCAGCGCGCGACGGAGCTGCTCAGTGGCTTCCTGGCCGATCTCCCCGACGGGCAGCGCCAGGTGCTGGTGCTGCGCGACGTCGACGGGTTGTCATCTCGTGAGGTCTGCGACCTGCTGGCGATCAGCGAGGCAAATCAGCGCGTGCTCCTACATCGAGCCCGTATCCAGATGCGGGCCCGACTGGTTGGAGCCGAGCGATGAGCCTGTTCTCGCGTCGCAGCCTGGTCTGTCGCCAAGCGGTCGCACTGATGACGGACTATCTCGACGGTGCCCTGAAGTCGGCACAGCGCCGCCGGCTCGAGGCCCATCTTGCCGAGTGTCCGCACTGCGAGGACTACCTCGAGCAGCTCAGGCGGACGATCGAGCTCACCGGACGCGTCGATGCCGACCAGCTCGAACCTGCGATGGTCGATGAGCTGGTCGGCATCTATCGCCGTTGGATTGCCGACGGCGCGAGCTGAGCCTGGTGACTACTTCGGTGCGAACCGCTGCCCGCCGTCGAGGCGGATCGTCCCGGCGTTGAGCATTGGGTTCTCGACGATCGCGACCGCGAGCCGGCCGTACTCCTCCGGACGACCCATCCGCTTCGGGTAGGCGGCGTCCTTGGTGAGCATGTCCGCGAACTCGTCCGGGATGCCGGCAGTGATGCCGGTCGAGAACAGGCTCGGGGCGATCGCGGTGACGCGGATGCCGAGCGAACCGAGGTCGCGCGCCATCGTGAACGTCATGCCGACGATGCCGGACTTCGCGGCGGCGTACGCGACCTGGCCGATCTGGCCCTCGAAGGCGGCGATCGACGCGGTGTTGATGATGACGCCGCGCTCGGTGTCCTCCGGCTCGTTCTGCGACATGTAGTTCGCCTGCAGCCGGTTGAGCTGGAAGGTGGCGATCAGGTTCAGGTCGATGACCCGTCGGAAGTCCTCCAGCGGGTGCGGGCCTTCCTTCGTGAGGGTGCGCTTGCCGATGCCGCCGCCTGCGGTGTTGACCGCGATGTGCATCCCGCCGAGCGCCTCGAAGGCATCCGCGAGCGCCTGCTCGGTCTGATCGGTGTCGAGGACATCGAGCGGGTGGAACGTGCCGCCGAGCTCCTTCGCCACCTCCGCGCCGGCCGAGGTCGGCAGGTCGAGGATCGCGATCGACGCGCCCTTTGCCCTCAGCTGCTCCGCCGACGCCTTCGCCATGCCGGACGCGCCGCCGACGATGGCAGCCTTCTTGCCACTGATCTCCACGAGTTCCAGTTCCCCTTACTTGATGAGTGGGTCGCGCGGCAGGCCGAGGATGCGTTCCGCGATCTGGTTGCGCTTGATCTCCGAGGTGCCGCCCGCGATGGTCATCGCGCGCTGCATGAGCACCATGTACGGCGCCAGCTGCCTGGCCTCGTCCATGAAGAGCAGGTCCGTACCGGACAACTCGGCGAGGATGCCGGCCGCGTCGAGGCCGAGCTCGGACAGCACCAGCTTCGTGACGGCGCCTTCCGGGCCCGGGCCCGCGCCGGCGACGGCGCGGCTGGCGCTACGCAGGTTCAGCTGTCCCATCGCCTGCTGGCTGGCGATGTAGCGGCCGATCTGCGGCTCGCCACCCGCCAGGCGCTCCGGGTGCTGGTCGAACGCGCCGACCAGCCCTTCGCCGGGGAAGGTCATCGCGCCGGTCCCGCCGCCGATGCTCACGCTCTCGTTGCCGAGTGTCGCTCTCGCGACGGTCCAGCCGCCGTTGATCGGCCCGACGACGTCGGCGTCCGGGACGAAGACGTCGTTGAAGAAGACCTCGTTGAACTCCGACGGCCCCGGCGCCATCCGGAGCGGGCGCACTTCGACGCCCGGCGCCTTCATGTCGATCACCATCGTGGTGATGCCGTCGTGCTTCGGCACGTCGGGGTCGGTGCGTACCGTCGCCAGCCCGAAGGCCGACAGGTGGGCGCCGGAGGTCCAGACCTTCTGGCCGTTGATGATCCAGCCGCCCTCGGCGCGGGTCGCCTTGGTCCGCACGCCTGCGGCGTCCGAGCCGGCGCCCGGCTCGCTGAACAGCTGGCACCAGATCAGGTCCTGGCGGAGCGCCGGCGGGACCCAGCGCTGCACCTGCTCCTCGGTGGCGTGCTGGATCAGCGTGAGGATCACCCAGGCGGTGATGCCGTAGTTGGGCCGCGAGATTCCGGCCTTGCCGAACTCCTGCTCGATGACGATCTGCTCGACCGGGCCGGCCTCGCGTCCCCACGGCTTCGGCCAGTGCGGCTGCACGTAGCCGGTCTCGATCAGCGCGGCGAGCTTGGCCTTCTCGTCGGAGCCCTTGATGCTGTCGGCGAAGGCGCGGACCTCTTCGCGGACCTGCTCCGCCTCCGGCGGCAGCGTGATCGTGCGCTCTCGCTTCACGCCCGCGCGGGTGAGCGCGACGACGTCCTTCGCGGCGTCGTCGGCCGAGATGAAGGCGCCGATCGCCGTGCCGCGGCGGAAGAACAGGTGGGTGTCGTGCTCCCAGGTGAAGCCGATACCGCCGTGCACCTGCATGCAGAGGTTGGCGCACAGGTACGCCGCCGGACCGGCGAGCGTGGCAGCAGTGGCGGTGGCGATCCGGGACTGGTCGCCGCCGGCCTCCGCGGCGCGGGCGGCATCCCACACCGCCGCGGTGGCGAGCTCGGTCGCGACCAGCATGTTCGAGCAGTGGTGCTTGACCCCCTGGAACATCGCGATCGGCCGGCCGAACTGCTCGCGGACCTTCGCGTACTCCGCCGCCATCTCGGTGCAGGTGCGGGCGACGCCGACCGCCTCCGCGGCGAGGATCACCCGCGCCAGGTCG
The DNA here is from genome assembly GCA_035548125.1 of Mycobacteriales bacterium. Lineage (GTDB taxonomy): Bacteria > Actinomycetota > Actinomycetes > JAFAQI01 > JAFAQI01 > DASZTV01. Next base: position 35,923 of record DASZTV010000040.1, on the reverse strand, counting down.
ACCAGCTCCGCGCGGGCTCCGGACAGCACCGTCGCGGCCGAGCCGGACAATGTCGCCGTGCCCGAGCGCCGGGTCGGGTCGAGGTTCTTCGGGAATGCGAGAGAGACACTCGCGTCAGCGGCGTCGATGACGAGTACGTCCTCGCCCGCTGCAATCACGAGCAGGTCCGGCGTACCTCCGGCGAGCACCGCCTCGGCGGTGCCGGTGGCGAGACCGCCGGAGACGGTGACCGAGCTCTGCAGCGCGATCGCCGCCGTCTTCGTGCCATCGGCGAGGCCCGGAAGCAGCGACTCCTTGGTCGCCTCGTCGGCTGCGGCGGCGATCAACGCGCTCGCGACGACCGTCGGGACGAACGGTCCGGGCGCTACCGCCGCGCCGAGCTCCTCGACCACGACGACGAGCTCTTCGAGCGTGTAGCCCGCGCCGCCGACCGACTCCGGAAGGTGCAGACCGAGCCAGCCCAGGTTGGCGAGCTCTCCCCAAAAGGCGGGGCGTGGCTCGGTGTCGGCCTCGAGCAGGGCACGTGCGGCCCCGCGTGCGTCGGCCTTGCGCAGGAAGTCCGCAGCGGTCTCGGCGAGCGCGCGGTGGTCATCGGTGACAGCGATCGACATGCCGAGAACATTAGCGAGGCCCAGTTACCTGCGGCTATGCAGGTAACTGGGCCTCGGTTGCCGGTGGCCTCTAGTAGCGGATCAGGCCTCGGATGTTCACGCCGTCGCGCATGTCCTGGTAGCCCTGGTTGACGTCGTCGAGCTTGTACTCGTTCGTGATCAGCTCGTCCAGCTTGAGCTTGCCCTCCTTGTAGAGGCGGAGCAGACGCGGGATGTCGCGACGCGGGTTGGAGCCGCCGAAGATCGACCCGACGAGCTCCTTCTGCATCAGGGTCAGCTCGAAGAGGCTCATCGTGACGTCGGTCGCTTCGATGGAGGCGACGGCCGTGACGACGCAACGGCCGCCCTTGGAGACCAGCGACATCACCGAGGCGATCATCGAGCCCTCGGCGACGCCGGTCGTGATGATCGCCTTCTCGGCCATCGCGCCCCAGGTGATCTCGCCGACCAGCGCGAATGCCTCTTCCACGCTCGCCGCCGTGTGGGTGGCACCGAACTTCAGCGCCTCGTCGCGCTTGAACTGCAGCGGGTCGACCGCGACGATGTTCCGCGCGCCTGCCATGGAGGCGCCCTGGATCGCGTTGATGCCGATCCCACCGATGCCGACGATCACGACCGTCTCGCCCGGCTGCACGTCTGCGCGGTAGACCGCCGAGCCCCAGCCGGTGGTGACCCCGCAACCGACCAGCGCGGCCTTGTCGACCGGGATGTCGTCGTCGAGCTTCACGCACGACGCCTCGTTGACGATCGTGTGCGTGGCGAACGTGCCGAGGCAGCACATCGTGCCGATGTCGGTGCCGTCCTTGGCCAGGTGGTGGCGGGCGACCAGGCCGTCGATCTGCCGGCCGACGATGAGGTACTGGCCGAGGTCGCAGAGGCTCTGCCGCCCGGTCGAGCACGACGGGCAGCGACCGCAGGACGGGATGAACGAGAAGACGACGCTGTCGCCCGGCTTCACGCTCTGCACGTTCTTGCCGACCTCGAGCACCGTCCCGGCGCCCTCGTGGCCGCCGATGATCGGGTACTGCGGGAAGCCGAGGAGCTCGTTCATCTCCTTGGGCATCTTCATGTCACCCGTGACGAGGTGCTCGTCGGAGTGGCACAGCCCGCTGGCGACCATCTCGACGACGACCTCGTTAGGACCGGGGTCGTCGAGGGTGATCTCCTCGATCTGCCACGGCTGGTGGGTGTCCCACAGAACGGCTGCTCTCGCGTCCATGGATAAGGCCCCTCTTTCGACTCGACGACTCTCCGGACTCTAACGCCGTACGCCGCGCTTCGGTACTGGCAGGGGCTTGATCGACGAGCCCTCGGGGATCGAGCCGCAGTTGCCCTTGAACGGCAGCCCGTCGAAGCGGCCCTGGAAGAACAGGGCGGTCTCCGGCTCGAAGTACGCGCCCGCGGTCTCGTGGCCGGCCCCGCCGTAGCGGTGGAACTCCACCGCCACGTTCTGGCGGCAGTACTGCCGCGCGAGCGTCTCGGCGTCCCCGAGCCTCATCACCCCGTCGCCGAACCCGTCGACGTCGCCGTTGCCGATCATCAACGGGACGTGTGGCGACCCCGGTCGGCGTCCCATGATCTGGTCGTTGAAGATCTGGGCGAGCCGGCGGATCTTGAACGGGTCTCGGTAGCGCGCTTTGAACAGCCGCTGGTACTTCAGGCCCGGGTAGTCGCCGAAGACCGATGTCATGCACTGCGTGCTCTCCGCACGGACCAGCCGCCTGCCGTACGGCGAGAGGTACCGGTCAAGCGGCAGGCCGTAGGCCCGAGCGAGTCCGAGCAGGATCCCCGGCATGGCCGCGCTGAACACCTTGCTCCTGTTGGCGTAGGCGAACAGGTGCGCGTAGTCGACGGGTGCGCCGCCCATCGCCACCGCCGTCAACGTGAGCTCCGGGGCGTAACGCGGGGCGAGCTCGGCCGCCCAGTCCGCCGCGACCGCTCCTCCGGAGTACCCGGACAGCGCGACCTGGGTCGTCGCGCCGAGCCCGAGTGCCGACTCGGTGGCTCGGATGCCGTCGAGCGTCGCCTGTCCCGACTCGCGGCCTGCCATCCAGTGCAGGCGCGACCCTTCGAAGTCGGGGACGGTCACGATCCAGCCGTTGGCGACGTAGAAGGCGATCAGCAGCTCCTCTTCCTCCGCCTGGCTCTGGTTCGCGCCGCCGCCGGGATCGCCTCCGGCCAGCGTGTAGCTGGGAGCGCACCTGCCGCCGAGATCGTCGTAGAACGAGAGGTAACCGACGATTCGGGGGACCACCGGCACGGGGAGCGGGTCGATCACGGTCGTGACGGTCGCCGTCGGGTGGCCGAGCTGGTCGGTGGTCCGGTAGAGCAGCTGAGTAACCGTGACGGGCGTGGTGATCGGCCCGAACGCAAGCGGGATGTGTCGGCTCTTGAGCACCGTCCCGGGCTTGATCCGCGATAGCGCCTGGCTGCCGTCGTACCTGTAGAAGGACCCGTGCTGTGGGGCACCGGGCGCTGCTGAACCAGCGGCCCCGTTCGCACCGGCGAGCGAGAGGGCCAGCGCAACTGCCACCATCGTCGCCATGCGCCGAGTCACGCTGCTTGTTTCGTTGTTCGTCTTGATGTTCCCTCTCGCCGCGGTGAGCGGAGCCACCGCCCGGACGGCGGTTCCGCACCATGTCGCAAGAACAGTGGGACACGTCTGGACGATCGTCCTCGAGAACGAGGAGTTCGAGCAGACTTTCGTGACCGGCCGGTTCCAGGCGCCGTACCTCACCCAGACGCTGACCGCGCAGGGCCGGTTGCTCGTGCAGTACTACGGCACCGGGCACTCGAGTCTCGACAACTACATCGCGATGACGAGCGGGCAGGGGCCGAACCCGTCGACCCAGGACGACTGCGACGACCCGACCACGCTGGGTGGTGCGAAGCATAAATGGCACTTCGGTGCCTACGGCCAGGCGATCGACGACAGCGGTGTGAAAGATATCGGCTGCACGTATCCGGCGAAGGTGAAGTCGCTGGCCAACCAGCTCACCGCGGCGCACGTGTCGTGGAAGGGCTACCTGGAGAACATGGACGCCCAGCCCGGCAAGCCGTCTCGGTGCTCGAGCCCGCTCACCACCGGTTCCGAGACGCCGAAGCGAACGATTGCGCGTCCCGACTACAAGGACAAGCACAACCCGTTCGGCTACTTCCACTCGGTCGTCGACCACCGGGCGTACTGCAAGCGTCACCTCGTACCGATGGGTCACTTCAGCCATCACAAGGTCCTCGGCCCGTTGGCCCGCGATCTTCGGTCGGTGGCGACGACGCCGCGCTACTCCTACGTCATCCCCGGCTTGTGCCACGACGGCCACGACAGCTGCCCGAGCAACAACGGCAGTCAGTTCCGCGGCATCGACCAGTTCCTCACCGTCGTGGTGCCGCAGATCATGGCGTCGCCCGCCTTCAAGAAGGACGGGCTGATCGTCATCACGTTCGACGAGGGCACCACCAACCTCAAGTGCTGCGGCGAGCTGAAGGCGCCGAACCTGTCACTGACCCAGAACAACGGGTTCCCGATCCCGGGTCCGATCGGGGACGGCGGCGGGATGATCGGTGCGTTGCTGCTCTCCCCGTTCGTCACCCCGGGGTCGGTCGACGTGACCCACCGGTTCAACCACTACTCCTACCTCCGCAGCATGGAAGACCTGTTCGGCATCAAGACCCACCTCGGCTACGCCGCCCAGCCCGGTCTGACCACCTTCCAGCAGGCAGGTGTGATCCCGTCGTAAGTTGCAGTCGTGACGGAGGAATCGGGCTACGTCGAACGACCTGACTATCGCGTCGACGTGCTGCGCCGCCGCAACCTGGTGACGGTGCGGGCCGGCGACACGGTCATCGCGCGCTCGGAGTCGCCGCTCGTCGTGGACGAGCAGGACCACGGCTTCGTGTTCTACCTGCCCGAGGCGGACGTCGACCTCACCCACCTCGTCGAGATCGACTACGTGACGCGGTGCCCGTACAAGGGGTACGCGAGCCACTGGCGGCTCGCGGACGGAAGCGACCCGGTCGCGTGGACCTATCGCGATCCTTACCCGCAGGTCGCCCAGATCGCCGGCCACATCGCCTTCTACCAGGACCGGGTCAGCGTGGAGGTCGGCGTGGCCACTCCCGCCGTGGTCGGCTACCAGCGCCGATGAACCTTCCGGAGTCGCCGTCCACCCTCGCCAACCTGCTTCGCGTCTTCGACGTCGAGCCGGTCGGCGACCATCGGTACCGTGGTTCTCACGACGCGGGCGACCGCGACCTGATCGACGCGAGCCAGGTGCTCGCGCAGGCCGTGGTGGCAGCGACCAAGTCCGGTGAGGGCAAGGTGGTCCGTCGCGCCGGCGGCGTGTTCTGCCGGCCGATCCGCGCCGCGGAACCGATCGACCTTTCGGTCGACGTGGTTCACGCGGGACGGTCCTTCGCGACGCTGCTGGTGTCGGCAACCCAGGGTGAGCGCACGTGCGGCGTCATCACCTTGTTGCTCGACCACCCGGTCGAGGACGTGATTCGGCATCCGACGACCGCGCCCGACAGCTCGCCCGCCGACGCCATCCCCTACGACATGCCGTTGCCCGGTAGGGAGCTGCGGCTGGTCGGCGTGGTCGACCCGAACGACCCCGACGAACTGGGTCCGCCGCGACTCGAAGCGTGGTTGCGCTACGACCCGGACCAGGTGAGCGGTGAGACGCGCGACGACCTGCGCCGCGCACTGCTCGCCCACTTCACCGGACACCTTTCGATCTCCACGACGATGCGCGGCCACCCGGGCATCGGCACCGCGATGTCGCACAAGTCGGTGTCGACCGCGGTGATGGCGATCGACATCAGCTTTCACGACCCGGTCGGGTGGGACGGTTGGCTCCTGTACGACCACGAGAGCACCGCAGTCGGTGCGGGGATGAGCTACGTGCGCGGTCAGATCAAGGACGAGGCAGGTCGGTTGGTCGCGTCGTTCGCTCAGGACGGGCTGCTGCGGGCGTTCGACGAGGCGTCCGGAGCGACGTCGATCGCGGAACGGGCTCGTCTGTAGCGCAGCGCGGCGACCGCCGTGATCGCGACTACCACCACGCACGGGATGACGGCGAACAGGGCCTTGTCGCCGCCCGGCCAGTCCAGTCGGGCGCCCTCGACCGACCAGAACAGCCCGAACGACGTGAGCATGATGCCGACTACGAACTTCAGGGTGTTCTCCGGCACCTTGGTGAGGGGTGCCCGTACCGCCACCCCGGCTGCCGCGACCACGACGACGGCGGAGGCCGCGGCGATACCGGCAAGCGCGGTTCGGTGATCGTCGGCGCCGAACGTGAGCACGATGACGACGATCTCGAGCCCTTCGAGCAGTACGCCGTTGAAGGACAACCGGAACGCCCCCCAGTCGCGGACGCCCCAGCGGTGCTCGGCCGCCATCGCTGCCGCCGCCGCGAGCTCGCGGCGGTAGATCGCTGCCTCGTCGTGTAGTGCCTTGTAGCCGCTGGCGCGAAGGATCGCCTTGCGCAGCCACTGCACGCCGTACCAGAGCAGCGCGAGACCGATCACCAGACGCAGCCAGTCCAGCGGGATGCGCGAGACCGCCGGCCCGAGTGCCGCCACCACGACGGCGAGACCCGCGACGGCGGTCCCGGCGCCGCTCAGCGAGGAGCGCCAGTCGCGAGCCACGCCTGCCGCGAGCACGATGGTGGTCGCCTCGACGGCCTCGACGCCGGTGGCGAGGAAGACCGAGCCGAACAGCGGACCCGCGTTCACCCCATGGAGTCTGCCGTCGCAGCGGGCAAAGCGCGAACGGCGCGGAGCCGCCCCAGGTGAAGCGCGCCGTAGGCCGTGGCGCCCATTGGGATCGGCAGCCAGTACGCGATGGCGCGCCAGGTCAGGACGCCGAGGGCGGCTGCGGCGTGCGGCGCGCCAAAGGCGATGAGCGACGGGATCATCAGGCTCTCCGACACCCCGAGCCCGCTCGGCGTGATCGGCAACCACGTGCCGTAGGAGGCGATGGCGAACGCGACCGCGATCGCCTCCAGGCCGGGGTGGGCGCCGCAGGCGTTGAGCGACGCCCAGAGGGCGGCGGCATCCAGGGTCCAGTTGGTGGCCGACCAGCCGAGTACCTCGAGCAGCTGCTGGCGATCCCGCGTCGCCGCCTTGACCCGCTCGTCCAGATGGCAGTCATAGAGGCTCGTAGTGCGGTCCGCGAGCTTGGGGCCGACGCGGGGGAGCAGCCGCAGGCAGCGCTCGGCGCCGGCGCGGAAGCCGGGTCGGCGCAACGCTGCGATGAGCGCCGTGATGACCAGCAGCGTCGCTGATGCCAACGCGATCGGCGCGGCGCTCCATGTCGTGAAGCCACCGGTCAGGCCGCCGAGCAGAAGTGCGCTGAACAACAGCGCGTGAAGCGCGACCGCAGACGAGATGCCCTGACTGACCTTGGCGAAGACTGCGTCGCCACTCGGGACGCCCACCCCGACGAGCAGTCGCCAGGACAGCGCGGTGCCCGCGGCCCCACCGTCGGGTAGGCAGTGGCCGAGGCCGATCGAGCTGAGATCGATGCAGGCGATCTGGGGGTAGCTCGGGCGTGCGTGGTGCCCGAGCACGGCGCGGGTGCAGAACGTGTACGCCGCCAGCGAGCCGAGCTCGGCAGCGAGCGCGACCGGCAGCCAGGAGCTGTCGACGTCGAAGAGCTGGTGCAGGGAGCTGCTCGTGCCGCGGAGCTGCGGGACGACGAACCACCAGACGACGAGGCCGAGCGCGAGGAGCTGGGCGGCGATGCGGACCCGTCTGAGGTTCATGCCGTTAGTCGGTCGCGACCTCTACCGTTCCAACAGCCGGAAGCTGCGGATGCGGCAGGCGCGGGTGGGGGAGGTGCGCGCCACCCCGCTCGCGGCGCGCGAGAAGCAGGACGAGCAGCGTCATGACCGCCGCCAGAGTCATCCAGACCGGCCAGGTGCCGAAGGCCAGACCACCTGCGCGCTTCGGTCGCCTTCGAAGACGGCAGACAGGGCGTGGGTCAGGCGGCGGCGCACTGTTCGGACGGTAGGCGCGATCAGCGTCCGCGCTCGTCCGTCGCACGGTGTATCCGGACTGCCCGGCGTACATCCGAAGTCTCATTCGCCGTTCAGCGGCTTCTCGTAGCGTGGCAGGACAAGGAGGGGCGATGACGGAGCCGGCGTCCATCGAGCGGGCGTGGCCGCTCGATGAGATGTGGGCGCCGCTCGCGGCGATCCTGCGTCTGGCGGCGCGGCGGCCGCTGCTGACCAACGCCGCCGAGGTGTTGCTCCTCGACCTCGCGACGGCCATCCCTCTGTTCGACGGAGACGAGAACCGCTGGTGGGTGTGGGCGCTCAGCCAGGCGCTGATCCTTCCGCTGTTCGCCCGACGCCGAGCACCCAACTCGGTCTTCGTCGTGCTGTGCGGGCTGGCGTTCGTGCAGTGGCTGGCGAACGTCCCGCTTGCCGCCGATGCGGGGTTGCTCGTGGCGCTCTACACGGTCGCCGCTCGTCGAAGCCGCCGAGAGGCGCTGATGGCCGCCGGTGTGCTCGAGGTGGGAGTGGTCCTCGCATCGGTGCGGTTCGCCCCTGCAAGCGACGGACTCGTCGGCTCGCTGGTATTCCTGTCCGGCCTGGTCACGGCGGCGCTGTTCGGAGGTGTGGCGTGGCGAAGTCACGTCGCGTACCTGGACTCGGTGGTGGACCGAGCGGCGCGGCTGGAGAAGGAGCGCGACCAGAAGGCGCAGCTCGCGGTGATCGGCGAGCGGACGCGCATCGCACGCGAGATGCACGACATCGTCGCCCACAGTCTCTCGGTCGTGGTCGCCCTCGCCGACGGTGCCGCACTGACGAACCCGACGAATCCGGACGAGGCGACCGAAGCGATGCGCCAGGTCTCGACCGCAGGCCGCCAGGCTCTCACCGAGATGCGTCGGCTGCTCGGCGTGCTGCGCGACGCCGACGGCGAGGCACCGCTCGCTCCGCAACCCGGGCTCACCGACATCGGCACGTTGCTGGAGCAGGTCCGGGCTGTCGGGCTCACCGCGGATCTGACGACGAGCGGCGACCCGCGGCCGCTGCCTCCGACCGAGGACGCAGCGGCCTACCGCATCGTGCAGGAGAGCCTGACGAACACGCTCAAGCACGGGCGGAACGTCACGCGCGTCGACGTTGCGATGTCCTGGTCGGACCACCAGCTGACGGTCGACGTCCGAGACGACGGCCGCGCCGCCGGCGACGTTGCGGTTCCCGGCCACGGCTTGCTGGGCATGTCCGAGCGGGTGGCGATCTTCGGCGGTGTCGTCAGCGCAGGTCCGGTGCCAGGGCGCGGCTGGTGCGTCACCGCGCGCTTCCCGTTGGGCGCGTCGACATCGTGACGGCCCGCTGATGACCGTGAAGGTCGTGATCGCGGACGACCAGCCGCTGATGCGTACCGGTTTCCGGATGATCCTGCACGCGACCGATGACATCCGCGTCGTCGGTGAGGCGAGTGACGGCGCGCAGGCAACGGCCGAGGCGGCCCGACTGCGGCCCGACGTCGTTCTCATGGACATCCGGATGCCGGGAACCGACGGCATCGAAGGGACGCGGCGCATCGTGGCGCACTCGCCGGCCACGCGAGTGCTGATCCTCACCACGTTCGATCTCGATGAGTACGCCTTCACCGCGCTCCGTGCCGGGGCCAGCGGGTTCCTTCTCAAGGACGTACCTCCGGACCAGCTCGTGGACGCGATCCGTGCGATCGCCTCTGGCGACGCCGTCGTCTCGCCCCGGATCACCCGGCAGCTCCTGGATCGGTACGCGCAGCATCTTCCGGAAGGCGACGTCCCACCCCGTCATCCGCTCCTGGAGAAGCTCACCGAGCGAGAAGGCGAGGTGCTGCAGTGCCTCGCGCAAGGGTTGTCCAACGCTGAGATCGCGACCCGTCTCGTGCTCTCCGAGAAGACGGTGAAGACCCACGTAACCCGGATCCTGGCCAAGCTCGACCTGCGCGACCGGGTTCAAGCGATCGTGTTGGCGTACGAGGAGGGACTGGTCGTCCCAGGCGCGCGCTGAGCTGCCGGGTGTCGCCGCGTATCGCGGTGGGAAAGACACCCGCGTGACCGCTTCCACGCTTCAGGCGTACGGCGACGTGCCGACGGTCGTCGACCACTGCCGTGGCACCCTGCCGCCGGTGCGCGGCCCGGTGTCGGAATGGGTGCAGGAGGTGCTGTGCCGGGAGCCGGGTCGTTGCGACGGACTGCCGGCGGCCGACGACGATCCGCTGCTCGGCGACGACAGCGCACTCGCGCTGTACCTGCTCTATGAGCTGCACTACCGCGGGCTGGCGGGGGTCGACGACGACTGGGAGTGGGAGCCGTCACTCCTGGCGGCTCGCGCCACGTTGGAAGAACGATTTCTCGAGGCGCTCCGCGAGCGCGTACCGATACCGCAGCCGCCGGCCGACATCGCGGCCGCGCTGGGCGAGCTCGGCGCCGATGACACCGGACCGTCCCTGTCCGGCTTCTGCGAGCGCGACGCGACGTGGGACCAGATGCGGGAGATCCTCGTCCACCGCACCGCCTGGCAGCTCAAGGAGGCCGACCCGCACAGCTGGGGTCTGCCGCGGCTGGCCGGTACGCCGAAGGCAGCCCTCGCCGAGATCCAGCGAGGCGAGTACGGCGATGGTGCGGAGCGCGACGTACACCACCACCTGTACGCGCTCACGCTGTCGCTGATGGGGCTCGACACGCGTTACGGCTTCTACCTGCCGCAGCTGCCCGGTGTCACGCTCGCCACCGTCAACCTGGTGTCGCTGTTCGGGCTGCACCGCACGTACCTGCCGGCGATGGTCGGGCACCTGGCCGCGTTCGAGATGAGCTCGGTGGAGCCGATGGCGGCGTACTCGGCAGCGCTTCGCCGGCTCGACGCGCCGCAGGACGCGTGCCACTTCTTCGATGTCCACGTCGTCGCGGACGCGCACCACTCGCAGGTGGCCGCGGACGGGCTCGCAAGGGGCCTGGTCGAGCAGCAGCCGGGCACCTCGGCGATGGTGTTGTGGGGCGCGGCTGCGCTGCACTGGATCGAGTCGCGTTTCGCCTCGCACGTGCTCGACGCATGGCGCGCGAGCGGGTCATCACTGTTGCGCGCGAACGCTCCTGAGGACATGGAGATTCCTGAGCCGGCGCTGGCATAGGCATTACTCCGTACGCGCCGCCGGGGGTCCTTGACGGCTGCCGTTGCCCGCCGTGGATGATGGTGTCCTTCCCCTGAGCACGTCGTGGGATTCCGGCGGCGTAGGAGGAGGGGCCGGCAATGGCGGACACCATTCGCGAGATGCGCGAAGTGGATGGCGCGCTGTGGCGGATGCGCACGAACGACGACGTTCGAGCTGCCGCCGTGCTTGCCTGCATCTCGGGCCCAGGCCACCAGTGGGTGAGCAGGATGTTCCGTCGCACGAAGTGTCGCCGGTGCGGAGTGCTCAAGTAGCTCCTCGCAGTCGCGGGTAGCGTCGGATGGCGTGCTCGCCGTCCTCGCCGTCATCGCCCGAGTGGCGGGCGTCTTCGCGCTAGCGGGTGCACTCGGCGGCGGCTCGGCACCCACGGTCGCGTCGGTCGGTCGGGCGGGCGCTCCGCCGCACGGCGCGATCGGCCGGGACGTAGGGAGCATGTCCTGCGACGCGACGCTGGGTTCGAAGGTCGACTTCGGCATCATCGCCACGACGGCCGGCCGGCCGTACTTCCCGTCGCCGTGCTTGAGCGCGGAGTACGCCTGGGCCAGCAGGCTGCGTTATCGGCCGCAGTTCTACATCAACCTCGCCAATCCGGGACACAAGAGCGCCCACTGGGGGCGCGGCGGCCCGCGGCATTGCGACCGGCATCCGAAGTACGACGTGGGCTGCGCCTACGACTACGGCTTCGAGGCGGCCAAGACGGCGTTGGGCTACGTCCGCGCGATCGGGGCGATTCCCCGGGGTCGCTGGTGGCTCGACGTCGAGTTCGACAACACCTGGGGCGTCACCCGAAAGGGGATCCAGGCCAACGTCGCGGTCATTCGCGGCGCGCTGGAGGAGCTGCGTCGACAGCCGCACGTGAGCGCCGGCATCTACACCGAGACCGTGTGGTGGGCCTTCATCACCAACGGCTCAACCGCGTTCTCCCACACCGCCGTGTGGGGTGGGGGAGCGGGGTCCAAGCGCCAGGCGCAGCGCAACTGTCGCCCGCACTCCATCACCGGCGGGCCGGCACTGCTCGCGCAATGGATCGCACGCGGCGTCGATCACGACATTGCTTGTTAGCCGTCCCGGCTACGGGGTGCAGCCGGGGATCAGCTTGGTGCTCAGCAGGATGTGGCCGATGGCGTTCCAGGCGTCTCCGTAGTAGGTGGGTTGCTGCTGGGCGGTCTGGTTCGCCCTCGCGAGGAGTGACCGCATCGTGGCGACGTGCCCGGCTTCCTTGGCCGCCGCTGCCGCGGCGACCAGGCTGAGCGGTGACGGTCCGTCCGCGGCCGGCGATCCGTCGATGTTCCGGGTGAGCGGGCCGCTGCGGGCCGTGGGCGCGACGAGCTTCCACCAGCGCGCGTCGAGGGTGTGGGTCGCGGGCAGGCATGCCGCCCAGGCCAGGGCGCGCAACCCGTCCTGACCGGTCGCGATGCTTGCGCCGGTGCCCGGCGCGGGGGAGGGCGTGGGTCCGGAGCCGCTGCCGATCGTCGCCCAGTCCGGCGGCAGCGTGGCGCCGTTGCGGGTCAGGGCCTTGAGGTGCGCGGCGTCGGCGGCGGCGAGGTCACGCCACCTGTTGTCGTTGGTCAGAACCGCGAGCGCAGCGTCGGCCGGGAACGTCCAGTAACCCGGTTCGACCTGAACCGGCTGCCCGGCGCCCACCGCCCACGGCCCGGCGGCGAGAGTAGGCCGGCCGTTCTCGTCGTAGCCGATCTCGTTGGCGGCGATCGCGCCGGCGATGCGGCGGGCCGCGGTCGTGTCGGCGGTGATCGACCAGCGCCGGCCGGCGAGGTCGAGGGCCCACGCGATCTGGGTGTCGGCGTCAGCAGCCGGCTGCGTGTCCGCGACCGAGCCGTTCTGCCAGTGGTAGGCGAAGAGTCCGCTTGGCTGGCGGAGGTGGCGGCTCGTCCACCGCCAGATCTTCGTGAACAGCGATCGGTCGTTCACGGCGTACGCGAGCAGCATCGCGTAGCCCTGGCCCTCGCTGACAGTGTCGCCACCCTGGTCGTGGCGTACCACGGCGCCCGATGACGACACGTACCGATGCAGGAACTGCCGTGCGCTTGCCGTCGCGGACGAGCCGGAGGTCTCGCCGCGTGCGGTCCCGGTGCACCCGCCCAGCAGGCCGGCGCAGACCAGGGCGAGCGCCGCGGTTACCGCGACGAGGTCACTGCGACGCCGCAACATTGGGCAGCCGAATCACGCGGGTCGCGTCCTCGTCACCCGGTGCCGGTGGCGGCTGGGCCGGGTCAACGGCCTCGGGAATCGTGACGCCTTCTTCGGCAAGGGCCTGGCGGAGTCCCAGCGTGGCGAGGACGTCCTGCACGCGCCGCAGCTCGGCGACCACGGCGTCGCGCTGCTGCGCGACGGCGGCGAGGTCCCGCTCACCACTCTGCCGCTCGGTCTCGCGGCGCCGCTGCGCCTCGGTCACGATCTGCTCCGCTTCGTTGCGGGCCTGCTGGCGGATGGTGTCGGCCTCCTCACCGGCCAGCCGCAGGATGTGCTCGATGCGTTCGCCGAGGCCTTCGTACGGAGCGCTCGCGCGCTGCGCCTGTCGGCGTTCCACCGCGCTGCGTAGCTCTTCGGTGAGGCGCTCGACCCGTCCGGTCAGGTCGACGACGCTTCGTTCGGCGCGGTTGGCGCGCTGCTCCGCGTCGGCGACGAAGTCGTTGAGCCGCGCCACGTAGTCGTCCACCTGGCCCCGGTCGTAGCCGCGCATCACGGTCGCGAACTGCGGCAGGCCGCCGTCGGGACCCGCCCCGTCGAACCCCTGTGTCGTCTCGAAGCCAAGTGCGTCCAGACCCTCTGGGGTGTTCATCCTCGCGTCCTCCTCTTCGTCGGCGGGGTGACCCGTTCGATCACGATCCGGCTCTTGCCGTGACCGAACGACGCCACTGGTGATGCGTGGGCGAGCGCTTCGCGCGCCAGCGCATAGCGCGGTGCAGGGCTTTGGACGAGTCCTGCCCGGATGATGGGACTCGACACCACGTAGCCGAAGTCCCGGTAGTCGTGGATCCGGCGGCGTACCGAGGGGTCGAGGTTGTCGACGTAGTCCAGCTTGTAGAACCAGATCACCTGCTGTTGCGGGAAGCCGTTGGTCACCAGGTCCGACCACATCGTGTCGTCGACGAGCACGTCCCGGCCGAACCGGACGCTGCGGTGTGTGACGGCGGATCGGGCGTGAGCCTCTAGCCAGTGCTCGGCCGCCGCGATGGGCGCGGACTGGTTGGTCGCGGCGAGCGCGGAGTCCCCGTTGAGCCAGTGCGGCACGACCAGCGCCGCGACGGTCACCGTGGCGGCGGCAGCGGCGATGCGGCCCCCGGCGAGCAGCCTCGCCTCGTGGCGCGGCCGGATCGGGACCGGTGGCCTGCTGCGCAGCGCATGGAACAGCTGCTCTGCGGCGCCGGCCGCCGCGAGGGCCGCGAACGGCAGAAGCACGATGACGTACGGCTGAGGGAGGTAGCCGGGACGAAGGCCTACTGCGACGAGGAGCAACATCGTCACGCCGAGCGGGCGCAGCTGCTTCGCCGCCAGGCAGCCGAGTGCGCCGAGGACGCCGAGGAGCAGCAGCCAGCCGTCCAAGGTGAGCCAGCTGTGCAGCACGTCGCGTGACGCGCTGTGCGCGAGCAGCGCGCTGCCGGTCGACGGTCGGCCGAAGAACTGCCACCTCAGCGCCTCGTACAACGAGACGTGGCCGGCGCCGGGGAGCAGCTCACCGCGCAGCAGCGCCATGAGCGGATACATGACCAGGACCAGCGCCGCCATGGTGCACAGCCCGACCATGCAGAACGAACGCGTCTTGCGGTCGGTGTGCCGCCACGCCACCCACAGCAGGGTGGGCAGCAGCACGATCATCGTCTCCTTGCTGAGCACACCGAGCGCGAACAGCCCGCCCGCCGCCGTGTGGGCCCACAACGACCGACGAGGGGTCGCGGCGAGCACGAAGGCCGCGAGCACCCATGGCAGCGCAACGTTGTCGAGGTAGACCATCCGGGAGTAACCGACCGCGAGCGGCGAGATCGCCCACAGCGTGACCGCAACGGCCGACCACAGTCGCGCAATGCCGAACCGGCGCGCGAGCAGGTAGATGAGCCCGGCGTCGATCACGGCGTACCCGACCATCAGCCGGCGAACGGCGACGATGTGCAGCGGGGTGCCGTGGAAGGCACCCGTCAACCAGGTGAAGCCTGCGATCTGGATCCAGCCGAACGGCGGATGGTCGTACCAATAGGTGTAGGGCGCCAGGGCGTGATGGGCCTGTACGGCCCACGCCTCCGCCACGTAGGTGCCTTCGTCGTCGGAGAGTGCCGGACCGTGCGCGAGGCCCCACAACCGCACCAGCGCGACGCCGACGAGCAGGGGGGTGACGACGAGGAGGCTACGGCGGTGCCGCCAGGCCCACGCCTGCAGCCGGACTCGCGAGCTGCGCCACCCGCCGATCGGGTCGCGCGGCGGGTCGACCGGGAGGTCGAGCTGCCGACGCTGGTCGGGAGTGAGGTCCAGCTCGGTCATCGCGGCACCCCGACGGCTGCGGTCCCGAGGTGGGCCCCGCTGTGGGCGGTCTTCTCCCAGCTGTTGTTGCCCGCCATCTCACGGACCACCGCCCGCAGCGCCGCAAGACCGAGCAGCAGCATGTAGACCGGGGTGCCGACGATGAGGGTGAGGTAGTCGGTGGCGCGGGCTCGCACGTAGTAGACCCGGCAGAACTCCCGCAGCCCCGCGATCTCGAAGCAGATCATCGCGATGGTCGGGATCGCCGGGATGAACGTCGTCAGGGCCACCACGAGCGGCACTCGCACGAAGAGCGCAAACGCGATCGATGCCGGTACGCAGATCCCGGCGAACGCCTGCAGGAACGGCTGCGCCAGGGTGAACCGCGCCAGCACCCGCTGGCGGCGTGTCGGTAGGTTGCGCCACGCGCCCTTGCGCAGCACCTGGAGGAACCCCTGGTTCCAGCGGGTTCGCTGCTTCACCAGCGCCGACATCGAATGCGGCGTCTCCTCGCGCGTGACCAGGTGTGGGTCGT
The DNA here is from genome assembly GCA_035548125.1 of Mycobacteriales bacterium. Lineage (GTDB taxonomy): Bacteria > Actinomycetota > Actinomycetes > JAFAQI01 > JAFAQI01 > DASZTV01. The sequence continues at coordinate 20,125 of DASZTV010000040.1, read as the reverse complement.
ACGCCACCGCGACCCTCGCACCGAGCGAGGACAGCCTGACGCCCAGCTCGCAGTCCTCGGCCAGACAGCTCGCGTCCCAGCCGCCGACCGTCTTCAAAAGGTCGGCGCGGACGAACACCGTGTTGCCGCCGAGCGGGATGAAGCCGTGGCGGGCGTGCAGGTGCAGCCGGGAACGGAACCAGAAGAAGTACTCGAGGCAGTTGCGCAGCGAGAACCAGGAGGATCGGAAGTCCAGCAGCTGGACGCCGCCCTGGACGACGTGGGCGTCGTTGTTGCGGAACGCCGCGTCGACGACGCGCAGCAGACGGGGGTCGACGTCGTCCTCGGCATCGAACACGCCGATGATGTCGCCACGGCACTGCGGCAACGCGGTGTTGAGCGCGCTCGGCTTGTTCTTGGGAACGCTGTGGTCCACCACGACCTTGACCCGGCCGTCGGAGCGCGCCGCGGCGGCGCGTGCCACCTGCTCGGTGCCGGGGTCGTCGTGGCCGACGATGGCGATCACTTCGAAGTCGGGGTGGGCGAGCTGGGTCAGCCGATCGAGCGTGGTTCCTAGGACGGCCTCTTCGTGACGCGCCGGCACCAGCAAGGAGAACGACAGCCTGGGGGCGTCCGGACGGCGGTCGAACTCGGTGTCCTGCAGGTCGGCGGGGGTTCGCCAGGCGTGCAGCATCCACCACACCGTGGCCGCGGCGACCACGGTCAGGGTGGCGGAGATCAGGAGCAGGATCGCGGGGAGGGCGGCACTCACGCACTTCAACGTCGCCGGTGGGGCCGAAGCGAAACGGACCAGACCGGACGGGTCACCGGAGTGACCCGATGCCGCTACCTAGTGTCTCGTCTCCCAAATCCTCTTACCCGCTGCGACGCCCAGCCGCACGCTCGCTTCGTTGTCGTCGTCGCGCGTAGCGCCGCTACGCGACTCCTCCTCCGCCTTGCGGGCGCAGGCCTGATCGCCGCATCGTGGCAAAGGATTTGAGAGACGAGACACTAGTGCCCCGGCCCGTGGTGCTTCTTGATCTGTCCCGGCGGGCCGTGGCCGCCCGGGCCCTTCGGCTTGGGAGGCTTCGGATGCTTGGAGGCCGGCGCCTTGTGCTGCGCCGGCGACGCGGGACCGGCGCGCGAGACCAGGACGCTGATCGTGGTGCCCTTTGCAACCTTGCCGTAGGGCGCGACGCCGATCACCGTCGCACCGGCTCCCGACCCGGCGAAGTGGGCGACCGGGTGCAGGCCAAGTGCGCGCAGCTGTCGCCGAACCTGCGGCCAGGGCTTGCCAAGGTACGCCGTCGGGCTGACCGTCACCTTCGCGGGCGCGACGACGTGGCGCGTCGCCGAGTGGGCGTTGGGAGTCCCCGCGGCCACCGACGGCTGCAGCCCGCCGGAGCCTCCGGCGAGCGCGAGTGGGAGCGCGAGGACGAGCGCCACCGCCGCGACCGTCGCGAACAGCAGGCGGGGCCGCGCCGCGGCCGAGCGGGTCTCCTTGAGGTCGTGCGTGTCGAGCCGGCCCTGGATCCGATGGCGCGCCGCCACGACCACCGGCAGCACTGCGGTGGCCGCCTGCTTGAGGTCGCGACGGACGCGTGGCACCGGCACGGTGAGCTCGGAGGTGGCGGTGTCCGGGGCGGCGGACAGCGCGGCGAGCCGCTCCGCGACGTCGGTCGCGGTGGGCCGGTCCTCGGGTGCCTTCGCAAGCATCCTGGTCACCAGGTCCGCGATCGGTGCCGGCACGGTGGACGGCAGCGGAGGGACCGGCTCCCGAAGGTGCGCCAGCGCGACGCCGACGTCGGAGCCCGCGTCGAAGGGCACTCTTCCGGCGAGGCACTGGAAGGCGACGACGCCCAACGAGTAGACGTCACTCGCCGCGGTCGCGCCTCGGCCGTCGGCCTGCTCGGGTGAGATGTAGCGGGCGGTGCCGAGGATCAGGTCCGTCGCGGTGAGCGCGACCGCGTCGGCGGCCCGCGCGATGCCGAAGTCGAGCACCGTCACGCGGCCGCCCGGATCGACCATGATGTTCGCGGGCTTGATGTCCCGGTGGATGATCTGCTGCTCGTGGGCGGCGGCGAGAGCCGACGCGGTCTGGCGCATCACCTCGATCGTCAGGTCGACCGGGAGCGTCCCGTCACGCAGCACCGCGGACAGCGGCGCGCCACCGACCAGCTCCATGACCAGGAACGAGCGGTAGCCGCCCGCCGGGTCCCGCTCCTCGCACACGTCGTGGATGTGTACGACGTGCGGACTGCGAATGGCCGCGATCGCGCGGGCTTCCAGGCGCAACCGCTGCCGGAAGGTCGGGTCGTCGGCGTACTCCGGCCGGATCAGCTTGACCGCCACGTCGCGCTCGAGCCGCTCGTCGCGGGCCCGCCACACGACGCCCATGCCGCCGGTCGCGATTCGCTCCTCGAGGCGGTACCGATCCGCGAGCAGCTCGCGTGTCGCCGATGTCACACAGCCTCTTCCGATCGCGGTCTTCCCGGTCCGTTTCGTCCTACCCGGATCGAGAGGGCATTAACGATTTGGCGGCGCCGCTCCCGGGGAACGAACCGGGGATGCTCGACCTCGTAGCCGGGAGCCTAGCCGCTGCGGACGGCCGGTCGGCGGAGCTCCGCGACGGCCTGCTCGTGGGGCGGGCCCCTCATGCCGACCTACGACTGGACGATCCGTCAGTGAGTCGCGAGCACGTGGTCATCCATCGCGGGACGTCCACGTGGACGGTGACCGACAAGGGCAGCCGCAACGGCACCGTCCTGAACGGCACCCGCCTGCCGATGTACGTCGACTGTCCGCTTCGCCACGGCGACCGGCTGGAGGTCGGCGCGGTCAGCCTGACCGTCAGGATCTCCTCGGGGGACGAGGCGGCCGCGGCCGACGAGACCCGCGCCATGTCGCTGGCCGGCGTTCGCAGCACCACAGCGGTCGAGGCGCTGTCGCCCTACCAGCTTCAGGTGGTGCAGGAGCTGGCCCGGCCGTGGGTCCACGGCGGGGAGCCCGCGACGAACGCCGAGATCGCTGCCGCGCTCGGTACGCCGCTCGCCGTCGACGCGGTCAAGGCCGCGCTGCGGCGCGCGTACGTGAAGACCGGTTTGGCCGAGCTGCCGACGCACACCAAGCGGCGTGAGCTGTGCCGCGTGGCGCAGGACCGCCGTTGGTTGTAGCGGTCAGCGGGTCCGGGTCTGTCGCGCCATCACGACGCTTGCTGCGACCAGGATCACGGTGCCCGCGATCTCGGTGATCATCGCCCAGGTCGCCCAGTTGGTGTCGATGCCTTTGCCGGGGTCGAAGCCGAACCAGCCGTGGTAGCGCGTGATCAGGTAGCCGACCCATGTGCCGATCAGCAGCGCCGCGGTCGCCACTGAGGCGAGGATGTTGCGCATCGCGAGAACGGCCGCGGCACCGACGAAGCACAGGATCCACTGCACGAGGAACAGCGTGTCCAGGTGGCCGTTCGTGATGTGGCGGTAGAAGAGGTTCCACAGGTGCAGGTGGATGGCGCCGGACGCGACGGCAAGGCCGGCGCCGATCACGCAGAGGGCGAGGACGGGCACCTCGCGATGCGGGGTGGCGAGGACGCTGCCCGGGCGGGTCACCGTGGTCGTGGTCGTGGTCAAGAGATCACTCCTTCGCGAACGAACGGCTGGAACAGCTGACGGGAGAGCAGGCGGAGGTAGCGGGGTCGGTCCTCCGCCTGCTCGACCGGTATCGGCCGTCCGGCGAGCCCCGTCGGGGGCACCGGCTGGTCGAGGTCGGGGAAGATCGCCCGGCCTGCGATCCGGTCCCAGAACGTGAAGATGGTGCCGAGGTTGATGTCGAGCCGGCCCGTGGTGCGGTGGTGGACGCGGTGGTAGGTCGGGCTGATGATCCAGCGGCCGAGCGGGCCGTAGCTCCACCGGGTGTTGGCGTGCGGCAGGGCGCCGAAGCAGGCGAACGCGGTAAGCAGCTCCGGCGGGGTCGCGTTGTTGCCGGCCAGCACGAGGACCGGGATCGCGGTGATGATGAACCCGACGTGCACGAGCGGGCTGGTGCGGAACGTCGACAGGATCGACAGCTCCTCCTGAGAGTGGTGCACCGCGTGCAGCCGCCAGATCGCGGTGAGCCGGTGGCTGCCGTAGTGCGCGATCCAGTTGAACGCGTCGATCCCGATGATCGCGAGTACGACGAAGAGCGCTCGTGGCACAGCAGGGAGCGTCGGGAGCACGAGCCACGACGCGTGCGCCGCGAGCAGGGTCGAGAAGCCGGTGCCCGCGAGGACCATGATCGGAACCCCGACGAGCGCGTGGACGCAGAAGTACATCGCGTCGACGCGATGGCCCCTGGCCGACGCCGGGCGCGGCTGGGCAGGCCAGCGGCGCTCGATCAGGAAGACGGTCAGCACGAAGCCCAGGACCACGGGGCCGGCCAGCTGGAACTCCGCACTACGGATCCGGTGCAGCGGCCCCCACGGCGCGAGCGCCTCCCATCCTTCGTGGCTCAGCCAGACGGCGACCGCGCCGACGCCGATGGTCGGCAGGTAGAGCTGCTTCCACCAGGCGGTGCGGGAAGGCAGCGACACCCGCACGCGGGGAGCGCGGACCAGTGCCTGTTCGGTAGCCATCAACAGACCACCACGGTGCGCAGTCTGCTCCGGTTCATTGCCGGAGAGGTTGAACCGCGCGGTCGGCCGGTGCGTGGAAGCACCCAGAGCCGCAAACCACTGGAGGTTGTCATGTCCGTACTTCGTCGGTCCGCCAGCGCGGCCGTCATCGCCGCCATCGGCGCGGCCGTTCTCGCGGGTTGCGGGGGCAGCAGCTCAGGTGGCGGCACCAGCACTGTCCAGCCGGGCAGCGGCGGCGGTGGCGCGAGCACGCCCGCGTCGACGCCCGCCTCGACGCCCGCGACCAACCCGAGCACCGGTTCCGGTGGGGGATACGGCTACTAGGAGAGGAATCCCAGGAATGAGTCTGTCGTCCCTTGCCACCCGCAAGCTCGCCCTCGGCACCGGCATCGCCGCGGCGAGCCTCGGGCTCGCCGCGACGGCGAGCGCCGTGCCGTCGAAGGCGGCGCACCAGAAGATCTCGACCGTGAAGATCTCCCTCGGCCGGGTGCTGTCGAATCCGAGCGGCCGCGTGATGTACCTGTTCGAGATCGACGGGAAGAACGTGTCGCACTGCAACGCGACCTGTCGGCTGTACTGGCCGCCGGTGATGTCGAAGGGCAAGCCGGTCGCCGGGCCGCACGTGCGGGCCAAGCACCTCGGGCGCACCGCGGCCGGTCAGGTGACCTACTACGGCCACCCGCTCTACTACTACAGCGGCGACACCAAGCCGAGGCAGCACCGCGGCGAGGAGCTCGACCTGTCCGGTGGAGAGTGGTACGTCGTGGCCACCAACGGCCACAAGATCGAGAAGGGCGACGACAACGACTGAGTCGTGTCGCGCTAGGCGGCTCGGACCAGACGGACATCACCGCTGACCGTCTTGCCGCGAACCACCACCGTCGGGCCGGCGCCACTTCGTGGGGCGCCGGCCAGCGGCACCTCGGAGGTCAACCGTCCCGACGCCGACGACGCATCGACGTCGACGTTGCTGCCCGGCGCGATCCCGACCAGCACGTCGCCCGAGACGCTCTGCACCTTGACCGTCCCGTCGCGGACCAGGTCGACGCGGACGTCGCCGGACACCGACTTCATGCTGACCGACCCGCCGACGCTGTCGGCTCGGACGTCGCCGGACACCGTGTTGGCCGAGAGGTCGCCCTCGACCTGAGCGAGGCGCACGTCACCGCTCACGGTGTTGATCGAGGCGCTGCCTGCTACCACGCCCGTCGCGCGCACGGCGCCGGACGCCGACTTCACAGTGAGTCGGCCGAACGTGCCGTTGAGGTCGGCGTCGCCGGAGGCGGTCAGGATCTCGACCGTGCTGCCGTGAGGGACTGCGGCCGTCACCTTCAGCTCCTCACCGTCGAAGCGGTGGGAAAGCCCGCCGAACAGCTTGCGCTGCATTTCCACGGCCAGCCGATCCCCGTCCCGCTCGACGCGGGTGCCGTCGAGCATCCGCGGGGAGCCGCTCACGGTGACGGCTGACTCGGTGCCGTCGACCGTCACGATCTCGACGGCGGCGAGCGGAAGCTTCACCACCAGCTGCACCGGGCGAGGGGTTTCGAAGCGCTTGTCGATCATGGGGTGCCTTCCTGAGACGGGGGGACTAGGCCCGGCCGTAGCCGGTGAGCCGGTGCTGACCGGTCGTCGCCGGACGGGGTTCGAGGGCGCGGTTGAGTACCTGGACCAGCCAGGTGTTGACCGAGACGCTGGCCGCAGCGGCGGCCTCGTCGATGAGGGACTTCAGCCGCTCCGACAGCCGCAGCGTGATCCTCGCGTCGAAGGCCTCGTCAGACGGCGGCTCGGCGGCCACCACGTCCGGGACGTAGACGAGCTCCGGGTCCGCGCCGGCGATCCGGACCTCGGCGCGTCCGTCGGGGAGCTGGTCGCTGAGCTCGAGGGCGGCCTCGGCCAATGCCTCCTGCAGCCGCCGTCCCAAGGCCGGCTCGAGGGCGGTCGCGAGTAGCTCGGCGGCGCGCGCCGTGGTGTCCTCGCCCAGGGCGGCGACCCGGCTCAGGTCCTCGCGGAGAAGCTGGACATAGCCCTCGAGCTGCATGACAGCACGATGACATCATAATGATGTCATCGTCAAGTCACGATGATGCCGACCGTCACACCGGTCGGAGCACCGGCAGCCGCCGATGCAGCCAGGTAGGCAGCCACCAGTTGTAGCGACCGAGCAGCTGCATCGCGGCGGGGAGCAGCACGCTTCGGATGACCGTCGCGTCGAGCAGCACGGCGAGCGCCAGGCCGACCCCGAACGTCGCGACGGTGCGGCTGCTCGACAACGCCATCGCGGAGAACAGCGCGAACATGATGGCCGCTCCGGAGGTCACGACGCGGGCTGTGGACGCGATGCCCGCAGTGATGGCGCCGGTCGCGTCGTGGGTGCGCTCCCATTCGTCGCTGATCCGCGCCATCAGGAACACCTCGTAGTCCATCGAGAGCCCGAACAGCGTGGGGAACAGCAAGAGCGGAAGCAGCGAATGCACGGGTCCGGCGTGGCTGATGCCGAACAGGTGGATGCCCCAGCCCCACTGGAAGATCGCCACGGTGATGCCGAACGCTGCGCTGATCGACAGCAGGTTCATCACGCCTGCCTTCGCCGCGATCGCGAGGGATCGGAACTGCAACAGCAGCAGTAGGAACGAGCTGGCGATCACCATCACGACGGTCATCGGGAACGCGCGGTGGATCGTGCTGGCCATGTCGTACTGCAAGGCGGTCTGCCCGCCCACGCCGAGGCTGATGCCGTGCGCCTGCATCGCGTCGTACTCCGAGGTACGGATCCGATGCAGCAGGTTCGTCGTCGCGGGATCGTTCGGCGCCGTGGTCGGGATCACGTCGAGCATCACGTAGTGGTGGTCCCGCCCGAAGGTCGGCGGGGTCACCACCAGGACGCCCGGCATCGCGACGAGTGACTGGCGGAGCCGGTCGACGCTGCGCTTGACCGGAAGGTGCGCCGGCGCGTGAGCGACCACCTGAAGCGGCGCGGTCGCGCCGGGGCCGAACGCCTCGCTCGCGGTTCGGTACGCCCGCGCCGTGAGGCTCGACGGGTTGTCGGTGCTGCCGTCGGCCGGCCCGAGTCGCAACGACAGGATCGGCGCGGCAAGCAAGCAGAGGAGCGTGACGGCTCCGAGCAGTGCGGCAACCGGCCGGCGCTGCACCGCCTGTGACCACCGGCCCCATGTCGCCGAGCTCTCGAGGATCTCGCCCCGGCGACGGATCGGCCGGCCGCGGTCGAGGTGCGCATCGAACAGGTGGAGCAGTGCGGGAAGCAGGGTGTTGGCCGCCAGGACCGCCGGAACGACGGCGACCGCGATCGCAACGGTCATGCCACGCACCATCGAGATCGGGGTCATGAGCAGCCCCAGGATCGCGATCAGCATCGTGCCGCCCGCGAACGCCACGGTGCGTGAGGTGCGCCGCAGCGCGTCACCGACCTCGGTGCCGCCGCGCTGCGCACGTTCTCGTGCGCCGCGATAGCGCGCGACGGTGAGCAGGCCGTAGTCGATGGCGATCCCGAGGCCGACCGTCAGCGCTACCTGCGGGCCGAAGTACGGCACGTTCACCAGGTGGCTCACGATCTGGAGCACGCTCGAGCTGACGCCGATGGCGATGAGGGCGTTGCCCAGCGCGATGCCGCCCGCGACCACGCTGCCGAGCGCGAGCACCAGCACGATCGCGGCCGCGAGGAAGCCGACGATCTCGGTGGTGACCGGGGGTTTGATCTCGGAGTTCTCGACGGCCCAACCCATGGCGGTCGCCGTGAACCCCGCCGTGCGGCTGGCATTCAGGTCGGCGACCAGCTGCGTGACCGCGGCGTCCGGGACGTCGAGGCTGCCCTGCTCGAAGCGGAGGATCGCGATGGCAGTGCGACGGTTGACCGAGAGCGCACCGTCGTTGATCGACGCGGAGTTGGACAGCGGGTCGCTGACGCTGCGCACCCCGGGAACATCCCGCAGCTGCTGGAACAGCCGTTCCGCGGACTGCAACGGCTTTCCGGCCAGCAGCGTGCCGGTCGGTGTCGAGACGACGATCGCCTCGACGTCCCCGCGCTCGCCGGGGAACTCCCGCTGCATCAGGTCGTTGGTCGCCTGGGAGTCCGTGCCCGGCATCCGGAAGTCCGCGCGGTTCCGTTCGCCGCCGAGCGCGAACCCGACGCCGAGCGCGAGGAACAGCACGGCAAGCCAGGCGGCGATGACGCCCTTGGTGTGTTTCGTGCACCACGCGGCCACGCGTTCACCCCCGAAGTCGGCTCGTCCAGCAAGCCGATCTTGGGCAACGGCGATTTCAAATCGGTTTCAGCGGCCGCACGCTGTGGCGTACGGCACACTTGCTCCTCGATGAGGCGGGTCTGGCTGGTGTGTCTGGCGGCGTTGGCCGCGGGGCCGGCCGTCGTTCCCGCCTCCGCGCTGGGCGCGCGCCCGGCGAACACTGCGTCGCACGTCGTGCGGGCCGGCGACGCCCGCTTCGAGGTGCTGACCCCGACACTGATCCGGCTGGAGTACTCGCCGGGCGGCCGGTTCGAGGACCGCCCCACCGTGGTCGCGCAGGACCGTACGCCGATCGCGGCCTACACCGTGACGCGCGCAGACGGCGTGCTGACGTTGCGGACTTCGGCGCTCGTTGTGCGCTACCGGATCGCCGGCGGTCGGTTCACCGCGAAGGACCTGTCGGTGAAGCCCCGCAACGGCCGCTGGTCGGCGCGGCCCTCATGGCCGGCCGGCACCGCACCGCGCAGCTCCGCGCCGGGCAACCTGGGTGGCTGGGTCCGCGCCTTGGACAACAAGGCCGGGCCGGTGGCGCTGCATCAAGGGCTGCTGACCCGTGCCGGCTGGTACCTCCTCGACGACTCGGCCGACGCGCTGCTCACCCCGCACGCGCCGGGCTTCGCGGTGCGTGCGTCGCGCCCGTCCTACCAGGACGGCTACTTCTTCGGCTACGGGCACGACTTCAAGCGGGCGCTGTCGGATCTTCGGACGTTGAGCGGTCCGGCGCCGCTGCTGCCGCGGTCGGCGTTCGGGGTGTGGTTCTCCCGCTACTGGGCCTACGCCGCGGCGGAGTACCCGGGGTTGCTGCGCCAGTTCCGGCGGCACCACGTGCCACTGGACACGCTGTCGGTGGACACCGACTGGAAGCGGCAGGCGAGCCCGCTGTCCAACACGCTCGCCAGTGCTGTCATCGGGAAGACGAAGGCGTACTCCTGGAACGGCTGGGAGTGGAACGACGCGCTGTTCCCGCACCCGAAGAAGTTCATCGCGTGGGCGCATCGGCACGGCATCGACGTCGCGCTCAACATCCATCCGTCGATCGACAGCACCGACCCGAAGTACCCAGCGACCGTCGCCCGCACCGGCCCGCTGCCGCTCGACGCGACGTGCACGCTCGAGCAGATCGACCCGCTCGGTCAGTGTCACGTCTTCGACCTCACGCAGCAGAAGCAGATCGCGGCGTACTTCGCCCTCGAGAAGTCGATCGCGGCCGCGGGAGTCGACGAGTGGTGGCTGGACTGGTGTTGTGACGCGTCGTCGGCGATCGCCGCCGGGCTGACCCCGGACACCTGGTTCAACCTGCTCTACGACGCGCACCTCGACCATCCCGGCGACCGATGGCTCGTCCTGTCCCGCGTCGGCGGGTCACACCAAGGCGACGACCCGGTCGCCGGCCCGGGGCCGGGCATCTTCGCCGAGCACCGCTACGCCATCCACTTCACCGGTGACACCTGCGCGACGTGGGCGATGCTCGCCTTCGAGGCGAAGCTGACGGCGGAGGAGGGCAACCTCGGGATGCCGTACGTCAGCCATGACATCGGCAGCTTCAACGGCGCTCCCATCCACGGCATGTGCAGTGGGACTTCGGCCTCCGGCGCCGTCGTCAATCCGGCGATGTACGCGCGGTGGGTGCAGTTCGGCGCGTTCCAGCCGATCCTGCGGCTGCACTCCAACCATGGCGCCCGACTGCCGTGGGAGTACCCGGCTGCCGCCAACCGCGCGGCGGCGAAGGCATTGCGGCTCCGCGAATCGCTCGGTCCTTACCTCTACTCGGTGGCGCGCGAGGCGTACGACACCGGGCTGCCGATCGACCGGGCGCTCTACCTGCAGTGGCCGCACCGGAAGGCGGCCTACCGCCACGCCAGCGAGTTCACCGTCGGGTCCGACGTCCTGGTGCGTCCGGTGACCGCGAAGGGCAATCCCGCCCCGGTGAAGGTGTGGTTCCCGCCGGGGCAGTGGATCGACTACTTCACCGGCCGCACCTACAGCGGCCCGTCGACCCGCACCCTTCACGTGCGGCTCGACCGGATGCCCGTCTTCGTTCGTTCGGGCGGCGTCATCCCCACTCAGCCCGCGGTGACGCACACTACCGACGCGCCTCGCGACAACGTCGTGCTCACGGCGTACGGCCCGCTCGACGGGTCGACCCGGCTCTACGACGACGCGGGCACCGGCTTCGGCTACCAGAGCGGCGCGTTCACGTGGACCACGGTGCGCCACTCCGCAGGCGAGGCCGGAGAGAGGTTGACGATCGAACCGGCGCGCGGACATTTCGCGGGTGAGCTGACGAGGCGGTCGTGGACGGTGCGGTTCACCGATGTGGCCCGGCCGCGGAGCGTGACGGTCGACGGGCAGCGCGTCGACTGGCGTTACGACCCGGCCGCCCGGACCGTGTCGCTGCGCACCCCGGAGCGCAGTACGTCCCGCCCGGTGCGCGTCGTCGTCACCAACTATCAGCCGGTGACCTCGGCGTAGAGCTTGTCGGTCGGCTCGTAGGCGAGGATCGCGTGGTCGTAGCCGCGCAACGTGACTTCGGTCGCGACGCGCCAGTCGCTGCGCTCCGTGCCTGACCTGATGATGACCTCCTCGCTCGCCAGCACCCGGCCGAGCCGCTGCTTGGCCTCGGCGGTCAGTCGCGCCGCCTCGTTCACCGGCGAGCCCATGACGGTGTACTCATAGCGCTGCTCGGCTCCCACGTTCCCGGCGACCGCGGTGCCTGCCGAAACGCCGATGGCCGCGTCGAGCGCGGGCTCCACCATCGCCAGCGCAAGCAGCTCGCGACGTAGTGTCCGCGCGGCGCGCAGGGCGCGTTGCGCGTAGTCCGTCGACGAGACCGGCGCGCCGAAGACGCAGAGGGCACCGTCGCCCTCGAACTTGTTGACCCAGCCGCCCTCGTCGCTGACGACTCGGACGATCGTGGCGAACAGCTGGTTGAGAATCGCGACAACCTCCTCGGGGGGTCGCGACTGGGCGAGCTGGGTCGACCCGATGACGTCGACGAACACCACCCCGACCTCGCGGCGCTCCCCGCCGAGCGCGACGTCGCCCCGGTCGACCGCCAGCCGCGCGACCTCCGTGCCGACGTGACGTCCGAACAGGTCCTCGAGGGTCCGCCGTTCGCGGAGCCCGGCGACCATGCGGTTGAAGCCGGCCTGGACCAGGCCGATCTCGCCACCGTCGTTGACGCTGAGGCTCACCGCGAGGTCGCCGCCGGTCACCTTGTCGACGGCCTGCCGGAGCTCGAGGAGCGGGGTGACCAGCGAGCGCACCGCGACGTAGAGCACGAGCGTGCCGGCGACGAACCCCGCCACGATGATGAAGAAGATGTCCAGCCGTGTCGGCGGCTGGTCCGCTGGCCGGCCGAGGACGGTCAGTGCGATCAGCAGCAGGAAGACGTCCGAGCCGATCATCCAGGACAGCACCAGCTTGGTGCGCACGCCGGGTCCGATGCGCTTCGTCGGCACGTCTCCGGCGAGGGCGAGCGTGACCGTCGGTCGCATCGTCCACTCGACGATCAGGTAGATGAGTCCTGACGTGGTGACCCCGCCGAGCAGGATCGACAGGCCCAGGCACAGCGAGAACCGCCAGGTGTGGTCGCCGAGGACCGCCATGGTCGTCCACACGACCGCGGCAATCGTCCAGGCGGACATCCCGAACCGTGCGGTGAGCCACGGGTAGGACAGGACCACCCGCTGCTCGTGGCGCGAGGCCGGGCGGCGTGCGGTCAACCAGCCCAGGCCGCGCTTGATCTGGCGCTCGCCGAACCAGAAGCCGAGCGGCGTCACGACGACGGCAAAGATGCCGAACGCGACGAAGTCGTACGGTCCGATGCCCTGCTGCCCCTTGAGGCCCGCCGCGCTCAGCGCGCCCGACACCAGCGCGAGGATCGCGCCGGCAAGGTTGGCGAGCGGGATCCGCAACCGAAGCGCCCGACCGAGTGCGGCCTCAAGCTGCTCAGGGTCCTGGTCAGGAACGCCCACCGTCGAAGCGTGACACCGCGCGCCGCGAGAAGCCACGAGATGTGAGCCGAATCACCTCGGTCAGGCGAACTGCGGCGTGATGTCGCTCGCGATCAGCTCGAGGGTCTCGGTGGCGGCGCGGTCGTGGGTGAAGAAGACGAATGACGAGAACCCTTTGCCGGCGAGCTCGCCGATGCGGTCGACGACCTGTGCGGGCGGCCCGACGAAGCCGCCCTCTTCCAGTCCGAAGCCGGGCATCCCGAACCGCCGCTTCGCGAGCGTGACCGCGTCGTCGAGCCGGTCCGGCGGGGCGGTCGCGAGCACGGCTTCGAGGGAGCGGGTGATCTGACTCGGGTCGCGGCCGATGCGTTCGCACTCGGCGTCCAGGACGGAGGTGAGCTCGTCGAGCTCGCCGAGGGCGTACGTCGGGACGTTCCAGACGTCGGCGAACCGCGCGACCAGCGGGAGAGTGAGGGTCCTGCCGGCGCCGCCGATGTGGATCGGCGGATGCGGTGCCTGCACCGGTGCCGGGAGGTTGGGCAGGTCGGTCACGGTGTAGTGCCTGCCGGCGAAGGACGTGCGCGGCGAGGTGAACATCCGCGTGATGATCTCGAGGGACTCCTCGAGCCGTTCGCTGCGTTCGCGAATCGATCCCCACTCGATGCCCGCTTGGTGGTGCTCCTCTTCGTAGGAGCCGCTGCCGAGTCCGAACTCGAGCCGACCCCCGGAGAGGACGTCGAGGCTGGTCGCCATCTTCGCGAGCAGCGCGGGGTGGCGGAAGTTGTTGCAGGTGACCAGGTGCCCGACCCGCAACGTCGTCGTCTTCGCGAGCAGCGTCGTCGCCAGGGTCCAGCCCTCGTAGGCGTCGACGTCCGGAAGCCCGGGTCCGTACAGATGGTCGAACAGCCACAGTGAGGAGAAGCCCAACCGCTCACAGTCCAACGCGCGGGCGAGCAGGTCGTCCGGGCTCAGCGCGACCTGGGGGACGTAGATGCCGAACGTCAGCCCGCTCACGTCAGCGACTCTTCCGTTGTTTCGTCATCGCGTCGACCGCGTCCCAGTGCGCGGGCGCGGCCCACAGCGTGGCGAACTCATCGATCGCCTCCCGGCGGCTGTGTTCGTGCACCGACGAGGCGACCGAGTTGATGACCGCTTTCACGGCCCGGGTCGTACCCGGCGCGGCGGCCGCCATCGAGGCGGCGAGCGCCTGCCACTGCGCGTCGAACTCGGCCCGCGCTACGACGAGATCGACCAGGCCGATCTGCTGCGCGCTCGCCGCGTCGTACTGCGCTCCTGTCGTGATCGCGAGCATCGCCCGGCTCCGGCCGATTAGCTGGGTGAGCCGCTCGACGCCGCCCCACGCCGGCATGATCGCGAGGCTGACCTGGGTGAAGCCGATGCGTACGTCGTCCGCCGCGATCCGGAGGTCGGCGGCCACGGCGGTCTCTGCGCCGCCGCCGAGCGCGTGGCCGTTGAGGGCGGCGATCACGGGCACCGGCAGCGCGGCGAGCCGGTCCAGCATGGCGCGCACCCCGCGCGCCATGTCCGCCGCCTCGGAGTGGGTGCGGACCGTCGCCAGCTCCTTGAGGTCGCCGCCCGAAACGAACGCCCGATCGCCACTGCCGCGGATCACCGTGACGGCGACGGCCTCGTCGGCTGCTTCGATCTGCGCGAGGGCGGCGTTCAGACCGTCGACGGTCTTGAAGCCGATCGCGTTGCGAACCTCGGGACGGTCGATCGTGATGACGGCGACGCCGCCGTCGATGCTGAGCCGGACGCCGCCGTCCGGCTCCGGCGCCGCCGTGTCCGCCACGGACGCGAGAGTAACGCGCTCGTGCGGCCGCGGACTCGGCATAGCAGACTGTCCGGCATGCCGTCCGACCAGCAGCTCTTCACGACCCAGCCGTACGTCCCGGAGGACGGCCGTGACTTCCTCGACTACATGCAGGTAGTCATGAAGTCGATGGACAAGCTGCGAAGCGACGGTCGGGTCCCCGACGACCAGGGGATGGACGTGTTGCTCGACTTCTGGCGGCGCATCATCGCCCAGGTGCGCAACGACATCGCGCGCGCGGGTGTCTCACGCCGTCCGATCACGTCCTCGCTGCCGATGACCGCCACCGAGTACAAGCGGATCTGGGGGATGTTCGACACGCTCTATCCGCTGTTGGAGATCCTCGAGATCCGCGGCGTGATCGACCTGAAGCGCACCGACAGCGTGACGCGGGTCTACGACGCGCTGTACGAAGGCACGCTGGCCTGAGGCTCAGGGTTGCCGGTAGACGGCGCCGCCCTTCATCACGAACTGCACGTTCTCGATGACCGAGATGTCGTCGAGCGGGTTGCCGGGCACCGCGACGACGTCGGCGAGGTAGCCCGGCGCGAGCTTCCCGAGGTCGTGCTCTCGATCGATCAGCGCGGCGCTGTTGACGGTCGCCGCGCGTAACGCGTCCAGCGGCGTCAGTCCGCGCGAGACGATCGCGGCGAGCTCCTTCGCGCCGTCGCCGTGCGGGATGGCCGGGGCGTCGGTCCCGCAGCAGATCCGTACGCCGGCCGCGGCGGCGCGCGGCAACACTGTCCGAGCCAGCGGGAACACCTGCTCGGCCTTCGCGACGAGCTCAGGTGCGGCGCGCGAGAGGTCCATCTGGTCGGCGAGGCACGTGGTGCTGACTAGGAACGTCCCGCGTTGCGCCATCAGCGCGAGGGTCTCGTCGCTGATCAGGAAGCCGTGTTCGAGGCAGTCGAATCCCGCCTCGATGCAGGCGCGTGCCGCGCCGTCGCCGTGGCAGTGCGCCGCGACCTTCGCCCCCGCACGATGCGCTTCGTCAGCGATGGCTGCGAGCTCTTCGTCGGAGTACTGCTGCGCTCCTGACGCGCCGCTGTGCGACATCACGCCACCTGACGCGGAGACCTTGATCAGCCGCGCGCCGTACTTCAGCTGGTAGCGCACCGCCGCCCGGACCTCCGCGACGCCATTGGCGATGCCCTCCTCGACGGTGAGCGGCATGATGCCCGGGCCGATCCGCTGGAACATCGTCGGGTCGAGGTGACCGCCGGTGGGGGAGATGGCGTGGCCGGCCGGCTCGACCCGCGGCCCGTCGACCCACCCGTTGTCGATCGCGCGCGACAGCGCGACGTCGAGCAGGACCCCGCCGGTGCGCACGAACAGGCCCAGGTTGCGGACCGTCGTGAAGCCGGACAGCAACGTCTTGCGCGCGTTGATCGTCGCGCGCAACGTACGGAAGGCGGGGTCGTCCTGGACGTCGCTGCGCGGGTTGCCCCCGGAGGGGCCGCCGAGGAACAGGTTCAGCTCCATGTCCATGAGGCCCGGGAGTAGCGTCGCGTCGGCGAGGTCGATCTCGCGAGCCCCCGCCGGCGCGGCGTCGCTTCCGACCGACGTGATGCGGTCCCCGTCGACGACGACCGCCGCGGGCGCCTTCAGCTCGCCCGCCTCGACGTCGAGCCACCGCGCCGCGCGAACCACGATCGGCTCGTCGGCGGTTGCAGCGGGTTGGCTCACCGCTTACTCCTCCGGTAACGCCGGCGCGATCGCCGGGTCGAGGTCGGGGTCGAGCTCCACGCCCAGGCCGTTGAACACCATGGCAAGGCTCGTATACGTGCCGACGACGAACAGCAGCTCGGTGAGCGACCTCTCGTCGAGCTGGGCCGCGAGCCGCTGCCAGGTGTCGTCGTCGATCCGGTAGTCGTCGACCAGCTGGTCGGTCGCGCGCAACACATCCGCCTCGAGGTCGGAGAAGACCGCCTCGTCGCCGATCGCGATCGCCTCGACCTCTGCCGCCGTCACGTCGTAGCGCTGCGAGAGCTTCGCGTGCTGCACCCATTCGTACTGGGAGCGGGTACGACGCGCGACGCGTAGCACCGCGAGCTCGCGCAGCCGCGGCGAGAGCACGGGGTCCCAGAGCAACTGCCCGTTGAACGTCAGGAACGCGGCCGCGAGCTTGGGGTGGTGCAGCATGCTGCCGATCCCGTTGGCGAGTCTCGGCGAATCAGGATCCGCGGACAGGAACCGGTCGGCTGCCGCCGCGGGCATGCCGGCCCGGATCGCCGTCGCGCAGTCGTCGTCCCACTGCTCCTTCGGGACGGGACCGATCCGCGAGGTCACTGGAAGCTCGGCGTCATCTACAGGTACCAACCGCCGTTGACGTTGAGCGCCTGGCCGGTGATGTAGCCCGCTTCCTCGGAGCACAGGAACACGCACGCCGCGGCGATGTCCTGCGGGGTCCCGGCACGGCGTACCGGGGTCTGCTTCGCGATCAGGTTGACGTCGGGAAGGTCGCCCTTGTCCTCGGCGCGCCGCACCATCGGGGTGTCGATGAAGCCGGGCGGGATGGTGTTGACGGTGATGCCATTGGGGGCGAGCTCGACGGCGAGAGCCTTCGTGATTCCGATCACGCCGCCCTTCGACGCCACGTAGTGCGCCATGCGTTTCGCGCCGCTCTGCGCGCTCGATGACGAGATGGTGACGATGCGGCCCCACCCGCCGGCGAGCATGTCCGGGACGGCGGCTTGCAGGCAGTTGAAGGTGCCGGTGAGGTTGACCGCGATCATCCGGTCCCACTGCGCGGCGGAGATGTCGGTGAACGATGCGAACTCGTCGAGGCCGGCGCTGGTCACCAGGATCTCGATCGGTCCGAGCTGCTCGCGGGCGGAGGCGTACGCCGCGTCGACCGCGGCCCGGTCGCTCACGTCGGCCTGCACGCCGATGGCGGTGCCCCCCGACTCAGCGATTCCCGCCGCGGCCTTCTCCGCGGCTTCAGCGGACAGGTCGATCACCGCGACGCGGTCACCGCGCGCAGCGAGCTGTCGAGCGCACTCCAGGCCCATGCCGGAACCGCCGCCGGTGACTACCGCAACCCTGCTCAATGCTCTTCCTCCTGGTGTGCCGCTTGCCGAGTATCGCGTAGTTGCGGCCTTCTGCAACAGTGACTCTCGCTATTGAGAACGTAATTACCGCATGGGCCGGTCTAGCGATATAACTGGGCCGTGCGCATCGGTCTGATGGTCGGTCCGGACCCCGGCCGCTATCGCGAGACCGTCGCCAAGATCGAGGGCGATGCGGTCGCCGCCGAGCAGGCCGGTTTCGCCTCGGTGTGGGTGGCGCAACCACCGGACGACTTCGACGCCCTCACCGCGTGCGCGCTGATGGGCCGCGTGACGCGCACGATCGAGATCGGTACGGCGGTGCTGCCGATCCAGACCCGCCATCCGATCGCGATGGCACATCAGGCGCTGTCGACGCAGGTGGTGTGCGAAGGGCGCCTCGCGTTGGGCATCGGACCGTCGCACCACTGGGTGATCGAGGACATGCTCGGGCTGTCCTACGACAAGCCGGCGCGGCTGGTCCGCAGCTACCTCGAGGTGCTCAACAAGGCGTTCGCCGGGCCCGGCCCAATCGACGTCGAGAACGAGCACTTCCGGATCCACAACCCGCTGGCGGTCACCGACATCACGACGACCCCGATCCTGTTGGCCGCGCTCGCGCCGCTGATGCTGAAGATCGCCGGCGAGCAGACCGACGGCACCGTCCTCTGGATGGCGGACGCCCGCACCATCGGCGATCACATCGCGCCCAGCATCACCAAGGCCGCAGCCGATGCGGGCCGGCCGTCGCCACGGATCGTCGCAGGCGTGCCGGTCACGCTGTGCGCCAGTGACGAGGTCGACGGCGCGCGCGAGTGGGCGCGCAAGGCGATGAGCCACTCCGACTACTCGCCGAACTACGAAAGGCTGCTCGAGCACGGTGACGCGCGCGACTCCGGCGACTTCCTGGTCGCCGGCGACGAGGCCGCGGTGCGCGTGCAGCTCGAGCGCTACCGCGACGCCGGAGTCTCCGACTTCTCGGTGCGCGTGCTGCCGTACGGGAAGACTCGTGACGCCCGGATCGAGTCCCGCGACCGCACCATCGCGTACCTCGCTTCGCTGTGCCCAGAGATCTGATGCATCTCGATCACGTCGTCGTCTTCGTCGCCGACGCTGATCGCAGTCTGGGGTTCTATCGCGACGCGTTGGGTCTCGGCACGATCATCGACCGCGAGTTCGACGGTCCGTGGCCGGAGTTGTTCGGCGTCACCTCCGGACGGCTGCGGGCGATGATCCTCGGCGACCCGGAGCATCGTGAGCGCGGCCAGGTCGAGCTGCTGACGATGGCCCAGCCGGTCCCCGAAGGCTCCGGACCGACGCCGGTCGCCACCGGGGTCGTCATGCTGTCGTTCATGGTTGACCTCGCGGTTGTGCTGCCGAAGCTGGAGGCGGCAGGTGGCACCGACGTACGGAGGGCGACGCTTCGGAACGGCGTCACTGTGGTGACGCTTCGCGACCCCGACGGGATTCTCGTCGAGCTGCTGGACGTTCCGGCCGCGTGACCATCACCGGGCCGCTCGCGGGACTTCGGATCCTCGAAGTCGGACACATCCTTGCCGGCCCCTACGCGACGATGCTGCTCGCCGATCTCGGCGCCGACGTCATCAAGATCGAGTCGAAGGCCGGCGACCTGTCGCGTCACGTCGGATCGCAGTACGTCGACGGGCACAACGTCTACTTCGCGAGCATCAACCGCAACAAACGCAGTGTGCGGATCGATCTCGACACCGAGGACGGCCAGGCCGACCTGCACCGCCTGGTCGAAACCTCGGACGCGCTGCTCGTGAACCTCCGCCCGCCGGCGATCCGCAAGCTCGGCCTTGACTACGCATCGCTGGGCGCGGTCAATCCGAAGATCGTCTGCGTCGCGCTCACCGGCTACGGCCTGGACGGAGCCGACGACGACGGGCCGGTGTTCGACTACCTCGTGCAGGCCGGCGTCGGACTGGCAGCGATGTCGGGCGAGCCGGACGGTCCGCCGATGCTTCCCGGTTACACCGCGGCGGACAACTCCTCGGCGATCATGGCGGCCCTCGGGCTGCTCGCGAAGGTGCACCAGGCAGGTCGTACCGGCACCGGTGGTCAGGTGGACGTCTCGATGTTCGAGACGATGCTGAGCCAGCTCAACTACAAGGGCGCGCAGTACCTCAACGGCGGCGTGGTCCCGACTCGGCAGCCCTCCGGTGGCCACAACTTCTACGTCCCCGCGCAGCTCTTCCCGACCGCCGATGGCTATCTCGCGGTCTTCGTCACCCGCGATGAGCTCTGGCGTCAGCTGTGCGACGCGATCGGTGAGCCCGGCTGGGCGAGCGATCCCAGGTACATGACGATGCACGCGCGATCGAAGAACCGCGACGAGGTGATCGCGATGCTGACGGCATGCTTCGCGGCCAAGAGCGCTGTCGCCTGGGAAGCGCAGCTACGGCCGCTCGGCCTTCCGG
>DASZTV010000039.1:0-2896 GCA_035548125.1 Mycobacteriales bacterium | reverse complement strand
TCGGCGAGCGTCTCCTCCGCCGGGCGCTCGAACAGTGCGCCGGAGTAGGTCATCGTCTCGTCGAGGAACAGCGCGAACATGTCGTTGGACAGGTCGTAGTGCCGCGAGATGTTGCGCCGTGCGCCGCTGCGGTCGTTGTCCTCGGCGGCCGGCTGCCTCACCTCGACGACGCCGCGCAACCGCTGCAGCGGCGCCGGGATCAGCCCGTCGAGGTCGCGGGCCAGCAGCTCGATCACCGACGCGAGATCCGAGGCGTCCCAGTCGCCCGCCATGTACGCCTCGCCGAAGCCGATCATCGTGTCGCGGCCCAGCCGGGTGAAGAACCGCTCGGGTGAGATCAGCTGGAGGACCGGCGCGTCGGTTCGACCGAACCCCGAGCCGTCCGGGAGCTCCACCCGAAGACCCGCGTGCGCCGCGATCCGCCGCATCAACGCGCGGGCGATGGCGGCGCGGGCCGGGGCGGGCTCCGGCGGCGCCATGTCTGGCCAGCGCCCGAGGTCGACGGCGTGCCCAGCCGCCGTGCCGTCGAGCCGGCGGGCGTCGCGGCGGATCGTCGGCTCCGTGGTCGTCATCGCGGCTTCACCTCCTGGTCCCCGGTCACCCAGGGACGATCTGCCCGACCCGGCCGGGCGTCACACCACCCGTTTCTGATCATGGTCCGTCCGATGCCGCGGCCGCCAGCCTGGATACCGTCGTGCGGTGGGCGAGGAGGGGTACCTCACGCCGGCGCCGTACCGGTCAGGACTTCGGCGTCAGGCTCTTCAGGGTGAGGCTGTAGCTCGAGGCGTAGCGGACGCCCTGCTGGCTCGCCGCGACCTTGCCGGACTCCTTGGCAAGGACCGGCTTCTTGGTCCAGATCCAGTAGTCCTGGGTCGACGTCCCGGTGCTGCCGCCCTTGAGCGTGGTCTTCACCCGCACGTGCAAGGTCCGGATCGACTTGCCGCCGACCGACACCTTCTCGTACCCGACGACGGTGGCACGCTGGCTCGCCGTCGCGTCCGGGGCAGTGCACTTGTACTTCCACACGTGGCCGGCCTTCACGCCGGGCTTGTAGATGAACGAGTCCCCCGAGCAGGTGAAGTCCTCACCGCTCGTCACGCCGAAGAACGAGATCGTCGTCTTGTACGCGGCGATCTTGACCCCGCCGTCGGCCTCACAGAACTCCTGCGACTGGGTGTGCTGGTCGATCGGCTTCCAGGTGCTGAGCACCCCGCAGCCCTGCTTGGTGTTCTTGATGGTCGTCGACTTCGGGAAGGTGCGTCGCGTGCCGGGGATGCTCGTCTGCTCGTAGCCCGTGGTCGCGTAGCTGAATGTCCCCAGGACACCGTCGGGGATCGCGGTTGAGGCGGCAGCGCTCCTCGTGGGGGACGGCTGTGCGGAAGGGGAGGTTGCGTGCGGTGTTGACGTCGACGTCCCGGCAGGGGCGACGCTCGTCGAACCGGCAGGCACGGGAGAGGATGCCGACGGCTTCGCAGTGCGGTGGTGCTTCGCGGGAGGCGATGCCGGGGTGGGGAATGCCGTGTGGGGGGTCGGCACCGGGAGCAGGTCGGTCTTCACCCGCACCACGCTGTGCCGTCCGCTGATCGCGAACGCGCCGACGATGATCACGATGGCGCACGCCGCTGCCATCCCTCGGTCGAGCCAGGTCCCCGCCCATTTGCTCATGGCGTAGATCCAACCATGTACCCGTCAGCCGCGTTGTGCGGTGCACACGTCATAGGCGCTGCGCGATGGGCGCGACGATCAGCTCGTCCGGGATCGCGAACGCATCGACCAGTACCTCGGCGTACGGGCGCAGCTCGGCGCAGAGGTCGTTCACTGTCGCGGTGATCGCCTTGCTGCGCGACGGGGTGAGCCGGTTGTGCTCGAGGAACCACGCGCGCTCCCGCTCGATCACGGACAGCGCGTGGAGGTCACACACCCGGTTCAGCAGCGCGACCGCCCCCGCGTCGTACGTCGCGTCGAGGGCGGAGATCGCCGCGTCGAACGCCTCCAGGATCCGGGCGTCGATGTGGGCCCGGGCGGCGAGCAGCAGGTGGTCCTGCGCCGAGTTGAACACCTCGAACAGGTCGGCGTCCGCGTCGAAACCCTTGCGCAACCGTCGGGCGACTCCGTCGAGGACGTGCTTCTCGCGCCAGGCGAGCAACCCGAGCTGCTGCTCGCGGTCGAGCAGGTCCGCGTCGTCGTCCGAGCGACCGGGCACCGCATCCACGAGTCGCTGTACGAGTCCGCGGGCCCCGATCCGTTCGACCACTATCTCGGCCAGCTGTTCGGCCACGAAGCGCACGGTCCCGAGGGTGTCGAGATCCCCGAAGTCCTTCTGGAAGCCGGTCAGCAGCGTCTTGGCGGCGAGCTGCAGCAAGACCGTATTGTCGCCCTCGAACGTGGTGAAGACATCGATGTCGGCCCGCAAACCGGGGAGCTGGTTCTCTGCCAGATAGCCGGCACCGCCGCATGCTTCGCGGCAGGTCTGGATGGTGGCGGACGCGTGCCAGGTCGAGGTCGCCTTGAGGGCCGCGGCGAACGTCTCGAGTCGTCGCCGCGCAATGTCCTCCGAGGTCAGGTCGTCATCGGCAGGGTCGGCGGCCGCATTGCTCAGGCTCTCGTGCAGCTCGGACACGAGCTCGGTCTGCGCGAACGAGAGGGCGTACGTCGTCGCGAGCGCGGGCAGCAGACGGCGCTGGTGTGCCAGGTAGTCGAGGACCGGGATCTCCTCCTCGGCGTCCGGCGCCTTGAACTGCCGGCGCCGGTTGCCGTAGCGGATCGCGATCGTCAGCGCGGTCTTCGCCGCCGACACCGCGGCACCCGAGATGCTCACTCGGCCTTGCACCAGCGTGCCGAGCATCGTGAAGAAGCGGCGGTTGGGGTTGTCGATCGGGCTGGTGTACGTCCCGTC
>DASZTV010000038.1:0-8801 GCA_035548125.1 Mycobacteriales bacterium | reverse complement strand
CTCCGCAACGCGGCGAAGGCCGGCGCGATTGGTCTGGTGGGCCAGGGCTTCGGCTCCGCCGAGCTCAGGTACGGCGCCTGGGCGCACGACTGCGACCTGTTCAACCCGCAGGGCGCGACCATCGCCGAGCTGCACGAGGTGGTCGCGCTCGCGAAGACCGGTGACGTCGTCGTCGAGGTGGAGCAGTTCGCGTTCGACGACGTCGTCGCGGCGTACGACCGACTCAGAGCCGGAACATTGAACGGCCGGGCAGTGGTGCTCCCGAACGGCTAGTTGGACGGCGCAGTCACGCAGCCCTGGAAGTCGGCGTTGTAGACCTCCCACAGCCTCCACTCGCCACCGGGCTGTGACGCGGGATGGATCAGCAGCTGCCAGACATGGGATTGCTCGTAGCTCTCGATGTCGATCGCGACGGAGGAGTCGGACAACGGCTCACCGTCGACGAGCACATTCCGAACCGGCGTGATTCCGGCTACGTCTCCGCCGGTCTGGTCGACGTAGCGGCGGATGAAGGTGCCCTCGTCCATGGTCGTCGTACCGACCTCGAAGTTGCGGTCCAGCTGGTGAAGGTTCGGCACCTGACCGCTCGTGCAGACCGGTTTCACGTCGATCCCCTGGCGCGGCTGGGCACTCGGACTCGCCGATCCCTCGCTCACGATCCGCGCCACGCCATGATTCGACGAGCCGCCCGACGGGCCGGCCTTCGCGAGCGCCACCGAACCTGCTGCGCCGGCCGCCACCGCAGGAACGGTCGCCAGTGCGACTGTCATCCGTGCGCGCCGAGTGAGCTGGCCGCTTCTGGTCCTGACGTGCGCCGCGAGCGTCGCCGAGGTCCGCGCTTCTTCTGCGTAGTGGCGCAAGCAGTCGCGAAGCGCCACTTCGATGTCACCCACGGATTCCTCCTTGCACGAAGTCGGGTTGAGCGGCGGCCTCGCGGAGCTTGGCGAGCGCCTTTGACGAGTGAGAGCGAACGGTGGCCGGGCTACATCCGAGCAACGAAGCGATCGCCTCGTCGTCGAGGTCCTCGTAGAACCGCAGCACGATCACCGCGCGCTGCTGAGGCGAGAGGCTCGCGAGCAGCGTCCACATCGCGTCGCGTTCGGCGTCCTCCACGGCGGAGTCCTCGACGGTGCCACCGTCCTGGAGGTCCGCGGTGACGCGCTCCGTCCACGAACGGCGGCGGCGCCAGGACAGCAGCTGGTTGAGCATGATCTTGCGAACGTACGCGTCCGGGCTCTCGAACGCGCTGACCCGTGACCAATGCCGGTGCAACCGTGCGAGCGCCTCTTGCGTGAGGTCCTGCGCCAGATGGTGGTCGTGAACCAGAAGGTAGGCGACGCGCGTCAGCGCGAGGCCGCGTTGCTGGACGTAGGCATCGAAGGACAGTCGCTCCGGCGCGCCCGGTTCTGGCCTCACACCCCTATCAACGCACCGAGGGTGCGAGTTTGTGTAGGTCAGGGCTTCTGCAGGAACTTCTGCAGCTTCGCGACGCGCCATGGTTTGCGCCCGCCGGCCACTCGAAGTCCACCCCGCAGAGCCGCGAGCGGACCCAGCCGCTGGTACAAGAACAGCAGCAACGTCTCTGGCGGCGCCGTCAGAATGACGTCCACCCGCTCGCCGGTGTCGGCGGGCCGACTCGTCGCCGCGCCATTGTCGAAGGCCAGTATCCAGTCCGCAGCCCCGGGCAACCGCCACATCAGGTCCAGCATCCCCTTGGCGCTGGGCTCGGCGTACGCCGGGAGCAGCTGGAGGACGCCGTTGATGATCAGCAACGCGTCGCGCGACTCGATCCGCCAAGGCCGACGGGCCGCAGTCGCCAGGTCGCGCCCATGGATCAGGAACTCTCCGACGATGTTGCTCATGCCGCCGGCCGCATCGATCGTGACACCGCCGTGGAACGGGAAGCGCAGGTGCAGATCCAAGTGCTCGGGGGCGAACGCTGCTTTGACCCGGGCCACGTGAGCCTCGAGACGATCGAGTAGCTCCGCCATCGGGACGCCGTCGAGGGCGCGGAGCTCGCGCTCGTTGATCACGTCTACCTCACGCGGCGTCGCGCCCAAGCCGTCGGTGCTCGCAATGTCGCGGTTCGTGTAACGCTCGACCACCGTGAGGACGTGAGCCACGACGTCCCGCGACGACCAGGTGGTTCCGGTCCCGACGACATCAGGGCCGATCGACCGCACCAGATCGATGAACCGCTGCTCGGCCAGGTCGATGCGCTGCCACAGCTCGTCGCTGTCAGTCCGGACGAAGCGTTCATATGCCTGCCCCACAGCCATCCCGTCCTCCGTGTGTCAGTAGTGCAGAGTGCAGTACTGCATGTTGCAGTACTATGACCACGTGGCCCAGGGACTGTCAACCAACTCCTATGCCGTGCTCGGAATGCTCGCGTTGCGCCCTTGGACGCCGTACGAGCTCACGCAGCAGTTCCTTCGCAGCCTCACGTGGTGCTGGCCGGTGTCCGAGCGCCAGCTGTACACCGAACCGGAGCGGCTCGTCGCGGCAGGGCTCGCGCAGGTGAAGACCACGGGCAACGGGTCTCGCGCGCGACGCGAGTACTCCATCAAGCCGGCGGGGCGGAAGGCGCTCAAGGAATGGCTTGCGACCCCCACCTCCGCGCCGCGAATCTTCAACGAGCCGCTGCTGCGCGTCCTGTACGCCGACCAGGGTGACAAGGACGATCTACTGCAGGCTCTGGTCGGCCTTCGAGAAGAGCTGCTCGAGCGGTTCGAGACAGGCCGGGCGCGATCCGTGGAGTACCTCGAAGGCACCGGACCGTTTCCGGAACGAGCCCACCTCGTCGCGATGTTCGCCGATCTGGGCCAGCGGCTGACCAGCGTCATCGACGAGTGGGCCGCAGACTCGATCCGAGAGGTCTCGTCCTGGTCGAGCACCAGGGATCTGGGACTTACCGAAGCAACGAAGCAGACGCTTGCTCGGGTCGTCGACGCCGCCCATCCCGCGACGACGTAACCGCCGCCGCCACGAAAATCTCCGCGATCTTGCACTTTTCAACCGTTTCCGCGGCCCCAACACGTGTAAAAGTGCAAGATCGCGAAGGTACGGCGTCGGGGCGCAGGGAGGCGGAGAATCGAGAGATGAGCACCTCGCTTGCCCTCTTCGCCGAGATTGCCCCGCTCGACCACGGCCTGAGCGTCGTGACCATGCAGCGCGGTGACGGGACGATCGTCGCCTCGGTGGTGAACGCGGGCGTGATGCAGCATCCGGTCGACGGCACCGAGGTCGTCGCGTTCGTCGCCCGTGGCGTGCGCAAGCTCGAGCACTTGCGCCGGGACGGCCACGTCACGGTCGTCGCCCGCTCCGGCTGGCGCTGGGCCGGCGTGGAAGGCCTCGCCACCGTCATCGGTCCGGACGACCCGCACCCGGAGATCGACCGCGAGCGACTACGCCAGCTACTCCGGGACGTCTTCAGCGCTGCCGGAGGCACCCACGACGACTGGGATACGTACGACAAGACGATGTCCGACGAGCGAAGCGCTGCCGTACTCGTCACACCTACTCGTACGTATCCCGCCCCGGGATAGCGCGACCCAAGAAGGCGACGAGCCGCTCGATCGCGGGCGCACCGCTCGGGACGACTTGAGCAGGAGCGAAACGTCCTGGCCGGGCGTCTTCTGCGACCTGGTCGCGGGCGAACCGCAGCGCGCTTTCGTCCGCGTCCTCGACGCGAACACCAGATTCATTCCGACGAGATGGCCGACGAGCCGTCGTACCGACCACTCGTCGCACGGTGTCGGCGCATCCCACTGGTCGGGCCGAACCGCAGCGATCAGGCGTTCAACGGCGGCAAGAGATCGGGAGAGCTGGTCAACGGCAAGCGCGGCGTCATCAGGCATCGCTTCCATTGACTCTCCGCGATCTTGCACTTTTCAACCCGTTTCGCGGCTCCAACACGTGTAAAAGTGCAAGATCGCGAAAGCACGCGGGCTTGCCCGGGGGCGGTCGTCAGGGGATTGCGAAGGTACGGAGCGTGGCTCTGCGGTCGGCGATGTCAGACCAACTGCCTGGTACGTCGAAGATCGCGATGCCGCAGGTCGGGTAGTCACTCGCGAGTACCGCGCTCGAGTCCGGATCGCCCGTTCCGTCGTCGAGAGCGACAGCGAGAGCGTGCACCGACGGGCTGTGCCCGACCAGCAGCAGCGTCGTGACGTCGTCCGGCACGTCGCCGAGTACGGCGAACATGTCCTCGATCGTGTTGTCGTAGATCCGCTCGTCCACCAGCAGGTCGTCAGCCGCGACCATGGCAGCGAGGTCCGCCCACGTCTCCCGCGCCCGGACCGCCGGTGAGACCACGGCCAGGTCGACGGCCGGCACGATCCCCGCCAACCACGCCGCGGCCTGTCCGGCATCACGGTGACCGCGGTCGGTCAGCTCTCGCTCGGAGTCGGTCGCCGCGATCGGCACCGTCTTGGCATGACGGATCAGTACCAGGACGCGGTCAGTCATCGACCCGTCCTCCGTACGCCGGGCAGCGGTGCTGGCATCGCAACCCCGATGTCACAGCGATCACCCTCAGCCGGGCAACGCTCAGCCGGTGTAGCCCATCGGCATCAGGATCGACTTGAGCTCGCAGAAGGCGGCGAGACCCTCGGGTCCGTCCTCTCGGCCGATGCCCGAGCACTTGTAGCCGCCGAACGGCGAGCCCATGTCGAAGGCGTACCAGTTGATGCCATACGTGCCGGTACGCACCCGGGTGGCGATGTCGTAGCCGTGGTCGATGTCCTGCGTCCACACCGACCCGGCGAGACCGAAGTCGCTGTCGTTGGCAACCGCGACGGCCTCTTCCTCGGTGTCGTACGGAATGAGCGACAGCACCGGGCCGAAGATCTCCTCCTGCGCGATCGTCATCTTGTTGTCGACATCGGCGAAGACGGTCGGCGCGACGTACCAGCCGGTGTCGAGACCGGCCGGCCGCATCCCGTCGAGCACGAGGCGGGCGCCCTCGGCCTTGCCCTTCTCGATGTAGCCCTCGACGCGGTCACGCTGCCGCTCCGCGACGAGCGGCCCGAGCTGCGTCGCCGGGTCCGCGGGATCGCCGACGACGAAGGCCTTCGCCGACTCGACGATCGCCTCGGTGATCTCGTCGTAGCGCGAGCGCGGCGCGAGGATCCGGGTCTGCGCGACACACGCCTGGCCGCTGTTCATCAGGCCGGAGAAGGCGATCATGAACGCGCTCGAGGCGAGATCGACGTCGTCGAGCAGAATCGCGGCGGACTTGCCGCCGAGCTCCAACGACACCCGCTTGAGCCGCTCGGTGGCAAGTGCACCTACCTTGCGGCCCGCAGCGGTGGAACCGGTGAAGGACACTTTGTCCACGCCGGGATGGGTGACGAGGTACTCGCTGACCTCGCGGTCAGCCGGTACGACGGAGATGACGCCCTCGGGCAGCCCGGCCTCGACCAGCAGGCCGCCGAGCATCAGGGCGTCGATCGGAGTCTCGGGCGCCGGCTTCAAGACCACGGTGCAGCCGGCCAGTAGCGCCGGGATGACCTTGTTGACCGCGATGAACAGCGGCACGTTCCACGGGATGATCGCGGCGACCACGCCGACCGGCTCGCGGCGCACCTTCGTCATGCCGAACGCGCCGTTGCGGGTCTCCTCCCAGCCGAACGTGTCGGCCAACCCGAGGAAGACGTCGAGCGCGCCCTTCGCCGGGGTCCACATCATCATCTCGACGGTGGTCGGCGGCGCGCCCATCTCCGAGGAGATGACGCCCTTGAAGTCCTCGAGCCGCTCGCCGAGCAGCTCCGTGAACCGGGCGAGCACCTTGGCGCGCTCGCTCGGTGGCGTGGTCGGCCAGGGGCCGGAGTCGAACGCCCGCCGCGCTGCCGCGACCGCGGCGTCGATG
This sequence comes from Mycobacteriales bacterium, assembly GCA_035548125.1. Taxonomy (GTDB): domain Bacteria; phylum Actinomycetota; class Actinomycetes; order JAFAQI01; family JAFAQI01; genus DASZTV01. The sequence goes on along the minus strand of DASZTV010000038.1, from coordinate 2,932 downwards.
TCGGCCTCGACACCCTCCGGCACCGAGCCGACGACCTCGAGCGTCGCGGGCGAGCGCACCTCGAAACGCTGGCTGGTTGACGGCGCGACCCACTCGCCACCGATCAGAAGCTGGTCGTACGACGTCATCCTGAACCCCTTAGTTGGCCTGTAGGGACGATATGTGACGACCCGTCAGATTCGCCAGCCGACTCCGATATGGTCCGAGGGCTCCCCGCCCTCCGGAGGTCCACCGTGCCCGGCTTCAACCTCGCCGACCTGTTCGAGCGGGTAGCCGACGCGGTCCCGGACCGGGAGGTGATCGTCTCCCCCGCGCGACGACTCACCTTCGCCCAGCTCGACGCGCGCGCCAACCGGCTCGCCGACGTCCTCGTCGGCCTCGGCGTCGGTCGCGGCGACCACATCGGGCTGCAGCTGCTCAATGGCTCGGAGTACCTGGAAGGCATGCTCGCAGCATTCAAGCTCTCCGCGGTACCGATCAACGTGAACTTCCGTTATGTCGAGGGCGAGCTGCGCCACCTGTACGACGACGCCGACCTGGTCGCCGTCATCCACCACCAGCAGTTCTCACCCCGGGTCGGCGCAGTCGCATCCGGGGCGAGGACGCTGAAGCACCTGATCGTCGTCGGCGACTCCTCGGGCGCTGACATCGCGGCAGGCGCGATCGACTACGAGTCCGCTCTCGCGGGCGCATCGACCGAACGCCCGGATGGCAGCGGGCGCACCGGCGACGACCACTACATCGCGTACACCGGCGGCACCACCGGACTGCCCAAGGGTGTGGTGTGGCGGCAGGAGGACATCTTCTTCGCGGCGATGGGTGGCGGCGACGTCTTCCAGTCCGGCAACTTCATCGCGACTCCCGATGAGATCCTCGAGCGGCTGCCCGAGGTCGGGGGCACGATTTTGACCACTCCCCCGCTGATGCACGTCAGCGCGCAGTGGGGCGTGTTCCACTCGCTGTTTGCGGGCGGCCGCGTCGTGTTCCCGCCGCACGGCGCGTTCGACGCCGCCGGCATCTGGGAGCTGGTAGCCGGCGAAGGGGTCAACATCCTGACGATCGTCGGTGACGCGATGGCACGCCCGCTCGCGGATGCGTATGAAGCCGCACAGGCAGCGGGTTCGCCGTACGACGCCTCCTCACTGTTCGTCATCGGCTCCGGCGGGGCGGTGCTCTCGACCCAGGCGAAGGCGAAGCTCACCGAGCTGCTGCCGTCGCTGATGGTGGTGGACGGCTTCGGCTCGTCGGAGACGGGGATCGTCGGCAGCAAGATGCACGTCGCCGGTGACACGACCACCGCGCCGAAGTTCACGGTCAACCCCCAGACCCAGGTCCTGGACGAGCAGGGCAAGCCGGTCGAGCCGGGCTCCGGCCAGGTGGGACGGCTCGCGCGCAAGGGCTATGTCCCGCTCGGCTACTACAAGGACGAAGCCAAGACCAAGGCGACGTTCCTCGTCGTCGATGGCGAGCGCTGGGTGCTGCCCGGCGACAACGCCACCGTTGACGCCGACGGCACGGTCGTGCTGCTCGGCCGCGGGTCGACGTCGATCAACACCGGCGGGGAGAAGGTGTATCCCGAAGAGGTCGAGACCTCGCTCATGACGCACGAATCGGTCGCGGACGTGATCGTGGTCGGGGCACCGGACGAGCGCTGGGGAGAGCGGGTCGTTGCCGTCGTCGCCCCGGCGGCCGGCGCGACGCCGAGCCTCGAAACGCTGCAGGAGCACGCCCGTGCGTCGCTGGCGGGATACAAGGTGCCGCGTGACCTCGTCCTGGTCGATGCGGTCGAGCGAACACCGGCCGGCAAGCCGGACTACGCGTGGGCGAAGAAGATCGCTGCGGAGGGGAGCAACACATGAGAGCTGGCGAAGCCAACGCGAATATTGGGCGGCGGGCGGGGTGGAGGACGTGACGGACCTGAACATTGAAGCGATAGCGGACCGGTTCGCCATCGAAGACCTGATCAGCCGCTACCCGGTGCTGGTCGACAACCAGGACCTCGATGCGCTCGACAACCTCTTCACCCCGGAGGCGCACCTGGACTTCACGAGCTTCGGCGGTCCAGACGGGACACTCGCCGACGTGAAGGTCTTCCTCGGCACCTCGCTGCCGATGTTCGCCAAGACACAGCACATGATGGGACTGCCGGCGATCGTCCTCAACGCGCACACCGCGACCGCGAAGACCTCGTGCCACAACCCGATGGTGATGACGCAGCCCGATGGCACGTCACAGGCATGGTTGATCGGGCTCTGGTACGACGACGAGTTCGTCAAGACCGCCGACGGGTGGCGCTTCGCGGCACGAACCGCGACACGGGCGTATTCGATCCTCGGCCTCCCCGACACACCCTTGTCCGCCTAGTGAGCGACTTCCTCACCGTCGAGCGGCCTCGGCCCGGCGTCGCGCTCGTGACGCTGAACCGCCCGGAGCGGATGAACGCGATGGCGTTCGACGTGATGCTGCCGCTGCGTGACGCGCTCGAGGCGATCAGCGTCGACAACGACGTACGAACCGTCGTGCTGACCGGTGCCGGCGGCGCGTTCTGCTCCGGCGCCGACCTGGAGAACCCCGGACGGGTTCCGCACATCGAGGACCTCACGCTGTCGACCATCGCGTTGCGCTCGATGGAGCTGCTCGAGCGGGTGATCACGTCGATCCGGACGATGCACCAGCCGGTGATCGCGGCGGTCAACGGCCCGGCGATCGGCGGTGGCTTCTGCCTCGCCCTGGCGTGCGACCTGGCAGTGGCCGGAGACTCGGCGTACTTCCGCGCTGCCGGCATCAACAACGGACTGACGGCGAGCGAGCTCGGGCTGTCCTATCTGCTGCCGCGGGCCGTCGGGACATCACGCGCTGCAGAGATCATGCTCACCGGCCGCGACGTCGACGCCGAGGAGGCCAGCCGGATCGGGCTGGTGGCACGCAGCGT
>DASZTV010000037.1:0-6846 GCA_035548125.1 Mycobacteriales bacterium | reverse complement strand
GGGTCGGCGCACTCCCAGGCGGCCTTCGCGATCTTGCCGAACAGGGTCTCGGCGTCGATGGTCTCGATGACTTCGCCGGTGTGGCGTGCCTTCAGACCGAACTCGCGCTTCTCCTCTAGGGCGCGCATGAACTCGTCGTTGACCCGCACCGAGTTGTTGGCGTTCTGGTACTGCACGGACACGATGTCCTTGCCGCCGAGGTCCATGTCGTAGCCGGCGTCCCGCAGCGCGCGGATCTTGTCCTCCTCGCGGGCCTTGGTCTCGACGAACTCCTCGATGTCGGGGTGGTCGACGTCCAAGATCACCATCTTCGCGGCGCGGCGGGTGGCACCGCCGGACTTGATGGTCCCGGCGGAGGCGTCCGCGCCGCGCATGAAGCTCACCGGGCCCGACGCGGTGCCGCCGGAGGAGAGCAGCTCCTTGCTGGAGCGGATCCGCGAGAGGTTCAGGCCCGCGCCGGAGCCGCCCTTGAAGATCAGGCCCTCTTCCCGGTACCAGTTAAGGATCGAGTCCATCGTGTCGTCGACGGCGAGGATGAAGCAGTTGTGGACGCGCAGGCCCGAGGAGAGGTACTCACCGGACTCGGTCTGGATGTCGTACACGTCCATCTCACCGCGCAAGGTCACGGATGCGATCTGGACCCGCTTGACGGGCAGCGCGGCGCGGCCCGGCAACTCGAACGACTCCTCGAGCTTCGCAGCCTTGACCGGGTCGATAAAGCCGATCTCGTCGGCGAACGTACGCCGGTCACCCGCATTCTGAATGCGGATACCCCACATGTCGTGACGGTCAGGCCGCTTCTCCGCCTTGCGGCCCACTCTCGCGAAGATCCCGAACCGGGCAAGCAGGGCCTGCACGCCACGGATCAGCTCCTCGCCGATCATGTCGAGGCCCACGAGCGCCGAGTTCTCCCGAGCCGAGACGTAGCCCTCGGCCTGGAACAGGCTACGTAAATATGCCGCCACGACCGGAAGCGGCGCAGTGAACAGCCGGGGAGGCACGACCATCGTGGTGCCACGAGCCCGAAGACCCCACGACTCGACGAAGTCCGTCAGCCCAACGCCGTACAAACGGGTACGCCGACAGTCCAACGAGGTGTCCTGCGTCACGACACAACGCTCGTGTCGGTGCGTCCCGGGGAACACGACGTCCAGAGCCTTGTGAACCCACGCCAACTCAGCGTCGGTAACCGTCATCGCTTCGATGGTCAGCGAGCTGTTTGTGCCCTCGTACTGCCCGACGAAGCCGTCGGACTGCAGCCAGCCTGCCAGCGCGGCTTCCGCGATCTCGACAGTCGTGATCTCCGACTCGCCATAGGACGCCGCGCGATGCCACTCGAGGGTGTCGCCCGCAACAAGCTCTGCCGCCGGCACGAAGCGACCGGTCCGGTCTCCGGTCGACTTCCACACCAAGTGGTCCGCGGTGACGTCGAGCTGGTGACCGGCTTTCGTGGTCAGCCGCAGCACTTCCTTGCGACCGTTGTGTTTCACAGCGCGAATCTTCGTGACGCCCTCGGCGTCGAAGACCTTCGTTCCGACCGCGTTGCCCTCGACCAACGCGCCGATCGGGACCAATCCAGCCGGCGTGCTGACAAGAGCATCGTAAGGCTGGCAGGCGCTCACCTGCTGCGGTGCCGAGGTGCCGACGTTGAACCACACCGGGGAGTTGAAGCTGAAGATCTGGTGGACCAGCATGTGGGTGAGCTCGTGCTCGAAGATCTCCGCGTCCTCGGCGGAGCCGAAGTAGCCGAAGTCCTCACCGGCCCGGCGGTAGGTCGAGACCACCCGGTCGATCAGCTGCCGCAGGCTGGACTCGCGCTCCGGGGAGCCGACCGCACCGCGGAAGTACTTGGTGGTGACGATGTTGGCCGCGTTGACCGACCAGAAGTCCGGGAACTCCACGCCGCGCTGCTCGAAGTTGATCGAGCCATCACGCCAGTTCGTCATGACGACGTCGCGACGCTCCCAGGAGATCTCGTCGTAGGGGTGCACGCCCGGGGTCGTGTAGACGCGCTCGAACCGCAGCTTGCGAACCCGCTGTGTCTGCGCACGGCCCGTCGTCGTCTCGGTCATGAATGTCCCCTCGTGTCCGTTTCTAGTTCAACGCTTCAGCAGCGGGAATTGCTCCCGGATCTGCACTTTGTGACGCCCTCATCGCGGCAACTTCGAAGACGAAGTCGTCGAGTGAGGTGAAGTTCCGGTAGACGCTCGCGAAGCGGATGTAGGCGACCTCGTCGAGCTCGGAGAGCGGCTCGAGGATCGCCAGGCCGATCTCGTGGGCCGGGATCTCGGGCGAGCCGCTGGCCCGCACCGTCTCCTCGACCTGCTGGCCGAGCCGGGCGAGGGCGTCCTCGTCCACCGGACGGCCGGAGAACGCCTTGCGCACGCCGTCGATCACCTTGGTCCGGGAGAACGGCTCCGTGGCGCCTGAGCGCTTCACGACCGTCAGGCTGGCGGTCTCCAGCGTGGTGAACCGCCGGCCGCACTCCGGGCAGGACCGGCGGCGGCGGATCGCGGCGCCGTCGTCGACTTCACGCGAGTCCACGACCCGGGAGTCGGAGTGACGGCAGAACGGGCAATGCACCGTCGGTCACCTCCGTCACTGCCGTTTCGGTCTGTCCGCAGCCTGTGGAAGCGGTGTTCCACAATCTGTGGGTAAATCACATCGATGTAACACAAGATGTGGGGAGCGAACGTACGTCGCCCGGAGGCGGTACGCAAGCATCCCGACGGACTTTTTTTCTTAGGGCGTGTCGCGCGCCTCGACGGCTACTTCAGCGTTGGCACGACGAGCTGCTCGCCGGGCCGCACGATCGGGCTGGTCAACCGGTTGAGCGAGCTGATCTCGTCCACGATCGCCCGCGGATCGGCATGCGGCGCCACTCGGGCGGCCACCGACCACAGCGTGTCGCCGGCCTGGACCGTGACGGTGTGGTGCGCCTCGTGATGGCGCCCCGCCGCCTGGCTGGAACCGCGGCCCAGCGTGAAGCCGGCGAACATCAGGCCGACCATCAGGGTGAGCGTGATCACGACCCGTCCGCGGCGGGTGAGCCGGACCGGGGCCGGGGAAGTCGGGGAAGACATGCGGCGATCCCTTCTGGATGCGAAGCTCCGCCCGTCGAATGAATGTTCGATCGAACGCATGTACGAGTTGTAACACGCGGCTGCGACAAAATCCACGACACGTTCGAACAAATGTTTGAACTTGGCGCGATTGGCCGCTACCGTCCCCGACATGGCCACCTCCAACATCAGCGAGATCCCCGACGGGCCCCCGGACGCGTCCGGGCTCACCCCGCGCCAGCACCGGGTGCTCGAGGTGATCCGGGAGTCGGTGGAGCGCCGCGGCTATCCGCCGTCGATGCGCGAGATCGGGGAGGCGGTCGGGCTGACCAGCACCTCGAGCGTGGCCCACCAGCTGACCACCCTCGAGCGCAAGGGCTTCCTGCGCCGCGACCCCAACCGGCCGCGTGCCGTGGAGGTCAAGAGCCCCGCCACGCCCGATGACGTCACGGGCGAGGGCGACGACCGCCCGGTGCCCGCCTACGTCCCGGTCGTGGGACGAATCGCGGCGGGCGGGCCGATCCTCGCCGAGCAGATGGTCGAGGACGTCTTCCCGCTCCCCCGCCAGCTGGTCGGCGACGGCGAGCTGTTCCTGCTCCAGGTCAAGGGCGACTCCATGGTCGACGCGGCCATCACCGACGGTGACTGGGTGGTCGTACGCCGCCAGCAGAACGCCGAGCCCGGCGACATCGTCGCGGCCCTGCTCGACGACGAGGCAACCGTCAAGACGTTCTCGCGCAAGAACGGCCAGGTCTGGCTGCTCCCGCACAACCCGGAGTACTCCCCGATCGACGGCGAGCACGCCACCATCCTGGGAAGGGTGACCGCGGTCCTTCGCCGCGTCTAGCGGGTCACGTAGACCTTCTGCGCGGCGGTCTTTGCCTGGACCGCGCCGTTCGCGTTGACCACCTCGAGGCGGTACGACGCGGTGCGCGTCGGGTGCTGGTGGAACGTCACCCGGCCTTGCCGACCGGTCTTGGCGGTCGCGAGGCTCAGCCAACCGCTGCCGGACTGCCGCCGCTGCAGCACGACCCGTCGGCCGCCGAGCCGCTGGTCGGTGGGGTTCGCCGAGACCACCGCGTGCAGGGCGAGAGTGTGACCGCGGCGGATCTGGAAGTGGTTGACGGTCAGCGAGACCTGCGGCGTGATGCCGGTCGCGGCCACCGCCACCGTCTTGAGGTGGCTGCCGTCGCTCACCCCGAGGACACCGGGGAACCGCCCCGGTCCGGGAGAGGTGAACGTCATGGTGAAGGTGCAGGAGCCGCCCGCCGTGAGGTGACAACCGCTCGGCGACACCGACCAGGCCGGTTCGCCCTGCTGGATCGCCGCGGTCAGGTCGAGCGGCTGGCCGCCCGACGTTGCGGTGACCACCAGGCTGCGTGAGGTGCCCTTGTCCGCCGTGAGGCTGGTCGCGACCGGGTCCAGCCCGAACGACTGCGACGCGTCGATCTCGGACCAGGTCGGCGACTGGTCGACGACGTCCGTACTGTCGCCGCCGATGATCAGCTCGGCGATGGAGCCGCCGCCGGCGGCCGAGACCGCCGCGCCCATCACTGCCGGGGTGTCGTAGGCCGCGAGGATCGTGTGCCGGTGGCCCCAGCAGTCGCTGGCGTCCTGCGGCGTGCACCCGAGGTTGATGCCGTTCGGCCCGTCGTTGTACATCCACTCGTACGTCGCGAGCAGCGCGGAGCCGAACCCGGCCCAGTTCGAGTGCCCGAGCGTTCCGTCGAACGGCGACGGGAACTGCGGGTCGGCCTGGGCGTCCGCGCCCTGCTGCGCCAGCGCGTTGAGCCGGCTGGACAACCCGAGCACCGGCGCCAGGCCACGGTCCACCCGCTCGAGGTCGGTGATCGCCAGCAGCTGCGCGGGGACGCTGAGAGAGTCGAAGTTGTCGGGCAGCACCAGTGGTGCCACGCCCTCCGCGGCCCGCGCGCTGTTGAAGTCGGTGACCGCCACCGAATCGCACGCCGCGCTCTCCGCAGGGGTGCTCAGCGGACCCGTGCAGGCGGCCACGAACGCGGAGCTTGCGGCCCGGCTGCTTGCGGGATCCGTCACCGCGTGGGCGACCGCACCACTCGCCGCGACCGGCGCGAACCCGGCCGTGAACGTGCTGAGTGCCAGGGCGGAAACGATGAACGGTGCCCGCAGCTTCATGTGACGGCGTACCCCTCCAGCTCGCCTGCCAGCCACGCGGGCAACCGCGCGTCGAGTCGGGTCCCCTCGGCGGTGTGGGACACCGCCTGAACCTCGCCGTACCGGTGGACTCGAGACACCACTCCCCCCGCGGTGAACGGTACCAACAGGGTGACCGGGATCTCTGGGTGCGGGAGCCGGTCGGCGATCCGGGCGAGCAGAGCATCCATGCCGTCACCGGTGCGGACCGAGACCACGACGGCGTTGGGTTCGTCGCGCAGCACCCGTTCCAGGACGGCCGGGTCGGCGGCGTCGGCCTTGTTGACGACGACCAGCTCGGGGACGTCGAGTGCGCCGACCTCGCCGAACACCTCTCGTACCGCCTGCAGCTGCGATCCGGGGTCGTCCTCCGACCCGTCGACGACGTGCAGGATCAGGTCCGCCTCGGCGACCTCCTCCAGCGTCGAGCGGAACGCCTCGACCAGCTGATGGGGCAGGTGGCGGACGAACCCGACGGTGTCGGCGAGGGTGTATTCCCGGCCGTCCGGCGCCTCGGCGCGACGGACCGTCGGGTCGAGCGTGGCGAACAGCGCGTTGTCGACCAGGACACCGGCGCCGGTGAGCCGGTTGAGCAGCGAGGACTTGCCGGCGTTGGTGTAGCCGGCGATGACCACCGACGGGATGGCGCGCCGGCGACGCTCCTGCGATTTCACCTCGCGCGCGGTCTTCATCTCCTTGATCTCGCGGCGCAGCTTCGCGGTGCGTGACCGGATCCGCCGGCGATCGGTCTCGATCTTGGTCTCACCCGGACCGCGGGTCCCGATCCCACCACCGCCCGCGACCCGGCCGCCGGCCTGCCGCGACAGGGACTCGCCCCAGCCGCGGAGCCTCGGCAGCATGTACTCCAGCTGCGCGAGCTCCACCTGTGCCTTGCCCTCCTTGCTGCGGGCGTGCTGGGCGAAGATGTCGAGGATCAACGCGGTGCGGTCGATCACCTTGACCCTGACGATCTCCTCGAGCTTGCGCAGCTGACCGGGTGTCAGCTCGCCGTCACAGATGACGGTGTCGGCGCCGGTCGAGATCACGATGTCACGCAGGTCCTTGGCCTTGCCCGAGCCGATGAAGGTCGCCGCGTCCGGAGTCGCGCGACGCTGGATCAGACCTTCCAGCACTTGGGAGCCCGCCGTCTCGGCGAGGGCGGCGAGCTCGGTGAGCGACGCCTCGGCCGCGGCCTCGGTCCCCTCGGTCCATACCCCGATCAGGACGACCCGCTCCAGGCGTAGCTGGCGGTACTCGACCTCGGTGACGTCGGCGAGCTCGGTGGAGATTCCCGCGACACGACGAAGCGCCCGGCGCTCTTCGAGCTCCAGGTCGGCGAGGTCCTCCGACGACAGGTCGTCGGGTGGGAACGGGTTTGCGGAGGTCATCCGTTCCAAAGTGCGGGATCGACCTCACCCGAGGCAACCAATATTGCCGGGCCGGTCAGCGTCACGACGTCGTCGTCCCGCCAGGCCACCTGCAGCCGGCCGCCGGGAACATCGACGTCGTACGTGGTGCGGCGGCACACCGCGTCCATTGCCGCGACCGCCGCCATGCAGGCGCCGCTGCCGCACGACCTGGTCTCCCCGACCCCGCGCTCGTAGACCCGCAT
>DASZTV010000036.1:0-3478 GCA_035548125.1 Mycobacteriales bacterium | reverse complement strand
ACCGCCCAGCACCAACAGCGTGAACCCGATGGCCCAGGTCGTCTCGCGGGGCTTGCGGAACGCCCCGGTGAAGAAGATGCGCATCATGTGCACCGACATGCCGGCCATGAAGATGTTCGCGGCCCAGTGGTGCAGTTGCCGAACGAACAGGCCACCACGGACCTGAAAGCTGATGTCCAGGGCCGACGCGTACGCGCGGGACATGGACACTCCCCGCAGGTTGTCGAACGCGCCGCTGTACCGGACATCGGCCATCGACGGGTCGAAGAACAACGCCAGGTACGTGCCGGACAGCAGCAGCACGACGAAGCTGTAGAGGGCGATCTCACCCAGCAGGAAGGACCAGTGGGTCGGGAACACCTTGTTCAGCTGACGGCGCAGGCCCCCTGTGGGGTGGTAGCGCTCGTCGACGTCCCGCAGTGCGGCCCCGGCGACACGCGACAACGCAGTGGTCGGCCCGGTCAATCTGACAACCGATCGACTCATGCGCCCATCCCGTCTGTCGAGGCCTCGCCGAGCCCGTGGATGTCCCCGGCCGGCCGCTGACCGAGCTCACAACTGGACTATTTCGACCAGTCCTGTGGCTGCATCATGCGTGGGCCCGTAGCGCCGTGTCAAGCTACGGGGCCCGGCTGCGGGTTCGGCCTAGTCGTCCGACTTCCGGTCCTCGACACCCGGCCGGTACGCAGGCTTGACCAGTCCGCGGTACCGCTCGGCGACCAGGTCCGCCAACTCCGGGCGGCGGGCCAGGTAGTCCGCGGTGAACGGGCAGCGGGGACCGATCTTCCACCGCGCGTCCCGAATCATGGCGACGATGGCGTCGGTCATCGCGGTCGCGATCCCCCGTCCCTGCCAGGCGGGCTCGGTCACGGTGCTCAGCACGACGACCTCGCCGTGCGTCTTCGCGTACCTGGTGAAACCGACGTACGACGTGTCGACGTAGGCCTCGAACCGATACGCCTCGGGTACATCCACCACCCGCACGACCAGCCCGCCGGGTGTCGTGGCCTGCCGCTCGCCCAGCGTGGCGGCCGGCTCCGCGTTCGCGCTCATCCTTGCTACCTCATCACCTGCGTCGGTGGCGTATTGGACTATCAAGTCCACTATAACGCCGGGCGACACCGCGTCGGCTACCAGCGCGACTCGCTACGTGACGAGAAACGAACGAATGTAGTCGAGGGCCATGTCCAAGGCCGTTTCCATCGGCTCGACGTCGTGCGCGGTCTCGGCAAGCAGGTAGCCGCCCTGGAGCGCGGCCATCAGACCGACCGCCAGCTTGTCCGGGTCGGCGGCGGCACTCAACGTGCCGCCGTCCTGCATACGGCGCAGTCCCGCCGCGATCAGTGCCGCCCATCCCCGGAACGTCTCGGCGAGCGTTTTCCGTGCTTCTTCGTCCTGGTCGGACAGTTCGCTCGCCATTGAACCCAGCGCGCAGCCGTACGCGCCGTTCTGCAACGCATTGGTCTGGACCAAAGCATTGCGCCACCGCTCGAGGGCGCCGAACGTCCTAAACTGCCGTAGACGCGATTCCTCGCGTTCGAGAACCTGCTTGGCCCGCAGCGCCACAACGGCTCGGACCAACTCCTCTTTCCCGGCGAAATGCTGGTAGAGCTGAGACTTGCTCGTCCCACTGGCCGCCCGGACGTCATCGAGCGTCGTGGCATTGACGCCCTTGACGTACATCAGGTCCGCCGCGGCGTGGATGATGCGACCTCTCGTTTCCCGACCGCGCCACGTCAGCTGCCTGGTGCCGGAAGACGACGTGTCCGACCGAGTCACGATTCCTACGTTCCCTTCCCTGACCGACGAACCCTCGGAGTAGCCACACATCGTTATCGTCCGCTGTGGACGATCCCCGGAGGCACGGCGAATGTCCGCACGTGGTCGATGGCCGCCCGCAGGGCGTCTTGCAGCGGGGTGATGTCGCGAGCGACCTGAGCGAGAAGCATGCCACCCTGAAAGGCGGAAAGGAGGAGATGGGCCAGCCGAGTGGGGTCCGCCGCGGCGCTGATGCGGCCGAGCTGCCGCATCCGTTCGAGCCCGTCCCGGAAGATGTTCGTCCACTGCTCGAAGGCCGTCGCGAGGTCGGCGCGCACGTCGAGGTCGGTCTTGATGATCTCGCCCGCGAGCGAACCGAGGGTGCAGCCTTCCTGGCAGGAGCGCTCGTAGGCGATGTAGCTGTCGGCCCACTCCCGCAGCGAGTCGAGGCTGTCGAAGTGGGTGAACCGCTCGTTGCGATGGAACGCGAGAACCCGCTCGGCCTGCCACTCGATGACCGCCAGGACTAGGCTCTCCTTGGTCGGGAAGTAGTGGTTGAGCTGTGACCCGCTGATGCCCGCCGCGCGGCGGAGCTGCTCGTTGTTCGTCGCGTGGACGCCCTGGGTGTACATGAGCTTCGCGGCGTGCTCGAGGATGCGAGCCCGGGTCGCCAGCCCCTTGTCGGTGAGCTTCTGCGGCACCCGAGTTCTCGTTGTAGCCTCCACGCCTCACACGATAGCGCAGATTGGGCTTGGCAGCCCATATTGGAGGCGCCCATGAAGGCGATCGTCGCGACGGATCAGGCAGCGGATGCAGCCGGAATCACCCTCGCCGAGCGACCAGAGCCGACCCCGGCCATCAACGACGTCGTCGTCGAAATCCACGCGTCCGGCTTCGTCCCCGCGGAGTGGGAGTGGCCATCGACGTGGGTCGACCGCTCCGGTCACGACCGAGCCCCGGCGATCATCGGCCACGAGTTCGCCGGCGTGGTCACCGCCTTCGGCTACGGCACCACGGGACTCTCGCCGGGCCAGCGGGTGTTCGGGATCACCGACTGGCACCGCGACGGAACCCTGGCCGAGCACGCGGCGGTGGAGGCACGCAACCTCGCGCCGCTCCCGGGCGACGTCGACTTCACGGTAGGTGCGAGCCTGCCGATCTCCGGCCTGACGGCGTGGCAGGGCCTGTTCCAGCACGGTCGCCTGCGGGCCGGACAGAGCGTCCTCGCCCACGGCGCCGCGGGCGCGGTGGGCTCCGTCGTGACACAACTCGCCCGGGAGTTCGGCGCCTACGTCATCGGCACCGGCCGAGCGGCGGATCGCCAGGTGGCGCTCGACTTCGGCGCGAACGAATTCCTCGACCTCGACGCCGACAGCCTCGCCGACATCGGCGGGGTGGACGTGGTCTTCGACGTCATCGGCGGCGACGTCCAACGACGCTCGGCAAGCATCATCCGCCCCGGCGGAACGCTGGTCTCGGTGGTCGGACCCGCTGAGACGCGCCCCACCGACGGCCTCGCCATCGACTTCGTCGTGGAATCCGTGCCGAGCCAACTGGTGGAGATCGTCAACCGGGTCCGGGACGGCCGCCTCCGCACACACATCGGAACGGTCGCACCCCTCGACGACGCCATCCCCGCACTGAACCCGACCCAACGACGAAAAGGCAAAACCGTCATTCGAGTCCGCTCCTGAGCCCGGATGCACCGATTTGCTGGGCG
>DASZTV010000035.1:0-23135 GCA_035548125.1 Mycobacteriales bacterium | reverse complement strand
AGCTGCTTGTCGTAGTGGACCGCGATGCCGCCGGGTGCGGAGATGCTGCCGCACACCATCGACCCGTAGAGGTCGAGATGGCCGCTCACCACGCAGGTGGCGTTCGGCGCGTAGATCACTGCGGACAGCACCGTCTCGGGGTTGAGCCCGTCGCCGATGGTGATGGTCGACGTACCCACAGAGGGGGCGGTGTCGATCAGCATCAAGGTCGACGGCGGCCGTGGTGTGTAGCGAAGCGGCAGCAGCGAGCTGATGGAGCTGTTCCACGGCAGGGTCACTCCGGCGGCGCCGAGCGACGGGACGAGCAGGTTGCCGTTGAAGCACAAGGTGATGGCCGACGAGGAGAGGTTCGTCAGGTTCGCCGTCACGGCGGCGTTGAGGGTGAGGTTGCCGAGCAGGTTGTAGACCGCGCCGGCCGCGAGGTAGTTGGAGCCGGTCACCGCCGCGGCGTTCACGCCGATCCCGCTTGCGCAGGCAGAACTCGACGGATAGCTGAGGCTCGTCGGCGAGCGGACCACCTTCGACGACGCGCACGAGGTGGCGTCGCCGACACAGGTGCCCGCGGCGTCCGGATTCGGGTAGCCGGGCACCGCAGCGTCATCCACGTCGACCTCGCTGAAGCCGGCCAGGTCGGCACCGTTCATCGTGAGTCGGCCGTTGGTGGCCGCGGGGCCGGTTGAGACGATCGCGGGTGTGCACATCGTCGTGGCGACGAGCCCGAGGATCCCGGTGTTGGGAAGTTGGCCGCAGCTCGTTGCCGGGTTGCTCGCATCGGTACCGGAGTCGTACTCGTTCACCCCCGACCCTGCGCCCATCGTCAGCGCCGAGTTGCCGAACAACGGCACCGAATACGCCCCCTGCACGGTGACCGTCTCCTGCACCTCGCGGCGAATCGTGCGGCCCTGCGTCACTGCCGACCCGACCGAGTCGATCAGCCAGGAGCCACTGCTGAAGGTCGCCTCGGTCTGGTAGGCCGCGCCGGTTGACGCGTTCGTTCCCGAGATCGGCGGCTGACTGACGCTCGACGGGGTGGCCTTGATGCGCGCGACCATCGAGTCCAACCCGGTCTCCGCACCGGTGAGGGCCTGAGCGAACGCGTTGTCGTGCCGGGCCTGCAGCTGTCCCTTGACGACGGTGGCGAGCCCGATCGAGACCACGCTGCTCAAGATCACGATCGCGAGCAGCGCCAGCACGATGCTGCCGTCGTCGCGAATGCCGTCTGGCCGCTTTCTAGCGCGGTCAGGCGGCAATGGCGTACGACGACGGGGCCCGGTCACTGCGCGTTCCTGAGTTCGGTGCCGTTGTCGCTGATGCTGACCGGCGCGGGAAGGGGCGGTGGCTGCACTTGTACGTGCACCGTGATCGTGCCGACGCAGCCGGGATCGACGGACGTTCCCCCCGACATCGCGCAGGTCGACGCGTTGACTCCGCTGCCTGCGGGTGCGACGTAGCCGGGGATCGGCGAGAAGCTAAAGATCGGGTTCGAGTCGGTCGCCACGAGATTGCGCAGGAGGACGTTGCGCGTCGTTCTGGTTGCGCCGCCGGAGGTGGGGACGTCGCTCTGGTTCATGACGAGCTGGCCGTTGCTCGCGGTGTAGGTGACGGTCCGGGTCGCCGACGAGAGCACCTCGCGAAGCACAAGCTGTGACCCGGACGCCGCCAGCAGCGGGTACGCCGACCGGATGTCGCGGTCGACCCGCTCGAGCGCAGTGCGGGCCTGAGCGACGGCGTCGCCGCGGTTCTCGACCTCGGTCTGGTGGTGGAGCCCGGTCACCGACACCGTCGTGACGATCGCGCCGACGATCGCGAACAGCACGGTCACGACCAGCAGTTCGGTGAGGGTGAAGCCCTGGTCGGTGGCGCGACGCAGAGGGGATTTCATGCGAGGGTCGCCGTCACGTTCTGCGAAGCGGTCGCGCCGTCGCCCGCGCGGGTCAGGGCGAAGGTGAACCCTTCGGAGACCCCGGTCTTCACCATCGCACTTCCTGACGGGAGCGTGGCGCTCCAGCTCGAGCCGTCGGTGCTGGTGAGCGAGATGTTCTTGGTGGTCGTACCGCTCTGGTAGGTCGCGACCACCGTGTCGTTCTTGGACAGGTTGGTCGTGGTGCAGCTCAATCCCGCCGGGAGGAGCGTGTTCCTCGTGAGCGGCGTCAACGTGATGACGTTGAGACCGAGCCCGAGGACCTGGATCTTGCACGAACCGGCGAAGGCCGGTGCTCCGACGATCGCCAGCGAGGTGCTCGGCACGGCCTGGCTTCCGGGAACCGTCGCGGAGAACGGAATGGATCCGCCGCCGGTGGCGACCGTCTTCGTGATCGAGGCGGCCGGGATCGTGACCGAGTAGGTGCTGCCGCTGCCGGTCATCGACACCTGGTGCGGGCCATTGTCGTCGCTCCACGTCAGCGGTACGCAGCTGGCGTTCGACAAGCCGGTCTGCGTCAGCGTCGCGGTGACCGCGCTCGACGGCAGGCCGGCACTGCTGACGGTGACGCTGGTGGGTGAGAGCGCAAGGTGCCCGACGACGAGGGTTGTGCCGTTTCCGCCGCAGTTGCCGAGCGGGTCTTTCGACGAGCTCACGGTCAATGCGCCGCTGTCACTGACGCTCTGCGCGACACGGATCGTGTGTGACTTCCCGGCGAAGCTCCAACGCACGGTGATGTCCGCGTGCACTGTCGATATCGCGCCGTTCGCCGGAGAGGTGCAGGCGTTGGGGCTGTCGGTGGGCGAGCAGACACGGAAGGTCTTGGTGGCGATGTACGTCACGCCGTGGACGGGGGTGCTGGAGGTCGTCGTGCCTGCGTGGTCGACCAGGGAGGCGTAGTTCATCCCACGCGCGGACTCCAACGCGCTGTCCGCGATGTGCAGGGCAGTGGCCTGCGACTTCTCCAGTCCCTGCTGCTTGATGTACGCGGCCAGCTCACCGAGAAGCGCGAGCACGCCAACGCCGACGATCGCCAACGCCACGAGGATCTCGATCAGCGTCATGCCACCGTCGCGCTGCCCGACTTGTGCCCGGGACTCGCGCACGGGATAGCCCATTCGGGCGCACTCGTTCATCTCAACGTCCACTATCGGTTGCGGGAAACGGCCGTTTCGTGACCAAGATCAGCCATTTCCGGGCACCCGCTTTGACTAGTCACTTGTCAGGGGCTCGCGCCGCCCCGAGGGGGCCAGCGCCTGACAACTCGCCTTGATCTACGGTCGTTGGGGTGAACAGCGAATCGGGATTCGGCATCGAGCCGGTCTATGACGCGGCCAGCCTGGCCGGTTGGGACCCTGCGGCGCAGCTCGGGGCGCCGGGGGAGTACCCGTACACGCGTGGGGTCTATCCCTCGATGTACACCGGCAAGCCGTGGACGATTCGGCAGTACGCCGGGTTCGGCACCGCGAAGGAGTCCAACGAGCGCTATCACCAGCTGGTGAAGGCCGGCTCGACCGGCCTCTCGGTCGCCTTCGACCTGCCCACCCAGATGGGTTACGACTCCGACGAGGACATCGCCCAGGGCGAGGTGGGCAAGGTCGGTGTCGCCATCGACTCGATCGAGGACATGCGGGTGCTCTTCGACGGGATCCCGCTGGGCGAGGTCTCGACGTCGATGACCATCAACGCGCCGGCATCGCTCTTGCTGCTGCTCTACCAACTCGTGGGCGAGGAGCAGGGGGTCGCCCCCAAGGCGCTGACCGGGACGATCCAGAACGACGTCCTCAAGGAGTACATCGCCCGCGGGACCTACATCTTCCCGCCCAAGCCGTCGCTGCGGCTGATCACGGACATCTTCAGCTACTGCCGTACGAACATCCCGAAGTGGAACACCATCTCGATCTCGGGCTACCACATGGGCGAGGCCGGGGCGACGCCCGCGCAGGAGATCGCGTTCACTCTTGCCAACGGCATCGAGTACGTCCGTGCGGCGATCGCGTCCGGGCAAGAGGTGGACGAGTTCGCACCCCGCCTGGCGTTCTTCTTCGTTGCACGGACCACCCTGCTGGAAGAGGTGGCGAAGTTCCGAGCGGCTCGTCGCATCTGGGCGCGCGTGATGCGCGAGCAGTTCGCAGCGAAGGACCCGCGGTCGCAGATGCTGCGGTTCCACACCCAGACCGCCGGCGTCCAGCTCACGGCCCAGCAGCCGGAGGTGAACCTGATCCGAGTGACGACGCAGGCAATCGCGGCGATCCTCGGGGGAACCCAGTCGCTGCACACCAACTCCTTCGACGAGGCGATCGCCCTTCCGACGGCGAAGGCGGCGCGGCTCGCGGTGCGCACCCAGCAGGTCCTCGCCAACGAGACCGACCTCACCGCAACGGTCGATCCGTTCGCGGGCTCCTACGCGGTGGAGGCGATGACCGACGAGGTGGAGGCCGCGGCGCTCGACCTGATGAAGGCGGTCGAGGACATGGGCGGCGCGGTCGCCGCCATTGAACGCGGCTATCAGAAGGGCGAGATCGAGAAGGCGGCGTACCGCACCTCGCAGCAGATCGACGACGGTGAACGTGTCGTGGTCGGCGTCAACAAGTACACGGTCGATGACGACGACGTCTACGAGCCGCTGCGGGTCGACCCGGCCATTGGTGAACAGCAGGCAAAGCGGCTGGCGGCACTGCGCGCCGACCGCAACCAAGCCGACGTGACCCGGGCTCTCGATGCCCTCAAACGCGCCGCCGAAGGCACCGACAACGTGCTGCCCTTCATGCGAGAGGCGCTGGTCGCACGGACCACCTGCGGAGAGGTCTGTCACGCGCTACGCGATGTCTGGGGCGTCTACGTTCCTGCAGACGCGCTATGAGCGGCGGAGCCGCCTCGGCCTCCGCCGATGGCCGGCGTGCGGGGTCGGCGGGCGTGGATCTGGCGGCGGCTGAGCTGGCGGCGGGCGCGCTGCTCGACGCGCTCGGCATCGCGCACGACGAGGGACCGCTCTCCGGCACTCCGGGCCGGATCGCGCGGGCCTACGCCGAGCTGCTGACCCCGCGTGAGTTCTCGATGACGACGTTCCCCAACGACGAGGGATACGACGAGATGGTCATCGCCCGCGACATCCCCTTCACCTCCCTCTGCGAGCATCACCTGCTGCCCTTCATCGGTACGGCGGTCGTGGCCTACCTGCCGGGCGAACGGATCCTCGGACTGTCCAAGCTCGCCCGGGTCGTCGAGCTCTTCGCGCGTCGCCCGCAGGTGCAGGAACGGATGACCACGCAGATCGCACACTGGCTCGACGACACGCTGACCCCCAAGGGCGTGGGCATCGTGCTGCGCGCCGAGCACACCTGCATGACGGTTCGCGGGGTTGCGGCGCGAGGGGCGACCACAGTGACGTCGACCTTGCTCGGCCGACTGCGCGACGACGCACGCACCCGCTCGGAGTTCCTGACCCTCGCCTACGGACCGCAGCAGATCTGAGACCGTCGGCAAACTGCCAGGAAACTCACAGGTTTCCCTCACTCCCCGCTCAGGGCATCCGCCCACTCTGTCGGCCAGCCTCTTCGGAGGGCCGCCGACGAAAGAGCAGGCAGTGGCATCAACGGTCGGCCGACTTCGCCGTAGGTCCGTTGTCGTAGCGATCGTCGTCGTGGCCGTCGTCGGTGGCGGCTCCGCCCTCGCGGTGACCCGGCCTTGGCACAAGAGCCGCAACGGGGTGACGACGCAGGTCGCCACGGCGCAGCGAACGACGATCGTGCAAACCGTGTCCGCGTCCGGCACCATCGCGCCCGCCAAGCAGGCGGATCTGGACTTTGCGGTCACCGGCCGCGTCACCAACGTCCGGGTCACCGTTGGAGACGTCGTCCGAAAGGGGGATGTGCTCGCGAAGGTCGGTACGGATGCCCTGCTCCAGCAGCGCGCTGCCGCGCTCGCCACTGTTGCCGCCGACGAAGCGAAGGTCGCGGCCGATGCCGCCGGCTCGGCTCAGCTGGCAGCCGACCAAGCGGCGCTCACCGCCGCGCGTTCGTCACTGAGCAACGCGACGGCGGCGGTGAAAGACGCAACGCTGCGAGCCGCCATCAGCGGCACGGTCACCGCGGTCAACCTGTCGGTGGGCCAGGCCGTCACCGGCGGGGGCACGGGCGCCGCAGGTCAGGGCAACGGATCGTCGTCCCAGGTCGCGATCCAGTCGACCTCGACTTTCGTCGTCAACGCGACGGTCGACGACACCCAGATCAAGCAGGTCAAGGAAGGTCAGGACGTCTCGATCACTCCGCAAGGAGCGAGCACCCCTGTCGCAGGCACGGTCACCTCGGTCGGCAGGGTGCCGACCAGCTCTTCGGGTGTGGTCAGCTTCCCGGTCACGGTGGCGGTCGACGGCCACCCGACTGACGTGTACGCGGGCTCCAGCGCGACGCTGTCGATCACGACTGACAAGGCGGTCGACGTCCTCGCGATCCCGACCCTCGCCATCACGTACAGCGGCTCGAGCGCATCCGTCGAAGTGAAGACCGGGAGCGGCACCGAGACGCGGCCGATCACCGTCGGGCAGACCTACGGGCTACAGACCGAGGTCAAGTCCGGCCTGCAGCCGGGTGACAAGGTCGTGGTCGGCGTGCCGACGTTCGCGCGGATCTCCAACGGCGGCAACGGCGGCGGAGCGTTCACCCGCGGCTTCGGCAACGGTGGCGGCGGAAACTTCGGCTTCCCGGGTCGTGGCGGGAACTTCGGCTTTTCCGGCGGAGGCGGTTTCGGCGGCGGCCCGCCGACGGTGACGGGCGGCGGCGGGTGAGCTCCGCTGCTCCGGTGCTCGAGCTGTTCGACGTACACAAGACCTACCGGTCGGGGTCGCTCGAGGTCGACGCCCTCCGCGGCGTGTCCATGTCGATCCGCTCCGGCGAGCTGGTCGCGATCGTCGGCCCGTCCGGATCCGGGAAGTCCACGCTGATGCACATCCTCGGCTGCCTCGACGTGCCGACCGCGGGGCAGTACCGCCTCGGCGGAGAGGACGTCGCTGACATGGACGAAAACCGGTTGGCGGAGGTCCGCAACCGGCGCGTCGGCTTCGTGTTCCAGCAGTTCAACCTGCTGCCGTCCCTCACCGCGTTGCGCAACGTCGAGCTGCCGCTGACCTACGCCGGCGTTGGGCCGTCGTCGCGGCGCGAACGAGCGCTCGCGGCGCTCGACCGTGTCGGGCTGGCCGACCGGGTCGATCACAAGCCCGGTGAGCTGTCAGGCGGCCAGCAGCAGCGGGTGGCGATCGCCCGGGCGCTGGTCACCGAACCCGACCTGGTGCTCGCCGACGAACCCACCGGCAACCTTGACTCGGGTTCTTCGGCGGACGTCCTCACTGTCCTCCAGGACCTGCATCGGAGCGGACGCACGATCGTCTTGATCACCCATGACGCCGACGTCGCGGCGACGGCACAGCGGGTGCTTCACATCCACGATGGGTTGCTGCGTCCGTGAACTGGTACGAGACGACCCGTACCGGACTGGAAGCGGTTCGGTCCCACCGGATGCGTTCGCTGTTGACGATGCTCGGCATCCTCATCGGCATCGCCGCCGTCATCCTTACGGTCGGTCTCGGAGAGGGCGCGCAACGCCAGGTCAAGGACGAGATCAACGCACTCGGCAGCAACCTGCTCATCGTCTCCCCCGGAAGCAGCACCAACAGCTCGGGGATACGCGGCGGGTTCGGTACCGCCTCAACGCTCACCACTCAGGACGCGGCAGCCCTGAGCTCCAAACAGGCGGCGCCGGACATTGCCGCGGTCGCGCCCACGAGCTCCACACCTGAAGAGCTGGTTGCGGGATCGACGAACTGGACGACTGACGTGGTCGGCACGACGCCGGCGTGGTCGGTCGTGCGTTCCCGCGAGGTCGAAGCGGGACGGTTCCTGACGGCCGACGACGTCGCGACCTCCGCGGCCGTGGTCGTGCTGGGAGCCGAGACCTCTGCTGAGCTCTTCGGGGCTCGTGACCCGGTCGGCCAGACGGTGACCATCGGATCGGTGCCGTTCCAGGTTGTCGGCGTACTGGCTTCGGTCGGTAGCGGGTCCTCGGCGACCGGCGACCAGGACGACACCGCGCTGGTGCCCATCACCACTGCGGCGAGCCGCGTCGTCGGCGGCTCGTCCCGCGACTCGGTCAGCACCATCTATCTCGAAGCGTCCAGCAGCAGCACCGTCTCCGCGGCCTACCAGGAGGCGAACGCAGAGCTGCTCGCATTGCACGGCATCACCGACTCGACCGACGCTGACTTCTCGATCGCGTCCCAGCAGTCACTGATCGCGACGGCGACGAACGTCAGCAAGACGCTGACAGTGCTGCTCGGCGGCATCGCCGCGATCTCGTTGCTGGTCGGCGGGATCGGCGTCATGAACATCATGTTGGTGTCGGTCACGGAGCGGATCCGCGAGATCGGCCTGCGCAAGGCGCTCGGCGCGACCCCTAAGGCCATCCGCCGCCAGTTCCTGCTCGAGGCGTCCGTGTTGGGCTTGTCCGGCGGGGTCCTCGGTGTCGGCCTCGGCGTCGTCGGTGCCCTTGTCATTCCGCATTTCATCTCGGACCCGATCTCGATCTCCGCCTGGGCCGCAGCGGGTGCGATTGCCGTCGCTGTGCTGATCGGCGTCCTGTTCGGGGTCTATCCCGCCACGCGAGCCGCCCGGCTCGCGCCCATCGACGCGCTGCGCACCGAGTAGTACGACCATGACTGGAGTCGGAGTGAACACAGCATCCCGTCGGCTGCCGCGTGTGCTGGCGGCTGTCCTCGGCGGCGGCGCAGTAGTGATCGTCGTCGCCGGGTGCGGTGGCGGATCGCGGGGGGGCGCAGCCGCCACGTCCGGCGGTGACGGCGCGCGCGTCAACCGCTTCACCTCCTTCGACGCAGTCTCGGGGAAGGTCATCGCGGCGTCCGCGACGAGCGCGTCGGTTCAGCAGACGAGTGGACCGGCCAGCGTGGTTTTCGGCTCCGCTACGCGCTTCACCGCCACGACGAGCACATCGCGGTCGGCACTCGCCGACGGCGATTGCGTAATGGTGGCCGGGGCTGCGGCCTCCTCCGGCGGCGGGCCGCGCGCCTCGGTCGGTTCGCCCCCGTCGGTTCCCACGACCCTGACTGCGCGGACCGTGACCGTGACGAGCAGGTCGGGCTGTCAGCGCGAAGCGAACTTCCCCGACCGGGGGCGGCGGTTCACTGGAACGCCGCGCGCCGGAGGGTTCCCGCCGCCGACGGCGAGGAGCTTCACGGGCACCCCGCCGGCGGGCGGCTTCGGTGCGGGTCGCGGCCCGGGGTCGTTCCGAGGTCGGGTAGGCAGAGGGGTTCTCGGCACCGTCTCCTCGATCGACGCCCACTCGTTCGTCGTCACCGCAGCATTCGGTACCGGAGCCAAGACCACCGTGAAGACCACATCGGCGACGACGTACGCCGCCACCGACCCTGCCACGGCCGCGAACGTCACCAAAGGTGCGTGTCTCAACGCGGTGGGAAGCATTGACGTGAGTGGTGTGCTCCAGGCCCGCAGCGTCGCCATCAGCCCGCCCGTCAACGGCGAGTGTCGGGCTGCTCCGGTCGCCTTCGTCGCGGCCCGCCGGTGACCACCGGGGGCGGTGGCGGTGCCTAGCCGCGCGCGTCGCCGGAATCGGCGGAGCGTGGTCACCGCGGGTGCGGTCGTGGTCGTGCTCGCGGCCGGTGGCACCGCGTGGGGGCTCAGCGGTGACTCCGGCCCGCGCTACCGCACCGCGCTGGTTCGCGATGCCGCCGTCGTCCAGACTCTGTCTGCCACCGGCACGGTGTCGCCGGTGGCTCGTACCGACGAGGCGTTCCAGGTCGCCGGAACCGTCGCGAAGGTGACGGTGAAGGTCGGCCAGAAGGTGCATGCGGGAGAGGTCATCGCGCGCCTAGATCGGTCGACACTGCGCACCCGGCTGCAGCAGGCGCGGGCCACTCTTGCCTCGGCGCGCAGCCGCATGGCCGCCGACCGAAGCGGCCAGTCCGGCCAAGTCTCCGCAGGAAAGTCGCCCGTTCTCGAGTCGTCGAACCCGACGCCGGTCGCCGCATCGCCGCCGATCCAGCTGGGCGAGCTCCAGTCGGCGGTGCAGGACGCGCAACAGGCAACCGACGAGGCGCTCGCGTCGGCAGCAACGGCGTTGCAGACGGCCGACACGGCGTGCGGCGCGCAGACGTCGTCGAGCATCACCCCGACGCCGGACGTGACCGGGTCACCCGCACCGAGTGCGACGCCCACGGGTGAGGATTGCACCGCGGCCGGAGCCGCGCTGCTCGCCCGGCAACAGGAGGTCAGCCGCGCTGAGCAGCACCTCGCCGACAGCGAAGCCGCGTTGACCGCCGCCGTGAACAAGCTGCTCGCCTCGGCCGATGTGGGCTCGGCGCCGGCCGGCCCGTCCCGCGACGGGAAGCCGACGCGACCGACGTCCGGCACGGGCGCGACGATCAGCGCTGCAGACATTGCGCTCGACCAGGCCGCCATCGATCAGGCGCGGGCGACCGTGGCTGCTGATCGGGCGGACCTCGCCGAGGCGACGTTGCGCGCAACGATCACCGGTCACGTCGCCGCGGTGAACGTCTCCCACGGCGACCAGGTGGCAGCTTCCTCGAGCGCGGCCGCTGTCACGATCATCGGGTCGCGCCAAGAGCAGACCACGATCAACCTGTCCGCGACCGCGATCCGACGGGTCAGGGTCGGCATGCCGGCTCACGTCGCCGTCGACGGTTCGTCCGCGTCACTCGCCGGACGTGTCGTCCGGATCAACGCCGCCGGCGTCGAGTCGTCGAACGGCACTGCGAGCTACCCGGTGACGATCGCCTTGCCGGCAGGGACCGATGCTGTGAATGGAGCCGCTGCTTCGGTGACCCTCGTCGTCGCGACGGTCGACGACGTGTTGACTGTGCCGACATCGGCCGTGCATCACAACGGCGCGACGGCGTACGTCGAGCTGCTGCGCGGCGGCAAGCAGGTCCGGCGCACGGTCAAGGTCGGGGCGGTCGGCGCAGCCCTCACCGAGATCCGGTCAGGGCTCGTCGACGGCCAGCGGATCGTGCTCGCGGACCTCGACGCAGCCCTACCGAGCTCGAGCTCGACGCTCAGCCGCGGCGGCTTCGGCGGCTTCGGAGGTGGCGGTGCTCGCACCTTCGTACGGCGGTTCGGCGGCAACGGCGGCGGGTTGCCGCCTTCCGGGCCGTCAGGCGCATCGTTCGACTGACAGTCTGGGTTGGGTCGTGACGACCAGGACGGGAGGAGGGTCGATGCCAACCGCGAGCGAGGGGGCAGTCGCGGAGGCACGCCTGCTCGTTGTCGACGACGAGCCGAACATCCGCGAGCTGCTCTCCGCGAGCCTGCGCTTCGCAGGGTTCGAGGTCGAGACGGCGAGTGACGGACAGCAGGCTTTGCGACTGCTCGGATCGTTCGCGCCCGACCTCGTCGTACTCGACGTGATGATGCCCGGCGTTGATGGCTTCGATGTCGTGCGCCGAATGCGACAAGACCGGCACCAGATGCCAGTGCTGTTCCTCACCGCTAAGGACGCGACGGAGGACAAGATCAGCGGGCTGACCCTCGGCGCCGACGACTACATCACCAAGCCGTTCAGCCTTGAGGAAGTGATCGCACGGATTCGTGCGGTGCTGCGGCGGGCGCAGGGCGCCTCGGGGCCCACCCAAGGTCAGCGGCTGCGCTATGGCGACATCGAGCTCGACGACGCGTCGCACGAGGTCACCAAGGCGGGCGCGCCGGTCACGCTTTCGCCGACGGAGTACAAGCTGCTGCGGTACTTCCTGCAGAATCCGCAGCGGGTACTCAGCAAGGCGAAGATCCTCGATCACGTCTGGCACTACGACTTCGCCGGTGATGCCAACGTCGTCGAGTCCTACGTCTCCTACCTGCGGCGCAAGATCGACACCACCGAGCCTCGGATGCTGCACACGATCCGCAGCGTCGGCTACGTGCTTCGAATGCCGAGGGACTGATGCGCTCGCCGTTCGGGTCGCTCGCCCTGCGCTTGCGCGGGGTCGGTGAACGTACGTCGTTGCGCGTGAAGCTCCTCGCGGGAGTGCTCGCCCTCGCCGCGGTCGGGTTGTCCGCGGCTGCGATCGCCGCGACCACGGCTCTGCACTCGTACCTGATCGGCCGGGTGGACGATCAGCTGCAGGTCGCCGCACACGGCATCGCGGACGGGTTTCGGTTCCGCGCGGGAGTTGGGACTGCCGGCGGCGGACCGGTGCCCGCCCCGCCGCCGCCCGATGGTGACGTCACGATCAGCGGCAACCGGCTGCCGAGCCCGTACTACGTCCGGCTTTACGACGCCAACGGCGCACCGAGCGGGCTGGCCGACGCCGCTCCATTGACGTCAGAGTCACCCCCGCGCCTGCCCGATCTTCAGCTCCACTCGCCTGCGGTGCGCGACGGCCGGCCGTTCACTGTCGCGTCGGTCGACGGCAAGGGGTCGTGGCGGGTCGTGGCGGTGCCGGCGCGGGACGGCGTTCGCGTCGCAGAGATCGCGACGTCGTTGTCCGACGTCAGCCACACCGTCGACCACCTGGTCCTGCTCGAGTCGCTGATCGGTGGCGCCGCGCTGCTGCTCATGGGGGCGGGCGGCTATCTGGTGATCCGTCGCTCCCTCGCGCCACTGGTCGCGGTCGAGCAGACTGCCGAGGCGATCGCGGCCGGGGACCTGTCGCAGCGGGTGCCGCAGCTGCCTCCGCGTACGGAGGTCGGCCGGTTGTCCGGGGCGCTGAACGTGATGCTCGGCCGCATCGAGAACGCCTTCGCCAGGCAGCGGGAGTCGGAGCAGCAGGCACGAGCCTCAGAGGGCCGGATGCGGCGTTTCGTCGCCGATGCCAGCCACGAGCTGCGTACCCCGTTGACATCGATTCGCGGCTTCGCCGAGCTGCACCGGATGGGCGCGACGGATTCGGGAGACATCGCCCGCACCATGAGCCGAATCGAGGATGAGGCAACGCGGATGGGGTTGCTCGTCGACGACCTGCTCCTTCTCGCCCGGCTGGATCAGCAGCGTCCGCTCGAGCGGGAACCGGTCGATCTGCTCGAGATCACCGTCGAGGTCGTCGACGACGCGCGACGCATCGCGCCGAGTCGTGCCATCGAGCTTCGCGCCGACCCTGCCGTAGCGCCGGTCGTCATCGGCGATGCCGCGCGACTGCGTCAGGTGGTGCACAACCTGATGACGAACGCGTTGACGCATACGCCGGACGAGGCCCGAGTGACGGTCAGCGTCACGACGGAGGTGGGGAGAGCGACCGTCGAGGTCGCCGATACCGGACCGGGGATGAGCGCCGAGGACGCTGCTCACGTCTTCGAGCGCTTCTATCGCGCCGACCCGGCGCGGTCGCGAAACCTCGGCGGCAGCGGTCTGGGGCTCTCGATCGTGGCCGGCCTGGTGGAGGCACACGGGGGTGCGGTGTCGGTGAGGTCCGAACCCGGTGAAGGCACGACGTTCCGCGTCGAGCTCCCGCTGGCGCCGACGCCGACCTGATCGTCGATTGCCGGCTCGCCGCGCTAGAGAGCGGCCACCTGGCAATCGCTAGACCGGCGGCGCCGGGTCGTACTGGATGTAGCGGCGAACCTCCTTCGCGCGTTGCTCACCCGCAAGCCGCCGGACCAGGTGCAGAGCCATGTCGATGCCCGCCGAAACACCCGACGACGTCACGACGTCGCCGTCGTCGACGTACCGGTCGTCGGCGCGCACCTCGATCGTCGGATCGGTCTCGGCCAGCAGTTCGAGCGATCCCCAGTGGGTGGTCGCCGGACGACCGTGCAGCAGGCCCGCCGCCGCATAGACCAGCGAACCGGTGCACACACTCGTCATCAATGGCACCGCGGCGCGCTGCGTGCGCACCCATTCGAGGTGGGCGTCGTCACGCATCAGCGATCGCGTGCCTCGGCCGCCCGGGTGCAGCAAAACGTCGTACGCCGGTGCGTCGGCGAAGGAGTGGTGGGCGGTCAGCGTCATGCCCTTGGCCGCCTCAACCGTGCCGCCGACCGGTGACAGGCACGAGACCGATACCTCGGCGTCGGGGAAGAAATGCGACCACGCTGCGAACACCTCCCACGGGCCGACGGCGTCGAGCTCCTCGACGCCGTCGAAGAGCACGATGCCGATTCGCTGAGACACGCCGACAGCCTGACACCGGGAGGGACGGCGCGCGACCGGTTTCCACGGCCACTACCTGTGGGTGACCGCAGCCTCGGCCGCCACGGGGATGGTGAAGACGGCGATCAATGGGAAGAAGGCGGCGACCCCGAACCCCCAGCCGAAACCTGCCGATGCGATCAGGGCGCCGAGGAGCGGCGGAGTGAGCGACACCGTGATGCCCTGCCCGGTGTTCTGCACACCCATCGCGCGGCCCGCCCAGGCCGAACCGGCGAGCTCGGCGGACGCGGTGAAGCCGAGTCCGTTGTCGGCCACGGTGATCACGACCCCGGCACCGATCGCGACGACCGCCAACAAAGAATGGTGTGCCGCGCCGAGCCCCGCAGCGAGCATCGTCAGTCCGGCGGCCACCGCAATGTTGCGCATGGGACGCAGCCGGCCTCCGACGCGATCCGACCAGATCCCGGTCAGGACCCGACCGGCTGCGCCGAGCAGTTGGAAGCAGAACAGCAGCCTGCCGGCACCGGCCGCGCTCCAATGACGCTGCTCGACCAGGAAGTCGAGAGCGAACGCGGAGATCGCGAACTGCGGAACGACCAGGGCCGCGCTCGCCGCATGGAGGCGCCACAACGTCGGGGTCCGGTACGGCGACGTCGGTGCGGGGTCACCATGCGCCGCGACCGGCCGGGGAGGGTCGACCACGTAGCGCGCCACCGCCAACGCCACGAGGACGCAGAGCGCACCAGGCAGCGCGATCGCCCAGCCCGTTCCCGCCGCGTCGGCGATCGCCGGGAAGGTGATGGCGGCCAAGGCGACTCCGAGGGGTTGCGCCGTCTGCCGCGCGCCCATCGCCGTACCTCTCTCGTGGGCAGCGAACCAGCCGAGCACGATCCGCCCGCCGGCGGAGTTGACCGACCCTCCCGCGCCGCCCGCCAGCGCCAGCAGGGCGAACCGGGCGGCGAAGTCGTCGACGACAGCCGCCCCGAAGAGCAAGCAGCCGGACAGGACGAGCCCGGTCACCATCGCGCCGCGCTCGCCGCGCCGGTCCACGAACGCGCCCCAGGCGATCAACGTCATGAGCAGGCCGATCGACGGTGCGGCGACGAGCCATCCGGCAGCCGACAACGAGAGGTGGGAGTCCGCGCGCAGCCGGGGCAGCAACATCGGCAGCCCGTACAGGTAGGAGCTCGCGCAGGCCTGGGCGACGAGCCCGAGACTCATCATCAACCAGCGGTTGGGAGTCTCCGGCACGAGGCGACGCTACCCAATGCGTATCGCGTTGCGAAACAGCTTTCTCATATTGTGAGACAGGCTGACAGAGGGCTCAGACCGGGCTCGACACGAAGACGTGCGCCGCGATCGTGTCCTCGAGCGCAACGGCGCGGGCCCCGTCGCCGAGCTGCACCCGTCCCTCGACGCGGCCGATCGCGATCTTCGCGTTGGGTCGAAGGCCAGCCCGGCGCAGCCTGGTCATCAGCTTGGTGTCGGACTGGATCGGTTCGCCGATCCGGCGTACGACGGCGCTCGTCGTCGTGGTCGGGAGCTCGGTCAGCGAGACCAGGCCGCCGAGGTAGTCATCGCCCTCCTTGGCCTCGCCGAGCTCGGCGAGGCCGGGGATCGGGTTGCCGTACGGCGACTCGGTCGGGTGACCCAGGATCTCCAGCAGCCGGCGTTCCACCGTCTCGCTCATCACGTGCTCCCAGCGGCACGCTTCGTCGTGCACGAGCTGCCAGTCAAGGCCGATCACCTGGACCAGCAGGCACTCGGCGAGCCGGTGCTTGCGCATCACGCGGGTGGCGAGCGAGCGACCCGCCGGTGTGAGGTCGATCCGGCGATCAGAGGTGACGGTCAGCAACCCGTCGCGCTCCATGCGGGCGATCGTCTGCGACACGGTCGGGGGGCTCTGCTCGAGCCGTTCCGCGATGCGCGCGCGCATCGGGACGATCCCCTCTTCCTCGAGCTCGAGCACCGTCCGCAGGTACATCTCGGCGGTGTCGATGAGGTCGTGACCGTGGTTCACCCCTTCATTCTCTACTCCGGTTCGCCACCTGCCAGCAGCCAATAACCGGCGAAGTAGGCCACGCCGTACGGCGCCGAGTCGCTCAACAGCTCCGCCCGCTGCACCGTGGCCTGTCCGACCAGGGCCGCGAGCGCCCGCCACGCAGGCGCGCCCGCGCACATCAGAGCCGCGGAGAGCCCCACATCGAGCGCACCGAGCGCCGCGTGGTCGCCGGTGGCGATCGCCGTCGCGATGGTGGCGTCGTACTGCTCCGCCCGATCGTCGAAGTGGCCCGGAGCCTTCTCGGTACGACGTGCGCTGCCGTCGCCGACGACGAGGACTGCGTCGCCCCCGGTGACGCTCGCCGGCCGGTCGGCCGACACAAACCGACGCCGCCCGGCCCACCCGATCTCGTCGAGCAGCCAGGCGCCGACGCCGAGCTGCCACGGCAGTCGCGGCCGGTCGTCGCCCGGACGGCGGGCGACCCCGAAACCCTCGAAGCCCCACGTCGCGCTGTCGTCCCACTCGCCGCTCACCGAGGTGTCGGCGATGACGACGACTTCGCCGATCGTGTGCGCGGCCAGCCGGCGCGCGACGGTGCGACATGCCTCACGAAGCTCTTCGTCCTGCGACGCCGACCCCCCGGCGACCTGTGGCACGAGCAGTGGCGCGGACGGGACGAAGCCGACGGCGGCAGGAACGCCGCTCACGACAGCGCTCGGCGGCCGACAGCCAGGTCGCGGTCGCCGCGGATCGCGGCAACGGTCATCAGGACGCGCCGGGTCGCGGTGACGTCGTGCGCCCGGAACATCCGCGCGCCGAGCCACGCCGCCACCGCCGTCGCGGCGAGGGTGCCCTCCAGCCGGTCGTCCGGTGGCAGGTCGAGCACCTCGCCCACGAAGTCCTTGCGGGACATCGCCATCAGCACCGGCCACCCGGTCGCCACCAGCGTCTCGGTGCTGCGGGTCAGCGCGAGGGACTGGCGGCTGTTCTTGCCGAAGTCGTGCGCCGGGTCGATCACGATGCCGTCGCGACGTACCCCGCACGTCACGGCGCGTTCGGCGAGGTCGACGAGGTACGCCGTGGTCTCGGCGACGACGTCGTCGTACCAAACCCGGTGCGGCCTGGTCCGCGGCGTCTGCCGGCCGGCATGGGTGCAGACCAGGCCCGCACCGTGGCGGGCGACGGTCGGCGCGAGCTCCGGGTCGACGCCGCCCCAGGCGTCGTTGATCACGTCGGCGCCGGCCCGGCACACCACGTCGGCCACCTCGGCGCGCCAGGTGTCGACGCTGATCACGGCGTCGGGGTGACGCTCGCGAGCGCCCTCCACCACCGGCAGCACCCGCTCCAGCTCTTCGGCGGCATCGACCGTGCCACCGGGCGCCGCCTTGATTCCGCCGATGTCGACGACGTCCGCACCCTCCTCGAGGACCTCTCCGATCCGGTCGATCGCCGCGGCGGTGCCCCAGGTGCGGCCACGGTCGTAGAAGGAGTCCGGGGTCGCGTTGACGATGGCCATCACGGACAGGTCGTGGGGGCCGAACTCGCGGCGGCCCCAACGAAGCGGATCGATGGCGGACGGCACCCCGGCATGGTAGAGACGCTTCACACACCGGAGGTCGTCGTACCGCACGTCCTGAAGGAGAGGATCGGCATGAGGGGTCGGAGTTCACCGATCGACATGCTCGGAGAGATCCCGCTGTTCCGTGGCTGCAGCAAGGAGGAGCTGCGGGACATCGACAGAGCGGCGACCCAGGCGGACTTCCCCGCCGGCCAGGTGCTCTGCACCGAGGGAGCGGTCGGCCGTGAGCTGATCATGCTCGTCGAGGGCGAGGCCCGGATCGACCGCGGAGGCAACGAGGTCGCGCAGGTCGGCCCCGGTGCGTTCATCGGCGAGATGTCGCTGCTCGACGGCGGCCCCCGCAGCGCGACCGTGACGGCAATCACCGACGTCAAGGCGTTGGTGCTGCCGGCCCGGGAGTTCTGGCAGGTCATCGATGAGGTGCCCGCGATCGCTCACCGGCTGCTGGCGACGCTGGCGGAGCGGCTGCGCGCGGCCGACGAAGCCGCCTTCTAGCTCCTCGATTGCCGCCTGACCGCTCTCTAGGGCGGCAAGCCGGCAATCGCGTCGGTGGATAGCGTTGCTCCGTCCACCGATCCCGCCGGCGACAGGTGCCCCGCGCTCGCGCCGCACACCGTTGACGGGTGCCGCGACGTCGTGAAGTCGATCCCCACCTGCCCGGGCTGATCCGTAGCCAAGACCACGTGCTGCATCGCGACCAGGCGCTGGCGATGGGGCTGTCTCGGCGCGCGATCGACTACCGGTTGCGCGCGGGGCTGTGGCAGTTGTTGCTGCCCGACGTCTACCTCACCCATCACGGCGAGCCGAGTCGACGCCAGCGGCTGATCGCAGCGCTGCTGTACGCCGGTCCCCAGGCGGCCATCGATGGTGCCGACGCCTGCCGCTTCCACGGGTTCAAGGCGGTCACCACCGATGACGCAAAGGTCCACGTCGTTGTGCCGTTCGGAGCCGCGGCGCGCAGTCGCGGGTTTGTCGTCGTACGTCGCACCGTCGTGCCGTTCGCGGCGGTCACGACCGACCTGCTCCGCTATGTCGAGCCGGCAGTCGCGGTCGTCGCGGCGACCCGCCGGATGCGGACGGCGCGCCCGGTGCTGGCGGCGATGAGCGAGGCGCTGCAACGCCGGCTGACGACGTACGACGAGCTGCTGCGCGCCCACATCCAGGGTCCGCCGCGCAACAGCCGCCACGGTGATGCGGCGCTGGGCGCGCTCGCGACCGGTGTCCGATCCGCTCCCGAGGATGACTTCCGACGGCTCGCCGAGGCGAGCACGGTCCTGCCGCCGCTGGAGTACAAC
Source organism: Mycobacteriales bacterium (assembly GCA_035548125.1). Taxonomy (GTDB): domain Bacteria; phylum Actinomycetota; class Actinomycetes; order JAFAQI01; family JAFAQI01; genus DASZTV01. Next base: position 4,212 of record DASZTV010000035.1, on the reverse strand, counting down.
GTCTGGCTGCGCCTCGCGTGCGGCCGGGTGGTCTGCGTCGATGCGCTGATCCGAAGCTCCGGGGTTGTGCACGAGACGAACGGCCGGACCGCGCACGCTCGTGAGGACCTCTTCGAGGACCTGCAGGAGCGGCACGACGCCCTCACGGCGAGCGGACTGACGGCGTTGCACAACTCGCCACGGCGGCTGCGCGAGCACGGACGTGTCGTCATCACGCAGGTCGAGAAGTGCCATCTGATGTACGACGGCCGAGGCCTCCCGCCCGGCGTGACAGTCCTCCCCGTTGCCGCCTGACCGCTCTCTAGCGCGGCGAGACGGCAATGGTCCGAGAGGGCAATGGCGTGGTACGGGCGGGGTGAGACGATGGCGGGGTGGCGCTGGTCGGAGTAGTTCTCGTCGGCATCGCGCTGCTGACCGGGTTCGCGTTGGTGCTGGCGCTGACCGACTCCCCGATGTCGATCGAGCCTGTCGACCGGATCGACACGGGACTGCCGGATCGCCCGCTCACCGCCGCCGACATCGGTGCGCTGCGGTTTCGGGTGGGGTTGCGCGGCTACCGGATGGATGATGTCGACGCGGCGCTTGACCGCCTGCGCGCCGAGCTGGCCGCCGCGGAGGCGGCGCACCCCGACCCGCCGTCGTGAGCCGAGGCCCGGTCCGCGGGGCGGACGGGAAGCCCCGCTGTCCCTGGGCGGTGTCCGCGCCGGAGTACGTCGCCTACCACGACCAGGAGTGGGGTAGGCCGCTCGCGAGCGATGACGCGATGTTCGAGCGGATGTCGCTGGAAGGCTTCCAGTCCGGCTTGTCCTGGCTGATCATCCTGCGCAAACGGGCGGCGTTCCGAGCCGCCTTCGCCGACTTCTCGATCCCGAAGGTTGCCGCCTTTGGCCCCGACGACGTCCAGCGGCTGCTCGCCGACGCCGGAATCGTTCGAAACCGCGCCAAGATCGAGGCGACGATCGCGAATGCGGCGGCAGTCGCCGGCCTGCCGGGTGGGCTGCTCGACTTCGTGAGCGGGTTCGCTCCCACCGGCAGGCGCAAGGCGCCGGTCACCCTTGACGACGTTCCGGCGACCTCGCCGGAGTCGGTCGCGATGGCGAAGGCGCTCAAGGCGCACGGCGTCCGGTTCGTCGGACCGACCACGGCGTACGCGCTGATGCAGGCGACCGGTCTAGTCAACGACCACCTGAAAGGCTGTACCTCACGTTGAGCCAGAGAGCCCTGCTCGCTGAACTGCCGTACCCCATTGCCGCTTGACCGCCGTCTAGCGCGGCGAGGCGGCAATCGCGGCAAGCGGGCGGCCGCGGCGTGACTCAGCGGCCGGTGAACGTGGCGGTCTGCTTGGCGAGGAAGGCTTCGACCGCGTGGCGGTGGTCCTCGGTGTGGCCGCAGCGCGCCTGCGCGGCAGCCTCGTTCGCGAGGCTCTCGCCCAGCGGGTGCGACGCGGCGTAGGCCAGCGTGTCCTTGATCGCCGCGTAGGCGGCGGTGGGCCCGGTGGCCAGCTTGGCCGCAAGGCCTGCAGCGGTCTCGGCGAGCGCCTCGGTCGGGACCACGGCGCTCACCAGGCCCATCTCGAGCGCCTGCGCCGCCGGAACCGGTTCGGCGAGCATCAGCATCGCGGCCGCTCGGCCGTGCCCGACGAGCCGGGGCAGCGTCCAGGAGGCTCCGCTGTCCGGCCCGAGACCGACCCGCGCGAACGCCATCAGGAAGGACGCGTCGGCGGCCGCGACCCGCACGTCGCACGCGAAGGCGATCGACGCTCCGGCGCCCGCGGCAGCCCCGTTCACCGCTGCGATCACCGGCTTGGGCAGCGTGGCGAGCGTCTCGATGAGCGGGTTGTAGTGCTCGGTGACGGTGCTCAGGTCAAGGTCGCCGGCGGCCAGACCGTCGGCGTGCTCCCGCAGGTCCTGGCCGACGCAGAACCCCCGGCCGGCACCGGTTAGCACGACCGCGCGGACCGCCTGGTCCGATCCGGCGCGCTGCAGCGCCTCGAGGAGCGCCACCTTGAGCTCCACGGTGAGCGCGTTGAGCGCCTCGGGTCGGTCCATCGTCAGCGTCGCGACGCCCGCTGCTACCTCGTACCGAAGGACGCTCATCGCTGCTCCCAGTCGCTGCGTCGGGGGGACCGCCCGAAGGCGGGGGAATCGACCGGATTGCCCCGATATCGGGTGCAATTTGCCGCTTGGGAGCAACCGATCGTCGTGTTCGACGTCTAGGAAGGTACGCCGGGATAGGCTTCGGTCCGGCGCCTCGGGTCTTGAGGCTCGGGCACACGGGGCATGCGGAGGGTCGGGTGGCGGTGGATCCTGCGGACGTCGGCGCGCCCCGCGCGGGCTCTGACGTCGCGGCTCCCGACGTCGTCGTCGCGTTGCCGCATCAGCTCGATCCCGCCCAGTCGGTCGACCCGGTCGAGAGCGAGCTCGCGGCTGCGGTCGACGAAGCCGTCATCGGTGACGTGCTTGCCGACCTGCCGGAGGCGCGGCCGGACCGGCCGCTGCACTCGGCCACCGACTTCTCCAGCATCTACATCCGCCATCGCGCCGGCATGGCTACCCATGCGCGCCGCTTCTTGCGCGACCAGCGCGACGTGGACGAGGTGGTGCAGGAGACGTTCCTGCGGCTGTTCCTCGCGATCAACGAGATCGACACGGAGCTGCAGGCGATCGCGTTCGCCCGCCGGACGCTGACCAACCTCTGCATCGACCGCTACCGCGCGGAGCGCCGTCGCCCGACGCTCGTCGCGCTCGACACCTCGCCGGTCGTGGACGTCACGACGAGCGCGGAGGAACCCGACCCGGTCCTGCAGGCCGAGGACGCCGCGATCGTCCGCGAGGCGCTGGCCCGACTCAGCCCGATGCACCGCGCGGCACTGGTGAAGCGCGAGATCGAGGAGAAGACCCTCCCGCAGATCGCCGAGGAGCTCGGCGTCGCGGAGGAGAGCGTCAAGCATCTGCTGTTCCGCGCCCGGCGCGCGCTGCGCCGGTTGCTCGTCGGTACGTCGGTCGAGCCCGGCATCGACCTGAGTCCGGCGGAGATCGCAGGCATCGCCAACCGCCGGCTCGCCCGCGGGATGATGCAGGGCGCCAACGTACTGATCGTGCTGTTCGTCTCCGCGGTCGTGGCCGCTGTCGGCGTACGCCCCTTGCTCGGCCACCCGACCGACGTCGCCACCCCCGTGGAGTCGGGCGAACAGGCCGGGTCCGCTCCGTCCGACGCCGGGTCGGGCGAGGTGCCCCCGGCCACCGGGGCTCGCCCCAATGATTCCGCCGGGCATCACGCTTCCGGGCATCACGCTTCCGGGCGTCACGCGATGAGGCACGCAGCCGAGGGCGGGCACGCGCCGGCGCCCGTCGAGGTCACGCCACCGGTCGTGACCCCGCCGGTGCAGCACCATCACGCGCCGAGCGAGCCGCCCTCGACGACCGGTCGGTCGCCGAGCTCGCGGGCACACCTGCGGCTGAGCGGCCCGCTCAAGGTCACCGGTGCTCCGCAGCTGGTGGCGCCGAACGCCAGTAGCGGCCCGGACGGCTCGGCCGGTGCCGCGTCGAGCTTCACCGCGCCGACCGATCAGGGCACCTTCGTCCTCAACCAGGCGATGACGACGTCGGACAAGGGCACCTTCGCCTCGGTCAGCCCGTCGTTCGTCGTCGGGGGTGTCGTCGAGCGTCCGACGATCACCGGATCGAGTACGTCGGTGGAGACAGGCGCCGACGGCAACCTGCGCGTGACGGTCACCGCCTCGGCCCAGCCGGACTACTCGACCAACGCCTTCCCGCTGAGCTCGGTCACCGCGGACCTCGTGATGTCCCCGGACCTGTCGCGGGTGATCAGCGAGGAGGTCGTCCTCGCCGCGCAGCTCAACGCGACGCACCCCGACCCGACGGCACCCGACGCCGGGCATCCCGCACCCGGTGCGTCGTCTGCCGCAAATTGTCCGGTTGATGGCGGAAATATGCCCTCTCAGACCGGCTGTCCGGATGCTCCGGACCCCTCGAATCCGGCCGCCCGGAGCGTGTAGGGCGAGTCGCCGTCCGGAATGTCGGACGTGGTAGAAAATCTCCGGCATGTCCGGTGACGACCGACGTATCGGTCGTGCGTTCAAGACATCCGGAGGGGCCTTTTTCCCCAGGCCTCAACGATCCACGCTGGAAGTGATGACTGCTAAGGAGCAGCAGACCTACCACTGAGCAAGGCGGGGGCTCACAGCTCCCT
>DASZTV010000034.1:0-19344 GCA_035548125.1 Mycobacteriales bacterium | reverse complement strand
CTCCGCCGCCGGGGCCGCCGGGACCCCCTGGCCCGCCGGGCCGCATCGGCCGGGGCGGCATCATGCCCGGACCGGGACGCATTCCGCCCGGGCCACCCGGCCGAGGCGGCATGCTGCCCGGACCGGGACGCTGCGGCGGTGCCGCCGGCCGGTCACGCGTCGTGAAGGGGTTGTTACCGGCCGGCCGCGGGGTGAAGGGGTTGTTGCCGGCCGGCCGCGGCGCCGCGGGCCGCGGCGGCAGGGCACTCGGCGGCAGGGCGCTCGGCGGCTCGGCGACCGGCGGGGCTTCTGACAGCGCCGCGGGGGCCTCGGGCACGACCGGCGCAACGGACTCGACGGCGGCCGGTTCCGGAGCCGCCGGAGCCTCGACGGCGTCGGCGGCGGGAGCCGTGGCCGCCTTCTTGGCCTTCGGCGCGGGCTTCTCAGCCTCGGCGACGGGCGGGAACGCCGCGAACACCTTCGCGACGACGGGGGCCTCTACGGTCGATGACGGCGTCTTGACGTACTCGCCGTTGTTGTTCAGCCACTCGATCAGCGCCTTCGACGGCATGCCGATCTGCTTGGCGAGTGCGGATACTCGCTCCTTGGCCACAGACTCTCCTTCGTGGCCCACGGAGAGTGCCGCAAGCCGTTGTCAGTGCAGGGTGGTTCTCATCGGTGGTTGCTCATCGAGCGCTCATCGAACGTTTCCGTCCCATCGGTTTTCAGATGAAGCAGGTGTTGTCGCAGTACTTCAGTGTCGAGCGGACCGGCGAGCCGCAAGGCCCGGGGAAACGCCCGGCGACGCTCCGCCAGCGCGAGACAAGCCGGATCAGGATGCAGGTGAGCCCCGCGACCTGGCGACGTGCCCCGCGGATCGGGGGTCAGGGTTCCCTCGACCGCAACGACGCGCAGTAGTGCCGACTTCGCGGCTTTGACCCGGCACCCGACACACGTTCGGACCGGCTCACGCCTTGGAGCCGGAGCCAAGTCTAGCCCTGATCATCCGAGCGGATGTCGATCCGCCAGCCGGTCAGCCGGTTGGCCAGCCGTGCGTTCTGGCCTTCCTTGCCGATCGCGAGCGACAGCTGGAAGTCGGGAACCACCACCCGGGCCGCCTTGTTGGCGTGGTCGACGACGGTCACGCTGACCACCTGGGCGGGGGAAAGCGCGTTGCCGACGAACGTCGCCGGGTCCTCCGCCCAGTCCACGATGTCGATCTTCTCGCCGTGCAGCTCGGTGACGACGGCACGCACCCGGGCGCCCATCGGGCCGATGCAGGCACCCCGCGCCCGCACCGAGACCGAGTTGGAACGGACGGCCACCTTCGTACGATGGCCCGCCTCGCGCGCAATGGCGGCGATCTCGACCGTCCCGTCCGCGATCTCCGGAACCTCCATCGCGAACAGCTTGCGCACCAGGTTCGGATGCGACCGCGACAACGTCACCTGCGCGCCGCGCTGCCCGCGGTTGACGCTGACCACGAGGCAGCGCAGCCGTTCACCATGGACGTACCGCTCGCCCGGCACCTGCTCGGCAGGCGGCAGGACCCCTTCGAGGTCACCCAGGTCGACGAGTACCGGGCCATCAGCGCGCATCCCCGAGTGATGCTGGATCACGCCGCTGACCAGGTCGCCCTCCTTGCCGACGTACTCGCCGTAGGTCGTCTCCTGGGCGTGGTCGCGAAGTCGCGACATGATCACGTGCTTCGCCGTCATTGCGGCGATCCGGCCGAAGTCACTCGGCGTGTCCTCGTACTCGCGGACCAGCTCGCCGGCCTCGTTGACCTCCTGCGCCCAGACCGTCACCTCACCGGTCTTGCGGTCGAGCGCGACGCGAGCGCGCGGCTGCGCCCCCTCGGTGCGCTCGTAGGCGGCTAGCAACGCGGACTCCAACGCCTCGACGACGGTGTCGAGCGAGACGTCCTTCTCCCTCACCAAGCCCTTGAGCGCGGCGATGTCGATGTTCATCCGGAGGCCCTGCTCATCGGGAGAACTCCACAATGATCGTCCCGGCGCCCAACTCGTCGTGAGTCACGTCACGCCTCGCGCCGTCGACCTCGAGAGTGACGCCCTGGTCGGTCGCTTCCAGGACCCTGCCCGTCGTCCCGTCGACCTCGACGAGCCGGCCGACGTTGCGGCGCCAGTGGCGAGGCTCGGTCAGCGGGCGGTCGACACCGCGCGAGGTGACCTCGAGAACGTACGGCGACTCGCCGAGCGCGTCAGCCGCGTCGAGCGCTTCGGAGACCGTCCGGGAGACGTCCGCAACCGCGTCGAGGTCCACGCCGCCATCGCGATCGACCACGACGCGCACCACGCTCCGCCGCCCGGCGACGCTCAGCTCGACGTCCTCGAGGTCGTAGCCCGCGGCGGTGACGACCGGGTCGAGGATCGCGCGCAGCTGCGCCACCGTGGTCCTCGCCATGCGCCGAAGGGTAGTCGGGCGAATCGGAATGGCACACTCGCAACAATGCGACACCGCGCAGAGATCACGCGCCGCGCTGTGCTTGCGGGCGGGCTGGTGGCAGCCGCCGGCTGCAGCCACGCCGCACCTCACCCGACCAGGAGCCGACCGCCGGCCGACGCCGATGCCCTCGCCCGGGCCCGAAGCGAGGAGGCGGACCTCATCAGCGCCTGCGAGGCGAAAGGCCTGACCGCAGAGCGCGAGGTGCACGTCGCCCACCTGCTCGCGGTGGGCGGCTCGCGACCGTCGGTCTCGGCTGCGCCTGTCGCCCCCTTCGACGAGCCGATCACCACCCTGCTCACCGACAGCGCCGAGACGCTGCGCTCCCTCGCCATGGGCGCCACCGACGGCGGCAACGCTGCCCGGCTCGCCAGCATCGCCGCCTCGCACGCGGCCGCCACTGCGTGAGGTCCGAGATGAGTGACCGGAGCGGGCTGCAGGCCGCGATCGCCGCCGAACATGCGGTGGTCTACGGCTACGGCCCGGTCGGCGCGCACCTGAAGGGCGCCGCCCGCAGGTACGCCGCGGCACGGCTCACCGCCCACCAGAACCTCCGCGACCGACTCGCCCAGCTGATCACCGCTGCGGGAGACACCCCTGCCGCGGCGCAGCCGGCGTACCGGCTGCCGTTCGCCGTTGCCGACGCGGCAACGGCGAAGCGGCTCGCCGCGCACCTCGAGAACGGGTCGGCCGGCGCAGCGTGGGACCTCACTGCGGCCAGCCCCCCTCAGTCGGAGGCGAGGGATCTCGCCGTCACCTGGCTGACGGACGCTGCGGTCGCCGCCGCGCACTGGGGGGACGTCCCGGCACTCCCCGGACGGCCCGCCGGCTGACGCGCGCCGCGACGGCGGCGCTAGCCGAGTTCGGCAACCGCGTCGGTCAACGCGACGGTGCGCCGCTCCCCCGTCTTGCGGTCCTTCACCTCGACGTTCCCTTCCGCAAGCGCCTTGCCGACCACGACAATCGTCGGCATGCCGAGCAGGTCTGCGTCGGCGAACTTCGCGCCCGCGGACCCGTCGCGATCGTCGAGCAGGACGGCCCGACCGGCCGCCGCGAGCTCCTCGGCGAGCTTGCCGGCCGCCTCGAGCTGCTCTGCGCCCTTGCCGACCGGCACGATGTGGACGTCGTACGGCGCGATCGACGCCGGCCAGCACAAGCCCGAGTCGTCCAACGTCTGCTCCGCGACCGCCGCGACCGCGCGGCTCACCCCGATGCCGTAGGACCCCATCGTGATCCGGATCGGCTCGCCGTCGGGGCCCTGGGCATCGAGTGAGAACGCGTCCGCGTACTTCTTGCCGAGCTGGAACACGTGACCGATCTCGATGCCTCGGGCGATCGACAGCTCACCACCGCAGCGGCCGCACCGGTCGCCGTCCCGGATCTCCACGGCGCCGATCTCGCCGGCCGGCTCGAAGTCGCGCCCTCGTACGACGTTCGCGGCGTGCTTGCCCTCCTCGTTGGCGCCCGTCACCCAGCTGCTGCCCGGGACGACCGTCGGGTCGACGAGATAGCGGACCCCGAGCGCCGCGAGCCGTTGCGGGCCGATGTAGCCCGGGACGAGCTCCGGCACCGTCTTGATCAGGTCCGCGTCGGCGACCTCGACCTCGACCGGTTCGAGCTGGCCGCCGAGCCGCTTCAGGTCGACCTCCCGGTCCCCCGGTACCCCGACGACGAGCAGCTCCCACTTGCCGCCGGGCTCACGAGTCTTCAGCACGACGTTCTTCAGGGTGTCCGCGGCGGTGATCGTGGCTTCTCGCTGCTCGTTCACGAGGTGAACGAGGGTCTCGATGGTCGGGGTGTTCGGGGTGTCGAGCAGCTCATTGGCCGGATGGCCGGAGGGGTCCTGCGGCTCCGGCGTGCGGATCTCGACCGCCTCGGTGTTGGCCGTGTAGTCGCAGTCGTTGCACCGCACGAAGGTGTCCTCGCCGAACTCCGCGGGTGCGAGGAACTCCTCACTGGCCGAGCCGCCCATCGCCCCCGAGACCGCGAAGGCGATGCGGTAGTCCAGTCCGAGGCGGCTGAAGATCCGCTGGTAGGCACCGCGATGCGCGTCGTACGACGCCTGCAGCCCGGCCTCATCGAGGTCGAAGGAGTAGGAGTCCTTCATGACGAACTCGCGGCCGCGCAGCAGTCCGGCCCTGGGCCGCGCCTCGTCGCGATACTTCGTCTGGATCTGGTAGAGCGTGACGGGGTAGTCGCGGTACGACGCGTACTCGCCCTTCACGAGGAGGGTGAACATCTCCTCGTGGGTCGGCCCGAGAAGATGCTCCGCACCCTTTCGGTCGGTGAGGCGGAACAGCGTGTCGCCGTACGCCGTCCACCGACCGCTGGCCTCGTAGATCTCGCGCGGCAGCAGAGCGGGGAACTGGACCTCCTGCCCGCCGATCGCGTTCATCTCCTCGCGGACGATCGCGGCGACCTTGTCCACGATCATCTTGCCGAGCGGGAGCCAGGTGTAGATGCCGGGCGAGACGCGTCGGATGTAGCCCGCGCGCACGAGCATCCGGTGGCTGGGCAGCTCGGCATCGGCCGGATCGTCGCGCAGCGTGCGAAGGAACAGCTGCGACATCCGTGCCAAGACCATGCGATGAGACTAAACGGGCGGCTCCACCGGGTTGTCGCGGTAGAGCAGACACGCAACCTTGGCGGGTCCGACGTCGTAGAGCGGCGGGTCGATGTAGTCCTCGCGGAACTCGACGACGACGCCGTCGCCCTCCGGACGGATCTCGCGCACGCCGCTCCACAACGGCTCGCGCGGGTCCTCGGCCTTGATCGCGTCGAGCAACGGCGCAGTGATGTCGGTGGTGACCGGCTCGTCGGGGTGCGACACCCAGTGCCGCTCGACGAGGTCGCTGAGGTCGCGGTGCTCCCAGCCGCACAGCTCGAACGCCACAGGGCAGCGCGGATGGAAGGAGCATCCGCGCGGCGGTTCCGCGGCATCGGGGACCTCGCCTCGCGGCAGGTTCCGCGGAACGCTGCGCGAGGGGTCGGGCTCGGGGATCGCACGGAGCAGTGCCTGGGTGTACGGATGACGCGGGTCGGCGTAGATCTGCTCGGCCGGCCCGTACTCGACAACGCGGCCGAGATACATGATCGCGATGGTGTCGCAGAAGAACTTCGCGGTGGCCAGGTCGTGCGTCACGTAGAGGTAGGTCAGGCCCAGGTCGCGCTTGAGGTCCAGCATCAGCTCGAGGATCCGGGCGCGGACGCTCATGTCGAGCATCGACACCGGCTCGTCCGCCACGAGCAGATCGGGGCCGCAGATCACCGCGCGCGCGATGACGGCCCGTTGCTTCTGCCCGCCCGACAGGTCGCTCGGGAACTTGTCCAGGTAGCGGTCCGCGGGCGCCAGCCCGACGCGCTCGAGCGCTTCGGCGACCTTGTCCCGCCGCTCTGCGGCGTCCCGTGCCATGCCGTGGATCCGAAGCGGGTCCCCCACGGCTTGGGCGATCGTCATCGCCGGGTTCAGCGAGGCGCTCGGATCCTGGAAGACCATCTGCATCCGCCGTCGCAGCGGGCGCAACGCCGACTCGCGCAGGTCGGTGATGTCCGCGCCGTCGAACCGGACGGTGCCCGAGGTCACCGGGACAGTACGCAGGGCGGCCCGGCCCAGGGTGGTCTTGCCGCTCCCGGACTCCCCGACCACGCCGAGCACCTCGCCGCGGCGAAGCGACAGGGTGACGCCATCGACCGCCTTCACCGAACCGACCTCGCGTCCCGCCATCCGTTGCAGGAAGCTGCCGCGCAGCCCGAAGTGGACGCGGAGGTCGTCGAGAGAGAGCAGCGGCTGGTCAGACATGCTGCGGATCCCCGATGTGGAGCCAGCACTCGACCGGGTGCCCGCCGCCTAGCTCGACCGGTTCGGGGAACCGTACCGAGCACACGGGCATGACCGCGGGGCAGCGCGGGTGGAACCGGCATCCGGCCGGCGGCGACAGCAGATCGGGCGGCGCGCCGTCGATGTAGTGCAGGCCTGTCGTGGTGAGGCTGATCGTCGACGCCAGGAGCTCACGGGTGTACGGGTGCTGCGGTTCGCCGAAGACCTGCGGCACCGGACCCTGTTCGACGATGCGACCGGCGTACATCACGGCGATGCGGTCGCAGGCCTCGGCGACGATGCCGAGGTTGTGCGTGATGAACAGGATCGCGGTGTCGAAGTTGCGCTTGATGTCCGCGATGATCTCGAGGATCTGGGCCTCGACCAGCACGTCGAGTGCAGTGGTGGGCTCGTCGGCGACGACGAACTTCGGCTCCAGCACCAGGGTCAGCGCGATCAGGATGCGCTGGCGCATCCCGCCGGAGAACTCATACGGGTAGTTGTCGAACCGCGTCGGGGGGATGCCCATGCCCGCCAGCGCTTCGAGGGAGCGGCGACGCACCTCCCCGTCGGAGATCGCCGGGTCGTGCGTGCGCAGCGCTTCGGCGAAGTGCGCGCTCACCCGCATCAACGGGTCGAGGCGGGTCATCGGCTCCTGGAAGATCATGCCCAGCGACGGTCCGCGCAGCCAGCGCAGCTCCTCCGCCGGCAGCTCGACAAGGTTCCGACCGTCGTACTCCACGACACCGTCACTGACCGCCCCCGGCGGGAGCAGGCCGAGCAGACCGCGGGCCAAGGTCGATTTGCCACATCCGGACTCCCCGACCACGCCCAGCGTCTCACCCTGCCGGACGTCGAGGGAGACGCCATCGACAGCCTGTACCGCGCCGCGCTCGCTGCCGTACCAGACCCTCAGGTCGCGGACCTTGATAACCGACACTCCCGAACCCTCTGCCGCAAGGGCCGGCTCGGGAGCCGTGTCGGGCATCGACATCCGTCCGAACCGCCGTTGGCGCAACAGAGGGTTGATCGAGTCGTTGAGACTCTCCCCCACCAACGTGAGTCCGGTGACGAGCAGGATGATCGCCAGACCCGGGAACAGGCCGGTCCACCAGTAGCCCGCCTGCGCGTCGTCGATACCGCGCGAGATGTCGTAGCCCCACTCCGCCGCGGCGGACGGGTCGATGCCGATACCCAGGAAGGACAGGGCGGCAAGGGTGAGGATCGCGTCCGCCGCGTTGAGCGACGCGAGCACGGGTACGGACTGCACCACGTTGTTGAACACGTAGCGGCGGATCACCGCGCGCGGGCGCGCGCCGAGTCCGCGACCCGCCTCGACGTACGGCTCCTCTCGAACCGACAGCACGCTGTTGCGCACCACCCGGAAGTACTGCGGGATGTAGACGACCGTGATCGCGATGGCAGCGGTCGCGACGCCTCCGCCGATCGGACCCTGCAGCAGGAACGCGATGACGATGGCGAGCAACAGGTACGGGAAGGCAATCAACGAGTCGTTGATCAGCACCAGCACGCGATCGAGCCAGCCCCCGAAGTACCCGGACACCAGGCCCATCGGCACTCCGATCACGATGCTGAGCAGCAGCGCGAGCACGACCACCTCGATCGAGGTACGGGCGCCCCACACGATCCGCGAGAACACGTCGTCGGACTGCACCGTCGTACCCAGCAGGTGGTGGACCGACGGCGCTGCCTGCTGCGGGAAGCGCACGCCGTGGGCGGCGTACTGGTCGAAGCCGTAGGGCGCGATCAACGGCGCGAACACCGCCAGCACGACGAAGATCGCCGTCAGCGACAGCCCGACCCAGAGCAGGACGCGCGGCAAGCCGCGCGCCGCGAAGAGCGGGGCGAGCATCCGGCGAAGGCCCTTCATCAATACCTCACCCGCGGGTCGATCCACGCGTTGATAAGGTCGATCAGCAAGCTGATCACGACCACCGCGAGAGCGAATGCGGTGACGATGCCCTGCACAGCGGTGTAGTCCCTCGCTTCGAGGTAGAAGACCAGCCGGTTGCCGATGCCTGGCCAGTTGAACGTCTGCTCGGTGAGGACGGCACCCGACATCAGCAGCGCCGCCTGCAGACCGGTGACGGTCACGATCGGGACCAGCGCATTGCGCAGGGCATGCCGGACCACGACACCTCGTTCACCGATCCCGCGCGCCCGAGCCGCTTCGATGTAGTCGCCGCGAAGCGTCTGGATGACGTTGACCCGGACCAGCCTGATCACCACGCCCGAGATCGTGAGGCCCAGCACCGCGGCCGGCAGCACCAGGTGCTTGAGCAGATCGGGCAGCGCCCCCCACTTTCCGTCGATCATCGCGTCGAGGATGAGGATGTTCGTGTGCGGCTTGATGTCGAGCTGGGTCAGCACCGACGCCTGGCTCGACGTCGGCAGCCAGCCGAGCTCGTGCCCGAACAGCAACTGGGCGAGCAGGCCGAGAAAGAACACGGGCGCCGCGTAGATCACGATGCCGAACAGCCGCGATGACATGTCCACCCAGGTGTCACGCATCCGGCCGGCGAGCAGGCCGAGCGGGATGCCCACCACGATCGCCACGAACATCGCGGCGGTGGTCAGCTCGAGCGTCGCAGCGCCGTTCTGACCGATGATCTGGGACACCCGCCGGTGGTCGGTGATCGTCGTGCCGAAATTGCCGCTGAACACCTGCTTGAGGTAGTCGCCGTACTGCGCGAGCAACGACTTGTCGAAGCCCGCCTGATGCTCGGCCAGCTTCAGCTGTGCCGGCGTCAGGTGGGCTCCGACCGCCGCCTGGACCGGGTTGCCGGGCGCAACCCGCATCAGCAGGAACACGATGGTGAGCAGGATGAACACCATCGGCACAACCAGGACCAGCCGCGTCAACAGATATCGACGCAGACTCCCTGTACTTGCAGCCACCCGCTGGCGGATCGGGCCCGTTAGCTCTTTCCGACCAGCCAGAACCGGAAGGTGTACGACGGGTCCAGGGTCGACGCGACACCCGTGACGCCGGCCTGCACCGCCGCGACCTGTCCGCCCTGCCAGATCGGGATCACCGGCACGTCCTGTGCCAGGAGGTCCTGCATCTGTGCGAAGTCCTGCAGCCGCTTCGTCTTGTCGGTCTGCGCCTTCTCGGCCGTGATCAGGTCGTCCACCTTGGGGTTGCAGTAGTGGTCGTTGAGGAACGCGGTCTTGCACGGGAAGAACGGAGCGGTGTAGTCGTCCGCGTCCGGGTAGTCCGGGAACCAGCCGAACAGGAAGACGCCGTACTTGTCATCGAGCGCGGCGTCGTCGTACGTCGCCCACTCCGACGTCTGCAGCTTGACGTTGAACAGCCCGCTCGCGTTGAGCTGACGCATCAGCTCGGTGGCGAGGTCGGCGTCGTTGTAGTGGTTGACGTTGTACCAAAGCGTCATCGACACCGGCGTCGTGACGCCCGCAGCCGCGAGCGTCGCCTTCGCCTTGTCCACGCTGGGATCGGCACCGTAGGCGGTCTTCAGCCCGTCGGTGGCACCGTTGAGACCCTGCGGCACGATCGAGTAGAGCGGAATCACCGTGCCGCGGTAGACCTGCGAGGCGATCGTCGACCGGTCGACGAGCTGAGCCGCTGCCTGGCGGATCGCCAGCCGCTGGGCGTCGTTCGTGCCGGGCTGCAGCTTCTGGTTGAACACCATGTAGCGGATCTCGATGCCCTTGCCCTGCTGCAGCGTGATCCCGTTCGAGCCCTTGAGCGCCGAGAGCTGGGTCGGCGACAGCGTGCGGTAGGCGATGTCGACCGCACCGGACTGCGCGTCGGAGACCAGCGTCGACGCGTCCTGCTCGTACTTCACGACGAACTTCGAGTTGTTGAGGTGGTCACTGCCGCCGTAGTGCGGGTTCGGCGTGAACTCGGCGAGCTGGTTCGGGGTGTAGTTGGACAGCATGTACGGCCCGGACCCGACGACCTTGTCGTCGGCGAGCAGTTTGTTCGCGGGGAAGACCTTCTTGTCGACGATCGAACCCGCGGCAGTGGTCAGGATGTACGGCCACGTGGCGTCGGGGGCGTTGAGCGTGAAGGTCACCGTGTTGCCGGAAGCCGTCACGTTCTTCATGGAGGCGAGCAGCGCCCAGGGGCCGCTCGGGTCGTGGATCTTGTTGACGCGGTTGAAGGAGTAGACGACGTCGTCGGCCGTGACCGGGTCACCGTTGGAGAACGCCTGACCCGGCACCAGCGTGCAGACGTAGGTCGTCTTGCCGTGGAAGTCGCAGTTCGCAGCCTCCGGCGCGATGTCACTCGTGCCCGGCGGTACCTGCAGCAAGGTCTGGTAGACGTTGTACTGCAGCGTCCACGAGGGCAGGTCGTAGGAGCCCGCCGGATCGGCTGACACGATCGTGTCCGTCGTGCCCATCACGACGGAGGCGTTGCTGTTCGTCCCACCGCCGCCACCCGACCCGGTGCCGCCCGATCCGCCGCTGCTGCTCGAGCCGCACGCAACGGCGACCAACGCCGTCACGACGCCAACGACACCGAGCCGGACCCGCGACGACCGCCAACCACGCTGCATGAGCTTCTCCTGAGGATCGTGGAACTAGCCGCATCAAAGCGACTCCGCACCGGCGAAGCAAGGATTGCGGTGAAGGAAACCGTTTCGTTACCTGCTCGCGTCAGAACAGAATTGACGCGAAACTGCCCACTTGCGAGAACCCGACGCGCTCATATGCCCGGCGCGCCGGAAGGTTGAAGTCGTTGACGTAGAGCGAGACGGCGGGCGCGATGTCGCGCAGGCAGGCGTCGACGACCGCCGCCGTACCGGCGATCGAGAGGCCTCGGCCCCGGAACCTCGGATCGACCCACACCCCTTGCAGCTGGCAGACGTGCTTGGTCGCCGCCCCCACCTCGGCCTTGAACACCACGCGGTCCCCCTCGAACCGTGCGAACGCCCGCCCTGCCGCGACGAGCTCGCGAACGCGTGCTCGGTAGAGGGCTCCCCCGTCGGCGGCCACCGGCGAGACGCCGACCTCCTCGGTGAACATCGCGATGCTCGCCGGTATCAGCTGCTCGAGCTCGTCGGGACGCACCCGGCGGACCGCGGTGTCGATCGGCCGCTGCGGCGGGCCGCTCGTCACCATCAGGGGCTGGCACAACCGCAGCTCGCGCGCCGGACCCCAGATCGGCTCGAGACCGTCCCAGAGGACCGACACCATCTCGGACGGACCGACGATCGAGGAGCACCGTCGACCCTGCCGGGAGGCGAAGTCCGCGAACGCGCGCAACGCCGGCTCGTCGGCGCCGACCGGGACCAGGTTCGCGCCGGCGTAACACAGCGCAGTGGGCTTGCTACCCGTCCCGTAGCCCCACAGCTGCGCACCGAGCCGCTCCGGCGCCAACCCCGCAGCGTCGATCCGCGACGCGACGAAGACGTTCGCGACCGGATCTCGATCGAGCAGCTCGAGGACGGCGGGCATGTCCCGGTCGTCGAGAACCCGGAGCATCGGTCAGCCGACGGACACGGACGGCTGACCGTCCGCGTCCATACCCTCGGCGAGCCGCATCGCCTCCTCGATCAGGGTCTCCACGATCTGCGCCTCGGGCACGGTCTTGATGACCTCCCCCTTGACGAAGATCTGTCCCTTCCCGTTGCCGGATGCCACACCGAGGTCCGCTTCGCGCGCTTCGCCTGGACCATTCACGACGCATCCCATGACTGCCACCCGCAGCGGCACCGTCATGCCTTCGAGGCCCGCCTGGACCTTCTCGGCGAGGGTGTAGACGTCGACCTGGGCACGACCGCAGGAGGGGCATGACACGATCTCGAGGCGGCGTGGCCGCAGCCCGAGCGAGGACAGGATGGCGATGCCGACCTTGACCTCCTCGACCGGAGGCGCGGACAGCGACACCCGGATCGTGTCGCCGATCCCTTCCGACAGCAGCGCACCGAACGCCACCGCCGACTTGATGGTGCCCTGGAACGTCGGTCCTGCCTCGGTCACGCCGAGATGCAACGGGTAGTCGCAACGCTCGGCGAGGAGCCGGTACGCCGACACCATCACGACGGGGTCGTGATGCTTCACCGAGATCTTGATGTCGGTGAAGTCGTGCTCTTCGAACAGCGAGCACTCCCACAGCGCGCTTTCGACGAGGGCCTCCGGCGTCGGTCCGCCGTGCTTCTCGAGAAAGCGTTTGTCCAGCGACCCCGCGTTGACCCCGATCCGGATCGGGACGTTCGCTTCCTTTGCGGCGAGGGCGACGTCGCGGACGCGTCCGTCGAACTCCTTAATGTTGCCGGGGTTCACCCGGACCGCAGCGCACCCCGCGTCGATCGCCGAGAAGATGTACCGAGGCTGGAAGTGGATGTCCGCGATGACCGGGATCTGCGAGTGTTTCGCGATCTCCGGCAGCGCGTCGGCGTCGTCCTGACTCGGTACGGCCACTCGTACGATCTGGCAGCCGGCGGCGGTGAGCTCGGCGATCTGCTGCAACGTGGCATCGACGTCAACGGTCTTCGTCGTGGTCATCGACTGAACACTGATCGGAGCATCGCCGCCGACGGCGACGCCTCCGACGTTGATCTGCCGGCTGACTCTGCGCGGGGCGAGGCTCACTGGATGCTGATCGGGTTGGTGACGCCGGCGTACAACATGATCAGCGACAGGCCGACGAGCAGCGCGAAGAAGGCATAGGTGACGGGCAGCACCTTCATGATGTCGACCCGGCCTGGGTCGCGACGGCCGACGACCCGGTAGACCCGGGCCCGCGCCTCCTCGAACGCAAGGATCGCGACGTGGCCGCCGTCGAGCGGAAGCAGGGGCAGCAGGTTGAACACCCCGACGAAGAGGTTGAGCTCGGCGATGATCAGCAGCAGCGAGGCGACGATGTCTCCGGTAGACGCGCCCGATGCGGTGATCTGGCCACTCACCCGGGCGACGTCGACGACGCTGGCCGCAGAGTTGCTACCGCGCTGCTCGCCGGCGAAGATCTGGTGCACCTCGTGCGGGATTCCGCCGATCGCGCTGACGGTGGAGGACATGAAGTCGCCCATCAGCGTGAACGTCCGGCCGAACGCTCCCCCGACGCTGACCGCCGCCGCCCGCTGCTCGGTCTGGATGCCGATCCGGCCCTGCTCGTGCTTGCCGACCTTCACCGGTACCGGCGTGATCGTCGCGGTATGAGTGACGCCGTTCCTCTGGAAGACGATCGTGGCGGCCCGCCCGGCGTCCCGGCGCAGCTCCTGGATGAAGTTCATGCCGGATGACGAGACCTGCTGACCGTTGACCGAGAGCAGGATGTCGCCGGTACGCAGCACTCCGTAGGCCGGAGCCGCCGGTTGGCCCGCGCAGCTTCCCGTGCCGGAAGGGGTGAGGCACTGGGTCACGCCGGCGACCTGCAGGCCGTTCGTGCGGATCGGGTCCTGTCCGGTCGCTGCGAGCACGCCGAAGACCAGCAGGATCGCGATCACGAAGTGCATGAAGGATCCGGCACACAACACGACGAAGCGCTGCCCGGCGGGCTGCCGGTAGAAGGCGCGAGGCTCGTCCTCCGGCGCGATCTCCTCCAGCGCCGTCATCCCGTGGATCTTGACGAAGCCGCCGATCGGCAGCGCCTTCACGCCGTACTCGGTCTCACCACGCCGGAACGACCACAGCGTGGGACCGAACCCGACGAAGAACCGCGACGCCTTCATCCCGAAGTGCTTGGCGGTCGCGAAGTGCCCCGCCTCGTGCGCCATCACGGACAGCAGCATCAGGACGACGAAGGAGACCACTCCGAGCGCATAGCTCACCGCGTGCCTCCCGTCAGCTCTGCGACCCTGGTCCGAGCCCAGGTCTCGGCACTCTGCACTTCATCCAGGGTAAGGCTGCCACCTGAAGACACGCTGTGCTCGCCGACGACCTCGGCGATCGTGTCCACGATTCCCAGGAAGCCGAGCCGCCCGGCGGCGAACGCGGCGACCGCCTCCTCGTTCGCCGCGTTGAACACCGCCGGCGCGGTTCGCCCGACCCGGCCCACCTCGCGGGCGAGCTCGACTGCGGGGAAGGTGCCGTTGTCCAACGGCTCGAACGTCCAAGTGGCCGCTGTCGTCCAGTCGATGGGCGCTGCCGCGTGGGGGACCCGGTCGGGCCAGGCGAGTGCAAGAGCGATGGGCAGCCGCATGTCGGGAGGGCTGGCGACTGCAACGGTCGTCCCGTCGACGTAGGTGACCATCGAGTGAACGATCGACTGCGGGTGGACGACCACGTCGATGTCGTCGAAGTCGACGCCGAACAGCCAATGTGCCTCGATCAGCTCGAGCCCCTTGTTGACCAGCGTCGCGGAGTTCAGCGTGATGACCGGACCCATGTCCCACGTGGGATGCGCGAGCGCCTGCTCGCGGCTCACGTCGCCGAGCGTGACCCGGGTACGTCCCCGGAACGGGCCGCCGCTCGCCGTGAGGACGAGCTTCGCGACGTCGCCCCCCTGCCCCGCGCGCAGGCACTGCGCGAGCGCGGAGTGCTCCGAGTCGACGGGGACTATCTGACCCGGCCGGGCACGCTCCGCCACCAGCGGCCCACCGGCGATGAGCGACTCCTTGTTCGCGAGCGCGAGGGTACGGCCGGCGTCGAGCGCTGCCAGCGTCGGTGCGAGACCGAGCGACCCGGTCATGCCGTTGAGAACCACGTCGCAGGGCCAGGCCGCCACCTCGGCGGCGGCCTGCGGGCCGGCGAGCAGCTTCGGGAGCTGAACCTCGCCTCGGTCGTAACCGCGGCGCTGAGCCTCGGCGTAGACCGCGAGCTGCACATCCTCGAGCGCGGAGGACTTCGCGACCGCCACTACGTCGACGCCCAGCTCGATGGCCTGCTCTGCCAGCAGCTGCGCCCGGTCGCCACCCGCGGCGAGGCCCACCACGCGGAACCGATCCGGGTT
This sequence comes from Mycobacteriales bacterium, assembly GCA_035548125.1. Lineage (GTDB taxonomy): Bacteria > Actinomycetota > Actinomycetes > JAFAQI01 > JAFAQI01 > DASZTV01. Next base: position 4,204 of record DASZTV010000034.1, on the reverse strand, counting down.
GGCGCGCACCAGATCGATCGCCTGGGTTCCGACCGAGCCGGTCGAACCGAGCAGCACCACGTCCCGCACGTTCCCATTGTGGTACGCCCTCGCCGCCGGCGAGGCGGGGGCGACTAGCTGTGCTGGAACGTGAGCGTGAAGTCCTCACCGGAGGTCAAGCCGCTCGCCGACACCAGCGTGGTGCCCTTACGGATCCACTGGTAGCGGGTGGGGCGCTCGGATCCGAGCGGGTGGGCGTTGACCAGGACGTCCTCGACGTGGGTCGGCGTGAAGGGATCGAGCTTGCCGCTCACGCCGTCGACGACGACGCTGTTGTCGCCGACCCACGTCTGCGTCGCCGTGTGACCGCGACCGGTCCGCGTCCTTGACTCCCCGGTCGTCGTGTCGGTGATCTTCACCGTGGTGGCGGACGGCACGACGCGCACGCTGACGGCGACGATGTCGCCGGCCTGCAACGTCAGGTCGTTGAACGCCTTGTTGTTGACGATCGCGACCGACTCGTAGATCGGGTTGGTGTGCTCGCACGCGACGCCGAGGCCGGCCCCCGAAGTGAGGTGGTCGACGCTCTTCGGCTTGACGTTGCTGTAGACGAGAACCGAGGGCCCGACCCCGCTGAAGCTGTTCCGGCAGGAGATCGTCGGCACCACGAAGGTGGCGGTCACGTGCTTCACGTGAGCGGTCGGCTTGGTCACCGAGTAACCCGCGAAGATCGCGCTGTGGGACTGCGCCACGGAACCCGTTGCGGCAATCGCAGTGCCACCACCGAGCATCGTTGCCAGCGCGGCTGCCGCCACTGCTGCCATGCCGGTGTTGCGCCTCATCACGTCCTCCGTCTCACGCTTGGGTTGCCGCAAGCTGTCCGCATGCGCCGTCGATCTCGCGACCTCTCGTGTCTCTCACGGTAGTCGGCACCCCGTGCGACCGCAGAATCCTGACCATCTCCCGCTCGCGGTCCGGCGTCGTGGCGGTCCAGGCCGATCCGGGAGTGGGATTGAGCGGGATCAGGTTCACGTGCGCTAGGTGGCCGGACAGCAGCTCGCCGAGCAGATGCGCACGTTCCGGCGAGTCGTTGACGTCGCGGATCATCGCGTACTCGAACGACACGCGGCGCTTCGAGGTTGCGGCATAGCGCCACGCTGCGTCGAGCACCTCGGCGACCTTCCACCGCAGGTTGATCGGCACCAGCGTGTCCCGTAGCTCGTCGTCGGGAGCATGCAGGGACACCGCAAGGTTGACCTGGAGTCCTTCGGCGGCCAGCTTGTCGATGCCCGGCACCAGCCCGACGGTCGACACGGTGATGTGTCGCTGGCCGATCCCGACCCCGCCGGGGATCGGGTCGATGAGCCGGTGCAGGGCCGCGATGAGGGCTGAGTAGTTCGCGAGGGGCTCTCCCATCCCCATGAACACGACGTTGTCCACCTCGCCACGGCCGCCCACGACGATCTGCTCGACGATCTCGGCCGCCGAGAGGTTGCGGGTGAGGCCGGCCTGGCCGGTCGCGCAGAATGGGCATCCCATCCCGCAGCCGGCCTGCGATGACACGCACATCGTGACGCGGTCGGGGTAGCGCATCAGGACGCTCTCCACGAGCGATCCGTCGCCGAGCCGCCACAGCGTCTTGCGGGTTCTTCCCTCGTCGCACTCGACGGTGCGGACGTCCTCGAGCAGTTGAGGGAGGAACTCGGCGGCGAGCCGCTCACGGTCGGCCGCCGGTACATCGGTCATCGCGGCAAGATCGCGATGATGCGCGAAGTAGTTCCGGGAGAGCTGCTCGGCGCGGTAGCCGGGCTCGCCGGCCTCGATCAGCGCCGTCTTGCGGTCGTCGGCCTCGAGGTCGGCGAGGTGGCGAGGCGGCTTGTGCGGCCTGGGCAGCGAACCGGCGTCGCTCACGGCGAAAGATGGGAATGGAGCGGCGCGATCGCCGCCAAGATGGCCCACGCCGTGGGGGCCGAAGGCAACATCGAGTCCAGCCGGTCGAAGACGCCGCCGTGGCCGGGCAGCAGCGTCCCCATGTCCTTGATGCCGAGATCGCGCTTGATCATCGACTCGAACAGGTCTCCGAGTGTCGCGGTGGTGACGAGCGCGAGACCGAACAGCACACCCTGCCACCACGCGGCGTGCAACAGCTGGGTGCACAGGATCCAGCCGAGGAAGGTGCAGAGCGCCACGGAGCCCGCGAGACCTTCGATCGACTTCTTCGGGCTGATCTTCGGCGCCAGCGGATGCTTGCCGAACAGCGCGCCCACCGCATAGCCACCGACATCACTCGCCACCACGACCCCGACGAAGCAGGTGATTCGACGGTCGCCGTCGTGCGCCGCGAGCATCAGCGCCGCAAAGGCCGCGAGGAAGCCCACGTACACGAGGGCGAGCACGCCTGTCGCGAGATCACCGACGAGTCCGTCGATGCCGCGGAAGACTCGCCACACCAGGATCGCAGGCAGTGACAGCAGCAGCGCGGTGGTCATCGCCTGGTGCCCGTCCGCGTACCCGGTGCACAGGACCGCGACCGCTCCGGCGACCAACGGAACGAGGGGCGGGTGAAGGTCCTTGGCGGACAGGCCGCGGACCAGCTCGTACATACCGAGGCAGACCGCCGCGACGATCACCCCGAGGAACAGCGGCTTGTACAGGAACACCGTCAGGAAGAACAGCGCTCCCAGACCGACCCCGACCCCGACCGCGACGGGCAGGTTGCGGCCCGCCCGTCCGGGGGACTCGGTCATGACGTCCTATACCTCAAGGAGCTCGGCTTCCTTGGCCCGCAGCGCTTCGTCGACCTGCTCGACATAACCGTGGGTGGTCTTCTCGAGCTCCTTCTCCGCGCGCGCAACGTCGTCCTCGCCGACCTCGCCGTCCTTCGCGAGCTTGTCGAGCGCTTCCTTCGCGTGGCGGCGAATGTTGCGGATGGACACCCTGCCGTCCTCGGCCTTCCCGCGAGCGACCTTGATCATCTCGCGGCGGCGCTCCTCGGTGAGCTGAGGGAAGACGACCCGGATGATCGTGCCGTCGCTGGTCGGGTTGACCCCGAGGTCGCTGTCACGGATCGCCTTCTCGATCGCCGCGAGCGAGCCCTTGTCGTACGGCGAGATCACCGCCATCCGAGGCTCCGGCACGTTGAACGAGGCCAGCTGGTTCACGGGCGTCGGCGTGCCGTAGTAGTCGACGATGATCTTCGAGAACATCCCGGGCGTGGCGCGGCCGGTGCGGATCGTGGCGAGGTCGTCGTGGAGGACGGAGACCGCCTTCTCCATCTTCTCCTCGGCCTCGAACATCGTCTCGTCGATCACGGTGTCCCTCCGTCTACCAGGGTCCCGATGTTCTCACCTCGAACTGCCCGGGCGATGTTGCCCTCGACCAGCAGGTCGAAGACGACGATCGGCAGCGAGTTGTCCATGCACAGCGTGAACGCGGTGAGGTCGGCCACCTTCAGCTCGCGCGCGACGACCTCCGAGTACGTGATCCGCTCGAACCGTCGTGCGTCCGGATTCACCCGCGGGTCAGCGTCGTAGACGCCGTCGACCGCCTTGGCCAGCAACAGCACCTCGGCCCCGATCTCGAGAGCGCGCTGCGCTGCCGTGGTGTCCGTGGAGAAGAACGGGGCGCCCAGCCCCGCGCCGAAGATGACCACCCGGCCCTTCTCGAGATGCCTGATGGCGCGCCGCGGCACGTACGGTTCCGCGACCTGGCCCATCATGATCGCGGTCTGCACCCGGGTTTCGACGCCCTGCTTCTCCAGGAAGTCCTGCAGCGCCAGGCAGTTCATCACCGTGCCGAGCATGCCCATGTAGTCGGCGCGGCCTCGATCCATGCCGCGCTCGGACAGCTCGGCACCCCGGAAGAAGTTCCCGCCTCCGATCACTACGGCGACCTGGACGCCGCTGCTGACGACATCCCGGATCTGCCGTGCGACGTCCTGCACGACGTCGGGGTCGACCCCGACCGAGCCGCCGCCGAACATCTCCCCGCCCAGCTTGAGCAGGACGCGGCGCCATTTCGCCGGAGCGTCAGCCATGCGTCAGGCGCCCACCGCGAACCGCACGAACTTGGTGATCTTCACGCCGGCCTCGTCGAGCACGGCCTGGACCGACTTCTTGTTGTCCCGGACGTAGGCCTGGTCGAGCAGGACGTTGTCCTTGTAGAACCCGGTGAGCCGGCCCTCGACGATCTTGGGAAGCGCCTGCTCGGGCTTGCCCTCCTCGCG
>DASZTV010000033.1:0-7518 GCA_035548125.1 Mycobacteriales bacterium | reverse complement strand
GTGCGGACCTGCAGTCCGGATTCGACGACGATCTCTTCGCGAGCGATCGCGAACTGTCTTACGACCACGTCCAACGCGGTCTCGTCGCGGCCGCGCAACGGGATGGATGCCGGGCGACGGCCGTGTCTCGACGGCCCGCCGACGACACCGACCTCGATGCGGCGCTCCCGAAGCGGCAGGCCGTGCACGCCGTACAGGCGGAGGGCGGTCGACCCGACCAGGCAGGAGTTCGGTCCGTTGAAGAGCAACGCTGCGCGCCACCAGACCCGTGGTGGGAGTGGGTCACCCCACATATCGGCGTCGATCAGGTAGACGCCAGGCGCCATCAGCCGCCATCTGCCGCTCAGCCGACGGCCCTTGATGACACCTCGCGAGTACCCGAGCGAGAGCGCCTGAGTTGCCGTGACCAGACCGTCTTGGGAGGCGGCGATCGCTTGCAGTCGAGGTTCGGAGTAGAAACGCATCCGCGCACCTTCGGCGGCAGACGGCCCGCCGGCGCCCGTTCGCGAACGTCTGTGGACATCGCTAGGGCGCCAACAACGCGGTGATCATGAGCGTTGGTCCACGCGGTACGGCGTGTCGCGGATCAACGCTCATGATCACCGCTATTCGAGGGGTGGGAAGTTCGGGGGGCGCTTCTCGAGGAACGCCGCGACGCTCTCGGCGAGATCGGGCCTTTTGAACGCTTGAAGCAGCAGCTCGTCGGCGCGCGCATTCGCCTCCTGCAGGGTCGCGGCCGACCCGCTCCAGATCTGGCTCTTGATCTCGCGCAGCGAGGCGGGCGAGCAGTTCGCGACCATGTCGCGCGCGTACGCCTTCGCCGCTGCGGGCGCGTCGTCGACGACCTGGTTGACCAGGCCCAGCGCCAGCGCCTCCTCGTCGGTGATCGTGCGCGCCGACAGCAGCAGGTCGAGCCCCCGCGACCAGCCGACGATCCGCGGAATCAGCCACGCGAGCGCGTCTTCGGCGGGCAGCCCGCGACGGGCGAACGCGGTCGACAGGCTGGTGCCACGCTGCAGGAACCGGATGTCGCAGTACAGCGCGCGAGCCAGCCCGAGCCCCACGCACGGGCCGTTGATCGCCGCGATCACCGGCTTCGGCACCGCCGGCTCGGTGGCGAAATCGTCCCGCACCCCCTCCGGCGGAGGCATCTCTCCCGCGATCAGCCGCTTCAGCATTCCCATGTCGGCACCGGCGCAGAAACCCCTGCCGGCGCCGGTCAGGATGATCACCTTCACCGCAGGGTCGCCGGCGGCTTCGTCGAGACGTTGCAGGTACTCGACGCCCATGTCGAACGTCCACGCGTTCAACGCCTCCGGCCGGTTCAGGGTGATCACCCCGATGCCGTCCTCGACGGCGTAGTCGACCACGCTCACGGTCGCCGGCTCGGCGCCGGTCACGGTGCGAGCTCCCTCACGGCGGTCTCCGCGCCGACGCCGACGGGGAGCACCGCGAGCACCGGAGTCGTGATGCCGTTCTCGACGTACTCCTGAATCCGTTCGCGGCAGGCGCCGGGAGCGCCGTGCACGACGAGGTCGTCGACCAGCTCGTCGGGGATCGCGGCGAGGGCGGCCTTGCGGTCCCCCGCCGCCCACGCCTCCTGCATCGGGGCCATCAACTCGCCCCGGCCGAGCCACTCGTGGAAGGCGCGATAGACGGGCACCGTGAGGTACGCCGCGATCGCGAATCGGCCGACCGCGCGGGCCATGTTCTTGTCGTCGGTGGGTGCGACGAAGATGCGTGCGGCCAACTCCTTGTTCTGCCCGCCCTCGGCCAGCGCGCCGGCAACTGCGGGTACGTCCTTGGGCGCCAGCCAGTTGGTGATGGCACCGTCGGCGTCACGGCCGGCGAGGCGCAGCATGCCCGGCCGCAGCGCGGCGAGCAGCACGGTCGGGGGCACGGGAGGCGTGAAGCCCATCCGGAACCCCTTGATCGAGAAGGTCTCGTAGTCCTTTGTCACCTTCTCGCCGGTCATCGCGGCCTTCAGGAACGCAAGCGTGTCGCGCACCTTCGCGTACGGCGCTTCAAACGGGGTGCTGTTCCAGTTCTCGACAATCACGTTCGACGACGTGCCTACGCCGAGCACGAACCGCCCGGGAGCCGCCTCGGCCATCGTCCCCGCACACATGGCGAGGGTCGCGGGCCCGCGGGTATAGACCGGGATGATCGCGACCCCGAGCCGCAGCGTCGGCGCCCACACGCTTGCCAGCGCGAGCGGGGTGAACCCGTCGTACCCGTTCGACTCCGCCGACCACAGATCGGTGTACCCGAGGTCCGCCAGAGGTTCGATGATCCCCCGCTGCGCAGCAAGCGGAATGTCGTCAAAAGGGAAGGTGATCCCGTAGCGATCGCTCACGGGGGGAGGCTATCGAAGCGGCGACGCCACTCCCCCGACCCGCCATCGGCCATTCGACTTTCGGTAGTTGAGCCAAACGGTCGCACGCTTCGAAGGCCGAGCCGCGTGAAGCTGCGCGTTGCGGAACCCGTTGGTCGGTACGCCGAAGCGACTTCGCGGGAACTCGGCGCGGCAGAGACGCTGCGCCCCGCTCACTGGTGCAACGCCGTGAGTGACGTGCCAGGTGTTGCCGGTCGCGCACGCGACGTGACGGCGTACGCCACAGCTGCCGGCACGGAACCTGCCGCTCCGCGCCTGATAGGCACAGCCGCCGGTGGCCGGTTGGCCCTTCGCCCAGCTCCAGACCAGCGCGCGCAAGCGACCGTCGAAGGGCGTCAGCTGGTCGAACCCGGTGAGGTTCACCCCGCAGCGGACCATCGCCCGCGCGGCGCGTGGGGTCAGCGTCTGCGTGCCGCCCTCGATCGCCTCCAGGAACGGGCTCTCCTCGTACCAGCGCCGGAACACCGAGTCGGTTTGCCGCGCTTTGCGATCCGCGGCGCAGTCCGCGGCACCGTACGTGGTCGGGTTGCCGCCTTCGTTCCACGTCGGGCCGCGGGTGAACACGAGATGGTTCCAGGCGTCGCCCGGACCGCAGTTGCCGACGATCAGCACGCGTGCGCCGGTCCGGGCCATCGCAGCTTCGCTCTTGGTGACCGGCATGTTCGCGCACTGACCGGACTTCAGCGACGCCCGCGGGCGGTAGATCAGCCGGCCGAGCTGCTGCCTGAGGATCCGCGCGGCGACGTTGTGCGCTTGCAGCTTGTCGTCGAGCTGGTTCTCGAGGTAGACGAGCAGGAACTGGTGCGGATGCGCGGCGAGCCAGCGGCGTACCTCGGCGATCGTGTTCTGCATCGAACGGTCGACCGTGCACCCGACGTGCACCGACAGCCCCGTGTCGGGGATCGCCGTCGACTGACCGTGACAGACGTCGACCCAGTAGCCCCCCGTGCCGAGGTTTCCGAAGATGCTCGGCACCCAGTGCAGGTCGACCTCGATCCCGCGGATCCCCATCTGCAGCTGGTCGGTGATCGAGTAGACCTGGTTCGGGTCCTGGTTGGTCAACGACGGGAAGTACTCGACCGGCTTGCCGTCCAGCGGCACGATGTACGACGACGCGTTGAACGAGTTGTGCGATCCGGGGATCAGCTCCTCGTCGAGCGGCGCGGTCGAACTGAGCGCGTTCTGCAGCGCGAGCGCTTTCGACACCCAGGTCTTGCGATAGGCCGCGACCTGCGCCTCGCTGATGGCGCGCCCATCCAGCAGGCCGCACGTGGCGATCAACCCTTCACCCGGCAGGCTTCGGTTCGGCAGGCGGCATGCCGAGGCGACCGAGTCGACCGCCGCCTGGAAACCCCGGCACAGGGCGTACTGCGGGCTGTTCAACGGATGCCCGACGCTGTCGTAGCAAAGCTGTACGAGCGCACCGCCGCCGACAGGCGGCGCAGCGGCGGGTGAGGCACCCGCAGCGGCGGGAACCGCGACCAGAGCAAGCAAGACCGCGGTGATCTTGACGAAACGAGCGTGAAAAGCCCGTCCAAACGCGCGTTTCGTCAAGATCACGGTGACTCAGACTCCCAGGGAACGGCCGACGATCTCCTTCATGATCTCGGTGGTCCCGCCGTAGATCGTCTGCACCCGGCTGTCGATGTACGCCTTCGCGACCGGGTACTCGAGCATGTAGCCGTAGCCGCCGTGCAGCTGCAGGCAGGAGTCGATGACTTTCTTCTGCAGCTCTGTGGTCCACCACTTCGCCATGGCCGCGTCGACCGCCGAGAACCGGCCCTCGTTGTGCTCGAGGATCGACTTGTCCAGGTAGTGCCGCGCGATCTCCACCTCGGTCGCGAGTTCCGCGAGGACGAACCGCGAGTTCTGGAACGACCCGATCGGCTTGCCGAAGGCGGTACGCGTCTTGCAGTACTCGATCGTGTTGGCGAGCACCTGCTCCGCCGACGCGACGGCACCGACCGCGATCGAGAGCCGTTCCTGCGGAAGGTTCTCCATCAGGTAGATGAAGCCGCGGTTCACCTCGCCGAGCACGTTGCTGCCGGGCACCCGCACGTTGGTGAAGAACAGCTCAGCGGTGTCCTGCGCCTTCATCCCGATCTTGTTGAGGTTGCGACCCCGCTCGAAACCCTCCATGCCTCGCTCGACGACTAACAGCGAGGTGCCCTGGGCAGCCTTCACATCCGGGTCGGTACGTACCACCACGATGACCAGGTCGGAGTTGATGCCGTTCGTGATGAACGTCTTCTGGCCGTTGAGGATCCAGTCGTCGCCGTCCCGCACCGCCGTCGTCTTGATGCCCTGCAGGTCCGAACCGGCGGCCGGCTCGGTCATGCCGATCGCGGTGATCAGCTCGCCGCTGCAGAAGCCCGGCATCCAGCGTGCCTTCTGCTCATCGGTCGCGAGCCGCTCGAAGTAAGGAGCGTTCACATCGTTGTGCAGGCCGAACCCGACGCCGCTGGCGCCGGCACGGATCAGCTCCTCGCCGAGGACGGCGTTGTAGCGGAAGTCACGGACCCCGCCACCGCCGTACTCCTCGGAGATCTCGAACCCGAGCAGCCCGTGCTTGCCCGCCTCGATCCACACGCTGCGGTCGACGACGCCTTCCTTCTCCCACTCGTCGTGGAAGGGCGCGATGTAACGCTCGACGAAGCCGCGCGCGGTATCGCGGAACGCATCGTGGTCTTCGGTGTAGAGGGTCTTCTGCATCCCGGCAGAATAGGGCGCCCGCCGAGCGAACCGGCGTAGGTTCGGTCAGCCCGCCGCGCCGTGCGACCCAGTGACCTTGCGCACGCCGCGGTAGCCGAGGGTCCCGATGCCCGCGAGCAGCGCGATCAGCAGCACCGCGAAGACGACCGGACCGATCGCCCCGACCAGCGCGTCGACACCGCGGCTGAACCTGCTCCACGAGTCGTGCCATGCCTTGCCGATGCCGTGTCGGTCGTGGTGCACGGTGGCGAGAGCCTTGGCGCCGACCGGTACGACGTCGACGGTCAGCGTCGAGTACGACGCTTGGTTGCCGAGCAGCTTGATCTGCCCGTGCAGCTGGTCGATCTGCTGCTGGATGTCGTCGATGCGCTGCTGGACCGACAGGGTCGCGCCGATCGTCCGAGCGCGGGACAGGATCGCGAGGTAGGTCGAGCGGGTGTGCTCCAGCGCGTGCCGCCGAGCGTTCAGGTCGACGTACTTCCCCGTGACGTCATCCGACGAGGTGCTCAGCGAAACGACGTGCATTCCGAGGTGCTCCGCGGCCTTGATCGCGTCTTCGAAGTGGGCGACCGGGATGCGGAGCACGACCTGTCCGGAGGGCGCCGCCGAGTCGAAGTTGGTGTTGCTCTGGGCGACGTAGCCGCCTTGCGCGGCGGCCAGCTCGGTCAGCGACTGGGTGACCGACTGGACGTCCTTCTTCGCGACGCGGATCGTGAGGTTGCCGGTCTTGACGATCCGGGTGGCGTCGACAGATGAGGCATCCGATGTCTTGATGACGTTGCGACTGGGTGCGCCTGGCGCCAGCACGGCACCATGAGCGGGCGCGACCTCGGGAGCGGGGAGCGCGCCCGGAACGCCGCCGGTCGGCGCGGACCTGCCTGCCGAGGCGTAGCTGAGCCCATTTCTCGCTGCCGACCCGCCGTTGGTCGGCAGGGCACCCGCCACAAGCGGGAGCGACGCGGTGCTCCGGGCTGCGCCGGCAGACTCGGTCTCCGACCCGCCGCCGACCGCGAATGCGGTGGCGATCAACGCGACGAGCACCGCTCCTGTCCCAATCAGTGCAGCGCGACCGCGACTCCCGACGAAACGCATGGCGTCCTCCCAACCTCGGCTGAGGGTGAGACGGACTCGACGGCTGGATGGTTCCGCTACTCCGCTGTGTCGGCATCCACCACAACGAGCACCGACCCTGCGTCGACCTGGTGCCCCGCGGCAACCCGCACTTCGCTCACCGTGCCGTCGGTGGGACTCGCAACGGTGTGTTCCATCTTCATCGCCTCGAGGACGACGAGCGGAGCACCCTTGGCCACGGCCGCACCGGCTTCGACGAGCACACGCACCACGGCGCCGGGCATCGGCGCAACCAGCGAGCCGGCAGCGACTGCCTCGGAGGGGTCGGTGAATCGCGGTATGACGGCGTAGGAAGAGGCGCCCAGCGCCGAGTCGACGTCGATGGTCCTGCCGCCGGCCGAGATCCCGACACGGGTGCTCCGGCGCACCCCGTTGATCGTCGCGTCCACGCCGGTGGCGGTCGCGTCGTGGACGTCGATGGCGAGCTCGGCGCCGTCGACGGCGAGGGTCAGCCCACCGCCGCGCCCGAACGCGTAGGTCACCACACGTTCCCCGGAGCCGTCGTCCAGCACGATGCGCTGTGTCGTGGACGGGTTGTTGCGCCAGCCGCTCGGGATCCGCTGCCAGATCGGTGAGGTGGCGCGATTGAGCGCCTGCCACGCGACCGCGGCAACAGCAGCGTGCTCAGCGCGCGCGCCGTCGGAGTCGAGCAATGCCGCGCCGAGCTGCGCGGGATCGTGACGGTCGAGGTACCCGGTGTCGGTCCCGCCGGTGAGGAACTCGTCCTCACGCAGGATGCGCACCAACAGGTCGCGATTCGTCGTCAGCCCGTGCAGCCGCGAGCCCGCGAGCGCCGCAGCCAGCTTCGCCGCCGCTTCGTCGCGCGTCGGCGCGTGCGCGATGACCTTCGCGACCATCGCGTCGTAGTACGGCGACACGACGCTGCCGGTCTCCACCCCGGTGTCGACGCGCACCCCGGGTGCGATCTCGAACGCCCGCAGCGTGCCGGTGACGGGGAGAAAGCCGTTCGTGGCGTCCTCGGCGTAGAGCCGGACCTCGATCGCGTGGCCGTTGATCGCGGGTGAGAGCGCTTCCGCCGGCAGGGGCTCCCCCGCTGCGACCAGGATCTGGAGCCGGACCAGGTCCAGTCCGGTGATGAGCTCGGTCACCGGATGCTCGACCTGCAGGCGCGTGTTCATCTCGAGGAAGGCGTACGTCGAGTCGGGCGCCATGACGAACTCGACGGTGCCCGCGCCGACGTACCCGACCGCGCGGGCGGCCGCGACCGCCGCCTCCCCAAGCCCGGCCCGCAGCTCGGGTGTCACTGCGGGCGAGGGCGC